>JAKLJE010000002.1 GCA_023151315.1 Bacteroidia bacterium
TTGTAATTGCAGTTCTGTTCTCTGCAACTCTCTTTGCACAGCCCGCTTATGTCTATCATGAGAAAGGGGTGAAGCTCATGAACGAAAAAAAATATGCTGAAGCTATTGCGCAGTTTGATATTGCTATTAAAACTGACGCTACTTATTTCGAAGCTTTTGTTGATCGCGGCAGGTGTCAAATGGAACTCGGTAAAAACGATTTGGCTCTGGCAGATCTGAATCAGGCCGTGAAGCTCAATGCGAAGTTTGCTCCTGGATTCTATTGGCGCGCAAAACTGCATGAAAAAATGGGCAACGATCAATTATCAATTACTGATTATACCAGTGCGATAAATCTGAATACTGCAGTGGTTGATACCTATGTGTGCCGCGGTAAATTGTACTCGAAAACCAATCAGGACCAACTGGCTTTGAATGATTTTTCCAAAGCCATTTCACTCGATGGAAAGAATGCTGAAGTTTTCTTTCAGCGAGGCGTGCTTTACGGAAAGATGAATAAGCAAACAGAAGCAATTGCTGATTTCACGAAAGCCATTCAGCTCGATCCGAATATGGGCAAGGCGCATGCGGAGCGTGGGAAAATTGAAGCAGCACAAATGAAGTATGATCCCGCAATCGCAGATCTTTCCAAAGCAATTACATTGAACGCTGCTACTGAAGATGTGTATCGTGTTCGTGCGATGTGCTACACGAAGCAGCAGAAATACACGGAAGCAATCGGAGATTACAGCAGGATCATCGACTTTTACAAGACCCGAGATGCAGAGATATTTCGACTGCGCGGTGATCTCTTCACATTGCAGAAGAATTATCCTGCTGCTATCAAAGACTACAACAAGGCGCTGACTTTGAAAAAAGATGATGTGGCTATTCTGCTTTCACGTGGCAACTGTTACTTCGCTCAGGGTAAAACCAAGTTTATTTCTGCAGAACTTGATTATAAAAAAGTTCTTGAGATCGAACCGAAGAATTCAGCTGCTTCCCGTGGCATGGGTAAAATCCGTTTTGAGCAGGAGAAATGGCAGGAGGCTGTTGATTTTTTCAATACAGCTATTGCTAATGGTGCTACCGGTGAAGATTATTTCTATCGCGCGAAGTGCAATTACAAGCTGAATAAAAAGAAAGATTGTTGCGCTGATTTCGACAAAGCAGCTCAGCTCGGATATCCGGGTGTTGCCGAAGAGAAAAAATCAGCCGGCTGTCAGTAATTGCATCATGCTTCTTCTTCGCAAAATCATTTCATGGTTAGCTGTGTTTGTGCTTTCGGCAAATGTTCTTCATGCCGAAGTGCCTGATACGTCGCGACTGAATCCTCAACAACGAAGAATCGCTTCTTCCATTGAGCAGATGTCGGAACCGGAGTTGATTCTGCTTCTCGATTCTCTGTTTGATACCGATGGTAAAGACACCATTCTTTTTGTGATGATCAATCGCCAGCTTGATACATTACGCAACAGTTATCCGAAGAATCAGTTCAACGATGGTTTTGCTTTCTTCCCCGGACAACGTTTCTACGGCTCATGGAATACAAAAATGTTGTTTCCGTATCCTGATTCGCTCTACAAAGCGGATACGCTGATAGAGTTGGATCTGTCTCCTGCGGTCAGCGGACCTTTCGTTTATCCGTTCAATGGAACATTCACTTCAGGTTACGGATGGCGCGATTCTGCTTTCCATCGCGGTATTGATATAGATCTTAACCGCGGTGATACTGTTCGTGCTGCATTTACAGGAATGGTGCGCTTCGCCGGAAAGCAGGGCGGTTATGGCAATGTGGTGATCGTTCGTCACTACAACGGACTTGAAACTGTTTACGCGCATTTGTGGAAGATAAAAGTGAAGCCGGGAGATATTGTGACATCCGGACAGTTGCTCGGACTTGGCGGTAACACAGGCCATTCAACAGGAACACATCTCCACTTTGAAATGCGCTTCCGCGGTGTGGCAATTAATCCTGCGTACATCATCAGTATTCAGGAACGAAAACTGCATTGTGAAAAAATTGCACTTGTAAGAACTAAACAGGGATATGCAGTACGTCCTCATAATGTTGTTTATCACATTGTGCAGCGTGGTGATAATGTCACGAAGATTGCGCAGCAATACGGCAGAACAGTGAAAGACATTCGTACCTTCAACGGCTGGGATGGAAATCCAAGGTTGAAGCAGGGACAGCAGGTGCGCGTGGTTCCGCCAACGGAGAACGGAACCCGATAGGTATGGAAAATTTTGATCCAACATCATTCAGAAACTGGCTTACAGGTCGAATGTCTGCTTTGCCGGGAAGTGATGCGCAGGATCGCATGTCTTCGCGATCACGTTTGACGATTGAAGAATATCTGAACCGCAATCCGGATTATCGCACAAGTGCTGTAATGATGCTGCTGTTCCCCGCAGGAAATTTTATCAGCTCACTTCTGATAGAGCGTCCGTCATACGAAGGTGTTCACAGCGGACAACTTGCATTGCCCGGAGGAAGAAAGGAAGAGTCCGATGAGGATTTGCTTCACACCGCCATACGTGAAACGTTTGAAGAAGTAGGAGTGATGGTGCCAAGAGAGAATGTAATCGGGCCTCTTACTCCGATTTATATTCCGCCCAGTCGTTTTCTTGTGCATCCGTTTGTTGCGCAATTGGAGGAACGACCGGAGTTTATTCCTGATGAACGTGAAGTGGAATCGTTGCTGGAAGTAAATGTCAGCCTTTTCCTTGATGATGAAGTGAAGCAGCGCCGCAGAATTCAGGTTGGAGACAATATGTTTCTGGAGGCACCGTGTTACATGATCGGCGATAAAATACTGTGGGGTGCCACTGCAATGATGTTCAGTGAGTTGGAAGCAATTCTGCGTGCAGAACAGCCGGACTTAAGAAGGCAAATCTGATTATTTACGCTCGATCTGTTCGATCTTATTGTCGAAGCAGAGGAAATAGATTCCTTTCTCGAACGAGGAAATGTCAATGTCGCGACCATATCCTTTGAGGACAATATTGCCGTACGAGTCGAACATTTCATACATGGAATCTCCACTTAAAGAAATCTTCTTTGAATCAGAAGACTGAGTAAAAGTTACAGGAGCGGTATTCGCAGGAGTTACTTTCACTTCAGGTGTGTATTTAACTTCTTTGCCGAATCCAACCTGCTTCACGCGGAATTTGTTTTCACCGGAATGCGTTGTAGCCTGGAAGTTGTAAGTGTGTTCGCCCGGTGTGCCCAATCCCTGAACTTCACCAACGTAAACCCATTTATTCCAACGGAATTGCTCAATAATGAATGGAATTGAAGAAGTTTCACCGTTGGTTGTCCACGAAATCATTCCTGACTGTGAACAAGTAATGGATTTAGTTTCGAATGTGGGACGAGGCTTCAATACCTCCGGATTCAAAACACGTGGAGAACAACCTTCTTTATGGAAAATCTGAATCTCTACAGCGTCGCCTTCCTTCAGATTGTAATTGCGCAAATCAATTTCAAAAGCAGAAGAATTCACTTCATCTGTTGAACGTTCTCCGTTCACCCGAACTTCGTACGCACAAAAACCAACACCTGAACTGCTGAATGAATTCTGGATGTAAATATTTTTATTCTGGTACTTCCCCTCAATAAGCAGCGTACCGTTGTCTGCAGAAACGAATCCGCAGAACAGTGTGATAAAAAGAGCTGAAAGAAATGTCTTCATTGTATTCTTGTGCAAAGGGGGAGATGAACAAGTTTTCTTATCGCGAAGGTAACTAATAGCACCCTTTTTGTCAATAGTAAACGGGAAAAAATGCGCTTTCGTCTGATAACAGTCACGTTTCGTACGGAATCGCGCCAGAAAGCCCGTTTTCAGCGACTTTGCGCGGCCCTTACGATGAAAAAAAGCGCTGTGAGAAAAAGAATCAGGGCTACAAGCACCTTCCATGACCCGGAATAATATTTGCGGTTGGAAGATTTGTCTTTCATGTACGACCAAATCTGCGCAGTGATAAACACCGCAACGAAGAATATGATGAACGCAATCTGGCCTCCTGAAAATTTCATAGTAACGACAAAGGTAATTCACGCGGGCTGAAATCGTATTTTTGAAACAGGAATTTATGAAGCGCGCTGCTGCAATTATTCTTCTTTTGCTGATTTCCGTTTCTCTTGTTGCAGGGAAACTGGAAAAAGGATTCGCTGCGCTCCACATTTACAACTACTTCAAAGCGCAGGAACTTTTTCTGGAATGCCGTGAGAAACATCCGGCCGGTGCCGGTTACGGATTAGCGGTTATTTATGCGCGTAAAGACAATCCGTTTCACAACGTTAACCGCGCGCATCAACAAATATTAAGTGCGCGCTGGGCTTTTGCAACTACTTCTGCAAAGGAAAAAGCCAGGTTGCAGAAGTTAGGAGTGAATGATTCGTCAATCGTTTTACTCGAACGCAAAATTGATTCACTTGCATTTACTGAAACTGAGAAACGTGGCAAGCTCCAGGATTACGTGTTGTATCTCGATGAATACTGCGGTTCTGCATTCACGCAAACTGCAGTGATGCGTAGGAACGAACTTGCCTATCAGCAGGCATTGATGTCCAACACGTGGGAAGCTTTCCGTGATTTCATTGCTGCTTATCCTGATGCTCAGCAGATTCCTCTAGCAAAATCGGCATACGAACGCAGACTGTATGAAACAATGACGGCAGATTCTTCGATTTCTTCCTACACAAATTTCATCAGTAATTATCCGGATAGTCCATATCGCGGCACTGCAGAAGATATGGTGTACAGAAAATCCGTTGTGACTTCAACCATTCAGGAATATCACACATTCATTCGCACCTACCCGAATAACAGAAATGTTCCGGATGCATGGAAGAGACTCTATGCGCTTTTCACTTCAGATGGAAGTTCTGTTACTATCGGGCAGTTCTGGCTGCAGTATCCGGATTTTCCATTCCGAGAAACGATAAGCGAAGATCTTCGTCTGTCAATGACTCATTTTTATCCTGTGCGCAGCGGAGAGTTATGGGGATTTGCCGACAGCACAGGAAAAGTTCTTATTCCTTGCGAATATGAATGGGTTGCGTCTTTCAGCGAAGGTGTTGCTGCAGCAGGTAAAAACGGGAAGTGCGGATATGTAAATAAAAACGGTTCTGTTGCAATTCCGTTTCAATACGACGACGGAGAAGCATTTCACAGCGGACTGGCGCAGATTGTTGTGAATGGAAAAACGGGCATCAGCAACAAAGCCGGAGATTTTGTTGTTCCTGCTGTTTATGACGAAATCGGTGCCTTCCGCGAATCGCGCGCACGTGTTACGCGCAATGACAGATGCGGTTTCATTGACATGATGGGAACTGTTGTGGTTCCATGTACTTACCTCGCTGCAGGAGAATTTTCTGAATCGCTCGCATACATCCGCGATTCTTCAGGATACGGATTCATTGATCGTGAAGGACGCGTGATCATCACTCCGCAATACGATTGGGTAGAACCGTTTTCCAATGGAGTGGCGCGCGTGCGTAAGAATGAATTGTACGGAATCATTGACAGAGCCGGAACCGTTATTCTAGCTTGCGAATACAATTATGTGGGTGCGTTCAGCGAAGGATTGGCAATGGTGGTGAAAGACGGTATGTGCGGTTATGTGCGCAGAAACGGTACGTGGGCAATTTCGTTGAAGCACGAGTACAACAGAACGCTTCTCGGCGAAAGTCCTTTTGTGAACGGCAGAGCACGCATACTGCTGAAAGACAAGATCGGGATGATTGATACCACAGGAAAAGTAATCGTTCCGCGTGAGTATGAAGAACTGGGCGCATACCGCGAAGGATTTTTTCCTGCCAGAAAAAAAGATAAGTGGGGTTATATCGATGCCCAGATGAAACTGCGCGTTCAGTATCAATTCGACTACGCGTGGCCTTACAACAATGGTTTGGCGAAAGTGAAAAAAGACGGCAATATCGGATTCCTCGATCTCAAAGGAGAAGAAGCCGTGCGTTTGGAATACTCTGAAGCTGCAGATCCGGAATCCGGGTACATCAGAATCAGGAATGAGAACGGCTGGGGATTAATGGATACGCGTGGAAATTTCCTTCTTCCGTGTATCTATGACAGAATAGAAATCATTTCATCGTATGAAGTGCGTTTGGAACGCAACGAGAAATTCGCGTACTATAATCTGATACGCTGCGATTACTTCTGGAAAGAAAACGGGTTCAGCGAAGAGTGATTATTTCACCCGCAGCTTCTGACCAATCTGAAGAACCGAAGTCTTCTTGATCTTGTTCAACTGACAGAGTTTGTCAACTGATGTGCCATTACGCGCGGCAATCGCTGACAGAGTATCACCTTTCTTCACAGTGTAATATTTCGCACCTGATGAAGATGAAGTTGATTTTGCTGTGGTCGTGTTTGTCTTTTGCGGAGCCGGAGCCGGTTTTACAGCCGGAGCCGGTTTACCGTTCGGGCCATTCTCTTTTTTCTCCGGCATCGGAACTGTTACGTTGTTATTTGCTGGAGCAGGAGGAACAACGCCGCTTGCAGGAACCGGATCTGGAACGCTATTCAGATTAGCCTTAGCTTCTGCTGTTGCATACGCAGGACCGCCCGGCGTGTAATAGGTGTACCACGTTTTCTTCTTCTTGCGTGAATAATGCTTAACCTTGTGCGTGTCTCCGAGATACTTGAAGTTCGATTTCGAGAGGTAATAGGTATCACCTTTCAGACACATATGATCAAAATCGATGATCATGTTCGGATCAAATGGTTGACCGCAGAAGCGTGTTTCGAAATGGAGATGTGAACCGTGTGAGTGACCGGTGTTTCCTCCGAGTCCGAGAACCTGTCCGGCTTTAAGATCATCACCCGGCTTTACGAGCAACTTCGACAAGTGCGCGTAATATGTTTCTATACCGTTTGAGTGGCGAACTACAACAACATTGCCGTAAGTTTTGCTGTATTGTGCAATTCGAACCTTTCCGTCGAAGCAACTTACTACTGTATCACCGGTGTTCAGGTCAACATCAACGCCAAGATGATAACGGTATTTGCGGAAACCGAAATGTGAAGTGGCGCGCCCCTGAACAGGGTGCACATAATGGTGAATAGAATCGTTCAGTACAATCAGTACTGAATCGTTAAAGTTGAGCACGTCGAATTTTTCAGAGTGTACTGAAGTGGTATCAAACTCTCCGTAGAAATCTCCACCTTCGGTAGATTCCGCACTGTCAGCATTGAGCGCACCTTCGGTGTCAAGATTCGAAATTGCAGAAGAGTCAATTACTGCAACTACTTTCTTGCCTACGGGTTCTGTCGTGTCACCTTTTACAAGGGAACGCGTGTCAGAAGTATCAATACCTGTGGAAGATTTTGGATAAACCGCGAACGGTGGATCGCCCGGGAGAGCGTTTACGTCAGCACTGAGTCCTGTGAAAAACAGAACGGCCAGAAGTGTATGTTGTGTGAGCTTCTTCAAAATACCGGCAACTATTACTACTGTCCATTTTCTTTTAAAGTCGCGCTAAAATAGCCACTTATTTTAAAAACGCAAATTTATTAACTGAACATATGTGTCTTGATAACAATCGATTACAGCGTTTTGGTGGACGTAAGTAATTGAAATACAGAGCCTAAGCTCATTTTCAAGCACTTTTCTGACATAAAAAAAGCCCGCCCGTTTTTATCCGGATGGGCTTTATTTAACAAATTTGGGTCGTTTATTCTATGATCAGCGGAACCGTAGATACCGCATCACCCGTGGTTCGGATTGAATAAGTTCCTGCTGCCAATCCGCTCAAATCCAATATCAGAACGTTTTGTCCGGTTGCAACAGCAGACTGTTGTGAGTACACCGCACGACCGGTTACGTCAAGAACTTCAACGGTTACCACTTCAGCAACTGAAGTATTGTAAACAAGGTTGAATTGACCTGATCCCGGGTTAGGATAAACGCTCACTGCGTTGGTATTTGCAGGAGTTTCAAAAACAGAAACTGTGTTGCAAGGCAATTGAGGAGTTCCGATCCACGACATATTATCGAAATCGATATAGCATGCATAGTTTGCGCTGTCGATGAACGGGTTTCTGTTACCCTGCAATGAATCGAGGAAATCGTTTTTCGCGATTTCGCGTGCATCAGGAAGATCCTGGTAATGCCAACGCTTCAGCAAATCCTGATCCTGACCGTACATGATGCTCGTACTGATCGGATTCGGGAATCCCCAGTTCTGGTTTGCGGTGTTGTAGCATGTGGCCATGTAGAACAGTGATCGTGCTGCATCACCTTTCTGCTCATCGCGTGGTTCAAATACAGTACGACCATTGATGTCTGTTCCGTATTTGCAGCCGAGGTAAGTGTAGTTTACGTTTACTACTTCTCCTAATGGATAGTTGCTGCGGATTGCGTTCGCATCGTTCTGGTTTGCCGGATAAAGGTTGAAATAATCACTGTATTCAGGTCCATTGGATGAAGGATAAGTAGGCATCCAGCTGTGGCAATAAGTGTGTTCGCGGCTGAACATTGTCCAAGCGAATGGCTCAGTGTACATAAACTGCTCTCCGGAATACACACACGTAACAACGCGTTGTCCGCCTGATGTATCGCGAGCCCAGAACAACGAAACCATGTAAGGGCCGTAGTTGCTGTAGAACTTGTCAGTATGAGGATTCGTCAAGGCTGTAAGGTCAGTCACGAATGTTGCCGACGCTGTGTTGATTCCATTGTAGTAGTTAGAAGGTTGCATTGATCCTGCAGCGGTAACACTTCCGTTAAGTGGATTTGCAGTCAGGTAATTTCTGAATGCACCCGGTCCGTTGTAAGGGAATACAGCGAAGAAGTAATCTTGTGAGGCGCCAACGAAGTTTGCCCAGAATGAAGTGCCTGTTCCAACGTAAGCAACTTTAGAACTTCCGATCATATCACCGATCATGTAAACCTGTCCGTCTGCAGGAGCATCAGTTACGGCAGCGTCATCTCTGCGCAGTACAATGTAACCATCCGGTGATCCGGCAGCAGCAGTGAAGTTTACCTGGAAGCGATAGGATTTTACATTGGTGAATGTAAGATTGGTTGCAGGTGAAGCCGGCTCTGTAGCAAATCCGCCCGCAGCTCCGTTGATGTTGATCACGTATGCAGGTTCATCTGCATCATCGCTGTTGATTGTCAAAGTAGCCGTGCGTGTTCCCGCTGCAGAAGGGTTGAATGTGATAGCAACAGGAGCAGTTCCGTTCGCAGCAACAGTTGCAGGGAAAGAGTTTACAGTGAAATCTGCTGCGTTTGTTCCTGTAATTACCGCAGAACTGATGTTCAGTGTATTTGCGGTTCCGTTATTCTCCACATCAATCTGGAATGATGTGTTTGTACTTACAGGTCCGCTTACCCAGATGTTGCCTCCTGTGATTACCGGTGAAGACGAGTAAAAGCAATCAATTTCCTGTTGAGGACCCGCAGCAGCAGCTGCAAGGTTCACATCATCCAGACCAACGTTACCGGAAACTTTCTGTGTGTAGAAGAAACGCACATAACGTGATGCTGATTGCGGATTGTCTGTGAACTGCGTGTAAGTTGCAGATGGAAGATTGGTGGTGAAAGTACGCATGGTTGTCCATACTGTTCCGTTCACTGATTCCTGAACTTCGAATGTGCCGCCAGCAAAACTGTTACCGGCGATGTAATACGACAGAGGTCCCGGGGCTGAAGCGAACCAGATTTCCACGTAATCACCTGTTCCATCCAATTTACAAGCCGGAGGAGTGTTGCCTGATCCGGTGTAGAACGCCGTTCCGGATGCTGTCCATCCGTTCGGATACGTGGCTGTTGTGAAACTCCATGATGTTGGCAATGTGGTTTGTGCAACCGCTGCTGTTGCAAATACTGCGAAAATAGCTGTAATCAGTTTTCTCATTTCTGTTTACCCTTCCGGCGGGATTTTTATTTACGCTCCGGATGCGATTAGAAGCTGAAGTTCATTCCTACTGTCCAACGACGCCCCATTCCCATATAAACAAGTGCCGTTGACGCATTGAACAGATTGCCGTTTTGTGCATCTGAAATATACACCGTATTCAATACATTGAAAACCGCCATGTTGAATCCAACACGAACCTGGCGATCATTTTCACCTACTTTGATATCTCGGTATTCGTAACCCGCCATCATGTCAAGCAATCCGTATGAAGGCATTTTCCAGGATTCACGATCGCGGTTACTGCCGATAATGTTTCCGTTGGAGTCGTAAACATTCGAAAGCAGAATAGGGTCGAAGCTGGAATAGTAATTTGCAAACCACGTATAACGTGCACGCATCCACAAACCTTTCACAGGACTGTAACGTGCGGACAGTGAGAATTGCGTTTGTGCAGCATCACCGATATGAACGCCCTCTGCGCTGTAATCAATCGTATCAACCAGCTCGTATGCCTGATCGTACAGATAAACTGTTCCTGCAGAATTGTAAATCCAGTCGCCCAACGAAACCACACCTTCAACCTGCAACTGACGGAAAGGCTTCCAGTTGAAATCCAATTCTATTCCGCGCGTTGTAGTAGACAATCCGATGAGATCATAAGTGAATACATCTCCTGCAATAGTAATTGTGGGATTGAATTGAGGCGGTCTGTTTTGCCAGATCGTGTAATACAGATTCACGTTTGCTCCGAAAAACTTGGAACGATATCCTGTCCCCAATTCAACAGCGTAAATGAATTGATTTTTAATCCCCGGATATTCTCTGTTGTTATTGTCAAACACGGTATTGAATCGCGGAGCAAGATTCATGTAACCCATGTTCACGAATGTATTGATGTGATCGTTCCAATTGTAATTTACGCCGGTTTTCACTGTGTATCCCGGGAAGTATTTCTTCTTGGTTTCTGCAAAACGTGATGCATCAGATGCCCACGCATAAGAAGTTGCATTCAACAGAGTGTAATCCTGTCCGGAAAGATTATTAATGAATGTGGTGTCGCCGCTTGTGGTAATTGTAGATCCGTTCTGAGCAACATAACCTGTGCCGTCAGGCGTAACATAAAGTACTTCATTGTAACCAACAGTCTGCGCATACACGCTGTCAGCGGTAACAATGTCTTTGCGCTTGAAATAATCCACACGCTTGTAAGATGTCATGGAGCCGGTAACGGTGAGGAACACTGCAAAATCTTCGTGTACATATTCGCCTTGCGCAAACAATCCGCCCCAATCAACGAATCCCGTATAGTTGTATGCAATTGTATCACCAACGCGTTTCATGGAATAACCAAGATTTCCGATTCCGTTCGGTTGATTGCGGTTGCTTCCGTCAATCATATAATCACCGCCCAACAGATCGTAAACTTTACGATAGTGATAACCTTCATAATGACGCGCGTCAACACCGAACATGAAACTCATTTCTTTTGCCGGTTTCCATGTGAATGTTGAAATGCCTCCGTACCAGAAGTGGTTGTTCATCGACGCCTGAATATATCGCGTGGATTTGGATTCCGTTGTACTGTAAAGCGCATCAATGTTTGAAACGTTGGAATTGTAGTATTGCGTATAGTTCAGTAATCCGGTTGTGGTGTCGCGATTCAACGTAGAGTTGGTTGATGTTCCGCCTCCGTTACCCAGTGAAAGGTACAGAACGGTTGACCAGGAAATCTCCGGTTTCGGATTCCAGAAGTGAGAGAAATTGAATTGAGGTTTGTGATAGAAATTGATACGTTCGTTCTGCTCTCCGGTTTGACCGTCAGTAAAGTTTACGTAACCCCAATGCGAATTGTAACGGAGTCCGCGTTCACCCTGCGTAAGTGTTGTATATCCTGTGCCTGCGGAGTATAAAGAATCTACGTTAATGCCTAGTTTTTCTGCGTACTCGCGATCATAAATTCCCACAGGAATACGGAATGAACGTTGTCCGTGCTGTTGCGGTGCACCGTTAGCACCCAATGAAAACAGGTGATTTCCTGTGCGACGTTGAATCTTGATAAAATACGACCATGCATCTACCCATGTCTGATCCACCCAACCTTGTCCGGTTTTCCGCGAACCTGCCATTGTAATGCCCCAGCCGTTTCCGAATTCTCCGGAGTTGAAACCGAAAGAGAGTTTGCTCGCTCCGTTGTTTCCGTATTCAGTTCTGAATCCGAATGATTTTTTCTGATCGATCCCGCGAGTCAGAATGTTGATTGTACCACCAACAGAAGGAAGTGCTAAACGCGAAGCTCCCAAACCGCGCTGTACCTGCATCGTACGGGTTACATCTCCGAGTCCGTCCCAGTTACTCCAGAAAACAGCTCCGTTTTCCATGTCGTTTACCGGAACACCGTCAACCATAACCGCAACGCTGCGTTGGTCAACTCCGCGAATGTTTACACGCGAATCACCTGATCCTCCACCTTGTTCGGTTGCATAAGCACCAGGAGTGGAGTTAATGAGCATTGTGATATCGCGGTTGCCGCCTTCTTCTTTAATTTTCAATTCCCCGATGTTGGAGAATGCAACCGGAGTTTTACGATCGATAGCAACATCAGCAACAATTTCCACTTCTTTCAGTGTTGCATTGGTTGCTTTAAGATCCAGTACCACAGGTTTACCGGCTACAGTAAGTATAACCGGATTGTGTGTGTATCCAAGAATTTTAACCTGAATACTGTGCACTCCGTCTTTCAGTACCAACTTGTAGTTTCCGTCAAGATCAGTAGTTGTAACAGTCTTACCGGAATCAGCAACAACAACAGCACCAATCAAAGGTTCTCCGTTATTGTCGTCTGTAACTTTACCGGTAACCGCGTGTTGTGCGAAGCCGGTCAGCGACAACAGTATTGCAAACAGAGTGATATATCGTTTCATTTGAATTCAGAAAAAAATGCTGATGAGAGTGTCATCAGCATTTATGCCATACATGATACATTGATTTTAACGAAGCGTGATTCGTGAAACCTGCGCCTGACCATTTGCAGTCAGAACCTGTACCATGTACATGCCGCCCGGCATATTATTGAGATTGATTTGTGTGTTGTGTGTCTGCGATGCAGATGTGTAGTTCTGCGAATAAACAAGCTCTCCGAGTGTATTGTAAACTTCAATAACGGAAATTGCTTCAGTTGAATTCACATTTACAACATCAGTTGCAGGATTCGGGTAAACAGAAACATTTGCAGCTTCTGCGTTTTCCTGAATTCCGATAGTGCTGCAATCACAAGTATGTGTGCCCAAACCTGTCCAGGTATTATTTGGCAATGAATCCCATTCTGCCATTACATTGAATGCGGTTGGGTTGACAGTAACACCTTGAGTAACCGTTGGCTTACGCTGTAGTGTGTGATTTGAAGTAATCCATGCTCCTTGCGCATCTGTATAAGGGAATACATCGGTCCAGGCAGTGCCCGGATCTTCGCCGATTTTACCGAAGATGTCGAGACGAGCATAAGGAGAAATACGGATCAGTGCGAGTGCATCATCACCGTTCATAAACATTACTGCAGTTCCATTAGAGTAAGGTGCAGGTCCGAGTTGATCAGCAAGTGCCATCAGGGCAGAATCGCAATATGCGTTCTGTGCGTCCGGAGTTGCCTGACCGTTAGTAATTACCCAAACATCATGAGATGCAAGAGTTCCTGTGAGCGGAAAGCTGTCAACACCTACTGCAGATCCGTTGCTGTAACGGACCAGGCGATAGTTGCTGAGGTTAATTGGGTTTGCAGTAGGATTGTAAATCTCAAGCGCTTTGTTGTGGGAAGAACCCTCAACATATTCAGAGATAAAAAGATCAGTGCAGCCGGTTTGAGCCTGCAGAGTGAGGCCGACAGCAAGAACCATTGAAGAAAGTAGAACCTTTTTCATGCGTGTGTAATTAATTCAGAAGAATGATCTTCTATTGTTTGTGTTATGTGTTTCCTGTTCCGAACTCAGCATATTTCAACGAAATATGTAGAGTTTACCTGAAGCGGTTTCGGACAATTGCAGAGTCGCAATTCCTGAAGGATGTTCACTTCAATTCTGTGCAAATGTAGCTCAATTTTCTGTACGTCAGATTACCCGGTTTTATCGAATTGTTGCGATTTGGTTTTTTCACGGTTAAATGAGAAATAGCACGCCTACACTGCTTATTGAATCTTCGTAAAGCGCTGATATTCAGAATTTAGTGCTTCTGCGGAATTCGCACCGACAAATTTGCAGGTTGAAAAAATGTCAATAAAACTTATGCAAAACGGAATGTTCAGGCGTTCGTTAAGATCGTAACGTTTATTGCCGCGGGACCGCGCTTTTCTTCTTTGATTTCAAACGTTACCTTATCGCCTTCATTTATAGTGCCGTTCACATCCTTAATATGAACGTAGTATTCAGTTCCGGTTTCTGTTTCGCGGATAAAGCCGAATTTGCTTTTACGATTAAAGAATTTAACGATTCCCTTTTTCATATATGAGCATAACGAAGGTAGTGAAGACGCCGACAAATCCGCAACTTTCATTCCAATATTGCCTTACATTTGCGCAGATTTTAAAATAACGACACATAAACACAACAGTCATGAATAAAGGTCCTGTTTCACAATTTATTGAACACCACTATCGTCACTTCAACGCAGCGGCATTAAAAGATGCGGCTAAAGGATACGAAACTCATTTGCTTGAAGGCGGCAAGATGCTGGTTTCGCTGGCGGGTGCAATGAGTACTGCAGAGCTTGGTGTTTCACTTGCTGAAATGATTCGTCAGGATAAAATTGCCATCATTTCCTGTACAGGAGCAAACCTTGAAGAGGATCTGATGAATCTCGTAGCGCATTCGCATTACCGCCGCATTCCGAATTACCGCGATCTTACTCCTCAACAGGAATGGGAATTGCTGGAGAACGGAATGAATCGCGTAACGGATACATGTATTCCTGAAGAAGAAGCATTCCGTCGCTTGCAGAAACATATTTATGAATTATGGAAAGATGCTGACACGAAAGGTGAGCGTTATTTTCCGCATGAGTTCATGTACAAAATGATCAACAGTGGTGTGCTGAAGCAGTACTATGAAATCGATCCTAAGAATTCATGGATGATTGCTGCTGCAGAAAAGAACCTCCCGATCATTGTTCCGGGTTGGGAAGATTCCACCATGGGCAACATCTTCGCTTCTTATGTTATCAAGAATGAATTGAAGGCTACAACCATGAAGAGTGGTATTGAGTACATGGTTTGGCTGAGCGATTGGTACAGAAAGAATTCTTCCGGAAAAGGAGTTGGATTCTTCCAGATCGGCGGCGGCATTGCAGGAGATTTCCCTATCTGCGTTGTTCCGATGATGTATCAGGATCTCGAATGGCACGATGTTCCTTTCTGGTCGTACTTCTGCCAGATTTCCGACTCAACAACATCTTACGGATCTTATTCAGGTGCTGTTCCGAACGAGAAAATCACTTGGGGAAAACTCGACATCAATACACCGAAATTCATTGTGGAATCAGACGCCACGATTTGTGCGCCGCTGATATTTGCATGGATACTTGGATGGTAATTCTCAAAAGGCTGCTGAAAGGCAGCCTTTTTTTATATCCGGCTGTTACGGACATGCAGTTGATTTGAATAGCGACTTAGTTCGGATTACATTGCAAAGAAATCATTCGCAAAAAATCCATGAGAAAGTTCGCCGTATTACTTCTGACGCAATTCGTAATCACACTTACAATTATTGCTCAGCCGCATCGCGAGTTTTTAGTTACAGTCGATTATTCGCCTTTCACCTATTCTCGTCTGGATAGTATTCCCGGAGTTTACTGGGTTCAGGACGGTTCGGCATACGATGAAAACAGCAAGAGATTTTTCTTTCAGGGAACAGACATCAACCAAAGCCTTCCGAATACGCTTTATGTGCTTGATGCAAATACGGGTAATGTAATTACGCAGAATCTGCTTGGCGCAAATCTCGGTCCGGGTTATCGCATAGCATGCATGCAATACGATAAGTCGGTTGACACCTTGTACTGTCTGGCTTTTGCCGGAACTTCTTTTTCGTTCGGATGGATTGATCCTTTGACAGGTTTCGTCACAATTCGATCCGCTCTTCCAATGATAACAGGCTACGCAGTCGGAATTTCAGCGATAGATGTGAATCATCATTATTTATTTGCAGAATGTGTGACGTCAAACGGTATAGAACTGTTCGCTTTTCATACAATGACCGGAACAGTTGCCCACCGGAATCCGGTTTCTACTATAGCTTATCTGGAATACGACAATACAAATAACCATTTGTACGGTATTGGCGCGCCCGGACAACTCGACTCCATTGATTACACTACCGGCACGCTGTATCCGATTGGCAGCGTTACGCAACTAGGTTTATATCAATCCGGAATTTCAGCCATTAACGAAACGACCCAGGAATTCATTTTCGCAGCATTGTGTTCGTCCAATGCAACTGACAGTTTGTTTGTGCTGAACATGCAAACCGGAGCACTCATCAACAGATACGATTATAATTATGCGAATGGTGCGAATCCTGCGTTGGAGAATATTGTCTTCTATAGAATGGATCAGCAAACTCAGATATTATACGCTTTGAATTGGGGTATTGATTCCGGTCATGTGAATCCGGATAATGTGCAGGAAATAGATCGCCCATTAATAAATGTTTATCCGAATCCTGCTTCGGACCAAATCACCATTGCAGAAGCAGGTGCGTACGACTTTATAAATATTTACGATGTTAATGGAAAGCTGATATTCGTAATTCAGACGCAGCAACGCACCGCATTTGATGTAAGCTTTCTTGCTTCCGGACAATATACATTGGAACTTGTTTCTCAAAATCACAGGACGGGGCACACAAAACTTGTGGTAACCCGCTGATCTGTGTTGAAAGTCCGTATTGTTTTTAATTTCAATTTCGTAGTTTCACCTCATGGCAAAGAAGCCGGAGAAGAAACAAACGGTTGTTGAGCATTCCTGGTTCAACACAGAACGCAAAACAGCGGCATTACTCGCACTCATTGCTTTCGTATTATACGCCAGAACTTTCGGGTTCGGTTATGCTCTCGATGACATTGCTGTTGTTCAGGCGAATAAATATGTACAGGACGGATTCGGCGGATTCGGGAAAATACTTTCCACGTTTTATTGGAATGGTTTCGAATCGTTCTCGACTCAGAACAGCGGAATTTTCCGACCTGTTTCATTGTTATTATTCGCAACGGAATGGCAGATTTTCGGAAATAGCCCCGGTGTGTTTCATTTTGTAAACGTGTTGCTTTATGCGTTATGCTCATTTCAATTGTTCCTGCTGCTGAATTCATTGTTCGGCAAGGAGAAACGTGCTCTTGCCTTCGGGGTCGTTCTTCTATGGACAGTGTTGCCCGTACATACTGAAGTAGCTGCAAACATCAAAAGTGCGGATGAAATCCTGGCGCTCCTTTTTTCAGTGTTAAGTATGCGATACCTGCTCCGCTGGAATGATACAGGCAAATTCAGCTATGTTTTCTTTTCGGCAGGGTACATGTTTCTGGCCATGTTATCGAAGGAAGGCGCTGCATTAATTTTACCGATTGCATTTATTATGATGATGTTGTTTCGAAACCACAACATCAAATCGTTGTTACGACCGGCAATGATTTTTGCTGCGGTTTCGATTGTGTGGTTGGTGTGGCATCAGGCTGTGATAATGTCTGCAGAAGGCACACGCGTGGAGTATGATTACCGACACAACGCATTGCTGAGTAACGATTCATGGATAATTCAGAAAGCAACAGCACTTGGAATGCAAACGCTGTATTGGATCAAAGCTTTAGTTGGTTATCCGCTATCTTACAATTACTCATTCAATCAGATTCCGATTGATGGATTCTCCGGCATTAATTTCTGGATTGCATTGGTTGGATTGATCGCGAGTGTCTACGCTGTTGTGAAATATTTCAGAACGCAGCCCGTATTGGTCTTCGGCATTTGTTTTTATTGGATTTCCTTTGCAATGACATCCAATATATTCTTCAGCATCGGTGATATTTTCGCTGAACGTTTTCTGTTTGTGCCTTCCGTTGGATTCGTGCTGATCATTGCATGGTTTATAAATCGCTTTCTTAATAAAGAGAATGCCGACAATTACACCAACTCTGCGAATAAAGTAATTTATGTGATGTGTTTGATTTATGCGGGGCTCGCATTTAACCGCGCAGGTGATTGGAAGGATCAGGAAACTTTATTTCTGGCTGATGTTGAACACGCCCCCCAAAGCGCACGTGTACACACGAACGCAGGAACAATTTACCTTAACGCGGCCGTCGCGTCCAAAGACGAAGTTGAAAGAAAGGAACTTTGGAATCAGGCGTACACCGAATACAAATCCGCCGCTGATATTGACTCAACGGATTTTCAGGCTTATCAGGCACTGGGACAGATCTGTTATCATCTCGGCGATTACAAAGCATCCGTAATGTGGTCGCGCAAATGTATTGCCGCACGTTTTAAATTAAGTCCTGAAGCCGCTGAAGATGTGATCACTTTGTCTAATCTGGGTGATGCGTATCGCAAACTCGAAATGTATGACAGTGCTGTGGCGGTTTACAGCAGAGCTTTGCGAATTGCACCTTCATCTGAATTATCTATCAAAGCGGGCGATATGCATTTGCTGAGGAAGGATACTGCTGCTGCTTTAGCGGTTTTTGAAAATTCAGTGAAACAGGATTCACTTCATGCTGCTTCATGGGATAAGCTCGCAAACCTGAAAGGAATGCGGGGTGATTTTGCAGGATCAACAGATGCGTTTCTGCACCTAAGCAGACTTAATCCGGCAGACCTCAGGCCATGGCAGATGATCTTCACAAACGCTAAAATGACGGGTGATTCGCTGATGATGAAACGTGCGACTGAAGAATATATCAAGCGCGGCGGTAAATAAATTCTGCACCGCCTGCCATCGCATTTTACCGTTAAGATATTCAGCGATAATTATCAGTTTTCACGGCGAATGAATTATGTACATTTGCCTCACAATTTTCCGAACATGAAAAACAAGGTATTATTCGTAGTGGCCATCGCTGCCGGGACAGCATTTTCGCTGGTGAATTGCGGCGATAATCACGCAACGAGCACAGGAAATCTGAGCGCAGAAGTGGATTCTTTTCTTGTAAGTTATAATAACAAGTACAAGGAATTGTCTGCAATCACCAATGAGGCTCAGTGGAAATTACTTACGCATATGGAAGAAGGCGATACGGTTTCTTCAAAGAATGCTGAGAACGCACAAAAGCTTTATGCTGATTTTACTGGAAGCGTTGACAACATTGAAAAGGCAAAAGCTTTTCTCGCAAAGAAAGACAGCTTGACTCCGATTCAGGTAGAACAGTTGGAGCACATCATGTATTTCGCAGGTGCTAATCCGATGACGGATTCTGTAACCGTGAAAGAAAAGATCGCTGCAGAAACTGACGCAACGAAGAAACTATACGAGTTCAAATACATGCTTGGTGGCAAAGAAGTTACCAAGAATGATATTGATAAAGTTCTTCGTGATGAAAACGACGTGAACAAACGTCTCGATGCATGGAACACCGCGAAAAGTGTTGGCGACAGTCTGCACAATCCGTTGGCAAACCTCCGTATGCTGCGTAACCGTGTAGTGCAAGGACTGAATTATTCAGATTATTTCACGTATCAGGTAGCAGATTACGGAATGAATGCAGATGAGATGATCACGTTGCTTCGTCAGATCAACGATGAAATCTATCCGCTGTATCGTGAGTTGCACACATGGGCGCGTTATGAACTCGCGAAGAAGTATGGAGTTTCTGAAGTTCCTGATTACTTGCCTGCACATTGGTTGCCGAATCAGTGGGGACAGGATTGGAGTGATATCGTTAGCGTTGAAGGCTTTGATCTGGATAAAATCATCGAAGAGAAAAAGTACGATAGCATGTGGGTTGTACAGCAGGCGGAACGTTATTATGTAAGCATGGGCTTTGCGCCGCTTCCGAAAACGTTCTACGATAAATCGGATTTGTTCCCGCTTCCTGTAACGGCAAAGTACAAGAAGAACAACCACGCTTCTGCATGGCACATGGATCTTGACAATGACGTTCGTTCGTTGATGAGCGTGCAGCCGAATGCGCGTTGGTACGAAACCACTCACCACGAACTCGGACATATTTACTACTACATGCAATACAGCAATCCGAATGTACCGTACATACTGCGTGAAGGTGCTAATCGCGCTTATCACGAAGCACTCGGTACAATGTTTGGCATGGCTGCAATGCAGAAACCTTTTCTGGAAGGACTCGGTTTGGTTGACGCTTCATTGAAGATTGATACTACTCAGCAATTGCTCAAAGAAGCTTTGCGTTATATCGTTGCGTTGAACTGGCAGGCAGGAACAATGAGTGAGTTTGAATACGAACTCTATGCCAAGAACCTTCCTGAAAATGAGTTTAACAAACGCTGGTGGGAAATTGTGAAACGTGAACAAGGCATTGTTCCTCCTATGGAGCGCGATGAAACACATTGCGATGCTGCGACAAAAACGCACATCATTGATGATCCGGCTCAGTACTATGATTATGCTTTGTCTTCTGTACTGATGTTCCAGTTCCACGATTACATTTCAAAGAACATTCTGAAGCAGGATCCGCGTTTCACCAATTATTACGGTAATAAGGAAATCGGGAATTTCATTGGCGGAATGATGGCCGTGGGAGGTGTTGGCGACTGGAGAGCTTTGCTCAAAGAAAAAACCGGACAGGAAATGACAGCAAAACCAATGCTGGATTATTTCTCTCCACTGATGAGTTGGCTGAAAAAGCAGAATGAAGGAAGAAAGTACACGCTTCCTGAAAAGCGCGCTCACTAAGAATTGTTTTTCATTGTATAAGAAAGGCGTTGCATTGTGCAGCGCCTTTTTTTTGTATGCATTTGAGCCGTTTTTCAGGTAACAGGATATTCATCATTTTTTTAATGCGTGGAATGTCCTAGCTTGCTGAACCTAAAACCTGAACCATGAAAAAACTGATGATCACTGCAGCGGTATTTGCTACTGCTTTTACATTGAACTCCTGCGGAGGAAAAACAGAAGAACTGAAAGAAGAAGAAGTTGCCAAACCTTCCAATCCTTTGGAAGCGTTAGCGAATATGTCGGAAGAGACCAATGAAGCACAGGCTGCCGCAGACAAGAAAATGGCAGAGCGTCGTGCCAAAGGCGATACACTTGCTATGCCTTATGAAGAACTGATGAAATATCTTCCGGAAAGCATCGACGGATACAAACGCCAGGAACCTGATGGAGAATCTGTAAACATGACAGGAATGAGTTTCTCTTCAGCTAACGTTGATTTTGAAAATGAAAAGGGCGAACGTATTAGTGTGAAAATTGTTGATTACAATCAGGCTTATGGGTTGTACACAACTGCAACAGCAATGTGGGCATTGGGAATGAGTGTTGATTCTCCTGAAGAGAAAGCACAAGGCATAAAGTTTGAAGATGACATTGCAGGATGGGAAAGTTTCCGCAAGAAATCCGGGGATGCTACTGTTACTCTTGGGGTGGGTTATCGCTTCTGGGTGGAAGTTCAGGCTGACAATCAGAAAGATTGTGAGAACGTGAAAAACATTGCGAAGAAAGTAGATCTGAAGAAGTTGGCAGCGATGTAATTCTGATTAAATCTAATTGATCCGCTCCTGAAAAGGGGCGGATTTTTTTATTCCTGTAGAAACTATGCCACAGGAATTCAAAATCTGATTAACTTCAGTCTGTCAGAACGCTTCGGGTCCGTCTGACATTCCTCTATGCTGCGAATTCTTTTAGCATTGATTATTTGCTTTGTCCTGCATCCTGCAAGTATGTATGCTCAGGATCGCAAGGCAGATTCATTGCGGCTTGTGCTGAAGAACAGTGGCGAGGATACGTCGCGTGTAAATACGCTGCATGAACTCAGTCGTCATTTTCTGTTTAATGATGCAGCTGAAGCGATCGGATATTGTCGTGAAGCTATAGCGCTGTCAAGGAAATTATCTTTCAAGAAAGGTGAAGCCCGTTCGCTGCAGAATATCGGTGTGGCTTATTATTACATGGATAATTATGATTCCGCGCTTTTCTACTTCAAAGCATCTTTGGTAATCAAGGAAGAGTCAGGAGATAAGAAGGGGATGGCTTCTTCATACAATAATATCGGAGCTATACAGACAGCGCACGGAGAAGACAGTGAAGGGTTGAAGAACTACATCAAAGCTTTGATGATTTATGAAGAGCTCGGAGATACTGATGGTGCAACGGCTGTGTGTTTGAATGTTGGCAATGTGCTTGCTGAACAGTATGATCATAACGGCGCGATGAAGTATTATCGACTGGCTTTGATGTATGCTCAGAAGTCAAAGAATGAAGAGGGTGTAGCAGATGCTTATCACAACATCGGAAGTTCGCACAATGACAGTGAGCGTCGCGACAGCGCAATGTTCTATTACAAGAAAGCGTTAGCCATGTACCTGGCTCAGGGAAACAATGAACGTGTGGCGTCCGTTTATGGAATGATGGGCGAATGGTATTTTGATGCGGGGCAAAATGATTCTTCTGAATATTATCTTGGTAAATCTTATGATCTGAATCGTGAAGCAGAGAACGGAGAGGGCACGGCCATGGTATTACAGTTTCTCGGACGACTCATGTTAACTCAGGGTAAGATGAAGGAAGCTGAAACTTACCTGCTGGAAGGTTTGGCATTGTCTTCAGAATTGGGATTACGCGAGTATGAATCCAATTATTATCGTTGGCTGGCTGAATATTATGCGGCCAACAATGATCACAGTAAAGCCTTCAAATACAGTGTGCGCTACGCATCATTGAAAGATTCTCTCATTAACGAAGAAGGTGTTCGTCAGATTACGGAGATGAAGGAGCGCTATGAGAGTGAAGCGAAACAGCGCGAGATCGAGCTTCTTCAGAAGGACAATGCGCTTCGCGCCAGTGAAGTGCATCGGCAGCAGATAATACTATGGGCCACAGGAGGTGGATTGGTTTTGGCTTTGTTATTGGTTATATCAATTACAAGATCTCTGCGTACAACAAGAAAGCAGAAAGAGATTATTGAAGCACAGAAGCTGGAAGTAGAGGAGAAGAATACGAGCATCATCGATTCGATCAATTACGCAAAACGAATTCAATTGGCTCTGTTGACTAAGCATGATTCCGTAACCAATGTCAGGGTTCCCGAGCACTTTGTCCTGTATCAGCCGAAAGATATCGTCAGTGGCGATTTTTACTGGAGTATACAGGTTGAGAATTATTGGTATGTGGCCGCGGTGGATTGTACTGGTCATGGTGTGCCCGGTGCTTTCCTATCCATGCTTGGCGTTGCATTTCTCAACGAGATTGCCGCCGGTCGAAACATTTCAGCGCCTTCGGAAATGCTTGGTATGTTGCGAAGACGAATTGTTGAAGAACTGAATCACGATGTTGAAGATGATTTCGGTAAAGACGGGATGGATATTTCACTGGGTCGATTCGACCTGACATCGAAAAAACTGGATTGGGCCGGCGCAAATATTCCACTTTACATAGTCAGGAATGGCGACATCATGGAGACAGAACCTGACACGCAACCGGTTGGTTTTATGCGCGAGATGAAAAAGTTTACCTCGCACTCCATTCAATTGCAGAGCAACGACACCGTTTACTTTTTTACCGATGGAATCATTGATCAGTTCGGAGGTGAGAAAGGCAAGAAGTTTTCTTATGCCCGTTTCCGCTCGCTGATCAGTGCCGGCGGAATTTCATCTATGAATGAAATGAAAGCGCACATCGCCAATGAAATTTCACAATGGCGCGGGAACTACGAGCAGACCGATGATATCTGCGTAATTGGTGTGAAGATCAACTGATACAGTTGAGATATTATTACTGTTTCTGAATTTGATGAGCAGTTCTGCCTTTTTCATCTATCACTTCAAGGATATAGTTTCCGCTTTGAAGCCATTGCAGATCTAATTGCAATGTGTGCTGATGACAACCGCCTCCGGTCAACATTCTTCCTGAAATATCTGTTAGCGTGAAAGACAGAATTTCTGCGGAACTGCTAACCGTAATCATATCTGATGCCGGATTCGGATAAATAGAAATACGGTTTAATTGTGCAGCACTTTCGATACCGGTTAAACAATTGAAGGCCGGATTGTTTCCGCTTGCAGCGATTTCAGTGCTGAAGAAATCAGCAATGTTCTGAGAACGCAAAGTGAAATTGTCTATGGAATGACCATTGTCAAAGCAGTCATTCATATACTGATAATTGTTTACAATATCCGCAGTGTACGTTGGCGCTCCGCTGCCCAGGCTTACAAAGTGTTGTCGAATTCCTTCGCCTCCGTAAGCACGAGGATAAAAATAGAACGTCTGACATAAATTTGTTTGCGCAAAGCATTCCCAGCTCATTCTTCCGAGCAGTGTGCCATAGTTGTAGTTCACAACTACATCAGATCCTTGATGATAGAGATAAACCACAGGTGTGTCATTCACTTGCTGGAGAATCGAAAGGTCAAGGAAACCTCCGTAAATGGACGCAACACCTTTTACACTTGCGTCGTAGGTGCCGATATGTAACGTGCCGTCTATACTTCCTAAGTCCGGACGCGTTAAGTCGTTGTTAGACGGAATGCACCCGTATGTGCTCATGTCCGAATCGGGATTCGGTGCGTTGCCGATTGCAAAACAGGAAGCATGTTTTTCTGAAGCCTGATCTGTGAATGCGGTAGCCAATGCCACAAATCCTCCTGCACTTTCACCAATCAGATAAACGTTGTTGATGTCAGTTGAATCAACGGCATTCCGGCTTTTCATATAGCGGATGGCTCCTTTCGCATCCTGCATTCCGCGAAAATTAGCTCTGTAAATTTCTGCACTGTCGCAGATATATGCGCACGGATGCGCAAGTCCTGTATTGCACAAGGCATACATTGAATAGCTCGAAGCTTTGTGTGTGCCCAGACGCCAGTTGATATTTGCAACCACGTATCCGCGACGTGCCAACGCGCGTGACATCAAAACACAATTAATATCTTCTTTACTTCCTGCGACCCACGCTCCGCCATGAATCACAATCGCAATCGGACGTTTGCAATTGTTGTCGCCGACAGGTTTGTAAATATCCATTTTCAAAGTGTCGGTGTTACCCGCGTAATCAATAGCAGTTCCGTAAACAACATCTATTATGCTGTCGTATGAAAATTGCGCTACAGTGTACGGAGTCTGACTATTAGCAGCCAACGAAATGGTAATCGCGATTATTAAAAAGAACTGTTTCATGGGTTTGAAAAGTTATTTAGAGTATTTCGAGTTTCGCGAACTTGAGTAACAATTGCTTCTGGCCGGCCTGATCGAATGTTACGGTTGCTTTCGTATTCGGAAACGGCCCTTCAAGATTTGTTACTTGTCCATCACCGAAACGTTCGTGGCGCACACGTTGTCCGACCTGCAGATTTTTCAGATGTGAATTATCAATCGGGGCAGGAGCGGAGTTGATCGCTGTTGTGGCGCGCACCAGATTCTTTTTCTTCGGAGGTGCCGGTGTTGCAGTTGTTCCCGGATTCGGTTTCTTCACTTCAAAAGATGGTTCATTGAACGCATCATACTGACGGCGAGCGGCCGCGTTTGCATATTCAATGAACTTCGGATCAATTTCATCCAGGAAACGACTTGCTTCGCAACTGGTCAGATTTCCCCAGCGATAACGCGTGGAAGCGTATGTAAGCGTGCAACGTTTTTCCGCGCGCGTAACTGCAACGTAGAAAAGTCGGCGCTCTTCTTCAAGATCAGTTCGTGAATTCAATGACAACGCAGACGGAAAGAGATTCTCTTCCAATCCAACTACGAACACATATGGAAACTCCAATCCTTTCGCTGCATGAATTGTCATGAGCGAAACTTTATTCAGATCTTCTTCAGTTTCCTTCGCATCTGCATCAGTAAGCAATGCAATATCCTGCATAAACTGATCCAGCGTACGCAATGGCTTGTCAGAAAGTCCGGCTTCCTCAAGAAGATTTGCCTGTTTCGCTACTTCAATGCGTTGCAATTCAGGATCGCTTTCTACAAGATCTATCGGTGGAGTAGTGTCGCCGTCGGAAAACTCTTTCAGACCGTTGAGTAATTCCTGAACGTTTTCATAACGGCTTACTCCTTCAGGAGTTTTGTCTGCATAGAGTTCGCGCAGCAATCCGCAATGACTCGCAATGTGATTACCGAGATCATACGCATTCTGCACAGGTAACATTACATTAAAACTCTGAATCATTGCCACGAAGTCCAGAATCTTCTGCGTTGTTCCCGAATTGATCTGCAAACCGAAAGGACCGATGTTCTCGCACACCGTCCAAAGACTCACATCATTGTCACGCGCTGCAATTATCAGCTTGTCGACCGTAGTATCTCCAATTCCGCGTGCAGGATAATTAATCACGCGTTTGAACGCTTCTTCGTCATGCGGATTGATTGCCAGACGATAGTAAGCCAGCATATCTTTCACTTCCTTGCGCTGATAAAATGAAAGTCCGCCGTAAATACGATACGGAATATTCATTTTGCGCAACGCTTCTTCCATTGCACGGCTCTGCGCATTGGTTCTGTAAAGAATTGCGAAGTCTTTATTCTTCGCCTGCGCATTCATCTTCGTGTCGAAAATGCTGCGCGCCACAATCTGACCTTCTTCGTTGTCAGTGTTGGCTTTCATCAGCTGAATCAGATCTCCTTCTGCGTTGGATGTCCAGACGTTTTTCTCGAGCTGATCGCGGTTGTTACTGATGATTGCATTTGCTGCATTCACAATATTCTTTGTACTGCGGTAATTCTGCTCGAGCTTGTATGTTTTCAGTTCCGGATAATCGCGCTCGAAACTCAGAATGTTCTGAATGTTGGCGCCGCGGAATGCATAGATTGACTGCGCATCATCACCCACAACACAAATATTCTGAAAGCGCGCCGCAAGTTGCTTCACAATTACGTACTGTGAGAAGTTGGTATCCTGATACTCATCCACCATGATGTAGCGGAATTTATCCTGATACTTGTTGAGAATATCCGGATAATCACGCAGAAGTATATTCGTGTTGTAAAGCAGATCATCGAAATCCATTGCTCCTGCTTTGAAACAACGCTTCTGATATTGATCGTATATGATTCCGATTTTCGGTTTGCCGCTCATGCGGTCTTCTTCCTGAGCGGCAGGATTCTGCAAATACGCCTGAGCACCGATGAGATTATTTTTCGCTGCTGAAATTCTGCCCAGCACCATTCCGGTCTTGTAAATTTTCTCGTCAAGCCCCTGTTCTTTCAGAATGGTACGGATCAGACTTTTGGAATCATCTGTATCGTAAATGGTGAAGTTGGTCGGATAACCCAAACGCTCTGCTTCATTGCGGAGAATACGCGCGAATACAGAGTGAAACGTTCCCATCCACAAATTTCGCGCTTCACTTTTCGAAACAATCTTACCGATACGTTCTTTCATTTCACGTGCCGCTTTATTCGTAAACGTTAATGAAAGTATGTTGAACGGATCAACGCCTTTGCGAATGAGATGCGCAATGCGGTAAGTGAGCACGCGTGTTTTGCCTGATCCTGCGCCGGCCACAATCATCACAGGTCCTTCCGTTGCTTCCACAGCTGCGCGCTGGGCTTCGTTCAATTCGTTGAGATAGTTGTCGTTCACTTGTATTCTGATGCTAAAAGGAATGGTAGATAATAAAACACAAATTTAAGATTTGAAAACCTGAAATTCAGCGGTGTGAATAACTCATGCGAAAGCCGGTCTTGATTGGGCTAAGGTGTGGACTTTGCTTAATTTTGAGTCTTAATCATGAAAAGAATTCTCTCCATTGGCCTGTTATTGTGTACCGGGGCAATCAGTGCTCAGAAACCGGAATTTAAACCTTGGCCTGATTACAGCCATAATCAGTACTGGATCGCCCTTCCGCAACGTCACGACATTGTTGATACTGTTCCTCCGGGCTGTTCTTCACCTGATATGCAGGCAACGGCTGCAGCGGATGTTTTCTATGTTCATCCCACGTTGTATTTCGGAAAATCACCTTCCAACGCAAGTTTGTCGGATGCAAAATTGAACAAACGAATGGACGAATGCACGATGCATCAGGCTTCAGCGTTCAACAATTGCGCGAAAGTTTACGCGCCGCGTTATCGTCAGGCACACATCAAAGCATTCACGAAAGATAATGCCGATGGAAAACCTGCGCTTGACACAGCATATGCTGATGTGAGAAAAGCCTTTTTGTATTATTTGGAGAACTGGAATAATGGACGTCCGATTATCCTCGCCGGACACAGTCAGGGAGCGTATCATTTGCGACGCCTCATGCAGGAGTTTTTCGATGGTAAACCATTACAGAAACAGCTGGTGGCGGCCTATGCCATAGGATTTGATATTCGGGAAAGTGACTTCAGAGCAATTCCGCCTTGCGACAGCGCATCGCATCTGGGGTGTTTCATCACTTGGAATACTGTGCAACACGGTCAGGATACTGTTGGCGCTTACAAACGTTATCTCGGTTCGGTATGCGTGAATCCTTTGACATGGACACGTAGTTCCGGCGTAGTTCCGGGTACGCTGCAGAAAGGCGCGCTGCGCTTTGATTTTAAGAGTACAGTGAAAAACTTAAAAGCAGTTGAAATTCACGGCCCGCTTCTGTGGGTGACATTTGCGAAGAAGGGCAAGAAGAAATTTTTTCACATCGGGAAGAATTTTCACGTCAGTGATATGAATCTGTTCTGGACAGATATACGCGAGAACGCAGCACTCCGCGTCAAACGGTTTACTATGAAATAAAAAGAGGCGGGAAATTCCCGCCTCTTTCATTAATGCTGAATACGATTACTGATTAACAACCTGAGTTGTGTGTACAGTTTCGTTAGTGATGATCTGCACTGTGTAAGTACCAGCAGCGTAGTTCGCCATGTTGATGTAGTTGTTAACTGCAACAGTATTGCTTTCGAAAACAACTTTTCCTGTAACATCCATCATACGGATTGTCATCATTGAGTTGTCTTCGCGGTTAACACGTACGTTCACCCACTCGTTAGAAGGATTAGGGTAAACTGAAACGAATTCTGTCTGGTTGATTGGCTCCTGAACACCAACAACACCTGCGATGTCGTAAGCGAATGCGTAGTTTGCAGCACCCTGAAGTACTCCGATAAGAGTGAGTGGAGTAGGGATGATTGTTGCGCCACCTGCAAGGTCACCTGCAGTGCCGATATCTCCGGTTACATCATGAATTACAGAAGTCTGCATTCCAGTCGCAATATTTACCTGGATCAGTTCCGCGTTAGAAGTAGTTCCGGTCTGGTGGAATGACCAAAGGTATGGTCCGCCTGCATTACCACCGTCGAACGCAAGTCCGTAAGTAGCAGTCAAAGCGTGAGTACCTGCAGAAACTGAGTTTTGTACAGCACCTGACATGTTTACCAAAGTGAAATCAGTTGCCCATGTACCAACCCAGAAACCATTAGCACCTGGATCGTAAGTGCAATAACGAATGTTTGGAACGGATGGAACTGAAATAGTAGAAACCAGAGCGTGAGTTGTCGGGTTGATCTCATAAATGTTAGCAGTGTTGCAACCTGCGTAAACCGATGTCCCGTTTGTAGTGAGTGAACGGATTCCGGTTACACCGGCAACAGTGAACTGCGATGTAAGTGTTCCTGCCAGACTGAATACGCTGATTGTATCAGACGCCCATTTTGAAACCCAGAACTCAGTTGGAAGCATTACGATCCCTGCATTTCCTGTTCCTGCTCCTGCAGCAGTAAGGTCGTGTGAATAGAGCAACTGCCATGGAGTTTGAATACCGGGATTACCAGGTGCATTTCCGTTAGAAGGTGACGCTTCCGCTCCGGCAGGTACGTTCTGCTGCTGCGCAATCAATGATCCGCCTGCCAATAAAGCAGCGCCAAGAATTGAGTAGATTTTTTTCATGTTAAAGTTTAAGTGTTAAGGTTAACCCAAAGATACCACAGTAAACGGAACAGGCATCATGTTCTGACCCGGATATGAGAGGAATCAGGGAAACACCTTGAAATATGCGGTATTGAGCGGAAATTACTCGAACAACCGACGATCAGGATCTACAAAAGCTCCCAGGTCTTCATATTCAGGTTCAGCAATAATTTGACCTGATGAATTCAGAAATCCGAACTTCCCTTTCTTTCTGAATACTGCATATCCGTTCAGGAAAGGACGCAGTTCAATATAGTTCGGAGCAACAATAATTTTGCCCGTTGAATCCGCCGCTCCGTAAACACCATTCTTGTACAGTGTGGTATATCCGTTGAAAAAGTACCCGATACTGTCGTATTCCGCAGGGAAAATGTATTTCCCCGTTGTGTCAATCATTCCGGTCTTGGAGTCTTTGGAGACAAGACTTCTGCCCTGTACAAAGAATAATTGCATCTGTGATGATGCAGGATAAATCTGTTTGCCCGTAACATCGTAACATCCGCTTAACCCTTCCGATTCCACCATGAAATAATTTTTCTGCAGATGAAATACGTTGTCAAAATTCATCTGAATAATTGTTTCTCCTGCAGAAGAAAGAACTCCTGCCTTACCGTCTCTATTTTTCACCTGAAAGAAGCCGTCGCCGAGACAATAAATGAATTCATACTCCGCCGGTATTGTGAAATTTCCATTGGTGTCAATAACACCGTAGTTGTTGTCCTTGCTCACCACCGCATATCCATCGGTATAGTCATCCGCAGCATCATACACAGTTGGAATAACGCGCTCGCCAAGTGAGTTGATGAAGCCGTAACTGCCGTCTGCCGCTCTGCATCTCGCGCGATTATTCTTAAAGCGGTACATGCCGGTACCATAGCCTAAATTGTCTTTAATTACGCTTCCGTCTTTCCCGATAATTGAAGACTTACCATTATCAGAAACAATTGCTTTTCCTTCGGAGAACGCAACAGCAAAATCCCATTGTGGCGGTATTGTTACATGTCCTGTCAGATCTGCATAACCGTATTTACCATTCAACTTTACGCGGAACATTCCATCGCCGTAAACCGGCATTTCTGTAAAGATCGGTTCACTAAGTACACGTCCGGTGGAATCAATAATTCCGTAAGTGCCGATCATTACAGGAACATCATTCACAACCGAGTCATTTACATAACGTTCATCCCGTATGAACGGGTAATAGTAACCGTTTAATTCGTCATCGAAAATTTCGTCATACTTACATTCGGTTACATATTTGCCTTTGTTGTTGATGAGCCCTCTTTTCAGATTTCCTTCTCCGATAAGATTCCACAACATGTCCATTTCATTGGTAGTGTCGCTTTGAATAACTATCGCCATCCGCCCGTTCATTTCTTTCAGATCCTGAAGAACAGGTTCGCAAACAATTTGTCCGTTCTCATTTACAATTCCTAACGCACGACCCTTCTGAACAACACACAAATTGTTCGTGTAATAGTAAACCTGTTCGTATCGTGGAGCAATGATTTCTTTTCCTGTTCCGTGCTGAGCGAACCCGAAAAGAGAATCTTTAATTGCAATGAAACATTCTGAACTGAATGGAATGACTGAATCGTAAACGGGTTCCATTATCCAATCACCGTTTTTATCGATCATCCCGTATTTGCCGTCTTTTCTTACTACTGCACTGCCTTTAATGAATGACCATGCGACTTCAAAATCGGGATCTATAATAAATTTTCCGGTTTCATCAATGTATCCGTATGCATCATGAATTTTAGCAGCAGCTAAATATTTACCTCGAGGACCATCACAGGAAAAGAATAATGATGCACATAAAAACAAAAGCAGTGCAATAAGTCTGATACGCATTCGCAAATTTAACTTATTCGCCTTGTAATTGCTGTAGCTTTTTGCCGTTGATAGAAGTTTCTTCAACCAAACGATCATCAATTGATCCGAAGATTTCATCAAATGTGGTTCCGCATGTTTTTTCGTGCACATTCGGACGATCTACCACAAGATTTTTCCATCGTGCAAACTGCTTCGGATTCTTCAGCATATCCAGGAATCCGCTATACTTCTCATAATTGTTGAAGAAGTCGCCTGCCAGCAAATAATGCACCAGCGAGAATGCGGTTTCAAATCCTTTATAACCGGATTCAGACGTGGAGCTCATCTCTGCCAGATTAAATCCTGCCGGATCATAGTAAATGTTGATGAATTTTTCCACCAGATCATATGCGCCGTCAATATGCTTTTTCTTTTCACTCATCGCCTTCATTCCGGCTTCTTTTCCTTGGCGCATTAATATATCAAGTGCTTCAGCGAACATCTTGGAACTATTCATTCCAAGATAAACACCAGATGCGAACATTGCGTCGAGAAACTTTCCGCTGTCACCCAGCATAGCAAAGTTGTGCCCGAATGTTTTGTTGGCATAGTAAGAAAAGTCCGATACTGCAATCAAGGGTTGTGCAATTTCTGCATCTGAAAGTATTTCAGCAGTCAGCGGTGTGCTTCTTACTTCCTGAAGATACAATTGCATTTGCCAATCATTTTCATGTCCCGCTTTACGCAGTTTCTCTTTTTGTTCTTTCAGATATTTTCTGCTGATGATGAGCCCGACGCTCACACGATCTTTCGCAACAGGTTGTATTCCGAACCAGCCGCTTTTTTCCTGTGGAAGTATGCAGATCTGAAGCAATCCTACATCTATTCCCTGAGTGTATTTGGCACCTTTCCAGTGTGTAAGAAATGCAATTCTGTCCAGCTCTTTGATCTGTGTTTTATCTCCTAAGCGCCTCGCAAGAAAAGTGTCTTGCCCGCTCGCGTCAATAAGAAATTTACCCCGATACGTAACAGTCTCTCCTTTGTAATTCCCTGTTGCTTCCACAAAATCTTCCGCTTCGAGATTCACTTTTTCAACTTTGAATTCCTCAATCACGGTAGCTCCTTCCGCTGCGGCTTTGTCAAGAAGCAGTTTGTCGAAGTCGGCACGAACAACATGAAACGACAGATAGCTGTCATCCTGAATGATATTTCTGAAACACCAAGTTGAACTTTTTGTGCCATCGTGGTTCGAGAATCGGGCACCCGGCTTTCTGGGAAAACGCTTTTTTAATTCTTCCAGTATCCCCAATTCTTCAAATAGGGGATAACAAAACGGAAGCAATGATTCACCGACATGTTGTCGCGGAAATTTTTCCCGTTCCAGGACAAGAACTTTGTGTCCCTTTCTACGTAAGAAAATAGCTGATGTTGATCCTGTCGGACCTCCGCCAATAATTATAAAATCAAAATCACCCATAACTTTCTTTTACGTTCAGAAAAGTTAAGGTATGTAATTCTGTAATGCAACAATTTTTACAGATTTGCCGCAATTATATTTCTCAATACATCGTTAGGCCCCGAGTAAATAAGTGACGCCTGAGCGTCATTGAGCAGATCAGAATAGGGAGAGTTTTGCATTATACCGTAACCGCCCATTAGTTCTGCTGTATTCTTTGCTATTGTTAAGTAGTTTTCGCTTACATGGACTTTCGCCTTGGCCGCCTGTATGGTTCCATCTCCGCTGTCAAGCGCACGAGCTGCGTTCATCGACATCAGTCGTGATGTTTCGGTAAGCATTGCAATTTCTGCAATACGGAACTGCACACCTTGTAGATCGGAAAGTGTTCCTGTGCCTTTAATTCTCTCTTTAACATATCGCGACACACTTTCGCAGATTCTGCTCATTGCCCCCGCATGAAGTGCCGCAATTCCCGCTCGCTCCTGGTTCATAGACTCCATAAAAATCATTGCGCCGGCACCTTCTTTGCCAATGAGGTATTCTTCGCCGATGATTACATCATTAAAATACAATTCGCACATCGGCGAATTCCGGAGTGCTGTTTTCGATGCAGGTGCTCCCGTTTTAATTGCATGCTTTTTTGCATCAATCAGGAAGCAACTGATCCCGCCGAAGAATCCTTTCGCCGCATCTGTTAACGCATACAGAAGGTAATAATCTGCAACCGGCCCATTCGTCACAAATGATTTTGAACCATTCAGTAAAAAGGAGTTTCCCTGTCTTACCGCGGTTGATTTCATGTTGAAAGAATCGCTGCCCGATCCGCTTTCTGTCATTGCATTAGCGATCAACGCACCTGATTCAATTGCCCTTGAAATCTCTTCACGTATTGAACCTTGCGCATGTTTCAGAGCCGGATACGCTCCCGCGTAAAGGTGCGCGGCAATTGAAAAGTTCAATCCGGAATTGCCGGAATGCTTTCCAAGTTCATACATCATCAACGCAACAGCATACGCCGACATTTCCCTATTAAGCAGGAGCGAGGAAAAGAAACGCACGGATTCACATTCATGTGGATTTTTAAATCCGTCATGACGGTTTATTCTATCCGCATGTTCTGCAGCTGCTTTAATCAGATCATTACTGCTGTGGGACATTGTAAATTATTATCGGTTAGTCGTAATCTGTTTTACGTATTCAGTTAACGCAAGGTAATCTGTTTTACCTGTACTCGTCACTGGAAAATTTTCTACTGCAATGATTCTGTCGGGTAACATACTTTCAGCAAGTACACCGGCAAGCTTCAGTCTCAGATCCATTTCTTTTTCCTGCTGAACACCTTCAAGAAAAAGAGTAATACGTACTTCGTTCTCTGCATTTTCATCAGCAACACAAGCTGCATTTTTTACATTCTCAATATGCATTGCCATGGCTTCTATTTCTCCGGGCTCAATTCGGTATCCTCGTCGCTTAATCATCCGGTCTTTCCGCCCTTTGAAATTAAGTTCTTCGCCCGAAATTTTCTCAACGATGTCGCCGGTTTTAAACCAGATTTTACCCTGCTTGGTTATGAAGCGCTCTTTTGTAAGTGCCTCGAGATTTAAATAACCGGAAGCTAAATGCGGTCCGCTTACAACAAGTTCTCCATCAGGTTCAATGTACATTTCATGTCCCGGACAAACTTTACCGATTGGATACGGGGCAATTCTCTCCGGATCTTTTTTGATTTCGGTGTAAGTGCACACATTCGTTTCCGTAGGGCCATACAGGTTATAAAATTTTGCTTCGTTCCAAACGTCCATCAATTGGTGCAGCGTTTTAACTGCAAACACTTCTCCGGCAAACAATACACGTGTTATGGAATTATTTTTCTGTCGGTCCATTTTACCGTAGTGCACAAGACTGCTCAGGAACGTTGGCGTAGCATAAATAAACGTGATGTTTCTCTCAATCAATTCCTGCGTCATCAATCGCGGATTGCTGATGTCTTGCTTTCGGAACAGATGCAACGCACATCCAACTGCACGCGATGCAAAAATATCGCATATGGAAAGATCAAACTGTATCGGTGCAATAGAAGCTATTACGTCATTACTGTTGATCTGAAATGCAGTGACACACCATTGTGTGAAGGCTGTCATTGCCGCTCGCGAAACACAAACACCTTTAGGTTTTCCGGTTGAGCCGGAAGTGTAAAGTATGTAAGCGGAATTTTCAGTATTCGGATGTTCGGTCTTGGATTGATTTTGAGGTTTTGACAGCACAACTTCTCCGCATTCCGGAATTTCGATTTTTTTTCCGGGAAATGAATTCAAAAACTCCTCACTGCTATGAAGAATGATGTGTGGCTGACAGTCGTTAACAATTGAAGATATGCGATGTTCAGGCCATGTGGGGTCAACAGGTATGTACGTCGCATGCAGATCGCTGATTGCGTGAATCAACGTGACGGATAGAAAATTCTTTTCCAGTAAAATCAGGACTCTGCTGTTATGAGAGATCCCGTTGTCGCTGAGTAATACTTTACAGAAGTTGATGGAGTGTTCTAACGCAGCATGAGATAGTATTCGTCCGGATGTGTCCGACAATGCAATGCTTTGGTCGTGTCCGGAAATATTCATGCGGTCTTACAATGGAACCCTCGTGATGTTATTTCATTTTGCTTAGAACGAAATCCGAAACGCGGTCAATTGAATCCAGATTATCCTGCGATACTTCATGCGCTTCAAATTCAATTCCGTATTTATTTTCCAGAAACGTAACGAGCTTAAGCGCAACGATCGAATCCATCAGTCGTGATGAAATCAAAGAGGTGTCGCTTTTCAGATCGCTGTTTTCATTTCCGCCAAATACATTTTCTAATATGAATTGACGAACGGTTTGAGAGATGTCCTGTTTGTTGCTCATTCTCAAATGTAATAAATACTGCGTATCACTTGTTCGTTCCCTTAAATAACGCCGGTTGCTTGCGAAGTTCGGCTGTCAAACGTTTTGCAATGAGCTGATTGCCGAAGTAATTGGCATGTGTATCGGGTTCGCCGACCTGTATTGCCTGCTTACGGTACCCGTTGAACACGCCCGAAAGATTCAGCACCTCAAATCCGTATTGTGATGCAATAGCAGAGAGTGTAGCAAATGATTCCGGAGAATCCTCGTCTGTGGTTGTAGGCAGATATACCCAAACCGGTTTGCAGTTGTGGGCTTTGCACGCCGTGGCAATTTCCAGATATCCTCTACGGACAATTTCGTATTTGTAAGGTGCAAGTCTTTCTTTCATTTCGGGACGTGACATTGATTGTTTCACCCCGGTTACCTTAACAATACTATCAAGAAATGTAAAGTCCTTCAATGATACACCGTAAGCAACAAGCCGAGCAACGTTGTTGATGACATGGTTGGCTTCATTAGGGTGGCAGAAGTAGAATAACGCATCAGGCTTGCTTTCAAACGCTTTTCCCCGGCAAAGTGCCATTTGTTGCGTGAGCATATAACCTCCCATGCCGTAATTGAGAATTTCCAGATTTCCAGATCCGGTTTTGCTGAGAGAATCGTTCAGTATTTTCTCTGTGAGATATTCAAACGACTCTTCTTTTTCAACTCCCGCACCTAGAACATATGAAGTACCCAGGAACACCCATCTCGTACTACCGGCTGCAGGAACAACCGGATATTCTCGATCGCGTATCCCAAGCGAATTAATTGAAAAATGAGTTCCGTTGTGATTGCCTTCAGCACCCGGAATGAAAACACGAAGCAATACATCGCCGGTAGCGCGCGTAGTTCCGCTTCCGGTCGCCCAGTTTGCATCTCCGAATAATCTGAATTGAGTTCCTGTTCGTCCTATGCCTCCAACATCTGTAAGTTGATCATAATAACCCAGATCAACCTGTTCGCGATCAATATCATTCACCTTCGTGGAAGAGATGTTTTCTTCAACAATTGCAAGTGAATCTGTAGCAGGAAGTGATAGCGCATACCAACGAAATAAAATCAGCAGAATGAAAAGTGATGCAAGTCCTGCCGGGATGACGGTTTTCTCAAGTGGACTTACACGAATAGGCGAAGGCTTGAAGTAATAATTTATTATTCCGAAGAACAGAACAGCAGCTCCGATAATAATCGGGATTACAATTAGCTCGCCTGTATTTCCTCCGAATGATTTGCTGAAAACGAACCACCATGCTGAAACGGAATCAGCATACCATAACGTCCAAAGAAGAGAAGAGAATAAAAATATTCCTGTAATCTTAATCCCAAGTAAAAGGATCTGTGTTATTACACCTCTTTTCTTTTGCGATACACCCTTTTTAAACTGATAAATTCCATCTGCAGTAATAAAAACGCCCATAGTCATCCAGTACACTCCATCGCTCGCTGAAAGTGAGAAGCGTCCTGAAATCCAATACAACTGCAAAGAGTGTAACATCCATGAAAAGAAGAACGCAGTTAAGCCGGCAATGATCATCGATTTGTAATGGCCGATTTTTCTTATTCTGAAGAATATCGGAAAGTAAAAAACCTTGATGATGAAGTCGCGCCAATAGTGATTGATTCTTCTCCACAAATTTGAGAATCCTGTGGAGAAGAAGAAGTTCTGGAATATCGCCGGTAAATCAAAACCGAATAGTGTGAGCCAGCCAATACAAATAACGAACAGGCCGATCACCTGAATAATGAGAAGGTATGTGATTGTCGCATAGTACAGAAACTCCATTGGTGTTCCGACTTGATCAGGATCAGCTGAAAAATAGAAATAGAGAATGCGATGAATTAATAACAGTAATACGCCTGTTGCCAATCGGAGAACACCTTTTCTGTAAATCTCTATAGCCGGCCTGCTGTAGTAGGTTTCTGTGTACGTGCGGTAATCAACGATCGGGAATAACAGAAAAACCAGATTCGGTAACATCAGAAAGTAACTCAGTCGCAGCGCAATTGGTCCGTGACGGAAATTGTGGTTGTGGTGGTACAAATAATTTATTGTGCGGAATGCCAGCAATGAACCTAAGTACGGTACTGCGATAATTGCACGCGGAGCAAAGAACCATCGGTTGCGCAGAATGATAAGTCCGCCAAAAATGAAAAGCAAAGCCAGAATTTTCAATGGGAATTTCAATCTGGAGTTAATAATCACAAAATGCATCAGCATTGTTGCGAGTATAAATCCACCGGAAACGATTCCAAGCGTTGCAATACACGTCCCGGCAAACATTAACACCAGCAATGGATTCCTGTATTGAATTGGCACGAAAGCATTGACTGCAAATCCTGCGGATGTAATTATCATCAACAATGGGAATCCCTGGTTCTCCTGTATTGAAAAGTAATGCGAGAAAACTGTAATGATGAGAAGTTGTACGAAAACCAATAATAAAGGAAGCCGATCCTGTGATCTTAGTCGGGAGTGATCTGACGTGGCTTGCGTGAATGTATTGGTGTTTGTCTCCGTCAAGATTACCGCTTAATACATGCGTGTTCCAAAATTAGATAATTTAGGGTTCGCATGGCAGAGAAATCCAGAAATTACAGACGCATCGTTGCACTGATTTATCTGCTGCTGCCTTATACTCTGATTAAACAAAAGTTGTTCTGGAGATTTCGTAAACCGTCGGATGGTTTGCCTGCTTTCATTTGCATTGGCGCACAGAAGGCGGCAACAACCTGGTTGCATGAACAGCTTAAATCTCATCCTGATCTTTGCCTGCCTGAAGAAAAGGAAGTGCATTATTTCGATTGGTTCTTCTATCGCTCCTTGTCATGGTATAGAAGTCGGTTTCAGAATTGCCGCGCAAAAAAACGAGGAGAAGTTACTCCCGGTTACAGTGTTATCGAGACCGGACGAATTCGTTTTATTCGGAGAATTATGCCCGAGGTCAGAATTGTTCTGATTCTGCGCGACCCGGTAGAACGAGCATGGTCAAGTGCACGATTTCATTTCGGTAAAGAGTTAAAGAGAGATTTGTCCGAAGTCACAGAACAGGAGTTCCTGCAACATTTTTCAAAAGAGTGGGTAAAGAAGCGTGGTGACTATGTAGCTATTCTCTCCAAGTGGAAGTCTGTTTTCCCTAAAGAAAATATTCTGGTGCTTCTCAATGAAAATATCGACCGTGATCCAGCACAGAATATAAACGAGGTATTTAAATTCATCGGCGTTGCACCTCACGAATCGACTGTGGCAAATTCCCGATTTAATGTAAGCGCTGAATTGGAAATGCCGGTAGCAGTAAGAAATTATCTGCGCCGTTATTATGCGGAAATGGTGACCCGCTTACTGGAGGAGCATGGAGTTGATACCTCCATGTGGTCGAATTACAGACCGGAATAAATCTCCATGACGGATTTAACAAATCGGGAAGGTGCATACTTCCGGATTGCATTCTCTGAAATCGATGTCCTGTTGAATTCGGTTTCCTGAATTTTATCAAGGCAATCACTCAATGTGTCTGATGAAAAATCATTCAGAAGAATTCCGTTTTCACCTGCGTTAATCATTTCATTTACTCCGCCGGCAGGAGTGGCAATCACTGGTGTGCCGCAACACAGCGCTTCAGCAATTACATTCGGCTGATTGTCTTCTCGTGAAGTATGGATCAGGAAATCAGAGTTAGAATAATACCTGATAAGCTCTTCAATTGAATGCGTGTAACCTCTGAAATCAATTGTGCTTTCGGAATGATAATTAACTCCATTGGAAATTCCCAGAACCTGCAGTTGGTGTTTATGGCTGCGTTTGGTATTGAACGCTTTCTGCGCGATATCAAATCCTTTTCTGAAATAGTTCAGTTCTCCCGAAGCATAAAGAAACGTCAGCTCTTTTTTTGCATTGATCTCGCGCTTACCCCGATTCAATATGTATTTTTCATCTACACAATTGTCAATCTGAAAAAAATCCGCTTCAGGAAATATGCCACTGTCATTGCATAGATTAAGCAGATAATTGCTTGGGAAAATCAACGACGTTTTCAAACCTGCGAAAGCCTGTTTTCGAATTTCCAATCCTGCCGCAGAGTATCGAGAGAATGATTCCGAATTCCAGTATTTCTCATAATGAAAACCGCCTGTAAATGGCCATGCATCATGCATCGTCCACACAATCGGTTTGCGCACGCGTTCAAAGAAGTTTCTAAGGTCAATCATTCCGGAAACCCAATGCAGATGTACAATATCTGCTTGTTTCATCAATGGATGATTTTCTATATTCCATGGCGCGGAGGAAGACGTAAACAGCTCCGGAGTTTTACCTTGCCAGCGCGTTTTAAGATTCCGGATGAATTTATGCCTTTCATATTGCCGATTCAGTTTGCGATAATTCGGATAACCATGTTCGAGAGAATAAACGGATTGCGCCGGATTCTCCTCTCCTGTAACGGAAAGAAACATGCTTTCGATTCCTGCAGCTCTTAGTGCATTATGTTGTCGCATTGCGGCAATTCCCGCTCCTCCGAATGCAGTATATGTAAGATGAAGAATCTTCATTTGTTAACCGCTAACGATAGTAATCGAGCATATGTTTCGCTTTTTGAAGCCTCTGATTGCTGCTTCTGTGCTGTACGTTTTTTCACAAGTGCGTGTAAGGTACGTGAACGATCGGAAGGGGAATTCAATTTATCCAGAATCTGTGCGATGGATTCTTCCGGCGACTCAACCAAACGGTCGTAGTTCACAAATACACGATTGGAAATTCTGTGTGATTGTAAATGCCCGATGTAGTATGCGTCATAGAGCTGTTCGTTCGCTTTCGCAGTGACATTCAGTGCGGATACTTTCCAGTCGCTCGGATGACGAAATACAACAACATGGATTGAATCGGGAAAAATGTTCTCAATCCAAGGCAGGAGAACACTGAAGTGCGGATTTTTAATCACAGGATCCTTGCCGTAAACATTATTCACATATGCCTTGCAATGTTCAACTGATGCACAACTCAGTACTTTCGCCTTGTTCAGATTCGAAACCCGTGATTCACGCAAGCGGAGAATTGCATATTTCCTGAATTCCTTATCGTTAATTAAGTCCCGATTAATCAGGTTGATTTTTCCTTCTTCCGGCGGAGCATCTCCATTCGAACCCGTAATGTGAAACAGGTAACGGGACAATTCCATGAAAAAGTAATTTTCGTAATAGCCGTCCGGATTGAACTGTTTGTATTTACCGGTAGCTTGCAACAAATGTGATTGCGGACCAATATCATAACCGGCTTCAGATAAAATCCGTGTTACAAGACTTGTGCCGCTGCGGAATGCTCCGCTTACAAGCAACGGAGCGTGCTGCTTTTTATTGCACATCCTGAACGGCTCAAACTCACGTTCAATTTTACGCAACGTGTAATTGTTGTATGCATCATAAACAAATTTCAGCATACCCATTCGTAAGTGAATTTGGTTCTTAGCAGCGATCGGAGTTCAGCGTTGTACGTACGGAAATGTTTGCACAGTAAATCGAATGACTCACTGTCCATCTCCCCTTTTTCACCGGCGTTTCGGATTGTCAGGTCGGGCTTGTTGTGCGTCTTCAATCCAAGAAAATCCGTAACGGTTCTGTAAATTTTAGCGGGTTCAGCGTAAAACTCCTCGGCCTGCACAACATACAACTGCGATGCATTAAATTCCTTAAGCCAGAAGGGGAGCATTCGGCTGTATTCGCCCCGCACTCTGTAACCCAACCGCTGATAACAGTAATTATGTTCGAGAGAAAATTGTTTTCCCTCTTCAATTCTTTGGTTTTCCTGCTCCAGCGCTTCACGAAATGTCAGCAATTCCGATCCTATTTTCTTCTGCATTTTGTAATGAGAGAATGCACGAAATACCGGGTCCCTGAGAATAATTATGACTTTTGCTCTGGGATTGTCCTGTTTTATTCTGCCCGGTGCTGACGGATGATCGAGATAATTAGTGGTGGCATCCACGGAAAACTTTCCTGCACGTTTGCGCGGATAATTGTTAAGATAATACGCACTGCCGCGGGAGTAGCGATCGTTGTTCCCATAATAGAAGGGTTCTTTTATTCCCTTTCTTCTGAAGTCGGGATGAGATGCTAACGCAGCGAACAAACTAGTTGTTCCTGATTTCTGAGCACCGGCAATAAATACATCAGGGAAATCTCCGGTAATTCCCGTTAACCGGCGAAACACACTCACGGGCGGGTCAGGCGCCTGTCTGAATACTAATGCGGGAATATAGCCGGAATGGTGTGACACGATTTAAATTTAGCTATTTTTCGTCAGTGAAATCAGAACACACTGCAGTTAGTCTTGCTCACATCATTAATCTTGTGGGCGCACAGGATAATCCCGGACTGTTTAAAGTTCAGGAGCTCACTATGCGCACCATCGAACGGGCACTTGCCGGTACACGTAGTGACCTCAAGGTTCAGATCATGTCTGCGCAGTATACTGACGCCCGTCCTTTCGTGCCGGGGTTCGTTTCCATCACTTCCGATCTGCTACGCAGTAGCGCAGATTTCAAACAACTGAATACGAAGTTGCGCCTTCCTGTTTTAGGAGATATTATCATGAAGTTGCGTGAGAATACTGAGGCAACGCATTTCGTGTTTACCAACCTTGATATTTGCGTTATGCCTTCATTTTATAACGCAGTAGCTTCTTACCTGAATGATGGATACGATGCTATAATCATTAACAGAAGAAGGATAAATGCTGAGTTTATAGATGAACCGAATCTCGATGTGTTGTTTGCGGAAGCAGGTAAAACGCATACGGGATATGATTGTTTCGTATTCAGCAGAGCTTTACTGGACAAGTTTGTTTTTGGAGATATTTTTATTGGAACACCTCCTGCCGGGAATGATTTGTTTTACAATATCATGACGTTCGCTGATTGTCCCGTTCTACTCACAGAGAAGCATTTGACTTTTCATGTAGGAATGGATCTTGTGAAGCCTTGGGGTGAATCGAAATTGAACAGTCACAACCAAGCCGAGTTTTTGAAGTTGCTGAAGAAACTTTATCCTTCGATGAGAATCGCAAACTTCCCTGGCGCAGGTTACGGTTTTATGCGCCGGCATTTCAAATGGCTGATGAATCCTACTTTTCATTATCCTACCATGTGCCGCCTTGATTTCAGTCAGTGGAGCGCACCGCGTCGTAAGCCGCAGGAGTATGAATTGAAAGGATTGAAAAACGCTTATTACGAGTGGCTGCTGAAAAAAATAAACTTCAGAGATAAGGATTAGAACGGGTAAAGTCCGGTAAGTTTATTAGCAAAGCGAAGAGCCTTCAGTTTTCGTTTTTGACCGGAACTCATCTCAGACATTCGGTTCATAAAAATGTCACGGGCCGCTGCGTAGAGTTTGATGTCCCACTTATTTGCATCGCGTATAAATTCCAAAGTCTGCTCAGAGACTTTCTCTTTTTTTGCAGTGATATTTTTAGTTCTGTAAACTGGCAGCGACCAACCGAGATCACCGGCAAGCATGATGAGCGACTCATCATAGAACTCCTGCAGCCCGATGAAATTCACTCCGTTTTGCAATCTCGCAATTGCACGTTCACAGTGTTCTGCATCAATTTCTCCGAACGCCGTGTCGTGTTCACCTCCAATGTAGCGCACTAGACAGTTATCTATATCTTTTTTTTCTTTGAGTGAATAGAATGCCTCAATGCTCGCTTCAGGTGAATTCAGCCACGCATAATGTTTTACTGTCGGCTGTTCTTTAAGGAAATAATAATGTGAAATCACACGCGAAACCGGTGGACGCAGAAAAGTGAAAATATAGTTTCCTGGGATGCCGAAAAGCTCATTGATATTCAAGTGCCCCTTGATCAAAAAAGGAGTCTCTTGCTGCGCTCTGCGAATTCCTTCTTCTCTTATGGAAGTAGTTACTTTGGAAATATGCAGAGATTGAGAAGCCGGATAAAATCGACTCAGCACATTGTGCAAAGTTGTACCTCCGGTTTTAGGTATGTGTACGAATGTTACAAGACCCTTTCTCATATCAATGCAGCTTAACTTTTTGTTTCAGATAACGCCTGAGTATTCCGCGCATTGCACCGGGTAGTTTTTTTACAATCGGGAATCTGCCTTCAACACGCTGAAGTTCAAGAGCAGAACGCACGTTATTGCAAACATCGTTAAATTGCTCTTTAAATATCGGATGTATAATATCCACAATCAGCACTATCCTGTCTTGTCCGCTGTTATTCCATGCCCTATGTTTATGCGCATCACAGAAAAAGAACCACTTGTCTTCATGCCAGGAAGTGGTTTTGTTGTTCACCTCCATACCGCAATCAGGAAGTGCGGCCGGAATCTGCAATCCTAAATGACATCGGATTACCGCATTGGTGTCTCCTTCATGCGGCAAAATTGTAGTGTTCGCAGCAAGCCTCGTAATTGCAGCGGAAGTGATGCCCGGAATACTCTGCAATAATGCTGCAGTTCGGGGAAATGCGCTCAGATTTTTTTCCATTCGCTCGCCCCAACGAATGAAATGCAATACATCCCAATTGCCATCTCCTTGAATCAGCGATTTATTGAAGTAGGAGGGAAGTGTATTCTGCTGTTCACTCAGAAAGCGATTCAACTCCTGCAGAATTACGATGCGCTCTTTAGCGATAGTTCTGAACTCGACAGTTTCAGAATCGGAAAAAAATGCAGGAAAGTTCCCGCTGTAATGCGTGCCCGAAAATGCGTACCAGATTTGCTCAGTTTCAGCACTCATTACCTTGAACAATTTTCACTTCTAAAATTTCCGGGTTGATGGATTGAAGCCGCGCGTATACACGAGCACTCATCGCATCGAACGGTTGAAATAACGTTACTTTGATTTGCGGATATTTTCGTCTCAATATTGCTCTTAACTTACCGGTCGACTTCTCGAAATTTTCAGGATTCAAACTGTAAAGTTTGTTTCGAACTTCATTCTGATTTGGCTCAGGAACATAGCCCAAAGAACGATTGAATTCCATTGCACGTTCATTATCTTCTAAAGCCCGGATATAGGTTTTTCTGAATCCGATGATGAATGAAACTTCAGTTAACAGAAATGATGCGCAAACGGGTATCGATGTTCCCCAATACTCCGTCGCCCACAAAAACAACCCTCCGTTCCGCGTAACATTCTCTTCCCAGTCTATTTCGGCACCGCTGATCAATCCGATTCGCTCACCGTTATATTCAATAAGAAAATAATTGTTGAATTCATTGTTGATCCGATTGAACCACGCCGCCTGTGCCTCCTCCGTGATGTACTCCCGATATTCCATGTATGCGCTCACTTCCGGACGATTTCTTTTTTCACGAAGGAATTCTATATCCCTCGCAGTTAATCGATCGAGTGTAATACCGTATCCTTCGATTTTCATCAGTGCTCTTCACGGATAAAATAACTCGGCTTGCGGTTCTGAAGCAGAAAAAGTTTATAAAGATATTGTCCCACAATACCGAGACACATCATCAGAATACTCGCCGAAAAAAGTATCGTAACAATCAATGCCGTGAAGCCGATCGGTACGTCGAACATGTATTTCCTTATAATGAAGTACACACCAAGCAGAATGCAGATTACTGAAACCAAAAATCCAACACGAGTCATCAGTTTTAGTGGTACAGCGGAATGATTGAAAACAATGTCAAAGTACAAACGCACCAACATTGCTGACGAATATCCGGATACACCGTATTTCCGGGCATGATGAGCAATAGCAACTGTGTGTACGTTGCTTGTGTACCACGATAGAATTTCATCAATGTAAATCATTGACTTGTGCTGGTGTCGCAAAATCTGAAGTGCAATTTCCCGCTTGATCAGTCGGAATGAGCTGCCTTCGGTTTTGCCGTGAAGGTATTTCGATGATTTGGTTACGAAATAACTTCCTGCAATTCTGAACATGCCGTGCTTCCGGTGTTCCGGTATTCCGTAAACAAGATCTGAATCATTCTTTCTCTGACAATCGATCAGCTTAACAATCTCTTCCGGTGGATGCTGAAGATCATCATCAATAGTGATTGCAAATGCTCCTCTTGAAGCATTGAAACCGCATGATATTGCATTGTGCTGTCCGAAGTTTCTGCTCAGACGTATGATTTTGAGAAATTCAGGTCGCTTGGATTTTTCAGCTTTCAAAACATCCCAGCTCTTATCAGCGCTCCCGTCATCCACCAATATCAATTCGAATTTATAATTCGCTAACGCCGCACAAACCCGCTCACACAACTCAGGCAGACTTTCGCTGCTGTTATATACCGGTACAATTACGGAATAATCAATCATAACAACAGCCCTCCATCCATTATCATCGTTGTACCGGTGATCCATCTGGATGCCGGTGAAAGCATGAACACAATTGCGTTCGCCACATCTTCCGGATAGCCGACTCCAAGAAGATATTTCGAAATATGATTGTCCATTTCTTCTTTGGTAACCAACGCTTCTGCGCGGTCATACATCGGAGTCTTCACCATCGCAGGAGCAATTGCGTTCACCCTGATTTGCTGTATGCTCAGTTCCTGCGCAAGTACTTTTACAAAGGCCTCAATAGCTGCTTTGGAAGAACCGTACATTGAAGCTCCGCGTTGTGGTCGCGCCGAGGACACGGAACTTAAATAGATTAGCGAGCTTTCCTTATTGAATTTTTTATTCTTCAGAAGTTCTGCAGTCAGCAAAACCGGCGCTTCATAATTGATATCAAGCGTCTCATCCATTTTTTTCTGATCCAGAAATCGAACAGGAAACGGATGTACAGTACCAACGCAATTCACGAATCCATCTAAAGATGCAGTGCTTTTTGCCAACGCTGTTCTTCCTTCCGGAGTCAGTATATCACTCACAATAATACGGCAGCTTCCCTCTGCACAAGTCTCCGCAACTGCCTCCAGTTTACCGAGGTTCCTTCCGTGCAGAATAACCTTGCCGCCCATTTCTGAAATATGTTTAGCTGCTACAGCACCGATTCCGGATGAAGCTCCGGTAATCAGTACTGTTTTCCCGTTTAAATGAAATGGCGTGATCATATTTGTGAAACTGCTGGACAAATCATTGAACCGGTTTGGAGGTAACACGAACCCCATGAAAAACCTACTCCGAAAGAAGCAAGCAAAAGTTTTCTTCCATCGGTTTGTCCATTGAGTGCCTGATTCAAAGTTAATGGAATAGATGCAGAACTGGTATTACCGAAATTCTTGAGGGTATAAGGAGTTTTCTCCGCCGGGTACTTTAGTTTTTTACGGATTGTCTCATTCATGAGAAAATTCGCCTGGTGCATTACCAGTAAATCGGTTTCCTCAATGTTTAAATTGAAGTGGGTGAGAAGCTGTGTGATGTTCGGCGGACCTTCTCGTACTGAAAAGTTGAATACATCAAACCCGTTCAGCCATAAATTGCGTCTGTGTCGGATAACGCCTGCTTCGTATTCTTTCTCAATCAGTGAATCGTTGTCTATCGGGTGTCGCAATCCTCCGTCAGGAATAATTATCGCGTCTTTCCCTGAGCCATCACTTTGGAGATTAAAGAACATTTCATAATCGCGATTATATTCTAAAGCGGTAGCCGTTCCGCAATCTCCGAATAACGGATATGTACTCTTGTCTTTTACATTTACTCCGGCCGATGAAACATCTCCTGCCAGCAGCAATGCACGTCGGAATCCTCCTGTTGCCATCATGGATGCCGCAACTGATAATCCGTATACATACCCGCTGCAGCCGAGCATTATATCAAATGCCGCTGTTGTCTTCGGTAACCCGAGTCTGTCCTGGAGAATTATTGAGGTCGCGGGAAGAAAGTGATCCGGAGACTGACTCACAAAAATCAGAAGATCAATTTCACTTCGGTTCCACCCAAGCTCACCAATGAGTTTTTCCGCTGCGGTGTAACACAAATCTCCTGTGGTTTGACCGTTCAAAGCAATGTATCTGCTTTCAATTCCAGTGGTCCGGATAAGCAACTCACGATCGGCCTGAGAAATAAATTCGTAATCGCGATTACTAACTGCTGAATTGGGTACTGCCGCACCAATCCCTTTGATCTCCGTACCTGTTACGCGGAACAAACTCATTAAGCAGTTGTATTAGATAATTACTTACTGCGGGAAACAACCAGACCGTAGAGATCTGTAACTGTCTCGCAGCTGCGCAGGTCCTCGCCGGTAATCGTAACGCTGTATTCGGTTTCACAGAATGCAATAATGATCAAAGCAAACATCGAACTCCAATTCGGAATCTCACGATATTTTACTGTAGGAGTTAGTGAACCCTTTTCAAGAGTGTCAAGTTCCGATTCGAGTTTTGTAATAAATGTCCCCAGAGAATCCATATGCGTTATACTTACAAATATAATTTATTAACTAGAACCTTACTACAGTACTGATCCACGATAATCCTACACCAAATCCCGCCAGAACTGCAGTGTCGCCGCTCTTAATCAACTTCTCATCCATCATGTTCTTAAGCGCTATAGGAATTGTGGATTGTACGGTGTTGCCCGTCTTTTCAATATCGTGCCTGAACTTATGTTCAGGGATGCCGATTTTCTTCCGGATGTTTTCATTCAGAAATCGGTTGGGCTGATGGAAAATGAAATGATCAACTTCATCAATCGTAAGATGTGCTTTTGATAAAAGATCGGAAATCATTTCAGGCACAACACGCATACTGAAAAGGAACACTCCGATTCCATCCATTCTGAAATTCTTACGGCTCGTGATATTTCCGTATTGATCTTTTTCTTCCTTGAACGAATCTTCATTGAGCGGATTGCGCGCGAATCCATCCTCAACAATAATCTTATTGTATCCTGATCCGTCTGTACCGTAAGAATACGGACCGATCATATCATCATCCGTGTATTCAATTAGTGTTGCCGATGCTGCATCTCCGAAAACGTAATGTGAACTTCTGTCTTCGGGATGAAATGTATTCGATAATACCGATGTTGAGATAAAAAGCACCCGCTTAACACCCAAACTGCTCATCAACCCTTGAGCTGTCGCAATCCCATATACATATGCGCTGCATCCGTGATTGAACTCCATCGTCCCGCATTTCTTCGGCAAACCCAGCTTTCCATGCAGAACACAGGAAGTCGGGGGCGTATAATAGTCAGGCTCCAGAATTCCTAGTAATAAAAAGTCAATAGATTGAGGATCAATATTATAGTCGGAAAATAATTTGCGTGCAGCTGCTTCAGCCATGTCAGAAGCGGTTTGACCGGGGCTCACACGGCGGCGCTCTCCAATCCCGAGTTTTTCCAAAGCTTCATTCTTGTAATCGGGGAATTTTGCGAAAAAATCAGCATTTGTGATGATTTTTTCGGGGAGATAATAACTGACAGCAGTAATTTTTGCACCCATTTCAGGTAAAAGTAACGATATTCGCGCTCATTCTTTCCATAACCGCGTTTTCAGCCAATTCTCCGGCATTCAAACTCTTTGGAAAAAATATTTCAACGAAATGCTGTTTATTTCAAAGAATTAGTACCTTTGCCCTCCCCAAAAACCGGATTGGGGTAGAAACTTTTTGCAAAAACGTTGAATAACAAATAATTAGATACACATGCCAACTATCCAACAGCTTGTGCGTAAAGGCCGCTTCAAAGCTCCAAACCGGAGCAAATCTGCGGCGCTCGACAGCTGCCCGCAAAAACGCGGGATCTGTACCCGTGTTTACACAACTACTCCTAAGAAGCCTAACTCGGCTCTTCGTAAAGTAGCAAAAGTGCGCCTCACTAACAAAGTAGAGGTGATTGCTTATATCCCTGGTGAAGGTCACAACCTGCAGGAGCACTCAATCGTGCTGGTACGCGGCGGTCGTGTGAAAGATCTTCCTGGTGTACGTTATCACATCGTACGCGGTGCTCTTGACACTGCCGGTGTAGAAGGACGTAACCAGCGTCGTTCTAAGTATGGAACCAAGAAAGCTAAAGGCGGCGCTGCTGCTAAAGGCGGTAAGAAATAATTCAAACTGGTAAACAGAGAAAAAACTTTCGAGTACCATGAGAAAAACCAGAGCAAAAAAACGCCCGCTTCTCCCGGATCCAAAATTCAACGATATCCTGGTAACGCGTTTCGTGAACAACCTGATGTATCAGGGCAAAAAAGGTAAGGCTTACGACATTTTCTATGACGCAATGGAAATTGTTCAGAAGCGTACAGAACAAGACGGTCTTGAGACCTGGAAAAAAGCACTTTCTAACGTTACTCCTAACGTGGAAGTGCGCAGCCGCCGTGTAGGTGGTGCTACTTTCCAGATTCCTCAGGAAATCCGTGCTGAACGTAAAACAGCTCTCGGCATCAAATGGCTGATCAGCTACGCACGCTCACGCAACGAGAAATCAATGGCAGCTAAACTCGCCGGAGAAATCATGGCAGCAGCTAAAGAAGAAGGTGCAGCTTTCAAAAAGAAAGAAGATACGCACCGTATGGCTGAAGCTAACAAAGCATACTCACACTTCAGACTGTAATTGTAACGAGGGGAAATCATGAGCGATCTTAAATATACACGTAACATCGGTATCGCGGCTCACATCGACGCCGGCAAAACCACAACCACTGAGCGTATCCTTTATTACGCAGGTGTGAACCACAAAATCGGTGAAGTACACGACGGTGCTGCTACTATGGACTGGATGGTTCAGGAGCAGGAGCGCGGTATCACGATCACTTCAGCTGCAACTACTTGCTTCTGGAACTATCGCGATAACAAGTACAAAATGAATATCATCGACACTCCGGGTCACGTTGACTTTACAGTGGAGGTGAATCGCTCATTGCGCGTCCTCGACGGACTCGTATTCCTTTTCTCATCAGTTGATGGTGTAGAGCCTCAGTCAGAAACTAACTGGCGTTTGGCTAACAACTATAACGTTACCCGTATCGGGTTCGTAAATAAAATGGACCGCGCAGGTGCTGACTTCCTTAACGTTGTTAAGCAGGTGAAAGAAGTACTTGGCGGTAACCCTTGCCCGCTTCAGTTGCCAATCGGTGCTGAAGATAATTTCCGCGGTGTTGTTGACCTCGTTAACAACCGTGGTATCGTTTGGAATGAAAGCGATCAGGGTATGACATACCAGGTAGTTCCGATTCCGGAAGATATGCTGGATGAAGTGAAAGAGTATCGCGAGAAAATGCTCGAGTCTATCGCCGAATTCGACGATAAGATCATGGAGAAATATTTCGAAGATCCTAACTCAATCACTGAAGCGGAAATTTTCGCTGCTCTCCGTAAAGCTTGTGTTGCGAACAAAATCGTTCCAATGCTGTGCGGTTCTGCATTCAAGAACAAAGGTGTTCAGACCATGCTCGATTACGTGATGGAACTGATGCCTTCTCCGCTTGATAAAGAAAATATCAAAGGAACTAATCCTGATACCGACGAAGAAGTTTCTCGTCGTCCTGACGTGAAAGAGCCGTTCGCGGCCCTTGCGTTCAAAATCGCAACTGACCCGTTCGTTGGTCGTCTTGCTTACTTCCGTGCTTACTCCGGTCGCCTCGAGTCTGGTTCTTACGTTCTGAACACTCGTTCAGGTCAGAAAGAACGTATCTCTCGTATCTTCCAGATGCACGCTAACAAACAGAACCAAATCCCGTTCATCGAAGCAGGTGATATCGGTGCTGCTGTTGGATTTAAAGACATTAAAACAGGTGATACTCTTTGCGACGAAAAAGCACCAATCGTGCTCGAAGCTATGAACTTCCCTGAACCGGTTATCGGTCTTGCTGTTGAGCCTAAAACTCAGGCTGACCTTGATAAACTGGGAGTAGCTCTTGCGAAACTTGCTGAAGAGGATCCTACATTCCGCGTGAAGTCTGACGAAGAAAGCGGTCAGACAATCATCAGCGGTATGGGTGAGCTTCACCTTGAAATCATCGTTGACCGTCTGCGTCGCGAATTCAAAGTGGAAGTAAATCAGGGTGCTCCGCAGGTTAACTTCAAAGAAGCTATCAACGGTACTGTTGAGCACCGCGAAGTATATAAGAAGCAGACTGGTGGTCGCGGTAAATTCGCTGATATCAAGTTTACAGTTGGACCGGTTGACGAAAACTTCGTTCCGGATGCTAAGAACGGCGGTCTCCAGTTCGTAAACGAAATCACAGGTGGTAACATCCCGCGCGAATTCATCCCGGCAATCGAAAAAGGATTCAAGTCTTCAATGACTAACGGTGTACTCGCTGGTTACCCGATCCAGACAATGAAAGTTGTAGTTACCGATGGTTCTTATCACGACGTTGACTCTGACGCATTGTCATTCGAAATCTGCGCTAAGACTGCATTCCGTGAAGCGCTTCCGAAAGCAAAACCTGTACTTCTTGAGCCAATCATGAAAGTAGAAGTTCTTACTCCGGAACAAAACATGGGTGATGTGGTTGGTGACTTGAACAAACGTCGCGGTCAGATCGAAGGTATGGACAGCCGTGCAGGTGTTCAGGTAGTAAAAGCTAAAGTTCCGCTGTCTGAAATGTTCGGATACGTAACACAGCTTCGTACCATCACTTCAGGTCGTGCTTCTTCTACAATGGAATTCTCTCATTACGCTGATGCTCCTAAGAACATCGCTGATGAAGTGATTGCAAAAGCAAACGGCAAAAAAGCTGAAAAAGTTTAATACAACAACGTTCTTTATATGAGCCAGAAAATCAGAATCAAATTGAAGTCTTACGATTACAATCTCGTTGACAAGTCAGCTGAGAAAATCGTAAAAACAGTGAAGAGCACAGGTGCGGTTGTTAGCGGACCTATTCCACTGCCAACACACAAGCGTATTTTCACAGTGCTTCGTTCGCCGCACGTTAACAAGAAGGCGCGCGAGCAGTTCCAGCTGTGCAGCTACAAGCGTTTGCTTGATATCTACAGCTCGACTTCAAAAACAGTTGACGCCCTCATGAAGCTTGAGCTTCCTAGCGGTGTGGAAGTTGAAATCAAAGTTCCTTAATCGGTTCTGAAATTCATTAATCGTAATCAATCAATAACAAATAACAATGTCAGGCCTAATTGGTAAAAAAGTCGGAATGACCAGCTTCTTCGGTGCCAATGGTAAATATGTACCATGCACAATTATCGAAGTGGGTCCTTGCGTAGTTACGCAAGTAAAAACCAAAGAGACAGACGGCTACGAAGCACTCCAGCTTGGATTTGATGAAAAGAAGGAGAAGCACACATCGGAAGCAATGAAGGGTCACTTTGCTAAGTCAAAGACTACACCTAAACGTAAACTCGTTGAATTCAGAACTTTCGAAGAAGCGAAAAATGTAGGTGATGTCATCACAGTTGAGTTGTTTAACGAAGGCGATATCGTCGACGTTAGCGGCATCACTAAAGGAAAAGGTTTCCAGGGTGTAATGAAACGTCACGGATTCGGTGGTGTAGGTGGATCTACACACGGTCAGCACGATCGTTTGCGCGCTCCTGGTTCTTTGGGTAACTCATCTAACGCTGCTCGTGTATTCAAAGGAATGCGCATGGGCGGACGTACAGGTGGCAACACAAAGAAAAGCATCAACCTGCAGGTAGTTAAAGTGCTTGCTGATAAAAACCTTCTCGTTGTAAAAGGTTCAATCGCAGGTGCAAAAGGTTCTTACGTAACTATCACGAAATAACATGGAACTCGCAGTATATAACTCAGACGGAAAAGCAACATCGAAGAAGGTGAAGCTGAGTGATTCAGTGTTCTCTATCGAACCTAACGATCACGCTATTTACCTTGATGTGAAACAGTATCTCGCTGCGCAGCGCCAGGGTACTCATAAATCAAAAGAGCGTGCTGAAATTGCACGTACAACCAAAAAACTGAAGCGCCAGAAGGGAACCGGCGGAGCTCGTGCAGGTAGCATGAAATCTCCTTTGTTCCGCGGTGGTGGACGTGTATTTGGCCCTCAGCCACGCGATTACTCTATCGCGGTGAACAAGAAAGTAAAAGCGCTTGCACGTAAGTCTGCGCTCAGCTATAAAGCGAAAGAAAACAGCATCATCGTTCTTGAAGACCTCAATTTCGATGCGCCTAAAACTTCACGTTACGCTGAAATGCTTTCTAACCTGAAAGTAAACGATAAGAAAACTTTGCTGGTTGTAGCTGATCACAACGCAAACGTTTACCTCTCGTCTCGTAACATTCCTGCTGCAAAAGTGGTTACTGCTTCTGAATTGAATACTTATGATATTCTGAACGCAAACAACCTCATCCTTGCAGAAGGTTCAGTTTCGAAAATCGAAAACCTGCTTAACAACTAAGAGCCATGAACGTACTTATCAAGCCGATCATCACTGAGAAAATGACCCAGGGCGCTGAAAAGCTGAACCGTTATGGTTTCGTTGTTGACAAGCGCGCGAATAAACTCCAGATCAAATCTGCAGTTGAGAAAATGTATGGTGTTACCGTGAAAGACGTTAACACAATGAATAATGCCGGTAAATGGCGCCTCCGTTATACTCGTCAGGGTATGCAGGTTGGTGTTGCAAACCGTTACAAAAAAGCTGTAGTGACGCTCAAATCAGGTGACACTATTGACTTCTACAGCAATCTCTGATAACTAAAGACCTATAGAGAGCTATGGCACTTAAAAAAATGCGTCCGTTAACACCTGCAATGCGTCATCGTATTGTGGTGACTGCCGAGGACATCACAACTGCAACTCCGGAGAAGAGCTTGCTCGCACCAGCAAAAAAGACTGGTGGACGTAACAACTCCGGTAAAATGACTATGCGCTATATCGGTGGTGGTCATAAGCAGATGTATCGTATTGTCGATTTCAAACGCGACAAGTTCGATATCCCTGCAACTGTAACTACTATCGAGTACGATCCGAACCGTACAGCACGCATCGCGTTGCTCGTTTACGCTGACGGAGAGAAAAGATACATCATCGCTCCTGCCGGACTGAAAGTAGGGCAGAAGGTGATGTCTGGTAAGAAAGCAACTCCTGAAGTAGGAAATGCTCTTTACCTCGCTGATGTACCACTGGGTACTATCATCCACAACATCGAGTTGCGTCCCGGTCAGGGAGCTAAGATGGCGCGCAGTGCCGGTTCTTATGCTCAGCTGAGCGCACGTGAAGGAAAATACGCTGTACTGCGTTTGCCTTCTGGCGAAACCCGCATGATTCTTACTACCTGCATCGCTACGATCGGTTCTGTATCCAACCCGGATCACAACCTTTCTTCTGATGGTAAAGCAGGTCGTAACCGCTGGCTCGGTCGCCGTCCTCGTACACGTCCGGTAGCAATGAACCCTGTCGATCACCCAATGGGTGGTGGTGAAGGTCGTGCTTCAGGTGGTCACCCACGCTCACGCAAGGGGACCAAGTCTAAAGGACTCAAGACCCGCTTCAAAGCAAAGGCTTCGAACAAGTACATCATCGAACGCCGTAAGAAATAATTATTCAAGCCGATAACAGAACATAATGGCACGTTCATTAAAAAAGGGACCTTTCGTAGATCCCAAACTCGATAAGAAAGTTACAGCTATGAATAGCTCCAGCAAGAAGGTGGCGATCAAAACCTGGTCACGCCGTTCTATGATCTCTCCGGAGTTCGTTGGACATACTTTTGCTGTACACAACGGGAATAAATTCATCCCGGTTTACGTAACTGAAAACATGGTGGGTCACCGTCTTGGTGAATTCGCTCCGACACGTACTTTCCGCGGCCACGCTGGCAACAAGGATAAGGCATCAAAATAATTGCTAACCTGAAAAAGTAACACAGAGATGGCACGCAGAAAAGAACTCGCAGCTAATGAGCGTAAGGAAGCAATGAAGACAACTTACATTGCAAAACTCCGTAACGTTCCGACATCACCGCGCAAAATGCGCCTGGTAGCAGATATCGTTCGTGGTAAGGAAGTATTCAAAGCTTTGAATATCCTCCGTTTCACAAACAAAGATGCAGCAGGCAGCCTTGAGAAATTGCTCCGTTCAGCAATTGCTAACTACGAAAAGAAATCAGGAAATGTGGCTCAGGCAGATAACCTTTACATCAAGTCTTTGACTGTTGATGGAGCTACACAACTCAAGCGTATTTCAGCTGCTCCGCAGGGTCGCGCACACCGCATCCGCAAGCGCTCGAATCACGTAACAATGGTTCTCGGAGAAATCACTAACGCTTAATCAGATCACAACTAAGAAATAAAATGGGACAAAAAGCAAATCCAATCGGGCAGCGTCTTGGTATCATCCGCGGATGGGAATCAAACTGGTTTGGCGGACGTAACTACTCTGACAAACTCGTTGAGGACGAAAAGATCCGTAACTACCTGAAAGCACGTCTTGCTAAAGGAAGTATTTCTAAGATCGTGATTGAGCGTACTATGAAGCTTATCACCGTTACTATCCACACTGCGCGTCCGGGCATTATCATCGGAAAAGGCGGTAAGGAAGTTGATAAGCTGAAAGAAGAGATCAAGAAGCTGACTAAGAAAGAAGTTCAGATCAACATTTTCGAGATCAAACGTCCTGAGTTGGACGCTCGTCTGGTTGCTGACTCTATCGCACGTCAGATCGAAGGACGTATTTCTTTCCGCCGCGCTATCAAAATGGCGATCGCATCTACAATGCGTATGGGCGCTGAAGGAATCAAAGTAAAATGTTCAGGACGTTTGGCTGGTGCGGAAATCGCGCGCGTGGAAGGCTACATGGAAGGCCGTGTTCCACTGCACACACTCCGTGCTGATATCGATTACGCTTTGGCTGAAGCTCACACTTCATTCGGTCGTATCGGTGTGAAAGTTTGGATCTGCAAAGGCGAACTTTACGGCAAACGCGATCTTTCTCCAAATGCTCAGAGCGCACAGCGCGAAAAGAAATCCCAGAACAATCAGGGTGGAGGAGAACGTGGCCGTGGCGGAAATCGCCCGCGTCGCAACAACAACAATCGTAAAGACCAAAAAGAGTCTGGGAACTGATCAATTCATTAGCTAATTGCTATAACAACTCAAGATAATGTTACAGCCGAAAAGAACGAAACACAGAAAGACGCACAAGATGAAAATCCGTGGTAAAGCAACCCGCGGGCACACCATCGCATTTGGCTCTTTCGCAATTAAAGCTCAGGAAGAATGCTGGCTTACTGCAAAGCAGATTGAAGCAGCACGTGTGGCAATGACCCGCTACCTCAAGCGTGAGGGACAGGTTTGGATCCGCGTGTTCCCTGATAAACCGATCACTCGTAAGCCTGCAGAGGTTCGTATGGGTAAGGGTAAAGGTGCTCCGGAATTCTGGGTAGCAGTAGTAAAACAGGGTGCTATCGTTTTCGAAGCAGACGGAATTCCTGTTGAAGTTGCTCGCGAAGCATTGCGCCTCGGAGCTCAGAAACTGCCGGTACCAATGAAGTTTATCGTACGTCACGATTACGCACCGGATAACGCTTAATCTTAATCAGGAAAAACATCTAGCGATGAAACAGAACGAAATCGCCAAACTCACGGATACAGAACTTACAGAGCTTCTCGCTTCTGAAAGATCGTCACTGGAAAAACAGGTACTTAATCATGCAGTTTCTCCTGCTGAGAATCCACTGAAAATCCGGTCGACCCGCCGCACTATTGCACGTATCCTTACCGAAATGGGAAGCCGCAAGCGCAGATCAGCTTAACCGGTCCCGTCAATAAGAAAGAAAAAAAATGGAACAGACAATCGAACGCACAAACCGTAAGGAAAAAACGGGAGTTGTTATCAGCAATAAGATGAACAAATCTATTGTTGTTGCAGTAGAGCGTAAAGTAAAGCACCCGAAGTACGGGAAGTTCGTGAAAAAGACTTCGACATTCATGGCTCATGATGAGAAGAATGAATCGAACATCGGCGACACAGTTCGCATTATGGAAACCCGCCCGCTGAGCAAAAGCAAATGCTGGCGCCTGGTTGAAGTTGTAGAACGCGCGAAATAAACTGAGTAAGAACTGTTAAGTACGAATAACAATGATCCAACAGGAATCAAGGCTCAACGTAGCCGATAACAGCGGAGCAAAAGAGGTACTCTGCATCCGTGTACTCGGTGGTACAAAGAAGCGTTATGCTTCTATCGGAGATAAAATCGTTGTCTCTGTAAAGAACGCATTGCCTTCAGGTAACATCAAGAAGGGGACTGTATCAAAAGCGGTAGTGGTTCGCACCCGTAAAGAAATCCGTCGCCCTGATGGTTCTTACATCCGTTTCGACGATAACGCGTGTGTGCTTCTGAATGCACAGGACGAATTGCGTGGTACACGTATTTTCGGACCGGTTGCACGTGAACTCCGCGATACGAACTACACAAAAATTATTTCACTTGCACCTGAGGTGCTTTAATTGATAAGCCAAATGGCAAAGTTGAAAATCAAGAAAGGAGATACTGTTGTTGTGATCGCCGGCGAACACAAAAGCCGCGACACCCAGTACAAAGTGCTTTCGGTTAACAGAACCGCTAACCGTGTTTCCCTCGAAGGAATCACAGTGAAGAAGCACAGCCGCCCTACATCAAAGCATCCTCAGGGCGGAATCATTGACGTTCCTGCTTTTATCCACATCTCTAACGTGATGCTGGTTGACGGTGCCGGAAAACCAACTCGTGTTGGGCGTCAGCGTAACGAAAAATCAGGAAAACTCGAGAGAGTTTCTGCTAAATCTAAGGAGGTAATCAAGTAATGGCTGAAACAAAATATACTCCGCGTCTGAAGAAAGCGTACCGCGACTCTGTAGTTCCGGCGCTTCAGAAAAAATTTAACTACTCAAGCCCAATGCAGGTTCCTAAGCTGGAGAAAATCTGCTTGAACCAAGGTATCGGCGACGCCGTTTCTGATAAGAAAATGGTGGAAGGTGCAGTTAAAGAAATGTCTACTATCACGGGCCAGAAAGCTAACGCTACCATCTCCCGTAAAGATATCTCCAACTTCAAACTCCGTAAAGGTGTTCCGATCGGTGTTAAAGTAACCCTCCGTGGCGACAAAATGTATGAATTCCTGGATCGTCTGGTTTCTGCTGCATTGCCGCGAATCCGCGATTTCCGTGGAATTAACGACCGTGGGTTCGATGGAAAAGGGAATTATACGCTTGGAATCACCGAGCAAATCATCTTCCCGGAGATTGATATCGACAAAGTGTCAAAAATCATGGGTATGGACATCACTTTCGTAACATCTGCCGACACCGACGAGGAAGCTCGCGCACTTCTTACAGAATTTGGTTTACCGTTCCGTAGTAACAAAAAATAATTATCTTTGCAGCCCTTTAGGGAAAGAATATGGCTAAAGAATCAATGAAAGCACGTGAAGCTAAGCGCAAAAAACTCATTGCGCGCTATGCTGAAAAACGTGCACAGCTTAAGAAGGAAGGCAAGTGGACAGAACTCGCACTGCTTCCGCGTAACTCATCACCGATCCGTTTGCGCAACCGTTGCAAACTTACCGGTCGTCCACGCGGATACAACCGTCAGTTCGGACTTTGCCGCAATATGTTCCGCGAAATGGCCCTTCACGGCAAAATCCCGGGAGTAACCAAATCAAGCTGGTAATAAACGAAAACAACGTACTATCGCAGATACTGCGTTTGTATAATTATTCCGCGTGCGGAATAACATATAAGCAAAACAATGACAGATACAATCTCTGATTACCTCACACGAGTGAGGAACGCCATCAAGGCGAATCACCGCGTAGTGGAAGTGCCTGCTTCCCGTATGAAGAAGGAACTCACGAAGATCCTCTTCGAAAAAGGATATATCCTGAACTATAAGTTCGATGATGCTGCCAATGCGCAGGGCATCATTAAAATCGCTCTCAAATACCATCCTGTAACCAAGCAGTCGGCAATCCGCGGACTTGTTCGCGTTTCCAGCCCTGGTTTGCGTAAATACTCCGGTGTTGATCGCATGCCACGCGTGTTGAACGGATTGGGTATTGCGATTCTTTCTACATCACGCGGCGTGATGACAGATAAAGAAGCGCGTAAAGAAAATGTAGGCGGAGAAGTACTCTGCTACGTGTATTAATCAAATCGGGGAGGAAAAGACATGTCACGTATTGGGAAACTTCCGATTACACTGCCTAAAGGAGTTGATGTTTCTGTTAACAAGAACAACATCACAGTAAAAGGACCTAAAGGCGAATTGAAAAGAACAATCGATCCTGAAATCACTGTTGCAGTGGATAACGGTGTTGTTACAGTAAGCCGTCCGACAGAGCAGAAGCGTCATAAAGCACTTCACGGTCTGTATCGTTCATTGCTGAACAACATGGTAAAAGGTGTTTCTGAAGGTTACAAAACCGAACAGGAACTCGTAGGTGTAGGTTACCGTGCTCAGGCAAAAGGCCAGCAGCTCGAACTTACTCTTGGTTACTCACACAACGTGATTTTTGAACTTCCGTCTGAAATCAAGGTAACGACCACTGCAGAAAAAGGTCAGAACCCGAAGATCATCATGGAGTGCAGCGACAACGAACTGCTCGGACTCGTTGCAGCAAAAATCCGTTCACTGCGTAAGCCTGAACCTTACAAAGGAAAAGGTATCAAGTTTGCTGACGAAGTATTGCGTCGCAAAGCAGGTAAAGCAGCTGGTAAATAAAAATTAATCTGACGATCCACGAAGGACACGCGGCAAAAACCGGGTGATAAAGACAGAACGAAAATGGCAATTACAAAAATCGAACGCAGAAACAGAATCCGCATGCGCATCAGAAAGCGCGTGTCAGGAACTACTGCAGCACCGCGGTTGAGTGTTTTCCGCAGCAACAAAGACATCTATGTGCAAATCATCGATGATACAAAAGGCAATACTCTTGCTGCTGCATCATCACGTGACAAGGCACTGGCTGGTAAAAAAGTGAATAAGACCGAACAGGCGAAAATGGTTGGTAGCGCTATCGCTGAGAAAGCGAAAGCTGCAGGAATCAATCAGGTTGTATTCGACCGCGGCGGATATCTGTATCACGGACGTGTGAAAGCTCTTGCTGATGCTGCACGTGAAGCAGGACTTAAATTCTAATTACAGTAAACTCTGAGAAGAGAAAAGATAAAAAAAGAAAATGGCTAACGTAAACGTAAAGCGCGTTAAATCCAGTGACATCGAACTGAAAGACCGTCTAGTAGGTGTTCAGCGTGTGACTAAAGTAACCAAAGGCGGACGCACCTTCAGCTTCACTGCAATTGTTGTAGTTGGAAATGAAAAAGGCGTGGTAGGTTACGGACTTGGTAAAGCGAAAGAAGTAACTGACGCAATCACCAAGGCGATTGAGGACGCAAAGAAAAATCTCGTTAAGGTATCTATCGTTAACGGAACTGTTCCGCATCCTCAGACAGGTAAATTCGGCGGTTCGCTCGTGTTCCTGAAACCTGCTTCTCACGGTACCGGTGTTATCGCTGGTGGTGCGATGCGCGCGGTTCTCGAAAGCGTTGGCGTAACAGACGTACTTGCAAAGAGCAAGGGCTCGTCGAACCCACACAACGTTGTTAAGGCAACTATGGACGCACTCACAAATATGCGTGATGCATTCACTATCGCTCAGCAGCGTGGTATTACAATGGATAAAGTGTTCAACGGTTAATTCGATTCAATATGTCTAAAATCCGTATCACACAGGTTAAAAGTTGCATCGACTACCCTGAACGTCAGAAGCAGACGCTTTATGCTCTCGGCCTGAAGCGCACAAACCGCTCAGTTGAGAAAGAAGCAACTCCGCAGATTCTCGGAATGGTGCACAAGGTGAAGCACCTCGTTAAAGTAGAAAGTATTTAATTCTCATCAGAGAACAGGATATCATGAAATTGAATAGTCTTAAGCCTGCAAAAGGCTCAGTAAAAACAGAAGGCAAGCGTCTTGGTCGCGGACAAGGTTCCGGTAAAGGTGGTACTTCTGCACGTGGTCACAAAGGTGCTCAGTCCCGTTCAGGATACAGCTCTAAGCGTGGCTTCGAAGGTGGTCAGATGCCGCTCCAGCGTCGTCTCCCTAAATTCGGATTCAAAAACATCAGCCGTGTTGAGTACAAGGGAATTAACCTTGACGCTATCCAGGCTCTGATTGAGAAGAAGAATCTGACTTCTGTTGACTTCGAAACTCTCAAAGCAAACGGACTCGCAGGTAAAAATGATCTTGTAAAGATCCTTGGCCGTGGCGAACTGAAATCAAAAGTTGATGTGAAAGCACACGCTTTCTCTGCAACTGCAAAAGCAGCTATTGAAGCAAAGGGCGGAAGCGCCACAACTGTTTAATATGAAGAAGTTCATAGGAACGATAAAGAACATTTTCTCCATCGAGGAGTTGCGTCAGCGTATTATTTATACGCTCGGCTTCCTGTTGGTTTACCGTTTGGGATCCTACGTGGTTCTCCCTGGGGTAAATCCGGATGCTTTGGCGCAGGCTCAATCTGATGATCAGGGAATTTTGGGTCTTATCAATATTTTTGCGGGCGGTGCATTCAGCCGTGCATCGATTTTTGCATTGGGTATTATGCCGTATATCTCGGCGTCCATCATCCTGCAGTTGCTGACTATGGCATTGCCTTATTTCCAGCGCATGCAGCGTGAAGGGGAAAGCGGCCGCAAAAAGATCAATCAGTATACACGTTATCTGACTGTTGTTATCACTGCGATGCAGGCTATCGGTTACCTGTCAACGCAGGTTTCTGACAAACCTGGAGTGGTTGTCAACGAAAGTCAGTTCTGGTATTTCCAGTCAATTGTTATTCTCGTTACCGGAACCATGTTTGTAATGTGGTTGGGTGAGAAGATCACGGACAAAGGAATCGGAAACGGTATTTCATTGATCATCATGATCGGTATCGTTGCTCGTCTTCCGTTCGCATTCACTTCTGAATTCGGTTCACGACTGGAATCTGAAGGTGGCGGATTGATCATGTTCCTGATTGAGCTTGCAGTGCTTCTTATGGTAATCATCGGATGTATCCTTCTCGTACAGGGAACACGCAGAATTCCGATTCACTTCGCGAAACGCATCGTTGGCAATCGTCAATATGGCGGTCAGCGTAACTACATTCCACTGAAAGTAAACGCATCCGGTGTAATGCCGATCATCTTCGCTCAGGCGATTGTAATGATTCCTATTCAGCTGGCTGGATTTGCTTCCGGAACTGATGGAGAAGCGGGTTGGTTCGTTCGTGAGTTCGGTAACAACTACGGTTTGTGGTACAATCTGTTCACAGCGCTCCTCATCATTGTGTTCACGTATTTCTACACTGCAATTACAGTGAATCCGAACAACATGGCGGATGAAATGAAGCGTAACGAAGGTTATATTCCGGGAGTTAAGCCTGGTAAGAAAACTGCTGAGTATATCGACCAGGTGATGTCTCGTATCACTCTTCCTGGAGCTATCATGCTCGCGTTGGTTGCGATTCTTCCTGCGATTGTTATCCGTTTCGGAGTGAACAACGAATTCGCACAGTTCTACGGTGGAACAAGTATCCTCATCCTTGTGGGTGTAGTTCTTGATACACTGCAACAAATTGAAAGTTATCTTCTGATGCGTCATTACGACGGATTGTTGAAGTCCGGCCGAATTAAGGGACGTTCATCTGTAGGAATGCAGGCTACCTCTGCCCAGTATTAACAGATGATACACCTTAAGACAGCCGAAGAAATAGAGTTATTACGGCAGAGTTCTTTGCTTGTTGGAAAAACCCTTGCAGCCGTCGCACGAGTAATCGGCGAAGGTGTAAGTACGATTGCACTCGATAAAGTTGCGGAACAGTTTATTCGCGACAATGGTGGTGTGCCGGCGTTCAAAGGTTATCGTGGATTTCCCGGTTCCCTGTGTATTTCAGTAAACTCACAGGTGGTACATGGAATTCCCGGTAAGTATGAACTTAAATCCGGAGACATCATTTCAGTGGATTGCGGAGTTAAGATGAACGGATATTATGGAGATTCAGCTTTTACATTTCCTGTTGGAGACGTGAAGCCGGAGATTCTGGATCTGCTTCGTGTAACAAAAGAATCGCTCTACAAAGGAATCGAGAAAGCAGTTGCCGGAAATCGTATGGGCGATGTGAGTGAAGCAATTCAGTCGCATGCCGAAAAACACGGTTACGGCGTGGTTCGTGAATTGGTTGGACATGGAGTAGGTAAGAATCTTCATGAAGAACCGGAAGTCCCGAACTATGGACGCAGAGGGTCGGGTCCGAAATTGGCCGCAGGTCTGGTGATCGCGATTGAACCTATGATTAACATGGGAACGAAAAGCGTGAAGCAGCACAGCGACGGATGGACGATTACCACAGCTGATGGTAAACCATCTGCTCATTATGAGCATACCATTGCAGTAGGAACCAACAAGGCAGATATTCTGTCATCGTTCGAAGAAGTCGAACAGGTATTGAAAGAAAGATTGATTGTAATATAAATGGCAAAAACGGAGTCAATAGAGCAGGATGGAACCATCATCGAAGCGCTTTCGAACGCAATGTTCAGAGTGGAACTCGAGAATGGACACGTTGTTGTGGCGCATATCTCAGGAAAAATGAGAATGAACTACATCAAGATTCTGCCGGGAGATAAAGTGAAAGTGGAGATTTCGCCATACGATCTTACAAAGGGAAGAATTTCATACAGATATAAATAAGCAGGAAGCGGTTTGAGTTGTAACCGTGGAGAGCACTAACTAAAACGAAGACCGATGAAGGTTAGAACATCAGTCAAAAAACGCAGCGCAGAATGCATCGTAGTACGACGCAAAGGCCGTGTTTATGTGATTAACAAGAAGAACCCAAAGTTCAAACAGCGTCAGAAAAACTGATCTGTAACGGAATTAAGAACAATTAGAAAAAACGATAAATGGCTAGGATTTCTGGTATCGATTTACCGAAAAACAAAAGAGGCGAAATTGGTCTTACCTACATCTATGGTATCGGCCGCAGCACAGCTCGCCGTATCCTTACAGAGGCTGGTGTTGATTTCAACACAAAGGTTTCTGAATGGAACGACGACCAACTGAACAAGATCCGTACGTTCATCAACGACAACATCAAAGTTGAAGGTGCATTGCGTTCTGAAACACAGTTGAGCATCAAGCGTCTGATGGACATTGGATGTTACCGTGGTGTTCGTCACCGTCTCGGACTTCCGGTTCGCGGTCAGTCGACCAAAAACAACTCACGTACCCGCAAAGGGAAACGTAAAACAGTTGCTAACAAGAAGAAGGCAACCAAGTAAAAGCACATTCTTTAACGTTGGCGGCTTAATGCGAATGAATCCGGCGGCGTAAAAAGTTATAAAGACAATGGCTAAACAAACATCAACATCAGGTAAAGCCGGTGCAACCGGTAAAGCCGCAGCGAAGAAGCGCGTAGTGAAGGTAGATGCTACCGGAGAAGCGCATATCAACGCTACATTCAACAACATCATCATTACACTGACTAACCTTCAGGGTCAAACGATCTCTTGGTCAAGTGCAGGTAAGATGGGATTCCGCGGTTCGAAGAAGAACACGCCTTATGCTGCGCAGACAGCTGCACAGGATTGCGGCAAAGTGGCATTCGATGCAGGTTTGCGTAAAGTAAAAGTTTACGTGAAAGGTCCGGGAGCAGGTCGTGAATCTGCTATCCGTTCACTGAACCAGGCAGGAATTGAAATCACAGAAATCGTGGATATCACTCCGATTCCACACAACGGATGCCGTCCTCCAAAACGTCGTCGTGTTTAATTGAACAAGTAAGAGAACTACTACAATGGCAAGATACATCGGCCCAAAATCAAAGATCGCCCGCAGATTCCGCGAGCCAATTTTCGGACCTGACAAGGCACTCGAAAAGAAGAACTACGGACCTGGTCAGCACGGTGCTGGCTCTAAGCGCGCAAAGAAATCAGAATACGCTGTTCAGCTCGCTGAGAAGCAGAAGGTGAAATACACGTACGGTATTCTGGAGCGTCAGTTTGCACTCGTTTTCGATCGTGCATCACGTTCTAAAGGAATCACCGGTGAGGTTCTTCTTCAGTTGATCGAGGCTCGCCTTGACAACGTTGTATACCGCATGGGAATCGCTCCTACACGCGCAGGCGCACGTCAGCTTGTTTCTCACGCTCACATCATGGTGAACGGAGAAGTGGTTAACGTTCCTTCATACACTTTGAAGCCAGGTGACGTTGTATCTGTTCGTGAAAAATCGAAGACTCTTGAATCCATCACTAACTCTGTTGGATCAGGAAGCAGCTTCCCTTGGATCGAGTTCAACGCTTCTAACCTCGAAGGAAAGTTTGTTACTTATCCTGAGCGTACTCAGATTCCTGAAAACATCAAAGAACAGTTGATCGTCGAATTGTACTCGAAGTAATCCGCTTCGTTTTAACTGAAACGTTCACTGAATTAAAACAACAACAAACTCTAAATATCACTATGGGCATCCTTGCATTCCAGAAACCAGATAAAGTGATCATGATTCAGTCAAGTGAGACTGACGGACTTTTCGAGTTCCGTCCGCTTGAGCCGGGTTATGGTATTACCATCGGAAACGCATTGCGCCGTATCCTTCTTTCTTCTCTTGAAGGATATGCAATCACTACTATCCGCATTGAAGGTGTTGACCACGAGTTCTCCACTATCAAAGGCGTAATGGAAGATGTAACTGAAATGGTTCTGAACTTCAAGCAGATCCGTTTCAAGCGTCAGATCGAAACTTCTGACAGCGAAAAGGTTGTTGTAAACATCACAGGTAAAACTCAGCTTACTGCAGGAGATATCGGCAAATTCACTTCAGGCTTCCAGGTTCTGAATCCGGATTTCGTGATCTGCAACATGGAGCCAACTGTGAAACTGAAGATCGAACTCACAATCGAAAAAGGTCGTGGTTATGTTCCTTCTGAAGAAAACAAGCCTGTAAATGCTCCGATCGGTCTTATTCCGATTGACGCAATCTATACACCGATCCGCAACGTGAAGTTTTCTGTAGAAAACTACCGCGTTGAACAGAAAACTGACTACGAGAAACTCGTTCTCGAAATCGTAACTGACGGTTCAATTCATCCGAAAGATGCTTTGAAAGAAGCTGCGAAAATTCTGATTCACCACTTCATGCTGTTCTCTGATGACAAGATCACTCTTGACACAGTTGAGAAAGCATCTTCTGAAGAGTTTGATGAAGATTCACTGCACATGCGTCAGCTGCTTAAGACCAAGCTTGTTGATATGGATCTTTCAGTGCGCGCACTCAACTGCCTCAAAGCAGCTGATGTTGAAACACTCGGTGATCTCGTATCATTCAACAAGAACGACCTTTTAAAGTTCCGCAACTTCGGTAAGAAGTCGCTCACAGAACTCGAAGAGCTTGTTGCAAGCAAAGGCTTGAACTTCGGAATGAACGTAGCGAAATATAAACTCGATCGCGACTAATTAAATACCTGAGAGCTGCGATTTGCGATGTACGGAATGCGTGCAGAAAAACTGAAAAGAAAAGCAAATCGGAAATCTCAACTCGAAAACCGTAAATAGAAAATGAGACACGGAGATAAAATAAACAATCTGAAGCGCACCACGGCACACCGTGAAGCTTTGATGTCCAACATGGCAAGTTCATTGATCATGCACAAGCGTATCAACACAACTCTTGCTAAAGCGAAAGCACTTCGCGTTTATGTTGAGCCGATCATCACACGCGCTAAAGAAGACAACCAGCACAACCGTCGCACAGTGTTCAGCTACTTGCAGAACAAAGAAGCGGTTACTGAGCTCTTCAAAGAAGTAGGCCCTAAAGTAGCGAACCGTCCGGGCGGATACACCCGCATCATCCGCTACAGCCTTACTGTAAGCCCGAAACCAACAGCTCGTCGTCGTAATGACAACGCAGATATGTGCCTGATTGAACTTGTTGATTACAACGAGTTGATGCTGAACAGCAAATCTGAAGGCAAGAAAGCGAAAACAACCCGCCGCGGTCGCAGCAAGTCGAAGAAGGCGGAAGGAACAACTGATAACACTGAAAGCAAAAGTGAATAAGTTGTCAGAAAGTTGATTTCATCACGAAAAAGGGATACGGTAATTTTACCATGTCCCTTTTTCTTTATCTATAAACAGGCCGACAAGTGGAAGAAAAAGAATCCAGAACACACAGAACCCGTTACACACCACTGCCTCCTGCAGTGCTTGTGCTTGAAGACGGTACCGTATTTCACGGTAAAGCTGCAGGAGCAATCGGAACAACGACCGGAGAAATCTGCTTTAACACCGGTATGACCGGGTATCAGGAGATTTTTACTGATCCGTCGTACTACGGACAGATTCTCGTTGCTACCAACGTTCACATCGGGAACTACGGCATTAAAGACGACGAAGTGGAATCCGATTCCATTAAGATCGCCGGACTCGTTTGCAAGAAGTTCTCCGAAACGTATTCACGTCCTGCTGCACAGCGCTCCATCAAGGACTATTTCCAGAACGAAGGCGTTGTGGGAATCTGTGAAGTGGACACACGTGCGATTGTGCGTCACATACGCGATGCCGGTGCGATGAATGCAATCATCTCCAGCGATAATCTGGATATCGAATCATTGAAAGAGCAATTGAAAAAAGTTCCTTCAATGGCCGGATTGGAATTGTCTTCGAAAGTTTCTACTAAAGAATCCTATTACGCGGGCGATGTAAACGCTCCGCGCAAAGTGGCTTTGCTGGATCTTGGTGTGAAGAAGAATATTGTTCGTTGCCTTACTGAGCGTGGCAACTATGTGAAGGTTTTTCCAATGAAAACATCCGCGGAGGAAATTCTTTCTTGGAATCCGGACGGCATCATGATTTCAAACGGTCCGGGAGATCCTGGTGTGATGAAAGATGAAGTTGCGCTAGTGACGAAACTGATTGCATCCAATATTCCGGTGTTCGGAATCTGTCTCGGTCATCAGATCATTGCGCAGTGTTTTGGTTTGTCGACGTACAAAACAAAAATCGGACACCGCGGAATCAACCATCCAGTGTTGAATCTCATTACAGGGAAATCTGAAATCACTTCACAGAACCATGGATTTGCAGTGAAGCGCGAAGATGCGCAGAGCAACAATGAAATCGAGATCACGCACGTGAATCTTAATGACAATACGATCGAAGGGATCCGTCATAAAACGAAGAAAGTATTCTGCGTACAATACCATCCGGAAGCGAATCCGGGACCGCATGATGCACGTTATCTCTTTGATGATTTTGTAAACCTGATGATGTCAGTGAAAAAACCGGTGAGCGCTTAAGTGTTCGCCGTTTTTCATTCATCACACAACTATAACAATTATGACATTTATTTCTTCCATCCAGGCTCGTCAGATTCTGGATTCCCGCGGTAATCCAACTGTTGAGGTGGATGTGATTACCTCTAACGGTGTTTTAGGTCGTGCTGCAGTTCCGTCAGGAGCTTCAACAGGAGCTCACGAGGCTGTTGAGCTTCGTGACAACGACAAGAATGTTTATGTTGGAAAAGGCGTCTTGAAAGCCGTGAATAACATCAACACAACGATTCTTGAAGAGCTGAAAGGTTCATACATCTTTGATCAGGCGCAGATTGATGCGCGTATGCTTGCTCTCGATGGAACGCACAATAAAGGCAATCTGGGAGCCAATGCAATCCTTGGAGTTTCTCTTGCAGTTGCAAAAGCGGCTGCACAGGAAGCCGGCCAGCCTTTGTATCGTTATGTAGGAGGTGTGAACTCTATGTTGCTCCCTATTCCGATGATGAATATCCTTAACGGCGGAGCACACGCAGATAACGGAATCGACTTTCAGGAATTCATGGTAATGCCGGTTGGAGCTTCCAGCTTCAGCGAAGCGCTGCGCATGGGTACAGAAGTATTCCATACGCTGCGCAAAGTGCTTAAGGAAAAAGGTCTTTCAACAAACGTTGGTGACGAAGGCGGATTTGCTCCGAACATCAAGAGCAATCAGGAAGCGATTGAGTACGTTTTGCGTGCTATTGAAGCTGCGGGTTATAAACCCGGACAGGATATTTACATCGCGATGGACGCTGCGAGTACAGAGTTTTACGACGAAAAAACGAAGATGTACACGTTCAAGAAATCAGACGGTAAAACACTGAGCAGCGAAGAAATGGTTGGATTCTGGGCCGACTGGACGAAGAAATATCCTATTATTTCCATTGAGGATGGTCTTGCTGAAGATGATTGGAGCGGTTGGGCGAAACTCACCGAGACAATCGGCGATACTACACAGTTGGTGGGTGACGATCTTTTCGTCACAAACACAAATCGTTTGGGTGACGGAATCAGCAAAGGCGTGGCGAATTCGATTCTGGTGAAGGTGAATCAGATCGGCTCATTAACGGAGACGATTGACGCCGTGAGCATGGCGCATATGCATGCCTACACAAGTGTCATGAGTCACCGTTCCGGTGAAACCGAGGACGTGACCATTGCGGATCTGGCTGTGGCTCTGAATTGCGGACAAATCAAGACCGGCGCGCCTAGCCGTACGGATCGTGTTGCGAAGTACAACCAGTTGCTGCGAATTGAAGAGCAATTGGGAGACAGTGCCCGTTATCTAGGGAATTCATTCCGTTACGCGAAGTAAGCAGTAAGCATTTTGCCGTGCCGGAATAAAAAATTTTATAAGACTCAGGTTCGGGAGAAATTCAGCAGGAATTCTTTCTAACTTAGAGGCACAACGACACATTCAATTACACTACGATATGGATACGCTTAAGGAGAAATTTATCGCGAAAGCAAAGCCGATGGCGGCTGAGGTAAAAGCGATTATCAAAGAGCACGGCGATAAGAAGCTGGGAGAATATACAGTTGCGCAGGTTTATCAGGGCATGAAAGGTATTACCGGTCTTGTTACTGAAACATCTAAACTGGACGCAGAAGAAGGAATCCGTTTCCGCGGATACAGCATTCCTGAATTGCGAGAGAAACTTCCGAAAGCTCCGAACGGAACAGAGCCATTGCCGGAAGGAATTTTCTATCTCATGCTGACAGGAGAACTTCCTACTGCAGATGAGGTTTACAACATCAGTAACAACTGGGCACGTCGTGCGATTGTTCCGAAGCATGTATTCGATACACTCGATAAACTTCCTTCATCAACGCATCCGATGACCATGTTCAGCATCGGTGTGATGGCTATGCAGACAGAATCATTGTTTGCAAAAGCGTATCGTGAAGGTGCGAGTAAAAAAGATTACTGGGATTATGTGTATGAAGATTCAATGAATCTCATCGCTCGTCTTCCACGCATTGCTGCTTATATCTATCGCAAGAAGTATAAGAACAACGAGCATATTGAACCTGATCCGAAACTCGATTGGGCAGCGAACATTGCGCACATGATGGGTTACGAAGAATTTGATGTGAAGCGTTTGATGCGTTTGTACATGACCATTCACGCTGACCACGAAGGTGGAAACGTAAGTGCGCACACAACTCACCTCGTTGGTTCTGCATTGAGTGATCCGTATTTGTCATTTGCAGCAGGCTTGAATGGTCTTGCAGGTCCGTTGCATGGATTGGCGAATCAGGAAGTGATCATGTGGATTCTCAATATGCGTAAGGAAATCGGAAGCGATCTTCCGAGTGAAACGCAGATTGAAGAGTACATCAAGAAAACGTTGGAGAACGGTCGTGTTGTTCCTGGATATGGTCACGCAGTATTGCGCAAGACTGATCCTCGTTTCGCAGCGCAGCAGGATTTCTATGCACGCTACATCAAGAATGTAAAAGGAGTTGATCCGCTTTGCGAAATTGTTCAGAGCATCTACAAAGTAGCACCTCCGATTCTTGAGTCAACCGGCAAGATTAAAAACCCTTGGCCGAACGTGGACGCGCATTCAGGAGCGTTGCTGATGCATTTTGGTATAACAGAATTTGATTTCTACACAGTTCTTTTCGGTGTTTCCCGTGCGCTTGGCGTGTGTGCATCACTGATCTGGGATCGCGCATTGGGTCATCCGATTGAGCGTCCGGGTTCAATCACAACTGAAGGAATCAAGAAGAAGATCGGAATTACTGTTTCTTAGAGATTCAGTAAACCAAATAAACAAAAACTCACCTGTGAAAGCCGGTGAGTTTTTTTGTAATTTCAAGTATCGGGTTCATTCTCAAAACGGAAATAAAATGAAGTCAATTCTGCTTTTGTTATTCGTAAGCCTCACTCTTGTTTTTTCTTCCTGCAAGAAAGAAGAGCCGGGCGAACCCGGTCCGAATGAAGTGTGGCTGGAATATCAGTTGTTCCGTCCCTCTCAGATTCAGGTAGCACCTGGAACCACCGTGAAGTTCATCAATAAAGGCAATCCGAATCATCAGGTGCAGGGAGCGCTGTTCTCAACAGGAACTTTGCAGACGGATGATGTGTATGAATACACATTCAATGACCCGGGAGTTTATTACTTCACGTGCGGTATTCACGGCAATGTGCAATCTGAACAGGTTGCGGTCCGTGTGCAATAAAGTCTTTCATTTAACTATGCGCGCGGTCATAGAATTGCGCCTTCGTTAGGCAATAACTTCGTCCTCGTTACTGACTGATTTTATCAAGAAGTCGGCAATCAATATTCCGACTATGAATATTTCATCACCGCATACTTTTCACATTCCTGTCTTAGGACTCGGTTACAGTGTTGATGCACCTGTGAAAGTTGCGCATTTCGGTATTGATTCTGTTGTATCTATAATACAGGATGATCTGATCGAAAAAATGCGTCGTTATCATTCTGAATTACGTGAATTGGGCTTTACGTCTATAGACAGAACTCAAGACGATTATCGTGCAAAGCGCATCACTGCATATCTGGAATTGCTTCAGGAAATCGTTCGGAAAAATACAGAGCAAGTCAAGTCTGCGTTGTTTGAAAAGGGATCGGGCATCATGAAGTACTTTGAAATGCTTCCCGAGAACTCATTGCATAAAAAGTTGTTTCGTGAAACTGTAGCATTACCGGTAAAATGCGATGAGCGAATTCAACTGGAGAAAAGACTTCGCGAATTGGTTGTTGCGGGCAGCATTGATGTGAATATCATGTGTAAGGTAGATAATGCGAAATATGATAAGGATGGAAATCGCCAGGCGCCGGAATTTTCAGATGCTCATGCTGCGTTGCGCGGATTTGCAAAAAGCAGTTTGAGTTCTTCAGTCGTATTGTCTGCGGGTTATAATCCTTCATTATACAATTACATCAGCACATTCTCTGATTTTCTGCCCGATGAATCCGGAGATCTGAAGAAGAAGGTAATTCTTAAAGTCAGCGATTGGCGCTCGGCGCGAATACAGGCCACAAAGCTGGCGCAGAAGGGCGTGTGGGTATCGGAGTTCAGAATTGAGTCCGGATTGAATTGCGGCGGGCATGCGTTCGCTACAGACGGGTTGCTGCTTGGTCCTATACTCGAAGAGTTCAGCTCCGGTTTAGAGGAGTTTACGGAACAAATGGCAGAGCAGTGCAATCAAGTGCTTGCGCGAAACGGTTATCAGAAAATCCGTTCTGATCGAAGAATAAAAATGTCCGTTCAAGGTGGATTCGGTACAGCGGCAGAGCAGGAGTTTGTGCGCGATTATTACGGAGTTGATTCAGTTGGCTGGGGCAGTCCGTTTCTTCTTGTTCCGGAGGTGATGAATGTTGATGCGGATACGCTTTCGCTGCTAGGGAATGCGAAGAAGTCGGATTATTACATGAGTAATTCTTCACCATTAGGAATTCCCTTGAACTCTATTCGCAACACAACGAGTACACGGGAAATTACAGAGCGACGTATGATGGGCAAGCCGGGAAGTCCGTGCTATCATGAATACCTTGCTTCCGATACTGAGTTTTCTGAACGACCGTTGTGTACAGCTTCGCGTGCTTATCAAAAGCGGAAACTCGAGCAGCTTGTACTTACTGATTTGCCGGATGATGAACGCTGCCAGATTGAGGAGGACATACTTGTTAAAGATTGTTTGTGTGAAGGTTTGTCGGCCTCTGCATACGCTGTTGCTGATATCCCGCGTTTCAAAGGATTAAAAGGAATTGCTGTTTGTCCGGGGCCTAATCTGGCCTATTTTTCCGGAACATTTTCACTCGCACAGATGGTGGATCACATCTACGGTCGATCCAATCATCTTAATACAGATTCACGTCCGTTTATTTTTACAAATGAGTTGCATTTGTATGTTCGCTATTATCTGGAGCGCATAGCGTGCAACGACAAAGCTGATTTCCGAAATATAAAGAAAGCAGATACTTTCAGGCGTAATCTGTTGAATGGAATTGCGTATTGCGAGAGCATCATCAGTCAGCTGCCGATTTCGCCCCAAGCCAAACTCCAGATGTCAACGGAACTTGCTGAGTCACGCGTCCTGCTTAGAACGGCAGAGAATTAAAATTTTGCTTTCCCCTATTCTTCAACTTTGTTACGCTTATTGAATTTCGACTTGCCGGGTTCGTTATTCAGGACGATTGCCTAAAAAACAGACCGCCAGCATCTGGTGGAAACTTCCCTGATTAATTCTTCCGATGAAAAAAAGCAGTATCGGGGTAATAAAACGCTAATTACGGGATTCAGTTCCAGCGCAGGCCAACGTGATTATTACCTGCCGCAATTACATTTCATTTCAGTGGAACCAAATGAATCACATATCGGAAACCGACTGTTGAAAAGCTTTGCAGGGGTTCCCGAAAACATTTCGCTTGTGCACCGTTCAGGTTGTTGCAGTCGTACCAATTAGCGCCTCGAATCAGTTTGTCATCATTCGCGTTGGAAATTGAATATAAATCCATCAGGGCTGATGCGAGATTTCCTTCTTCCGAGTTTTGTGCTTTGAGTTGTTGTTGTTTTAGTCGGAGTGCATTTTGCCAGATTGCGAAATCAGCGTCTATCCACTCTGAAACATTTCCATCGAGCCAACTGAATCCGGTATTACTGATGTGCGTTTTGATCTCTGAATTATCAATACGAATGATCTCATTCGTTGAATATTTACGTGTTTTCGTGATTAATGGTAATGCACTAAGATCAGCAGGAGTACAAAATGGATATTCTTCATTGGCGCCGGCACGTTCAAAGCCGACTTCTCGTAGTTGATGTGTAGGAGACCCATACCAAACTTTATATTTCCATGTCAGTGTAAAAGTGGTGTCGCCTTTTGAATAAGTAGTGTCGTCAAATTCGATTCCTTCCGGTTTGTAAACTCCATCGGCGGAATAGATATAGCCTCCATAGTTATTCGAAGGTTTTTTGATTGTATACGTCTTAAATGAATCAATGAGTTCTCTGTGCTTCGTTAATACCGGTTTCAATGGATGCAATTGCAGGTCGCAGTACCAGGAGAAGTCTGCTTTAGCTGCGTAATCATCCGGGTAAACGATTGTATTTTTTCCGGACATAGACGCGGTAACTGCAGTTTCCCATTCTATTTCAGTGGGGATCGAATAAATAGCTTTCCAACGCGGCTGTTTTTTTGATTTCTTCTGATATTCCATTTCTGTTTTCCAGTGCAGAAATGCTCTTGCCTGCTCATAGTTAATTCCGACCACAGGATAATCATCAAACTTCGGGTGCCAGAAATACATGTTGGTGTACATTTCAGCGTGGACATTGTTAGGGAATTGATTTATCCAACATAAAGTATCCGGATAGATATTGAGAATGATTTTATACTTTTTCCCGCCTCTCTCGTCGTAGAATACATAAAGAAGTTTTCTCGTGTCGATTTCCCTGACGTAGTATCTTTCTCCTTTCGGGAGGTACATGTAATCGAGGGCGGCGCGATAATCCGGATTGGGTGAATTCCATTGGACTTTGACAGACCAATCCAGAGGTGCCGGCTCGGGATATGCAGAATCAATCTGATCATATGTCAGATTATACTTCTTCATGTATTCCTTTTCATCCAAAGTATAATCGTTGTCAAAGCCACCATTGCATAGCGCACGACGTGCAATGGAATCCTTTACGTACAACACAAACTCCCTGTATTCTTTATTCGTTACTTCTGTCTTTTTCATCCAGAATGTTCTGGCATAAATCAGGCGTGATACGTTGCCGAACAGTCTGAGTCGGCCATATACATCGACACTGCTCGTTGTGTCGCTTACATAGAATCTGAGCGAAGGAGGTGTAAGTTTTCCCGACGTATCATTGCCGAACATAGTGAATTCTCCTTTGGCATTAAAAGCCCGGTTTGATGCACTCAGCAATATGCACTCTCCGAATTCGAATGGAGGAGATTTTGCCAGTAATTGGTCTGTTGCCAGGTTTCCGCCACTGTTTTGAATATTTTCCACCGGGAACATATGTTTAGTGCAGAATGCATCCGGAATAACAGTTAGCTTTTCACGCGTTGAGTAATAGATCTGGTCCGCAACTTGTGCGTGAACCACAGTAAAACACAAGGTGTTCAACAGTAAACACAAAACGACATTGCGAAGTCTCATCATAGAATATAACGCGCGCGTGAACGTAAAGTAACAGTGGATTTGGACTGTTTAGTTGCCTACAGGTTGAGTCGGCAATTGGAATTTTGATTCGCCCCATTCTTCAGCACCGGTACGCTTATAGAACTTCGATTTGCCGGTTTCGCTGTCCCAAACAATCACGTTGAAATACAACCCATTTGCATCTGTTGTTGTCGATAATGACATCTGGTATTTGCCAATTTTACTCGTTCCGGCGTCAATAAACTCCTGCGGAGTGGGAGCCGCTGTGGAAGGTTGTGTAGTAAGTGCCAGTAATGCCAATGAGCAAATAACCATTGAAATGCCGGCGCAGATTTGGAAAAAAGTCGATTTCATCATGGTGGATTTATAGGTTTAGTGACCAATTTATAATAAAGTGCTAAAACGGAAGGCGTTAGACCGGGAAATGTTTATTCACGCAGTCACTAAGTTAACATCCGGTAGTTATATACTGCAGGATACGACATTTTGTTAATTGAGCATCTGTGTTAACTTTGAATATATGCTTAGAAAACTGATTGCAGTTTGGTTTTTGCTGGTCGCTGTAACGCTTGGTGCGCAGACAGTGCCTGACATGAGCAATTATCAACCTGCGCGTTCTTCAGGAACGCTTCCTCCGGATATTCTCAAGTCCACCACTGAGAAGTATGAGAAATCCAAACAACAGATCAATACTGATCAGAGTGATAAAATGCAGAAGGCAGAAGATGAATTCTACCTTCAAACGAATTATTCTGTAGATCAGATTCTGCACAGCGGTACAATCATGGTAGGAGATTCCATGAGCTTGTATGTGAATCGCGTCGCAGATACATTGCTGGCACATGATCCGGAGTTGCGAGCGCAGATCAACATTTATGTGTTGCGTACGCCGGTTGTGAACGCGTTTGCAACAGACCGCGGTTCCATATTCATAACAATCGGCTTGCTTACCCGATTGCACAACGAAGCCGAACTCGCATTCGTGCTGGCGCATGAAATCATTCACTACAAACGCCGTCACGTACTGACCGGTTATATTGAAGGAATGCAGATGCAGGAGGGCGAAGGAAAGTATTCTCAAACCACCGCAGAGAATCGTTACCTGAAAAAACACAGTTACGCACGCTCTCAGGAGACACAGGCGGATGAAGAAGGTTTTGATCTTTTACTGAAGTCGAATTATGATCCGAAAGCTGCTATGGGTGCTTTTGACATTCTCGCACTGGCTGACTTTCCGTTCACTGATACACTTTTCTCTAAAACAGCCTTTGAAGGACCGCGATTTGTTTTTCCTTCCGAATATTACACAGATACAATCAAACGTTTCAAGATTGACGAAACGGAAGAAGACCATGATTTGTCAACTCACCCTTCCGTTCCGAAGCGAAGAAAGAACATTAAGCGTCGCTACGAGAAACTGAATGGTGCAGATTCGACAGGGCAACTGTTCCTGGTGTCTCAATCTATGTTTTATCGGGTGCGGGCGATGGCCATGTTTGAAGAGGCTGCGTTGCATATCAATGAAGGGAATTATAAAGATGCGGTTTATATAAACTATGCAATCCAGAAAACTTATCCGGGGAATTATTACCTGGAAAAGGAAATGCTGCGTGCGATGCTGGCCATTACCGTGAAGAAGAATACGAATATTGTATTTTCTGATCTGGAATCTCTCCTTGCCGCACTTTTCGCCGGTGATTTTACAAGCACTGTAGAAGAAAAGCCGGTTGGTGAAATCGGACGTGCAACAGCATTCATTACAAAGACGGATAAGAAAGGTTGGAACATTGCAACCGTGAAATATGCATGGAGATTGCACAAGAAATATCCGGAGGATACTGAGATTGCCCAATGGACGACAATATTGTTCCGTGAGATGACGGTTAAGAACAGTCTTGAGTTGAATGATTTCCAGCGCAGCGACAGCGTTTATATCATCATCGGCAAGAAGGTAGACTCTGACACTGCGATGCAGCATAAGTTGAAGAAGGATACCCCTGAGAATCGTTTTCAGATTGTTTTGGATTACATGAAAGAAGATTCTCTGGATGGCTATAAATACTGGGAGTTTGCGTTCGTTGAAGAATTGAAAGATTCGACTTTCGAAGCAATGTTCAAGGCTTCGATGGCATATGCTGACAGTCTGGAAGGTTTGAGAGATGAAGCACTCACTCTTACACCTAAAGAACGTAAAGAGAAAGAGAAGGAAGAGTTAAGTTCTTCAATGGGATTAAAGAAAGTTGTTGTTATCAATCCAACATTTCAAGCGTATGATGATCGCATAAAGAACGGAATGTTGGATGTGCGGAAGTCGATCTCGGGCAAGGATAAGTATATGGATGCGATGAAAGAAACCGCAGGTCGTTGCGGAATGGAATGTGAAGTGCTTGATCCGCTGGTGATGGATTCGACAGATGTTGAGAAGTTCAACGACATGATGATTTTGAACGATTGGTTCACGACACGTGGTGATTTTCGCGACGGACGTCCGCTGCCAGTGCGCCAGGAGGAGATGAATCGTATTGCGAAGAAGTATAATACAAATTATTTCATGTGGTCGGTTTATTATACCAGTCGCGAAAAAAGAAGAGGTGTTGTTACGCGTGTTCTGAGTCTGGCGTTTGCGCCACTTGCTCCGGCAACATTGTATCGCTTATTTACACCGCGTGAGGATGTTTATTTTGCTGCTGTCGTGTATGATATTACTACCGGTGAACCGGTGTGGGCTGTACGACGCGAGTACAATAAACAGAAAGCAACTGATTCGAAAATGAAATTGCAGTTGTATGATATGATGAGAACGCTTTCATCACCTAAAAAGAAACAGAAATGAAGAAGCTGATATTATTTATTGCAGTTCTGATTTCAGCATCTGCATTCGCTGTTCCACCTGCTAAAGGCGGATATTTGGGGCGACGATTTATTGTAGCAGGAGAGTTTGGGTATTCGCCGAATTACTTTTCTTTAAAAGGTTTTCTGACTTCTTATAATCCTCAGTTCGGATTTAACGCACAGTTTGTATGCGGTCGATACTGGCAAGTTGGAGTTAATTACAATCGATACATCCTGCGGGATGTGGAGCTATACAGCGTGGGCAATCCGCTTGGTGTTGAAAATGTAAATGGTACTTCAATAGGTTTTACGGCGCGAAAATATCGAATTCGAAAGGGAGGTCTGGCTCCAATCGGTAAATTTGTTGAATTCGGAATTTCACGCCACTCTGTTGATTACATATATCAAGGTGCAGGAACAACTTTTAATAATGGCTCATGCCAGAGAACAGCAGTGTATGGTTCCTTCGCTTTAGGCGTGCAGGAGATTTTTAAGGATCGTATAGTAGCCAATTGTGGTGTGAGATTCGCAGGGAAGATATTTACTGTTGAAGAAGTTGTTGAGCCATCTGACGCCATATTCGCAAAGGCAATTTTAAGTGACAGAACTTTGTATCACAACGCTTTCACGCCATTCGCAGGATTAGGAATTATCTTCTGATAAATCAGAAGTGTTTTCTTTCGCGGATCAGAAATGCGCCGATGAAGAAAGTTATTGCGGCGATAATCACAGGATAGTAAAGTCCTGCGAACATGTTTCCGGTTTTTAATACCAGAGATTCTGCAATCAGCGGAGTCAATCCTCCGAATACACCGTTACCAATGTGATAGGGAAGAGACATTGAAGTGTACCTGATTTTCGCAGGGAACAGTTCAACCAGAAATGCCGCTATCGGGCCATACGCCATTGCAACAAAAATCAATTGCACGAATATCAGCAGTCCGACGATGAAGATATTCTTCGGTGGCAGCTTAACTGTTCTGGTGTTGGTCCATTTTTCTTCTCCGTATTTCTTTTCGCCTTTCCATTCTATGCGCGCACCATGCGTGAACTGAAGAAATTCATAGGTGATTGAATCGCCATTCCCTTTTTGCAGGACAAGTTTTTCCTGCGGCTTTTCCAAGGTCCATTCCCACGCACTTGATGAATCTGCCTGGGCCGCCATTGCTTTATAAATCGGTATATAGAAAACTGCTCCTAATGCAATTCCTGAAAGCATAATCCATTTTCTGCCGATACGATCACTCAGCCATGCGAAGAAAATAAACATGGGCGTTGCTGCAAGCAGTACAATTAAAAGCATGGTCTGCACTTGAGTGGCATCCATCTCCAGAGATTTCGTGCAGAAATTCATTGCATAGAATTGTCCCGTGTACCAAATCACACCTTGTCCGGCAGTAGCACCGAATAAAGCAATGAGTACCCATTTGAGATTACTCCATTTAGTAAAACTTTCCTTTAATGGATTAGTTGAAGTTTTACCTTCTTTCTTCATTTGCGCAAACTCCGGAGACTCTTCCATTTTTCTTCTGATGAAAAACGAAATGGCGACAAGAATTGAGGAAACCAGGAACGGGATACGCCAGCCCCATTCATTGAATGCTGAATTACCAAGTATCGATTTACAAAGCAGAATTACTCCGATGGAAATGAATAGTCCAAGCGTGGCTGTAGTTTGGATGAAGCTCGTGAAGAATCCGCGTTTGCCCTCCGGTGCATGCTCGGCAACATATGTTGTGGCTCCGCCATATTCTCCTCCTAAAGCGAGACCTTGCAATGCGCGAAGCAGGAATACCAGAATCGGGGCCAGAACGCCGATGCTTTCGTAAGACGGGATCAATCCGATTGCGAAGGTGCTGCCGCCCATGATGAGGAGCGTGAGGAGAAACGTATGCTTTCTTCCGACAATATCACCAAGACGGCCGAAGACGAGTGCGCCGAAAGGGCGAATAACGAAACCTACCCCGAATGCAGCAAGTGTTGCAAGAAAAGCAGCGGCAGGATTTTCTTTAGGAAAATATTGTGCTGAGATTATCGTAGCAAGACTTCCGAATATGTAGAAGTCGTACCATTCAATAACAGTTCCTGCAGAAGATGCAAAAACAACTCTTCGGATTCCTTTGGAAGTGGCGGGCAGCATTTACGTAAATCTACTAAATGCGGTCAGCTTCACAAACCGGAATTATTTGAGTGATTTACGCGTTTCGTTTTGTTTAGCGAAACATCCGTTTTTGTAAATCATATTACCTGTCCATTCGTAGGCTGAATCGACATTGCAACAGATATTCATGTCGTTGGCGTAGGCGTATTCCAATGTTTGTGTTTGTGAAGAATACTTCAATGTGAAGTCGGTGTACTCGTCCATTGTGAATTCCTGATGAATTGAAAAGCGCTTATCGAAACGGGTAGCATTGGCATTGACACTTTCGCATACAACAGGATGAAATGTGATATTGTGATCGGGAAAAGTAACCAGAGAAACATTGTATGCGGTTTGTGTGTAGAAACCTGCAGGTCGTGTTGACTCTGATTCAACCAACATATATTTTCCGTCAGACATTTTATTAATCTCAACTACGTTGTAAACTTCAGTGCTTTTGTAAACATAACGCGATTCATCATTGAAATGAATCCATGTTTCCCACAGCGGATTACAATAGGCACCGCAGCTTTCCAGCTCCACGATGTAAATCACAAACGTACTGTCCGGAGCATAAATGAAGCGTGCAGATGCGAATGACATATGCTGTTCATTGAGCAGACTGTCGAGCTGCGTGTCGTCATATCCACCGTTGAAACTGTGTTCGCTGAATTCCTCAACTGCATACATGATTTTCGCTTCGCGTATGTGTTGTTTCAAGGCGATGGAATCCTGCAAGGAAATACTATCAGATGTCTGCTGTTCCGTGGTTACAATTGCGGAATCCACAATAGCATTTGCATCATTGTTTCCGGAACACGAAATCAACACCGGCAACGCCACGAGAAGTGTTGCCGGAATCGAATAGAATTTCTTCAGGGATTTAATCACGGAGTCCGGCCGGTGCTACTGGTTTCGGATCAGCAGGTTTAACCGGTTTTTTCAGTTTGTTGAAGAACTCTCTGAAGAAATCGGAAGTATGCTCTTTTTCTTTTCCGCGTTTTTCTTTTTCACTTTCAGTTTGCACAACTTCTCCTGTTCTCAGATCAAGAACAACAGCATCATAATAGAATTCCCGGCGCGGAATGAAAGCATACACAACCGGAAGTACAGCTACGCAGGTAATTGCATACAATACCGGACGCTGTACCCGTTTGAGATAAGAGGCTTCAACACCGGTGAACATGACGTAAGGTGTTCCGTAGCGTTTGATGAGCGAATCGATTTCAGCTTTATTGGAAAGGTTGGTTGCATATTTGTTGGATCCGTATTGCGCACGCTCGTAGAACCATTCGTTCAGCAATGCATAATCTGCGAATGAATCCGTATCCATGCTGTCAAGCATAAAAGGAGAAAGTACAACTGCATTCACGCCTTCCTGTGATGCCGCCTGATCCACTTCGTTGCACAGATTTATTTGACCTTGCTCGCTCTTCGAATATTCCATTTTCGGACTTTCTTTACGTTCGGGTTCGTGGTAATATTCATATTCAGGATTCACAACAATTACGCTTGTAACACCGGCACCGTATTTTTTATCGTCTTCTTCTTTCTGTTTTCTCTCTTCTTTGGTCATACGCATCGACACAGATGTTTGCGCTACAAAACTTCTCCGGTTTTTCGTGTGATAATCAAAGCGCGCTGTGAAAGCAGTGTCTTTAAGCAATTCAACAAATGCGAATTTTACAAAGCGTTCTTTTTCGGAGTTGAGTCGGAATTTATCCAGACGGGAGTATTTCGATTCCCCGGTTTCTCCAAGTTCCTGTGCGTTGCGCAACGAGTCTTTACGAAGTTCTTCTAAAGCCTCATTCGGAGTAATTGTTGAGAAGTAACTTCTGTGTAGATTCTGACGGTTAACGATCATGGAAAAAAGACTGTCGCACAAACGGGCCTGCAGTGAATCCGAACGGTCTTCTCTATACAAATACCAGTTGTACGACAAGGCCATTACAGTCAATTCATCAGGTTCCATTTTCTTGAACAGGTGATACACCTGCTGCTGCTGCCCGGGATGATCTTTATGATCCGGCACCGAATAATAAGTGTTTCTTGTAAACACACTGTAGCGCGATCCTCCGAAAGAGAAGTAGTTATACCAGCTGAAAAATCCGCCCCCGCTGTTCTGACGGAAAGCTGCCATGTTGTACAATGAATAACCTATGATTTTCTTTAGTTCCAAGTCGTTCGGGTGGCGCTGTAACAACATGTAGCTGGAATAAATTGCAAGCGGGTATTCCTTTTCAGCCAAAAGTAAGCGGGCCATTTCGTAGCGGGCTTGTTCACGTACTGAAAGAAATTCTTCTTTGGAAACTATAAAGTGTACGCGACCTTCTTCGCTCACGCTATCCATTGTGGCAAGTAATGCCATTCTGCGTTTGCGAACATTCGGATGCGTGCTGCTTCGGTCTTCGTAGTTATCATCGGTGTAAATCGGATCCACTTCATGCATGTAATAACCTACAGGGATTTTCATGTAATCGCGATTGAAAAACAGCGTATCAAATGGCATGTCATCGAACGGCATGTCGGAATACTCAAGTATGTCGAAGGATCGTTTGGCATCACTCACCGCATACTTGGATTTTTTATATAATTCGAAACCGAGACGATCCGCTTCAAGTTCCTGTTCCTGATTATATGAGTAGTAGGATTGCGACCAGGAATAATTAGAGTTTGACTTCTCTTTGAGTTCCTCGCGATTGAGATAACCCTTCAGCATGTGTTCTTCCTTGTAGTGTGTGATTTCGTGCGCCAGAATGAAGGCAAGCTGTGCTTCATTCTCCAGCTGTGCAAGAAGTCCTACGGTAATGAGAATGTTACCTGTAGCCGATGTGTACGCATTCAACACCGGATCTTTGTACACGTAAAAGTGCAGTTTATTGAATAGCGCTGTGTCGTCTTTCAGTAATTCATGTGCAACTTTAGTAACATAATTACTCAGAGAATCATTGAAAAGCACCATGCCGGTCATTGTACGCTGTTGCGCATAATAGCTCATTTGGCGCGTGAAGGCTTCTTCCTTCTCATCCATTGGTTTGCCGGATTTTTTTCGCTGTTCAATCTGAACATCCACGGCCTCCTGTGATGGAGAATAGAAAAACGGAGGAATGTGTCCTCCCGGTTGCAAAGGCTGCAAATTATGTTGAGCATGACCATTAATTGCGGATAGCAAGGTCAGCGCAAAACTTAGGAAAAGTAACCGCATAGTAACAAGTTAGGAGTCTTGGGGGGACTCGCGTTTTAATTTATAACGCAATTTACCCCGAAAAGTGTCACGAAATTCCGTGTAAGGAGGCTGATTTAACAAAAAATCGCTCTATTCTGTTCTCAACTTCCGCATTAAGTTCCAATGCCGGTGCATGATGAGGTTTAATTCTGCTGTCCAGCAGCAGCGGACCGCGGCAGCCCCAATGTTTGTTTTCGGTAAACTCATTGACTCCGTAAACATCATGAGCGGGGTTGTTTCGTGTAAACGTCACCCATACCCAATTGTCAATGTTTGCAGCAGTAAATTCTGAATTATCGCACACTGTTATCATTGCAATGCCGTTCAGGGTATTCGCAAGTGCGGCAGACAAACGCTTCATTTCTTCCTGCGTTTGTTCCGGAGATTTGTAAGGAGCCGCCTGTATTGCAAGAACTCCCGGAAGTACAATTCTCGCATCAGAGAATCCGTCTGGTAAATTTAAGTTTGGTACTTGTGAATCAAGTTCTCTTTTTTTCTCTCCGGCAGCAGCCAACACAAGTTTTGATCCTTCATTCAATGCGCTACCGCTGTAATCGAGCGTGTCGATTGTTGTTCTGGTATGGAAATGCAGATCACGGGTAAAATCAATTCGCTCCAGGATATGCGTGAAGTATTCACGGAGATTGTAAATATTCAGTGAAGGCTGATCTTCCTGCGCACAGATGAAAAGAAATTTAGCAAGCGATAATTGTCCGGTGCCGAGAATTCGGTTCGCGATAGTAAGTATCTCAGCAGGTTTACGGTCTTTTGAATACGGTGTATAACGTTCACTGCCGATAGCAAGGAGCAAAGGATGTACACCCGAACCGTCAACTGCGTGCACGGCTTTCACTCCGGGAATTTCATCTTTCATTGCATCTCCGGTGAGCTCGTGAACCAACCAGCCAAACATAGAATCCTCCTGCGGTGGTCGACCCACAACAGTGAAAGGCCAGATTGCATTATCGCGATGCCAAACTTTATGCACGTGCATCAACGGAAAATCATGGCGCAGACTGTAATATCCAAGATGATCGCCGAAGGGTCCTTCGGGTTTTACTTCGTGCGGAAATACTTCACCGCTGATAATAAAATCGGCATCTGCGAGTAAGGAATAATTATCACGGTGCGCATAACGTATGCGTCGGTTGCCTAGAACTCCTGAGAAAGTAAGTTCAGACAGTCCTTCGGGTAAAGGCATGACTGCACCGAATGTGAGTGAAGGCGGACCTCCGACTGCTATCGTCACACGTAAAGGTTGTCCGTTGTTATTGGCAATGGATTGATGCACTCCGATTCCGCGGTGCAACTGATAATGCAATCCGATTTCTTTATCCGTGATGTAATCGTTTCCGTTGAGTTGAATCCGGTACATACCAATGTTGGAATTCATTACGCCGGGATGCAATTGATCTTCGGTATACACAATCGGCAACGTGACAAATGCTCCGCCGTCCATTGGCCAATGTTTGATCAGCGGAAGTTTGCTGATCGTTGTTTCATTGCGCAATACCGGTGCAGATGAAATTCTTTTCGGAAGAGCTTTGAATGCAGTAAACGGAACGTCGAGATTGCTGAATGGTTTACGAAGTATTGCTGCAGGGTCAGATTTAACCTGAACCATGCGCTTTACTTTTTCGATTCCGTCTCTGAAAATAAAACGCACCCGATCTTCTGTTCCGAAAATGTTGGAAGCAGCTCTGAACTTTGTGCCTTTGATATTTTCGAACAGCAGGGCAGGACCGCCGGCTTTCTGAACACGCATGTGAACAGCAGCCATTTCCAGCTCAGGATCAATTTCCTCTTTAATGCGGATCAGCATCCCGTTTTTTTCGAGATCGATCAGACATTGTTCAAGACTGCTGTAACTCACGCTGTAAAATTAGTGAAACGCTTTCGTTATTCGTTGCCGTTGTAGCGGCGGCATATTTTATTGAATGTGCAGTATTTGCACATAGTTGAATCTTCGGTTTGATAAAACACTGTTTGCTCAGACAGAATTTCTTCCGTGAGTTGCTGGAGTTGGGATTCAAACTCAGAAATATTATTGTTGCTGATCAGTGATCCGTCCGGTGTTGAGAGCAAAATGGTTCCTTTTTTCAATTTGCGGAAAGAAATCAACCCCGACTCCACATCTGCATTCAGATCTTTTCCTTTGATGAAAAGCCAGGCATACATCAGCAATTGAAAAGCTTTTGAAGTTTTTCTTCCCTCTGTTAAATCTGCCCAATCTTTTACCGTAACATCCTTTTTCTCCACAGAGCCGGTTTTGTAATCGAGAATACAAATAGTATTTCCTTTGCGTTCAATTCTGTCAGATTTTCCGATGTATTTTACCGGAATTCCGCTCACTGATTTGGTATGCTCCAACTGTTCTTCCAGTCCTGTAACGGTTATCGTTATTCCGGCTTTTTTCAAGCGACGAATACGTGCAATTTCGAAATCCAGAAACTGAGTGATGTAACGGTTGGCGATTTTCAGAGCAAGAAGATTTTTCCCGGTAGATGCTTCACTATCCTGATAAAGAATTTTGTAAGCATCACGCACAGATTTTTCCGCGAGAGGTTTCAGACGAAGAATCAGTTCTTCAGTTAACACACCATTCAGGTAAGGTTTGTACAACTCTTCAAGAGCATTGTGAATGATTGTGCCGAGCATATTCTGATCGACGTCTTCAGTTACCTCATCTTCATCACGGATTCCGGTTACATAACGGAAATAGAATTGGAGCCTGCATTCACGGAACGTACTGATCATGGATGGAGAAAATCCGTCCAACGCTTTGTCAGAGAGAATACGAACCACATCGGAATTGGAGTGCAGCGTGATTGCTTCAGCCGCTGTTTCTTTTCCGGGTTCTGATGCCGCCACCAGATAGTTGAAACGTGCCTGAGGATTAACAGCTGGTAGCTCCGTTTCCAATTGCGTAATGAATCGACTCTTTTCTTTTGTACCGAAAGCATCCTGATCTGAATTGCAGATGAACACGATGTTCTGCGCTCGCTGCAACAGCCGGTGTACGTTGTAAGATGTGATGGAATCTTTTTCGTGATACAACGGCATTTCAAAATGACGACGCAAATCGTACATGATAAACGATTGATGCATGGAGCTGTCCGGCAGAACACCCTCGTTTGCAGACACAATAATTACATTTTTGAAATCGAGTAATCGGGTTTCAAGCATTCCCATTACCTGCAAACCACGCAGCGGTTCTCCGGAGAAAGGCACCGATGTTGATGAGAATCCCTGGAGTATTATTGATTTCAGAGCGGCGAAATTGTGCAACGCGGATCCTTGCGCATACAATGTATTGATTCTGTTAAGTGATATGCGCAGTTGATAAAGAAATTCGGTGTCAAATGAAATTTCATTATCATCATCACGGAGTATGGTGCGGAACAGATCCGGAATCAGTTGTAGCTGTTCAACGATTTCATCGGTTGTTCTCCATTCACGGAACAGAAAATTCAGAACCGAATGACTTTCTGTTTCACCGTAGCTCTTTATCTGTTGCAACGTAACAAAAGTGGCGTTGTAACGCGCAATCTTACGAATGATCCGAGTGATGATTTTATTGTCGGGAAAGGACGCAACAACATACGGGTGACGCAGCAAACGTGTAACATCCTGATGGTAGAACTTAACCTCTCCTTTAGAACTGTAAACCTGAAAGCGACGGATGTTTTCCTGAAGTGAAAAAATATTGAGGAGCAGGGTGTACACCGGTGTGTTACGCATGGAGTATCCCATGGACACGTTTACATCGCTGTATTTTTCCGGTATGGAATCCAGAACCGGGATCAGCAGATTTTCATCGGCAAGCACAACGGCTGTTTCTTCGGAGTTGAAATTGTTGTTACTCAGAATTGTTCCGCATGCTCGGGCCTGAGAAATATTCCGAGCAGCGGAGATTACTGTGATGTCTTTTGGTATTGAAGCGAAATAATTGCCGCTATTGGAGAAATCATTTTGTGTACGACGTGAGAAGAATTCATCGCGATTGCGGCGCATGAATTTCCCGGCTTCATTTAATGTGTCGTTGAGATAGTATTCGTCCGCATCCCAAAGAGTATCTGCCTTGCCGCTCCGAATGAGGTGATGAATGATTTTTTCTTCCGATTTATTCAGCGCATTGAAACCTGCAAAGATTACATGCGACCATTGCATTTTATTAAGTGCTTCCTGCTCTGCGGATAAACGATACGCGAGTCCGCTCCAACCTTTGCCGGATTGCAGCATCAGTGCTTTCAATTTGTGATACCAATCTGCAAGTCGATCCCAGAAGGCCAGATATTTTTTCTGAAACGGTGTAAGCTCCGGACTTCCAAGCGACCAATCTTCGATGTATTTTATTTCGGCAAGGTTGGTAAACAATTGATCGGTATCCACGAGCCAGGCATCGGCATCGCTGTAATCAGAAATCAGAACAGGAGCCCACTTCATGAAAGATTCGAAAGGTTCGGCTTCGTGTCGTTCGTCGGCACAAACGATTTCATAAAGTCTGATGAGCAACTCTGTGCGGTCTGCAATTGTAATTCCGGAAACACGCTGAGTAAATTCTTCAATCGTGATAATCTCCGGTGTCCACATCACTTCTGTGATTTTTTCACTAAGAATTTTCTTCAGGAAAAGTCCCGCTCTTCTGTTCGGAAGAACAATGCAGAGTTCCGGATCACCTTTGTGGTGTTCCAGAATAAAATCAGCGACGTTGGAAAGAAATGAATTCACGGAATGTTGCAGACAACAAATCTAAGTTTTGGTACGGATTGCTTATCATTGGGGATGAAGTTTCCTGTTTACAGAAAGTATCTGAACGGTATGTCATTCTTCCGAATTGACAATCCTGAACACTTTGAGGAAATCCGAAGGATCGGTTCCAGATATCTGATCACTTCTCATGAAGTGAAGATTCTCCCTGACCGGAATCTCGTTCATGATTTGATTCATGACTATACCAATTTCGCAGAAGAAATAGGTTCAGAGGAATATGAGACTACACGGAAAATGGCTAAGGAAGGATCGGCTTTTTGACCGATAAATCAATCAATTGTGCCGTTAACTAATTGGATGGCCAAAGATTCGCTGAAAACAGCTAAAATTCGGTGAAATTAGATCGGGCGGCAAACCCATAACCCAAAGTGTAGATTTCCGAGAACCCCTGCACACGAGCCTTCTGTTACCCCGGAAGGCTCGTTCTTTTAAGCCTTTTGCGCCGGCACTCCGGATTTTACTTTTATCGCCGCATTGACAAATCCAACAAAAAGCGGATGCGGATTTTCAACGGTGCTCTTGTATTCCGGGTGGAACTGTACACCCACAAAAAATGGATGTGATTTGATCTCCACAATTTCAACGAGACCTCCTTCAGGATTGATTCCTGTAGCGATCATCCCTTTCTGTTCAAAGTCGCGTAGATATTCGTTATTAAATTCGTAGCGATGTCTATGACGTTCGTAAATAGTGGACTTCTTGTAAATATCAGCTGCAGCAGATCCCTCTGAAATCACGCATGGATATGCACCCAGACGCATTGTTCCGCCTTTATGCGTTACTTTCTTCTGCGCTTCCAGCAAATCAATCACCGGATGTGGCGTTGCTGCGTCCATTTCCGTAGAATGTGCGCCTGCAAGTCCGAGGACGTTACGTGCGAATTCAATAACTGCACATTGCATTCCAAGACAGATTCCGAAAAACGGAACGTTGTTCTCGCGTGCAAAACGAATTGCCGCTATTTTACCGTCAATGCCACGATGACCGAAACCAGGTGCAACGAGTATTCCGGACAGGCCTGCAAGTTTCTCTTTTACGTTGGCTTCGTTCAGACTTTCAGAGTGAATCCATTGCAGATTTACTTTGCAATCATTTGCCACGCCGGCGTGAATGAATCCTTCGGCAATTGACTTATAAGAGTCTTTCAGCTCAATGTACTTTCCAACGAGTCCGATTGAAACTTCTTTCTTCGGGTTGTAAAGTTTATGAACGAATTCTTTCCATTTGCTCAATTCCACTTCTTTGTCAAGTGAAAGACCGAGCTTCTGAAGAACCACCTGATCGAGTTTTTCTTTCTCCATCAGCAACGGAACTTCATAAATGCTCTTAGCATCCTGTGCTTCTATTACAGCACTGCTTTCCACGTTGCAGAACAATGCAAGTTTGCGACGGATATCAGCGTTTAAAGGATGTTCGGTACGGCAAACGAGAACGTCAGCAGTAATACCGAATTCCTGAAGCATCTTAACGGAGTGCTGCGTAGGTTTTGTTTTTAATTCACCTGCTGCAGTAAGGAAAGGAATGAGTGTAAGGTGAATCACCAAAACATCTTTCGGCATTTCCCATTTCAACTGGCGAACCGCCTCGATGTAAGGGAGTGATTCAATATCACCAACTGTTCCGCCGATTTCAGTAATCACTACCTGATACTGTCCGGTATTGCCAAGCTGGCGCACGCGATGTTTGATTTCATCAGTGATATGCGGAATAACCTGAACGGTTTTTCCGAGATAATCACCCCGGCGCTCTTTCTCAATAACTGTTTTGTAGATTCTTCCTGTGGTAACGTTATTCGCCTGTGAGGTGTTAACGTTGAGGAAGCGCTCGTAATGTCCAAGGTCAAGATCTGTTTCCGCTCCGTCATCGGTAACAAAACACTCACCGTGTTCATACGGATTCAGCGTGCCAGGGTCAACGTTGATATAAGGATCCAGTTTCTGGATTGTTGTAGTGTAGCCTCGCGCCTGAAGCAATTTTGCCAGCGAAGCTGAAATTATTCCCTTACCCAACGATGATGAAACCCCGCCGGTTACGAAGATGTACTTAGTAGAAGACATAGCTGAAAACAGAATGGTAACCGGGTTTCAAAGGTACGAATTTGCGTGGAGATAGAATCGAAGAAGTTGAACAATACGAATAAAAAAACGCGGAAATATTCCGCGTTTTATGACAAATGTCCTTTGTCCCGGCAATTCCTTAGAAAGAATAGCTCATGCTGACGCTAGGCATCAACGGTAATTGATTCACACGCTTATAAGCTACACGGTCAAAATAGAATACGTTCTGGCGGTTGTATGCATTGGTCGCACCGGCAGAAACTTCAAGTTTTGAGAACTCGCTGAATTCCCACCATTTCTTAATCGTGATATCCATGCGGTGATAAGTAGGAAGCTGATGAGAATTGAGATCGCCGTAAATGATTCCAAGATTTCCGTTAGCCGTAAGAATGTCATCAGTAAGGTTCGTCATCTGAAGATTTTCATAGAACCCGCCGGTTGGTGTGAACGGGAATCCGGTACCGAAGTTCCAGCGGATGTCGATTTCCCAATTTTCTTTCTTTCCGAATACGTAAGAAGAAACCACGTTAATGTTGTGACGACGGTCAAAATTCGGGCGGTAGTTCTGAACTCCATCCCAACGTTTCACGAAGCCGTAAGAATAAACTGTCCAGAGGTAAAGGTTTTTGTATTCATACTTCATTACGAAATCAACGCCATACGCACTTCCGGTTTCGATGATGAAATCGTTCTTCAGAATGTCCGGTTTGTCAGCGTTATCAGCATTGTCTTCATACAACTTGTTACGGTTGATGTTGGTGAGCTGTGTGAAGTCCTTGAAGTAACCTTCTACGGTAAATTCAATATTGCCCCACTTCTGTGTTGAATCGATAGGATCCCATTCGATTCCGAAAATTGCATGGTTGGCTTTCTGTAGTTTGTGCGTTACGTCAACTTCTTCACCATCCTGATTAACATAAGATTCGGGCAGGTTATCTGATCCTGAAAGAATACCGTAGAACAGGTTCACAACATCGCGGTCTGAGGTTGCGGCAATAAGGTTCTGGGAGTACATACCCACAGCGCCGCGTAAACGGATCTTTTGAGTCAGGTTATACTTGAATGCGAGGCGTGGTTCAGGTGAAATGTTGTTCAGCGTTGCGTAGTAATGAATCCGGAAGCCCGGCTCAAGAACCAGTGAGCGTGATTTCGTGGAATCTTTCGCCATGTTGCGCGATACCCACTTGTATTTGAAATACGCTGCGAATTCAGTTGTGTTTTCTTCCTGAACGATTGAACGGCGAACTGCGTTTTCAAATTTGAAAATCGTAGTATATCCCAATACTTCAATACCGTAGTTAACAACGTTCTTGCGTTGGAAGTATGTGAAGTTCAGACCGAGGTTGAATCCGTTAACGGAATCTGTACGCGGACTGTAATTGTCTTCCAGCATCTGAACGTTGTACGACGAGTATGCGAAGTTACCGCGGATCAAAGTGGTGGAAGCCGCAGGTACAACCTGGAATGAACTTCCGAATCCGTACGATGTCCATTTCAAATCAGCTGAACCTTTGTAACGGGTTACTTTGTCGTTGAAGTTGAAACCGAAAAGGGAAAGACGCGAACCTCCGAGGCTGTTGAATGATACTTTGCCGTAATAGTCGCTGAAGTTGAACGGAATTCCGTTCGTATCAACGTAGTTGTAAAGTACTTTAGAAGTTTGCTGCAGGTATGAGTTCTTAGCAGAAAGCATGTAGCTGATCGAACCGCGGCCCTTTTCCTCATCCATACGACGGATCGGTCCTTCAATCATGAGTTTAGCACCGAATGGAGATGCAGTTACTTTCCCGCCGAATTTTTTACGGTTTCCGTCGCGTGTTGTGATGTCCATCACAGAAGAAATACGCCCGCCGTATTCTGCGTTAAAACCGCCGGTGTAAACATCGAGGTTCTTGATGATATCAGTATCGAATACCGAGAATAATCCGATGGAGTGGAACGGGTTGTAAATGATCATCCCGTCAAGAAGAACTTTATTCTGAATCGGTGTACCACCGCGAATATAAAGCTGACCACCTTGGTCGCCTGAGCTCACAACTCCAGGAAGTACTTGAACGGACTGCGCAATATCTGCAACGCCACCAACTGCAACAACGCGGTTAATGTCTTTGCGATCCATTGTGGTTTTACCTACCGTTGGAGATTCCTGTTTATCGGCTTTGTCGCCCTTTATGATTACTTCTGTCATCACTCGAGCCTTCATTGTGAGGTTCTGAGTAAGGATCTGACCTGCTGTAACAGTAACGCTGACTTTCGCCGGTTCAAAATTCGCTTGCTGCGCAACAAGATTGTATGTGCCTGCCGGAACTTTGGTAAGAGAGAAGAATCCGTTGATGTCGGTCTGAACTCCGAATCCGGTTCCTTCAAGAAAAACCAGAGTGAAGATCATCGGTTCTCCGTTGCTTTCATTGAAGACGGTTCCGCGAATGGTGGCATTCTGACTGATAGCTGCCGAAGCAGTCGCAAGAAGGAAAATTGCAGCGAATAAAAATTTACGCATTGGTGTAGTTTGAGCGAACGCGCAAAAGTAAGGTTTCCCTTTCATTAAAAAGTCGCGCAATTCACAGTTGGCAGTATTTTGAGGACAGGTGGTTAACCGAATTAAGACTTTCGTTCACTCATTTCGATTATTTTGCTGAATTCCAATTCGTTAAGCGGCATCACGGAAAGTCGGGGAATGCGGATAAGCGGTATTGCAGACAACATCTTTTCCTTTTTCATCTCTTGTAACGAAACAGCGCGTTTCAGCTTCTTGTATGGTTTCAGGTCAACGACCACCCAAGCGGTCTCTTCTGTTGTAGGATCCTGGTAGGCTTCCTTTGCAACTTTCGCTATACCGACAACTTCCAATCCTTCATTGCTGTGATAAAACAGTACCTGATCACCTTTCTTCATTGCGCGGAGATGGTTTCTTGCGGCATAGTTACGTACGCCATCCCAAAAGGTCTGTCCGTCTTTGACGAACTGCTCCCACGAATATTTAAACGGTTCTGATTTTATGAGCCAATAGTTCATTTTCTCTATCATTAAAGTGCCTCAAATATCGCATTACAGCTTTGAATAATGCTACGGAATGCTAAATTTGTGCCTCACTTTACCAACCTCTGATGAGAATTCCGGCAACAAAACACACTCCGCTAGTGGAAATTGATGAAGCGGCGTACACTGTTAAAATCAGTGGTGTGTGCATTCCGGAAAATGCATATGTGCATTTCAAGTCTCTGGAATCATGGTTGAATACGCTCACGCCGGACAAGGTTGAAGAAGTTGGTTTTACATTCCGACTGGAGTATATGAACACGCTTTCTTCTAAAGCGTTTCTGGATTACCTGCGCAACGTGAAAGATCAGAAACAGATTTCGCTTAAAGTGATTTGGGAATATTATTCTGACGACGAAGAAATGCGCGATCACGGTGAAACTTTTTCTGAAATTACAGACATCCCGTTCGAATATCGAATGGTTGATGCTGAAGATCGCCGCTTGCACCGTAACTAGTGCATGATCCGGTAAATCAATTCCTTCAACAATTCTCCTTCTTCGGTTCCGGCATTGTCAAATCCTTTTGATTTGAGATCGTATTCCCGTAATAAAGCAATGGCTTGTTTCACGCGCCCTGCAGGATAATTATTTGCGGCGGTAATATAGTCCTGAAGAAAAAACGGACTGACTCCGAGCGCACGCGCCGCATTCTCGCGTGATTTATCCTGAAGTAAATTGTAGATAAGAACCTTCACGAAGAATGTATACAACGTGCCGATAGTAACTACCATCGGATGTTCTTTGCTGTTCTCTCCGAAGTAATTAATGATGCGATTTGCTTTGACTATGTCGCGCTTGCCTACGGCATCATTCAATTCGAAGGTGTTGTAATCTTTACTGATACCGATGTTCTGCTGAATGTGATCCGGATTGATTTCCGTTCCCGGAGGCAGATTGATCATCAGCTTGTCAAGTTCATTGGCAATTTTACCGAGGTCGGCACCCAGATATTCTGCCAGCAACTGAATCGCTTTGGGTGCAGCGTTGTATTTTTTTTCCTTGAGGTATCCGGTAATCCATTCCGGAACTTTATTGTCGTAAAGTTTCTTCGATTCGAAAAGCACACCTGCTTTGGCAACGGTTTTCGGAAACGTTTTCCGTTTGTCCAGGGTTTTGTACTTATAACAAAGAACCAGAATAGTTGAATCAAGAGGCTGTTGAACGTATGCTTCCAGTTCTTCTATATTTCTGATGTTCTGAGCTTCTTTAATAATCACCACTTGTTTGTCCGACATCATCGGATAACGCTTCGCTTCACTGATGACCTGCTGCACGTTAACATCACGACCATACAGAACGGATTGATTGAACTCGCGTTCAGATTCATCCAGAACATTGTTTTCGATGTAGTCAGAGATACGATCAATAAAATACGGTTCATCACCCATCAAAAAATAGATGGGTTTGTAAACCTTTTTCTTGAGGTCGGCTATGATGTCTTTGTATTCCAAAGGAGAATGTGATCTGAGCGAAATTAATCATTCGTTCGGCTCAGAACACAGACCGATTATCAACAATTTCAGAAGCGCAGGTGCTTTACTGTAAGACCGTTGTTGATTAACTCTTTCAGTGAATCAATGCCAATCTGCAAATGTCTTTCAACAAAACCTGAAGTGACTTTTTTGTCGCTTTCTTCAGTTTTCACACCTTCAGGAATCATTGGCTGATCAGAAACAAGAAGCAAAGCTCCGGTAGGAATTTCATTGTGGAATCCAACTGAGAAAACCGTTGCAGTTTCCATATCAATTGCCATAGCACGTGTAACGCGCAGGTATTCTTTAAACTTTTCGTCGTGTTCCCAAACGCGGCGGTTAGTGGTATAAACTGTTCCTGTCCAGTAGTCGCAGTTATGGTTGCGGATTGTTGTTGAGATTGCTTTCTGCAATGAGAAGGCCGGTAAAGCCGGAACTTCGGGTGGGAAATAATCGTTGCTGGTTCCTTCTCCGCGTATTGCTGCTATGGGCAGAATCAGATCTCCGATTTCGTTTTTCTTTTTCAGGCCTCCGCACTTACCAAGAAACAGAACGGCTTTGGGATCAATTGCTGTAAGCAGATCCATTACGGTTGCTGCAGTGGCACTTCCCATGCCGAAGTTGATGATGGAAATTCCTCCTGCATGTGCGCTCATCATCGGTCGATCCGTTCCTTTTACTTCAACACCGTTCCAATGTGCGAACATGTGTACGTAATTCGAAAAATTGGTCAGCAGAATATACTGCCCCCATTCGTTTAACGGAATACCTGTGTAGCGTGGTAGCCAGTTGGCTACAATTTCTTCTTTACTTTTCATAGGGTTATTTCGCACCAAAGGTACGTCGTTAACCCGCAACGATCATTATTCCCGATGAAGTCTGTGTAAACAGCAAGGGAAATTCTAGTTTTACGTCCGTGAAACAACTCAATTTTCCCGCGTATGAGTTCAAATTGAGGAAGTCCGGTGATGGATTTCAGATTCTTGATGAATTCAGGAAAAAGTGGATTTCGTTGACACCGGAGGAGTGGGTGAGACAACATACATTGCGTTGGATTGTAACAGCGAAATTATATCCAGCAGGACTGATTGCTGTGGAGAAGCGTATTACAATTAACGGGATGGAAAGACGTTTTGATGCAGTTGTTTTCGACCGTGAATCCAATCCATTGATCATTGTGGAATGCAAGGCACCGGAAGTCAGAATTACCGAAGAAGTTTTTGATCAGGCGGCACGGTATAATCTTAGCGTGAATGCTGCGTTTATGCTGATCACCAACGGGCTTACTCATTACTGTTGTAAAATGGATCACGCAAATCAGGCATATAGTTTTCTTAAAGAGTTGCCTGAATACACTGAATAAAAAAAGGAGCCGCAATTAAACGGCTCCTTTTTCTTTAATGTAGAACAGATTACTTCACAATCTGCAATGGCAGAACCTGCGTAGCATCTTTAGTAACTACGTGCACATTATAGGCACCTGCAGGTACGTTGAGATTAATTTGAGTTTGACCTTTCACTGCGCCGCTCATTGACTTTGTGTAAACAACTTCACCAAGGATATTATAGATTATTACCTGTGTGTCTGTTGCTTTTTCGAAATTCAATGACAACTGGAATACGCCTGTTGAAGGGTTCGGATACAATCCTGCGAAACTGTTTTCGGAAATTTCCACAACAGCAGTACCGAAGTTCACAGTTACTGAATCAACGTAAACGCATCCTGCAGTGTCGGTAATTGTTACAGTGTATGTTCCCGGTAACAAGTTGCTTGATGTTGCAGTAGTATCGCCGTTAGACCACAGATAAGTAACGTTACCGTTGTTACCTACAGGTGTTATAGTTGCCGATCCGTCTGCGCAGCTACCGCAGCTTGCAAGTGTAGACGATGTTGTACCTGCAAATGAACCGCATACTCCATAACCGATATTGATGGTAAGCGAGTCAGAACATCCTGCAGAGTCAGTTACGACTACAGTGTATGATCCCGGAAGAACATTTTGAATTGTATCTGAAGTACCGCCGTTAGACCATGCATATGAAAGTGTTCCGTTGTTGCCGGTTACAACAACCTGTGCTGATCCATCAGCGCAGGTCTGACATGTAGATGAAACAGGCACTCCTGAAAGCGAAAGAAGTCCGCATACGTCATAGCCAACGTTCACCGTATCCATTACAACGCATCCGAATCCGTCCGTAACTGTTACCACGTACGTGCCGGTCAGAAGGCCTGTAGCCGTTGCTGCGTTGCCACCGGTCGGTGACCATGAATATGTTGTGGTTCCCTGATTTCCGGACACAGCTACTGTTGCGCTACCATCCGGGCATGAAATACACGAAGCCTGAGTAGCGGTTGCAACTGCAGTGTTGTTAAGACATACATCTCCGAAGTTCGGACGAATCACAAATGGTTTTGCATACTGAGGACCGAAATCTTCTATGTTCGCCCATACTCCACCAGGGATTGTAGGCCAGAATATCCACTGCTTATTAGCAGTAAAAACTGATGCGGTGGTTCCCACCTGAATAGTGCTATCAGCGTTAAATTCAATAGCGGTTACAGTATATTCTCCCGGCGTAATGCTGAACGGTCCGCCATGCATAGGAATAGTGTAATAACGCGCAGAGTCATCCGGATAAATGATAGTATCTGTCACCGCAACAATAGCGTTCGGTGTTCCGGCAACTGTACTCCATACAGCCAATCCCAGTGGACGACCTGTATAGCCTGTTGTAACAAAGATGCCATTTGAAGTAAGCAGATCGTTATTCGGTACATCAAAGTTCTGTCCGAGGTATCCTCCATTTCCGGCACCGATTCCCAGACCACCCGTTACCGTACCGTCATCCCGGGCGTAAGTCGAGTCAACGACGGCAAAATACTGATACAATGTGTCGTTATTATGCTGTTGATCCGTGCCCGTAGTTTGGTTTGCTATAAATTGTACGGTATAAATTCCGGTTGTAGAAGGTGTGAATGATGGAATTGTGAAGTTGGTAGTAGCATTAGGTGCCAATGTTAAAGTTGACGCACTGTTTGCGCTGTATACGTTCGTTGTTCCGTTGAAGACATTGACGTGAGCTGATACGTTGTTAAGGGTATTAATACCCAGGTTGCGGATTGTCCCCGCGAAAGTGAGGGGAGTAGTTTGTGTTGCCGGCATCAACGTGTACTGCGTAGCAGTATCTGCAAACTGCATCTGAGCGTCAATATTGTTTTGCACTTCAACGGTAATATCATCAATCAGCAGGAGGAATTGATCAGTAGAGTTATTACGGAAAGCGATATAAACGCTCTGTCCAGCGTACGCACTGAGACTAACCTGGCGTGCAGTCCAAGTAGTGTTTTCAGCGTTTACGTTGAAAACCTGTGTGGAGTTCGTAACCTGATTGCCCAGCACACCGGTTCCTCCCGTAGGAGGGCCTTGAGTGGATGTCATAATGCGAACCGAATAACCATCAGGATAAGCTGGGTCATATGCAACCGCGTTCCATTTTAAAACACAGTTTGCCGGAAGAGGTCCGATCAGCGGAGTCCACATCCAATCATCCGCAGCACCGGCAGGTGAATACCAAGATGTGGAGAATGCACAAGAGTCTGCCACATTGTTCGCGAAATCTTCACGACGTTCCCATGCTTCATTTACATAAGAAACCGCTCCTGCCGGTGTACGGTTATCAACGTTTCGCAGAAACCATCCTGCAGGGAATGAGTAAGTTCCGGCTCCACCGGATGTTGGTCCGCCGATTCCATCGAAATCTTCCTGGAAAATGATTTGGGCATCAACTGATGACATCAGGCTGATGGCAGAAACCAAAGTGAGTATTAGTTTTTTCATGTTTGAAGATAGGTAGGTTTTGTCTGAAATGTGTCGCGAATTTAGTGATTTCAAGCATTTCATTGCGCAAAACTAAACATTAGCCATAGAAGGTTATGGAAATCAGTTGAATAAAGCCCTAATGTTTGTATCAGCACCAATTATTATCTAAATTCGGGACTCTTAAAATTTCGATTCCGACCTAATCAACATGAAAACAAGAAATACACTTTTTCTGGCCGCTGCGGGTCTTCTCGCTATCGGTTTGAACGCAGCACCGATTCCGGTGCGTGTTAATCCGGTTCACACGCCGGTTGAACAATTACAGCCTGATGAGTATATGGGCAACACGATTATCGTGAATGTTTTGCCGGAGTATCGCTCATTATGTTCTGCAAATCAGATTGGCATTCCTGCGTTGAATGATTTCTTTCTGATGATCGGAGCTGACCGCGTGGAGAAAATGTTCCCGAATCACAAAGCTCCGGAAAAGCCTTTTAATGCTTACGGTGCTCCGATGGAGGATATCTCTTTGATTTATACCATTCACTATAACGGAGCTATGCCATTGTCAATGGCAATCGGCAAGCTGTTCAACCTCGGATATTTTGAATATGCTCAGCCGTATTATATTCCGAAGGCTGAATTCCTTCCGAATGATCCTCAGGCTACAAGCGCATTGTCTTACCATATTTATAAAATCGCTGCTGCTTCCACTTCAGGAACTTCAGGTTGGGATATTTCAACCGGTTCAGCAAGTGTTGTCATCGGAATTACAGATACCGGTGTGGAGTTAACGCATTCGGATCTTACGAACCAGATTGCTTATAACTCTGCTGATCCGATTGACGGAAACGACAATGATGCAGATGGTTTTATTGATAACTATCGTGGTTGGGATGTGGCAATGAACGACAACGATCCGACCTGGCAAGGTAACGCACATGGTGTGCATGTGAGTGGATGTGCTTCAGCGCAGGTGAACAATAATACCGGCGTTGCAGGTTCAGGCTTCAACTGTAAGTTTTTGCCGGTGAAGATTGCTGATGCTTCCGGAGCACTTTCCGCTTCTTATCAAGGTATCACATATGCTGCTGATCACGGTTGCAAAGTCATCAACTGCTCTTGGGGCGGAACCGGTGGCGGTCCTTTCGGTCAGCAGGTTATTGATTACGCTACAAACAACATGGATGCTCTCGTTGTTGCTGCGGCAGGTAATAACTCATCGGATCAGGCTTTTTATCCTGCGGCTTTCGATAAAGTATTGAGTGTTGCCTCAACTGCGAGCAACGACCTTCGTTCATCTTTCACTAACTGGAATTACACAGTTGACGTATGTTCTCCCGGAACAAACATTAATGCAACGTGGACTGGTAACGGTTACACTCAGAGCAGCGGAACATCAATGGCTTCTCCGGTTTGTGCCGGTGTAGCTGCAATCGTTCGTGCATATTATCCTACATACACTGCTTTACAGGCGGGCGAGCGCGTGAAGTTTACTACTGACTATATCTATAACATCGGTTCAAACTCCAGCGCAACGTATGCAGACAAACTGGGTACAGGCCGTATTAACCTGTACAAAGCACTTACAGATCCTGCTGGACCTTCAGTATTGTATCAGAACATGAGTATCACTGACAACAACGATGATGTTCTTGTTGCAAACGATACAATGCGTATCACGGGAGATTTCATGAATTATCTGGCTCCAACAACAAATATGAGCGCAGTGCTTACTGTAGCATCAGGCGGTACTTTCGTAACAATTGTGGACGGTACTACAAATCCAGGTGCAATTGGAACGCTCGCTTCTGTCGGTCATGCTGCGGATCCTTATCGTGTGTTAATCAACTCCAATGCTCCGGCGAATCAGCCGGTAATATTCCGTCTCACAATGACTGACGGCGCATGGACTTACGATCAGTACTTTACGGTTATTGTAAATGTGGATTATATCAACGTTGCTATCAATCAGGTTTCAACTTCAATCACAAGCAAAGGATTGATCGGTTATAATGCTGATGCGCAACAACAAGGTCTCGGATTTACTTACAACGGAAGCGGCTCACTCCTGTATGAGAGCAGTTTCATGGTAGGTGTTTCAGGAAACGTTCGTGATATGGCACGTGGAACAGGAGCAACTCCTGACGCTGATTTCACTTCATTGAATGTTGTTCATGAAAATGTTCCGGCTGTAGTTTCTGATATGGATCTCGAAGGTCAATTCCGCGACAACGGCTCTGCGAACGCGCTTCCGGTTACCGTTCATCATACTGCTTATGCATGGAGTGCAGCTCCGCATGATAAGTATGTGATTGTCCAGTATGTGATCAGAAACACAGGATCTACAACTTTGAACAACGTTTACAGCGGTATATTCTGTGATTGGGATATTGATGCAACTACTTTCGGAGACAACAAAGCTGATTACGACAGCAACCTTAAATTGGGTTATACCTACCACACCGCTGCGCAGGGATATTACTGCGGTGTGAAAGTTCTCACTAACACAGCAGCTGCAACATGTTATTCAATTGATAACGTAAACGGCGGTAACGGCGGTGTTGATATGTTCAACGGTTACGATGATTCTGAAAAGTACACGACGCTTTCCACTAACCGTGCACAGGCAGGAAATACAACATCAACAGGTAATGACGTATGTCAGGTTGTAGGTAGCGGTCCGTTCACGATCAGTGCAGGCGATTCAGTTGTGGTTGCATTTGCACTTATTGCGGGTGATGATCTCGCAGACTTGCAGAACAGTGCTGCTGATGCACAGTTGCAATATGACAATCAGGTTCCGCTTGGAACTGTGACAGTTGACGCAACAGGTACAAGCAACGTTAATGTTTACCCTAGCCCGGTTGCAGGAAATGCAATGATCACTTACAATGTTACTGAGCAATCACAAACAGACGTGCGTTTGTATGATGCTGCTGGTCGTGAAGTAATGATCCTTTCACAGGGTCAGAAGGCTGCAGGTACTTACACTGAAACGCTGAACACAGCAACATTGCCTGATGGCATTTATGTTGTGCGACTGGTTTCAGGAGAAGCAGTGAGTACGCGTCGTTTCGTTGTGAGTCATTAATACATCAGATAGTTGGAAGTCCCGCTGTATTCAATGCAGCGGGACTTTTTATTAACCCTGCGGATGGTTATATTTGCACAAATTCAATAGAAAAATGGATATCAGTAATGTAATTGCAATTGCCGGAATGCCGGGACTTTATAAAGTTGTGGCACAGGCTAAGAATGGAGTAATTGTAGAGTCGCTTGTTGACAAGAAGCGTGTTCCCGCTTTCAATTCACATAAGATCAGCGCGCTTCCGGATATCAGTATTTACACCACTTCTGAAGATATGCCGTTGAAAGACGTTCTTCAGAAAGTTTTCGATAAGGAGAAAGGTGAAAAATGCCCTGATCCGAAAACGCTTGATGAGAAAGGTCTCCGTGCATACATGGCGGAAGTTCTTCCTGAATATGACGAGGAGCGCGTTCACGTGTCTGACCTTCGTAAATTGTTCAGCTGGTATAACATGCTTCACGGTGCCGGATTGTTAACCGCTGAAGAGAAGAAAGAAGACGGTGATAAGAAAATTGTTTCTGAAGAAAAGTCGAAACAACCATCCTTGAAGAAAGACACTGCTTCTAAACCACAAGCCAAAACAAATGCTCCTAAAGTGAAAGCTCAGGGAGTACGTAAAACCGGGACAGCTTAACCCCGGTTTTTTTATTTCATTTTTATGGAATTAACAGCAGACACGGTAAGGCTTAAAACCCGATTCGTTCCTACTGACCTTGATTTCAGTAAGCCTGAATCGGTAACAGATTTATTTCGCGAACTGGAGCAGCGACCATTGAGTTCATCTTCGGAGTTCATTGAATGGTTACGCGATTACAGTGAACTCGAATCTGTGCTTCATGAAGAACTTGCATGGCGTTACATCCGCTCATCGTGCAACACAGCAGATACAGCAGCAGAAGCTGCATACGATTTCTTTGTATCTGAAATTGAGCCGTTAACTGCACCTTGGTTCCAGAAACTGAATAAACGCCTTATTTCAAGTCCGTTTGTTGATGCGCTTAATCCCGAAGAATATTTTGTATTCCTTCGCGGTGTGAGAAATGATATCGCACTGTACAGGGAGGAAAATATTCCGCTGTTCACAAAGATTGATCAACTCAGTCAGCAGTTCGGGAAAATTGCAGGAGCGCAAACTATAGATTTTCGTGGTAAAGAGCTGACGATGCCGCAGGCTGCTGCAAAGTTCAAGAGCACCGATGAAAACGAAAGACGTGAAGTGTTTGAAAAGATAGCAGCACGTCGCATGCAGGATCGTTCTGCGCTTGACAAACTTTTTACCGAGCTTGCTGAAGTAAGAAATGAAGTTGCACTTAATTGCGGATACGGTAATTTCCGTGATTACAGTTTCGCGGCAATGGGGCGATTTGATTACACGAAGGAAGATTGCTTCCGTTTTCACGAAGCGGTAGAAGAACATGTGCTTCCCGTTATTGAAGAGTTGAATTCGGAACGAGCACAGCAATTAGGCAAATTGAAGTTGCGTCCTTACGATAAAGATGTTGATCCTTTGGGTCGACCTCCTCTGGCTCCATTCCATGGAGGAAAAGAGCTCCTCAATAAAACCCTGAAGGTTTTTGGAAGATTGTATCCTGATTGGAAGTCGAGAATTGCGTTGATGAATGAAATGGGACATTTTGATCTTGATTCGAGAAAGAACAAAGCTCCGGGTGGATACAATTACTCTCTGCCAATCAGCGGTGCGCCGTTCATTTTTATGAATGCAGCAGATTCACATGGCGATCTCATTACTATGGTACATGAAGCAGGTCACGCTTTTCATTCGTTTCGGATGAATGATCTGACTTTGTATTCTATGAAAAATCCGCCGTCTGAAGTTTGTGAACTCGCGAGTATGTCTATGGAGCTGATCACGATGGACGCATGGGATGAATTTTATCCGAACGCGGAAGACGCAAAACGTTCACAAAGAGATCAGCTTGAAAAAGTAGTTTCCGGTTTGGCATGGATCGCAACTATTGACGCTTTTCAGCATTGGTTGTACGAAAACCATGGCCATACAATTGAACAAAGAGAAGAGGCCTGGTTACGAATTTCTTCCCGCTTCGAATCCAAACTGATCGACTGGAGCGGATATGAGGAGTACCGCAATTGTGCATGGCAAAAGCAATTGCACATCTTTGAAGTTCCGTTCTATTACATTGAATACGGCATCGCGCAGTTAGGTGCTATTGCGGTTTGGCGTGAGTACAGAAAGAACGCAACGCAGTCCATCACTGCGTATGAAGATGCCTTGAGTCTGGGTTACAAAGTTCCGATCTCAAAAATATTTGAAGCAGCAGGAGTGAAGTTTGATTTCTCCGCTGCATACGTGAAAGAGCTGATGCAATTCCTGAAAGATGAATTGCATAAATTGCGATAATGCATTTTTCATTAACTTGAGTAAAAGTTGTATATGAAACTCATCAATCCGCCCTTGCCTGGAATTGCGTCTGAATATCATCAGCGCTATATAAATCTCGTTGCTAATCAGAATGTGTTGTCGATGATGGAATCTCAGATTCTCGACTTCAAAGCGTTGCTCTCTGAAGTGCCGTTCGAACAGGAGGACTACGCTTACGCTGAGGGAAAATGGACGATTAAGCAACTTGCCGGACACATGATTGATGCGGAACGCATTCTTTCGTACAGAGCGATGTGCATTGCTCGCGGTGAAAAGCAGAATCTTCCCGGATTTGAGGAAGATGATTATGTTGCAAATGCGTCATTTCATCTTCGTAGTCTGTACGATTTGGGTCATGAATTCGGAGCCGTTCGCGAGTCAACAATTCAGTTGTTTCGTTATATGACGGAAGAAGAATTGGATCGCAAGGGGTTGGCAAATGATACAGGAGTTACACCACGCATTATTCTTTTCATGATTGCCGGGCACCATATTCATCACGTGAATGTTCTGCGTGAGCGTTACAGTGAGGTTTTGCCTTAATTAGCACTTACGATTGGCAGTCGTGAAAGTTTATTGAAGCGAAGGATGAATCCGATTGCTGCAATGAACAATCCTGCTACAAATCCGAACCATACGCCGGTTGCACCCATTTCCAATGGAACGCACAATACCCAACTGATCGGTAGTCCGATCAGCCAATACGCGATGAACGCAACCCATCCGGGATAAACAGTGTCTTTCAATCCTCGCAAAGCACCTTGTGTTGTAACCTGAATTCCATCAAAGAGCTGGAATGCTGCACCGATCAGAAGTAGTATCGCTGCGTAATTCAATACAGCTGTTTCTTCATTGAAAATTGCAGGGAGCTGTCGGCGGAATACAATGAATAGAATTGCGCTCAACACCATGAAACCAACGGACAGCAAAATCGCACTGAAACCCGCTCTTCTGATTGCGAGTTTGTCGCCCATGCCCACATAATGGCCGACGCGAATTGTTGCAGCAGCTCCGAGTCCGCTTGAAACCATATATGTCATTGCAGCGAGACTCAATGCAAGACGATGCGCTGCGAGTTGCGCAGAGTCCGGAATGAACAGCGTAGGGATGGAGAATGCCGCAACTTCAAGTCCGAACATTAAAGCAGATGGAATTCCTATGCGCAGATGCGATTTAAAAATATCCTTGCTCGTTTTTCCTGAAAACAGATTGATGCGGTAGCCTGAATATTTTTTTCCGAAGCGCACATACGCAAACATGGAAACTGCCATTAGTGTTCGACTGATAAATGTTGCCCAGCATGAACCCATTATTCCCATTTGGGGGAATCCGAATTTGCCGAACACAAGAAGATAGTTGAGGAGAATATTGAGCACATTGGCAGCGATAGTGATTACCATTGCGGTGCGTGTATCCGACATTCCTTCAGTAAATTGCTTGAAAGTAAAAAACACGCTGAGCGGAATCATCGAAAGCATAATCACATTCAGAAACTTAATGGCAATATCAACTACTATCGGATCTTTGCCGGTGTATCGCAGAAATCCTGAGCAGAAAAACAGAATGGCGAACAAGCCTGCAGATGTAATCAGATTCAGTATCATGGAATGACGCAAGTGCGTTGCAATTCCTTCTTTGTCGTTCTTCGCATTAAGTTCCGCAACTATCGGAGTCAATGAATAGGAAACACCGATGCCAAGAACGAGTACAAGAACGTAGAAAGATCCGGCCAGACTGATGGCGGCTTGTCCTAATGTCCGTTCCGGCAATTGACCCACGAAATAATTATCTGCAAGATCGACGGTGATATGCCCGACATTACTCAGACACACCGGCAAGGCGAGGAGCACGGTTTGCAGAAAATGATATTTCCAGGACTGATTTTGCATGGGCGGCAAAGGTACATTCATCTCCGTGATTGTTGGAATTTTTTCCGGAATAGAGCCTGTCGTTCTAAATCGTGCGGGCTCGGAAGTACCCGAATGCGTAAACTGCCCGAAGATTGTCCGATTTTGACCTGAATATCAGATGAAAGGGTATTTTGTTGTAAATTTGAGATCAGTAAACAATTTGGTTAGTCGTGCAGTGGCAAAATGGGCGATTAATGTTTCTCCCCGGAATATGTTGTTTACTCAGAACGGATTGAAATGAAACAGATAGGCATTGCATTGCTTTTTGCGTTTTTATTTGTGCAGCTTGATGCACAGAGTAGTCGTGCTCCTTTGGTTTCAGTAGATCACACAGCGCATGATTCTCTGAAAGCTGCCGGGTCACTTACTAACGGTCTGTTCTACATTGCAGGTGATAGCGCGATTACGCCATTGAGTGCAATTGTTCAACCTAATCCTGCTCCTCAGGCTGCAGCAAACTGTCAGTGCATTATACCTCTGGATGCAACATTTTCTGTTGTTCCTTTTCAGTGGGGAACACCACCGGATTACAGAAATGATGATGGATCTTCGAACGCAATTAACCTTCCGTTCAATTTCTGCTTTTACGGTCAAACAATGACTACGGCATTCATCAATAACAACGGAAATATTTCTTTCGGTGCTTCCTACGGAACATTTTCATCTGCAGCTTTTCCGAGCAATCAGTATTCTATGATCGCTCCATTCTGGGCCGATATTGATACGCGTGGATTGGCGAGTGGTGTTGTTTATTACAAGGTTACTCCAACTGCAATGATTGTTCGTTGGCAGACTGTTGGATATTACTCTCAACACACAGATAAACTCAACGATTTTCAGCTCATAATTACAGACGGCAACGATCCATTGCTTCCTCCGGGAAGTAACTGCGCATTCTGTTATGGTGATATGCAATGGACAACCGGCGATGCTTCGGGTGGTGTAAACGGTTTCGGAGGAACAGCTGCAACCGTTGGATGTAATCTTGGCGATGGTGTGAATTACATTCAGATCGGTCAGTTTGATGCACCGGGCACAGTTTACAACGGACCTTTCGGTATCCCGAGTCAGGTAAGTTGGTTGGATAACCAACAGTTCTTTCTGGATGTATGCAGTTCAGGCGGAGGTGGAAATCTTCCACCGATTATGAATTCTGCACAAGTGTGTGATACGATTGATTTGTGTGTCGGCGATACATTACAGCTCACTGCACAGTTTTTATCACCTGAAAATAATCAGCTGACAACTGCAACCGCGACTGCAAGCGGAACAGGGTTAACTGTTGTGGGAAGTGCACCCGGAAACCCTGTGAATCTGAGTGCCTATTTTGTCGGGCTCCAAACCAACCTTGGTTATAACCTCATTACGATCAGTGGAACGGATAACGGTGTTCCGGCACAGACAACAAACGGACTTGTTGCTATTAATGTAATTCCCGGACCAACCGCTGTGATGAGCAATACAGGTGCATGTCCTAACGATTCAGTATTGGTTCAAAGTACAGGAACTCTCAGTGTTAACGGACCGATTGTAAGTTATCACTGGGATTTCGGAATGGCCGCGCTTACGAATGATACATCCAATCTTGCTAATTCAGGATATCCTTACACAACTCCGGGAACTTACACTGTTGTGCTTGAAGTAACTGATTCTCTCGGTTGTTCCGATACCGCGATGCAGACTGTAACTGTGTTTGAATTGCCGGTTGTTGCTTTCGTCGGAGATCCGTTGACAGGATGTTCGCCGCTATGCGTTGATTTTACTGATCAAACAACAGTTGCTAACAGCACAGCAACTTCGTGGTTCTGGGATTTCGGTGCAGGAATGACTTCCACTCAACAGAATCCTCAGAATTGTTTTTATGATCAAGGCAGTTACTCGATCAAGCTGGTTGTTACTTCTGCTCAAGGCTGCAAAGACAGTCTGACACTTTCGAATTACGTAGATGTAATTCCGGGACCTGTTGCCGGATTCGGGTTCGGTCCGCAACCTGCAACGCTGAACAATCCTGCTATAACGTTCACAGATCAATCTACCGGCGGAACTATAGAGTGGTTCTGGGATTTCGGTGACGGATCGGGAACTTCCACACTTGCGAATCCTGTTTACGCCTATTCAGATACCGGAGCATTTACTGTAATGCAAATAGTTTCGGGGCCTAACGGCGCCTGTCCGGATACGTCATATGAAACGCTTTACATTTCTCCTGAATTGCTGATTTGGGTTCCGAACACATTCACTCCGAACAGCAACGGAAATAATGATGTATTCTCACCTGTGTTTTCAGGTATGACTTATGTCAAGAACTACAAGATGATGATCTTCGACCGTTGGGGCATGCTCATCTTTACGTCGACAGATCCCTACGAAGGATGGAACGGACAGTATAACAACAGCCCGGTGCAGATGGACACTTACGTTTACAAGATTTTCGTTGAAGACCTTAACGGCAACACGCACAACTTCATCGGAGGAGTTAATCTGGTGAAATAATTGTCCGCTTATTTCCGAAATTATTCTGAATTCAGTTTCTCAATTCCATTGTCGTATCTTTGGAAGTACCGGCAGTTATACTATTGCCGATGCAATGAAAAAGATTACTGCGATTCTGATTACACTACTTAGTGCGGGATATTCATCAGCGCAGGTTGACTCATTACAAAGATTCAATACTCATGACCCGCGATATCAGCAACAGAAAGCTCAAGGGCAAATAGCACCCAAGACTCTGCTTGTCAACAACGCTGGAACCAATAACGATACAGTTCAATTAAAGCTTTCTGATCCTCCCGCGGTTCAGTCGAGCGTGTTGTGCCAATGCATGGTACCGATTGATGCGTCGTTTCAGATAGTTCCATTTACAAATGGCGATCCGAATGATGAGTACCGTAACGATGACGGTTCAACAGCTCAGATTCCTTTGCCGTTTCAGTTTTGTTTCTACGGGCAAAACATAAACAGTTTGTACATCAACAATAACGGAAACGTTTCTTTCGGTGCATCCTACGGAACATTCACTGCTAATTCATTTCCCGATCCGACTTTCATTATGGTCGCTCCGTTCTGGGCAGATGTTGATACAAGAGGCGCGGGTAGTGGAGTTGTTTATTATAAACTCACTCCGACGTATCTGATTGTTCGCTGGCAAAACGTTGGATATTATTCCATGTACGACGACAAGCTGAATGATTTTCAGTTGATACTTACAGACGGAAGTGACCCGATTCTGCCGGCAGGGAATAACGTTTCATTCTGCTACGGCGATATGCAATGGACTACTGGAGATGCTTCCGGTGGGACGAACGGTTTTGGCGGGAATCCGGCAACTGTAGGAGTGAATCGCGGTAACGGAGTGGATTACATTCAGATCGGACAGTTTGATCAGGCGGGTACGAATTATGATGGCCCATTCGGTGCGAATGATCAGGTGAGTTGGCTCGACAATCAAACGTTTTATTTTAACGTGTGTAATAACGGTTCCGGAAATAATCTTCCTCCGATTGTGAACTCTGACGATGTATGCGACACATTATGGATTTGCGTTGGGGATACGGTTGATCTCGATGCAATTTTTCTTGCGCCCGAACAAGGACAGAGCACAACCATAACGTTGACTACTCCTTCAACCGGACTCACCACAGTGACCAACACAGGAGGAAATCCTGCTACGATATCTGCGTACTTCGTTGGAAGTGCTGCTAATCTTGGTCCAAACGTTATTACGCTTACCGGTACTGACAACGGAACTCCCGCGGCATCCACAACTTCTCTAATCGTTGTTGAAGTAGTGAATAATCCTGTTGTATCGTTTTCTTTTTCTCCGGCGAGTCCCGCTCAGGCACCGGCAATTGTTCAGTTTACTGCCAATACACCCGGAGCAGTAAGTTGGTTGTGGAATTTCGGAGACGGAGGAACATCAACTTTGCAGAATCCTGTACACACATTCACCGGAGATTCAGTTTACACAGTAACGCTCACTGCATTTTTGTTGTCCGGTTGTTCCGCAAGCTACACTGAAACTTACGAGGTGATTGGCGGTATTCCGGTTGTTGCTCCTAATGTTGTTACTCCGAATGGTGATGGTAATAATGATCAGTTGGTGTTTACAAATCTGCATTACTACGCGAAATCAAAGTTGCGTGTTTATGACAGATGGGGAGCATTGATTTACTCAAGTGATGATTACCAGAACAACTGGACGCCGGATGTAGTTGACGGAGTTTATTATTACGAAATCACAGGTTTGTATATCTACGAGCCGATCACAGGTTTCTTCCACGTATTGAGAACAAAGTGATTTTCAGTTACCTGACTTGAAAGCGTAACAGATTCCTACTCGCGTATACTTCGCATTAATATTTATTTCCGGAGTTTTTATTCCATACGCTCCGAACGTAATCGCAAGACCTAGTCGGTCGAAGGGAGTAATACCGATTGACACTGCAACATCTGCTTTTGTGCCTCTGCTAGTTCCGTTTTGAGTAAGTCCTCCATATGCAATACCGAATCTGGGACGCACATAAATCAGTTTGCCGAATGAGCGGAGGTAATGAACACTGGCTCCGACTCCGAGGTATCCATAAGGAATTAGTCCCATAGATGTTGTTGAATCCTGTTTTGTTGCATCAACAGTAATATTTCTGAACGTTATATCTGCTGTAGCTCCCCACATTGAGTTTTCCTTTTTTGCGAAGGGCAAACCCAATGAAACATCGAAAATACCTCCCTCGTGATCACCTTTAGGTGTTTTTAATCCTCTGAAAAGAGAGCGTACCAAATAAGAGGCATCGAAGGCAACTATTGCCCGTTCGGTCATTGCTTCTCCACCGAACATAATATTTCTTGTTTTTCCAGTTGCAATGAATTCCTGGCCGGGAAGAGTTGATTCCAGAGTGATACCTGCGAATTGATAACCAACAGGCAAATTGATTTGACCGAAGTTTGGTTGAGCTTTCGCAATCACGGAAACTATTAGCGCAGCGGCTATAATCAGAGTCGTTTTCATGGTGATGGTTGTTAGGTTTTCTTTTTGCGTATTTACACGCATAAGATGCATCACCTGAAAAAGTTACTTGCCCAAGTTGTATTTTTTCGGATTGGGTTCCGGAAGGTTTGTTAAAGTTTAATTCTCAACTGAACCTTCACTTCCGTTTTCGTATTACCCTGAATCTCCGTCAGTGACCCTTCACTGATTACATTGCGATCGTACCAGAAAAACTGAGCGACGCGCAGCCAGACTTCGAAGCGACGCGTTACATCCCAATTTACAAGGAAGAAAACTCTTGATCCTTTTCCGTAGTACGCAGGAATTGAAAATGAATAAGGCACATCATTTTCATATGCATACATTCGCGAATCAAAACTTCCGGTTTGAAAGAGTGCATAACGTGCGGTGAATGACACCGGCGATCCGAGTTTTTTGAATGTTACATCTTGATAGAACAAGATGCCATCAACCGCTTCTTCATTTGAAGGATAGAATTTCGTGTATTCAATTCTGTTCTTGAGTTTCCATGATTTGCCAACCGGATAAGAAACATGGAAACGGAAATTCTCCTGGTTCAGCGGAATGTTGAATGCAATGTCTGAGTCTTCGTCTGTTGTGCCGATTGCACGATTTCTGTGACGATAACGGAAGTACATATCAGTACGTTTGTCCGGAGTGAAATTTACCTGTAAGAGGAAATCGAACGCTTGCGATGGAGCATCATTCTGGTACGTCATCCACGGATACCGTATCATGTCGTAGTACGAACTGATTGTGAATTTGCGATACGGCTTCGCCTGAACGCCGAAGTAAATCGCATTTTCATTTACCGGAAATGTACTTTCAGAAAATGCATTGGCATGAAGGTTCTGAAAATCTTTACTGAACCAGCGTTGATGAACAGTGAATGCCAGGCGTGAGTCCATGCTGATCAGCACACCATTCGACACAGCCATTCCTCCATTAGCACTTCGCGCTGCCTCACCGAAGAAACTGAAGTTGCGAATCAGAAAATAATAATCAGCTCCTGCAACGGTATTCTGCTGTCCGTTGAATTGAAACTGACTATACAGTGCTAAACTTCTGTTGAGTGGTGCGCTGTACTGTGAGTGAATTCCGGTGATACCGAATCCATAACGTGACTTGCGGAATGAAATATTACCGCCGTAAAGGATTTCATTCAATGCTCTGCGATCAGCAATTTCAGCTGGCGTACTGTGCAAACCGGTTTCCTGAAAACTTGTGATTTCTAAAACTTCGATGTCATTGCCGATGGTATCGCTGATCGACACGTTTGCATCTTTCCATTTGTTCGAATAGAATGCTGTGGCTTCGAAAGCACCGAATTTCATTGTTGTGGCAGCGCCGCGGAAGTAACGATTTTCATCTACGGAAGTATACGGACGAATACCGAGTGCGTTTCTTTTGGTGTTAACAGTGAAAGATGTTTTTCCGAAGGCGTAACCAGTCCAAGCTACCAATCCTTGTCCGAAACTTACCTGATAGTCGCCCAACACAGCTGCTTTCACCGGACCGATATTGCGAATGGCAAGGTGACCGGAATAAAAGTCGAAACCGCGTTTTTGAGTTCCTTTGAAAAATTCTTCACCGGCATCTTTCTCTGCAGTAACACCCCAGCTTACAAAATTGCCGTAGGTGAAACGGTAACGTGCGAAATACCGATACGGATTACCGAGATAGCGTGCGTTCGGATTGTCAGCAAGCGATGCGCTGTCTGCGTCAGTATAGCCCAGTTGCTGTTCAGCTATGGTCTGAGTGCGCAGGACAATTTCGTGTTTACCGTTATCGAACATTTCATTGAAAGAGAAATGTCCGGCGTCGAATCGATCCGTTACTTTAACGTAAGGCAGGATCGCGTAAATAGTTGCGAGGTCGAATCCGTCGATGGCTTGCAACTCATAAATGCTGATGAGATTTCCGAATCGTTCGCGGTGCGCAATCAGATTACTGATTTGGATTTCAGTAAGCAGTCCGAGGTCAATCAGTTCGTCGCGTGTAGCAGTATTCAGATTGAGCGGATGCGATTTGTAATAGATCAGATTTTCAGTAAGCGCTGTCAAATCAACATCTTCGCTTCCCAGATTTTCCGAGAGCACTTCGATTTGCTGATTCAACGGATCTTCACCGGCAGCAGTGGTATCAACTTGCGCAAATACAAGTTGACTGCAGAGCAGTATTAATACCGATAATATGAATCGCATTGTGCGCATCAGAATCCGTATTGCAATCCGAGAGAAGGTGAGAATCCGAGAATGGAGTGGAAAGATGAAGCCACGTCGAGACGGAATTTCTTCATGATCACACCAAAGCCCATCGAAACTAAATTCGGATTGGAAGCTGCGCCTGCCCGAATGTAGAATGCAGGAAGCGGACGATATTCAACTCCGGCGCGCCACGTTGCCTTGTAGTCAATGTCTTTTTCAGCTTCTGCAATAACGAAAACCTGTTCTGAAAATTTGTATGACATTCCGAATCGCATAATGGTTGGAATGCGTTCATCTCCGCTTCCACTTAGACGTGCACGTGTAGGATTGAAGAGATGTAAACCTACAGTCAGATTTTTTACCGGTTCAGCCAGAATGCCGATTTCACCTCCTACAGCTGAAGTTGATCCGTAGTTTTCGCCAAGTCGTGTGTTGAAGTAATCGAGCTGTACGCCCATTGAGAAACGTTCTCCGAGTTTACGTGCATAAGCGAGTCCGGCTTTGGTTTCACCGTAAAGCGAATACCCGAATGAATTTACGTTGAGTCCGAATGAACCGTATTTGGTTGGCATTCCGCCAGCAAACGCTTTCATTCCTAATTCGCTCATGAGGAATCGCGATTCGTAGAAAATTCCGAATTGCATGGATTCGAGTTCGGCGAGAGAAGCCTGATTATTCTGAACGCCCCACACATCAGCGTGCAACGCGGTGCCGCATCCCGCCATTCCCATGGAGCGAGCGCCCAGAGGCGGATTATCTCCTGCAGAACACGCGAAGCTGATTAGTAGCGCAAGTGAGAAAAGTAACTGTTTCATGCAGCCTTAAATTTAGCAGAAATCCTCTGCGCAGGCACGTTTTGTGCACGAAAATAATGTTCGCAACACAGTTTGGTTACGAACAGGTTTTCAGATGTTGAAGAAATGATTCAGGCTTTGAAGCGAAGCTTCACTTTGTCGGTTTCGCTCTGACTCTCGTTCACTTTTACTTTGAGTGATTCTTTGAAAGCGGCGATGCGCTTGAGCAATTCCGGGTCTGATGCAGAAACGATTTGAGCAGCAAGAATTCCTGCATTCTGCGCAGCGTTGAGAGCAACAGTTGCAACAGGAACGCCGTTTGGCATTTGCAGGATGGAAAGGATAGAGTCCCATCCATCAATGGAATTTGAAGATTTGACAGGAACTCCGATTACCGGAAGCGGAGTAAGAGAAGCCACCATGCCCGGAAGGTGAGCAGCACCACCGGCTCCGGCAATAATTACTTTAATACCACGATCAGCAGCAGATTTGGCATAATCGAACATTTTTTCCGGAGTACGATGTGCGGAAACAACATTGATTTCGAACGGAACTTCAAGTTTATCGAGAATTTCCGCTGCAGCCTGCATTACGGATAAATCCGAAGCGCTGCCCATAATAATCCCTGCGAGTGGTTTCATGGTTCAAAGATAAGTTGAATTTGGTGGAAAACTAACCGTTTACAAACGGCTAGTTACGGGTAAATTACTTTCTTTAGCAGTACCAACCGAATACGCCCATGAATATTTTTATCGATGTCGCCATTTCAATGGCATTCGTTTTTCTGCTTTTCAGCATCATGGTTTCGGGCATATGCGAAATGTGGCAGATGCTGAAACGAAAACGCGCGCATTTTCTGAGAGAAGCTTTGGAAGATGTATTTAACTGCAGACAGAATAAGAACTATGCACATTTACTGTATGCGCATCCGATGATTGACCGCCTGAAGGAGCGAAAGCAAACGTATCCTCAGTACATTCCTTCGGCCATTTTTGCTGATGCATTGATTGATGTAATACGCAACGACAGTAAGCTTCCTCGTTTTCGTTTTGATCAGGAGAAGAAGGAGTTCGTGGTTCTGCAGGATGCGTATTCGGTGGACAGTACGGATGCATCCGGAAATGTTCTGGCGGGAACCGGTGTTGTTGCTGATTTCACCGCGGCAGTGGAAGAGCTGAAGGAGAGTGACCTGAAGCAAATGCTGCGCACACTTTTACTCGGCGTTACGAACTATGACCAGTTGAAAGCAACTACTGCGAGATGGTTTGACGATTACATGGCCTCTACTACAACGTGGTACAAACGTTATCTGACACGTATCCTTTTCATAAGCGGCCTGGTCGTTGCAATTATCTTCAATGTTGATGCAATTCACCTCGCAAAGAGCTTTTACAAAGACAAACTCCTGCGTGAACGCGTTGTGGATGCAGCAATTCAATATGCGAGCAATGAAGCGAATCGACCTGCAACTCCGGAAGCAGTTAATTTTAATTCAGCTCCGGAAAAGATTTCCATGGACAGCGCTGTTCAGGTAAACGTTGATGCGGTAACCGCTGCATACAGACGTGCGGAGCTTCTTGATATTCCCATCGGATGGAATATCGAACGCGTAGTGGGATATAAAAAATATCCGCAGTTCACGGTTCATAGTCGTTGGCTTAAACTGCCATGGTTTGCGTGGGAGCTGCTTAAGTATATAGTGCTTTCACTTGCAGGCTGGTTGATTACTGCAGCGGCACTGAGTTATGGTGCAGATTACTGGTTCAATATGTTGTCGAAATTCATCAGCATCCGCACTGCGGTTAAACCTAAGGAGGAAAAGAAATGATCTACTACAACTGCCATACTCATATTTTCTCAGCACAATATGTTCCGAACAATGTGGTAGGTGTGCCTATCATGAATGTGCTGGCTACCGATCCTATCAGTTCACGCGTAACGAAATTCTTCAGTAAGGTCCGTTACAGAAAGATCAACAGTTCCGTTGAACGTGTTGCACGCTTTGCAGAAATTGGTTTAGGTACAAGACAGGAAGTAATCTTCAATTATCTTGAAGATTACTATAAAGGTTGGGGCGATGTACGATTTGTTGTGCTCATGATGGATATGGAGCAAATGGGAGCCGGAAATCCACTTAGTAATTACCGTACGCAGGTGGAGGAGCTCGTGAAGTTGCGTGCCCGCGGAACTTACAAGGATAAACTGCTTCCGTTTTTGTTCGTTGATCCGCGAAAAGCTGAGTTCTCTACCGGAGAAAAACTACGAGATTGGGTGAAGATGCATTTTGAAGAATACGGATTTGTAGGAATTAAAATGTATCCCGCTTTGGGTTATTATCCTTTCGATGAAAAACTCGATGCATTGTATGCATGGGCGCAGGAGAAATTCATTCCGATAACATATCACTGTATTGAAGGCGTGATTTACTATCGGGGAGATGTAAAGTCATTGCGACCTCCGCGCTTTCCGAATTCAAAACACAATTTGACAGAAACGAAGAACGAGCGTTATCAGAGAAATTTCACGGAGCCGGAGAATTACTTCGATGTACTGAAGATGTTTCCCGAATTGAAAATCAATCTCGGACATTTCGCAGGTGAAGATGAGATTAAGAAGAACGGTCCTTGGTACCAGACGGTGAAGAAACTGATTGCCGAGCATGAAAATGTTTACGCTGATGTATCGTTCACACTGAATGATACAGGCACACATGAGCAGATTCATCGCGACATCAACACGAAGGGAATCGGAGAGAAAATTCTTTTCGGCACCGATTACTATGTGGTGGAGAAGAATAAGGATGAAGCTATGCTCCGTGATGAGTTAAGAAATAAACTCAATGAACTGGATGTTGCTGCCGGTGCTGCGAAAGATTCAAGCTTTAATCAGATTGCGGCTTACAATCCGATTCCGTTTCTTACCTCGGCTTACTACCGCCCGTAATACGCGCATCGTATCGTGAGGCATGCGGATAAAATGTTTCCCAAGTGTGCCAGAACATTTGTCGCGCCTGAAGAGGTTCCAGATTGTTGAAACCGGGACGGAAATCCCATCCGGATGTCAATGAATCCAGACTTTGCGGAATCCACCTTTGCTGATTGATTTTGTATGCGAAATAATCTGTGTTGTTAGCGTCAATTGTTACAACTATTTCAGCATCGCAAAGTGTATCGTGAATTACGCGCATTCTTTTCAGATCATTCCAGTCGTACGCACGGGAACATGATTTGTATGTTACTCCCACAATCCATGATTTATCCTTCCACGAAGCAGTATCCGTCGCTGTGAGCGGATCTGTGTCTGTTCCTTTTTCGAAAGAACCATCCGTGTCGTAACGCTGCTCATCCTCAGGCACCGGATTCATTACCACACCTCGCGGATATCGTTTACGGAATTCACCGAATGTCATTTGAGAGAACGGCCATAAACGAAGTTGCTCGCCTTTCATTTCTCCTGCAGCACATTCTCCTGTGGCTTGTCGCCACCAGCTTCCGGTTTCCGAATCTTCAATCATCGCATTGAACTGATCCATTCCAACAAGGCGGAAGGTTTCCTGTTTTCCGTTTACTTCCGGATCAAATACCAGTGCACTTCTGCACACGTCGCAATACGTAATCAATAAACGCTTTCCGCTCAGTGTATCGTAGATCTGATGATGAAAAGAAAGATATCTTACAGGATAGGCGCGATGTGTATTACCATTTGAAACTGCAACCACAACAGCATCGTCCGGAAGATTATTACCATCAGCGGAAAAACTCAGTTGCTGCGGCGGATGAAACATATTTTCTGCAGTCGCAACGAAATTGGTGAAGTACACAATCAGCGTTGTCAGCAACAGAAGAAGAGAAGGAATCCATTTTCTTTTTGCAAAAGCTGATTTCAATCCTGCCACCATTCCTGCAATCAGTATAATGCGGAATACCCAGCGATAATGGTGAAGAAACCAGGCGAGATCAACCGTATCGGTGGACTGACGTCCCGGGAAGGGAAGAATCAGATAGCTTTTGAGTATCTCAAATGCCACCAGGAATATCACTGAAGCATAAAAGATCCTTGTCATTTAAGCTTTAACTTTCAATGTGTCTTTTACTTCGTGCGCCATTTTACGCGCCACGTTCAGGTCCTTGTTCAGAACGGTTACATGACCCATCTTGCGAAACGGCTTAGTGATTTTTTTACCATATAGATGCACGTACACTCCTTCAATATTCAGGCAGTGCTCCATGCCTTCGTAAATGGCTTCACCTTCGAATCCTTTTTCTCCAAGAAGATTGATCATTACTGAAGGCTGAACAATGTCCGTGCTGCCTAATGGTAAATTGAAAATTGCACGCAGATGTTGCTCGTATTGGGAAGTGTAGTTTCCTTCAATGGTTTGATGTCCGCTATTATGCGGACGCGGTGCAATTTCGTTCACCAGAACCTGATTGTCTTTCGTCACAAACATCTCAACAGCGAGAACTCCTACAATTTCAAGATGCTTTGCGACTTCTTGTGCGATGTGCTGCGCTTTCAGCTCAACTTCCGGTGAAATTTCTGCCGGTGAAAACAGAAACTCCACAAGGTTTGCTTCCGGATTGAATTCCATATCAACCACCGGAAAACTTTTAATTTCTCCGGACGCATTTCGTGCAACGATTACAGAAATCTCTTTCTGAAAATCAACGAATTTTTCCAAGACACTCGGCGCGTCAAATGCTTTTTCAAGATCTTTCTCTGTCCGCAATGGTGTAACACCTTTTCCATCATAACCGCCTTTGCGGAGTTTTTGCATGAATGGAAATGCAGCAACGTGACTCTCCAGTTCACGTTTATTTTCCACGAGCACATAATCTGCTGTTGGAATTCCGTGTTGACGATAAAACTGTTTCTGCAAGCCTTTATCCTGAATCATGCGGAGTAAAGCAGGTTGCGGATACACTTTCTTTCCCTGTTTTTCGAGATGTTCAAGAGCATCTACATTGACATGCTCGATTTCAATAGTAACAACATCTGCATCTTGCGCAAAAGCAACAACGGTATCGAAATCCTGCAGAGAGCCGCAAGTGAATGAAGCCGCCAGATGTTTGCACGGTGCATCTTTATCAGGATCCAGAATGTGAATCTGTGTATTCCAGTTCACTGCTTCCTGAATCAGCATCTTTCCAAGCTGTCCGCCTCCGAGTATCGCCAGTTTCTGTCCTTTGAACATATCAGTTGATTTTCTTAAGTACAGAAATGGTCTTATCAATCATGTTATCGTCAATATCGAGATGCGTAACAAAACGAACCGTTTGCTTTCCGAATATTGCGCACTGAATTCCGTTGTCATTCAGAATTTCCATGAAATAATCCAGCGGAATTGCATCATGTAAAGTGAAGATGAGAATATTCGTTTCCACAGGAAGCAATTCCTTGATGTAAGGAAGTTTGTTGATTGCTTCCGCAAGAACTTTCGCTCTGCGGTGATCTTCTTTCAATCGATCGATATGGTTGTCGAGAGCGTACAATCCGGCTGCAGCGAAATATCCGGCCTGACGCATACCGCCTCCGAATACTTTGCGCGCACGTCGTGCTTCACGAATGAAATCCTTTGTGCCAAGCAATAATGAACCCGCAGGTGCGCCCAAACCTTTAGACATACAAACTGAAATCGAATTGAACAGAGGTCCGATCTGCGCAGGTGTATATCCGGCTTCAATCACAGCGTTGAAAATGCGTGCGCCGTCAAGATGCATCAGAAGTCCGTTACGGTGGCAAACTTCGCTCAGATCTTTCATCTGCTGCAAAGTGTAGAAACTGCCGCCGGCCTTGTTCACTGTATTCTCAATACTTACAAGTTTGGTTCGTGTGAGCCAATCGAAAATCTGGTTGATGCTTTCTTCAACTTGCGTTGCAGAAATTCTTCCGCGGTCGCCGGTAAGAAGTTTTGCCTGTACACCGGAGTTACGCGCAATACCACCACCTTCATATTGGTAAATATGTGATGTGTAATCGCAGACAACTTCATCACCGGGTTTGGTAAGCACGTTAATTGCGATCTGATTGGTCATTGTTCCGGAAGGGCAGAACAGTCCGGCTTCCTTACCGAACATTTTTGCTGCACGCTCTTCCAGCGCATTAATTGTTGGGTCTTCACCGAAAACATCGTCACCGACTTCTGCTTTGCAGATTGCGTCCAACATTCCGGGTGTCGGTCTGGTTACGGTATCACTGCGGAGATCAATTTTCATGGTATGGAAATGAGCAACGAAATTACTTAAAAAACAGGGGCATTCAATGGAGTAATTGCATCACGATGGAACTGATTTTTCGCATCTTTGTACGAGACCCCATGAGAAGCAAAATTTTACTTCTGTTAATTTCCGCTGTGTTGTGTCAGGAATTGTCTGCGCAATGTCAGGCTTGGTGGGTTTTTCTTACAGACAAGAAAGGATCTCAGTTTGATCCTGCATCGTATTTCGATCCTGCCGCAATTGAACGAAGAAATAAAATCGGAGTTTCGCTGTATGACAGCACCGATTTCCCTGTTAGTCCTGTTTATCTGAATGAATTAAGCAAAGTGGTTGATACGGTCGGTTACGCAAGCCGTTGGTTGAATGCCGTTGGTGTTGTGGCGAGTGAAAGGCAGGTACAAGAGTTGCGTGGATACAGTTTTGTTCGCGCAGTAATTCCTCAAGGTGGATTCGGATGGCAGTGTACACAGGTTCATTCTCCACTTGATGCGAACGGAAATCTGGATACAACCAGACAAGTAGCAATAATGCAAGGACAAGCTTTTGCGCAACATGGCATAAATGGTCGCGGTATACGCATAGCCATTTTAGATGCAGGTTTCTGGGGAACTGATTCTCATGTAGCGTTCACGGAGTTGCGTTTCAATAATCAGATTAAGAAAACATGGAATTTTGTTCGCAACGATTCTGTGATCTACAATGAAAAAACAGATCACGGCACAATGGTATTGAGTTGCATCGCCGGTATTGATAATGGTTCTCCTATGGGACTTGCACCCAAAGCGGATTTCATGTTAGGTATAATTTCCAAAGAATACGGAAATCAATATCGAGCGGAAGAGCGTTACATCGCGGGAGTGGAGTGGGCGGATCGTTTTGGAGCGAACATTATCAATATCTCAGGCGGCCCGAATGAGAATGCGTATTTCGCGGAAGACATGGATGGTAAAACTCCATTAATATCGCAGACGTGTAAGATTGCTGCACGGAAGGGAATTCTGGTTGTGGCCGCTGCAGGTAACAATGGAAACGGCAGTGAGCGGCAACTTTTACCTCCTGCAGAAACTGACAGTGTATTATCTGTTACTGCGCTTGGACTTTCGGGTTACGCTGCGGATTACAGTGCTGTAGGACCGCCTCCTGATTTCCGTCGCAAACCAGATGTTTGCGCAGCAGGTGATGTATTTGTTGCTGCGCATGAAAAGAAAGCAGATGCTTATGCAGAAGCGGAAGGAACTTCATTCTCTACACCGTTGGTTACAGGTTTTGCAGCATGTCTGATGCAGTTGTATCCGAACATCACTGCGATGGGTGCGATTGATACGTTGCATGTTTGTGCACATTTGTATCCTTATTATGATTACTCACACGGATACGGCGTTCCTCAAGCTGATTATTTTTTCAGTGACAGTGCGAATACTGTAAAACCCTCTTTCACGTTCGTAAAGTCAAATGGCAATTGCAGTGTGACCGTAACACCTGAAGCTGACACCATGAGTGTTGATCCGGAGAACAATCTGCTTTTCTGGAGTCTCACAGATCAGCAAGGAAGAATTGTGAGATACGCTGTAGTGGAAATGGATAAGCCTTTTGCAGAGATTATTGACTCAAGTAAACTTCAACCCGGATCTGCCTATAAACTCTCGGTTTGGTACAGAAATTATTATGCAGAAACGGATCTATAGCACAGTCGTAATGCTCATGATGTTCTGTGCAATTGTCTCTGCACAGAATGTTCTGCTGCAGGAAGAGCCGGATACAACCGGAGAAGTTCCTTTGTTCGGTCGTAATCGGGCGGTTTATGCGCATCCATTGATCAAGCTTGGTGCTGTTATTCCGGTTTATGAAGACGGAGGAGAAATCGGTTTGTTGTCGACCACGGCAAGTGCAGAATTGCGGACCAAGGCGAAGATTTGCAGCTGGAACTCATTAATCTTGGATTTCGGATATCGCTGTGATCGGTATTCAATCGGGAAAGACGATGCGCTCGGTATCCCCGGATTCGGAGGAGTGCATAAACGGGAAAGATTATCTCTGCACAACATCTCTTTTTCACTTTGTGATCGTATCAACTTCGGTAGACGAGGGAATATTCTGGGAATCTACACAGATGTTGGTTTCTATGGCGACCTGCTTTTCCGTGGAGCACATTTGATGGTTAATGAGTATTATGATTCCAATTCGGAAACTGCTGAAAGGACCATTCAGCGTGTCAAGCAAACACATTTGCCTTTTCTGAGCCGGTTTAACTACGGTTTCACGGCCCGGTTCGGTTGGGAGTGGGGAAGTTTCTTTGCAATGTACCGGATTAACGATCTGGTGGTTGATCGTCCGCCGCTCACAATCTATTCTGATTTTCCGCGATTCATGGCGGGTGTTGAAATGTACGGCATCTTCGACTGAAGTTTCATTGCTGAATCGTATATTTAGGAATTCAAATACGATCAGTGATGACAGAACCTACACGAGTTTTTGATCTGCTTGATTTGTATCCGAAAAACTTCGGACACAAGTCGGATATGTATGGCTACAAAGTTGACGGTAACTGGAAGAAATGGAGTTCTCAGGAAACCATTGAACAGATTTATCAGCTGGCAGCGGGAATGTTGGAGAACGGAGTTAAACGCGGAGATCGTGTCGGATTGATTTCTTCCAATCGACCAGAATGGAACATAACTGATTTCGCTGCACAATTGTGTGGTGCCGTACTGGTTCCTGTATATCCGAACTTGTCGGAGACTGATCTTGCATTCGTGATTAAAGATGCAGGCCTGGTTGCTTTCATTGCTGAAGGCAAGGTTTTGTGCGATAAAGTAAGTACTGCTGTGGCTGCATCAGGAAGCGCGGTTAAGATCGTTTCCATTGACAAAACAGAAGGATTTGAAAGTATCGCGCAGTGGTGTGAAAAAGGCAAAGCCAATCCGCATACACAGGATATTGAAGCAGTGAAGAAGGAAACAACTCCGGGAACCTTGCTGACGCTTCTGTATACTTCCGGCACAACCGGAACACCAAAGGGTGTGATGTTGACACACAGAAATCTCGTAAGCAATTTTACAATTCTGTGTGACTTACCACCTGTTGATCATACCTGCCGTGTGCTCAGTTTTCTGCCACTGAATCATATTTATGAACGTATGCTCAGCTATCTCTATCTCTACAGAGGACCTTCTATTTATTACGCAGAAAGTTTGGAAAAGGTAGGTGACAACATTCGCGAACTGAGTCCGCATATGTTCACATGCGTGCCGCGATTAGTTGAAAAGGTATATGACAGAATCATTGCGAAAGGCGAGCAACTCACAGGCATAAAGCGCAAGCTTTTCTTCTGGGCTGTGGAACTCGGAGAACAATATGATATTCGTCCGGATCACAGAAGTGCCTGGTACAATTTCAAATTGTCCATCGCGTCAAAAATCATTTTCAGCAAGTGGAGAGAAGCGCTCGGAGGAAACGTTCGTGCAATGGTGTCCGGTGGTGCCGCGCTGAACGAAAGATTAGCTCGTATTTTCTGGGCCGCCGGAATTCCCATTCTTGAAGGTTATGGACTCACGGAAACTTCACCGGTTATTGCAGTGAATACACTTGAACCTGATAGCGTGCGTTTCGGAACAGTAGGGAAGGTTATTCGCAATAATGAAGTGCAAATTGCTGCGGATGGAGAAATTCTGGTCAAAGGTCCTAACGTAATGAAAGGTTACTGGAATCGTCAGGATGCAACGGATGAGGTTATTGACAAAGAAGGCTGGTTCCACACGGGTGATATCGGAATTTTTGTGGAGAACCGTTTTTTGAAAATCACGGATCGTAAGAAGGAAATTTTCAAAACATCGGGAGGAAAATACATTGCTCCGCAGCGCATTGAGAATATGCTGAACTCTTCCCGTTTCATTGAGCAATCAATGGTAATCGGAGAAGCTCAGAAGTTCGCATCGGCAATAGTCGTTCCTGCCTATGGATTCATTCGCGACTGGGCAGCAAGGAAGAATATCAAACTCGGCGAGACCAACGCAGAAATTGCGGCGAATAAGGAGGTCTTTGCGCGAATTATGAAAGAGGTTGAAAAGATGAATAAGGATCTGGCGCAGTATGAAACGATTAAAACAGTTGCTGTGATTGCGCAGCCTTTTGCAGTTGACACCGGGGAGCTTACACCTAAACTCAGTTTGAAGCGTAAAGTAATTCTTAAGAAATACGAGGCTGAGATTAACCGTATTTATCAGGAATCCTGATTTCGGTCAGTTTTCGGAACAATTCCAAAAGAATATTAAAATACTATGCATGCATAGTATTTTTTTTACATTTACAGTATGAGTTCAGAATCTCGTAAAGACACATACTGTTCACAGATAAAGCAATCCTGGCATTCCATCAGCAGAATGTACAACTCTGAAGGCGATGATCATGATCTGACAACCACTTCAGGTTTTATTCTTCTTCAAATCAATAAACCGGAAGGCGTTCCTTCTACTTCGATCGGTCCCGCACTGGGAATGGAGTCTACCAGCTTGGTGCGTACATTGAATACATTGGAAGAGAAGGGCTGGATCAAACGCAAGAAGGATCCAAAGGATGCGCGTCGTGTGATGATTGTTCTCACTGCAAAAGGCAAAGCCAAGCGCGATATTTCACGTGAAGCTGTGAAGCGCTTCAATGATGCCGTCGCAGCGCGTGTCGGAAAGCAAAAGCTGAAAATATTCAAGGAAGTACTGGAAGAGATAAATGAAATTGCCGTTAACGGCAGCAACTAATAAAAGTATGAGCAGACTCATCAGAAAAGTAGCAGTGCTCGGTTCGGGTGTCATGGGCTCCCGGATTGCATGTCATTTTGCAAATACAGGTGTTGAAGTTTTATTGCTTGACATCGTACCTCGCGAATTGAATGAAGCTGAGAAAGCCAAGGGGCTTACGCTTGAGAGCAAAGCCGTGCGCAACAGAATTGTGAATGATTCACTGCAAGGCGTTTTGAAGAGCAATCCTTCGCCGGTTTATTCCAAGTCTGTCGTATCGCGAATTAAGACCGGAAATTTCGATGATAATCTCAGCGAGATTTCTCAATGCGATTGGGTGCTCGAAGCTGTGGTGGAACGCCTTGATATCAAACAACAGGTGTTTGAGAAAGTGGAGCAATTCCGCAAGCCGGGATCATTGATCACTACCAATACTTCCGGAATTCCGATTCACTATTTAGTGAAAGGCCGTTCAGAAGATTTTGTAAAACATTTCTGCGGAACCCATTTCTTCAATCCGCCGCGTTATCTGCGATTACTCGAAATAATTCCGGGTCCTTCAACAGATCTGAATGTGATCGATTTTCTCATGCACTACGGTGAATTGCATCTTGGAAAAACCACTGTGTTGTGCAAGGACACTCCGGCATTCATCGCCAACCGTATCGGTGTTTACGGAATTATGTCGCTGTTTCATACTGTAAAGAAAATGGGTCTTACAGTAGAAGAAGTAGATAAACTCACGGGGCCTGTGCTCGGTCGACCGAAGTCGGCTACATTCAGAACATGTGACGTTGTAGGATTAGATACACTGGTTCACGTTGCAAACGGATTGAAAGATAATTGTCCGAATGACGAAGCGAAAGCACTCTTTGTGCTTCCTGATTATGTGGCGAAGATGAATGAGAGCAAGTGGTTGGGAGATAAAACAGGACAAGGATTTTATAAGAAGGTGAAAGGTTCAGGCGGTAAGAGTGAGATTCTCGCTCTTGATCTTAATACAATGGAATATCGCCCTCAACAGAAAGTGAAGTTTGCAACATTGGAGCAAACCAAACCTATTGAGAATCTTCGCGAGCGAATGAAAGTTCTCGTTGCAGGAAAGGACAAAGCGGGTGAGTTTTACAGAGCATCTTTCGCCGGATTGTTCGCTTATGTTTCCAATAGAATTCCGGAGATCAGCGACGAAATTTACAAAATCGATCAGGCTATGAACGCCGGTTTCGGTTGGGAACTCGGACCGTTTGAAGCATGGGACGCGATTGGAGTGAAGGAAAGTATCGCCATGATGGATGCAGCAGGAATTCAGACTGCAGCTTGGGTGAAGGAGATGCTTGCTGCTGGTTGCACAACATTCTACAAGATTGAAAATGGTAAGAAGTTGTGTTATGATGTGCCTTCGAAATCATATAAAGTCATTCCGGGAACGGAACAGTTTATTCTACTTGATACCGTTCGTGAGAGCAAAACGGTTTGGAAGAACGCGGGAACAACGTTAACTGATATTGGTGATGGTATTCTCAATCTGGAATTCCATACCAAGATGAATACAATCGGAGGAGAAGTTCTTTCGGGAATCAACAAAGCCATTGATATCGCAGAGAAGGATTTCCGCGGTCTTGTCATTTCGAATGAAGGACAGAATTTCTCTGCAGGTGCAAATCTCGGAATGGTATTCATGCTTGCGATTGAGCAGGAATGGGATGAATTGGATTTCGCAGTACGTGCTTTTCAGAATGCAACATCACGAATCCGTTATTCTTCTGTTCCGGTAGTTGCTGCGCCGCACAATCTGACTTTAGGCGGCGGAACGGAAATCTGTCTGCACGCAGATGCAGTTGTTGCGCACGCAGAAACGTATATGGGATTGGTGGAATTTGGTGTTGGTGTAATTCCGGGCGGCGGCGGAACAAAAGAGTTTGCATTGCGACTTTCTGATAACCTTGCCGAAGGAGACGTAGAGCTCAATGAGTTCCGTAATCGTTTCCTCACCATCGGACAGGCAAAAGTTTCCACTTCAGCGCGTGAAGCATTTGAATTGGGTTACCTGCGCAATGGAATTGATCGCGTGGTAGTATCAAGAAATCGTTTGCTGACAGAAGCGAAAGCTGAAGCATTGAGACTGGCAGATGAAGGCTATACGAAGCCGGTTCCACGTACAGATATTCGTGTGTTGGGTAAACAGGCTTTGGGACTTGCGTATGTAGGTGCGAATTCCATGCTGAGTGGTAAATACATTTCAGAACATGATGCGTTGATTTCACGCAAGCTTGCGTGGGTTCTTTGCGGTGGAGATTTGAGTCAACCTACAATGGTGAGCGAAAAGTATCTGCTCGATCTTGAACGTGAAGCGTTTCTATCATTGTGCGGTGAACGGAAATCGCTGGAGCGCATGCAAAGTATATTGAATGGAGGAAAGGTTTTACGGAATTGATTTTTGAACCACATAGGCACATAGTGCACTTAGGTTTCACATAGAATTAGTGTTAACAGTTAAGAAGAACATCACGATTATGAACGCATATATCATAGCAGGTTTGCGATCTCCGGTTGGAAAAGCACCGAAAGGGAAATTCCGCTTTTTACGTCCGGATGATTTAGCAGCGCAGGTCATTCGCCAGTTGGTGGCACAAGTTCCGAATCTCGATAAGGATAGAATCGATGATCTTATCGTTGGTAACGCAATGCCTGAGGCAGAACAAGGATTGAATGTGGCGCGATTGATTTCATTGCTTGCATTGGACACTGACAAAGTGCCGGGTGTAACGGTGAATCGTTACTGCGCTTCAGGATTGGATACTATTGCAACTGCTTCAGCGAAGATTCATGCGGGTCTTGCGGATTGTATCATTGCAGGCGGTGTTGAATCGATGAGCTTGATTCCTATGGGCGGATGGCGCGTGATTCCGAATGCGGATATTGCAGCGAAACATCCGGATTGGTATTGGGGAATGGGTTTGACAGCGGAAGCTGTTGCAGAGGAATACAAGGTGAGTCGTGAAGATCAGGATGCGTTTGCGTTGAACTCTCACTTGAAGGCCATTGCTGCAATCAAGGAGGGCAAATTTAAATCCGGCATTGCACCGATCACCGTTGAGGAAATCGGATTGGATGAAAACAACAAGCGTAAAACATCATCATACATTGTAGACACTGATGAAGGTCCGCGTGCGGATACAAACGCTGATGCACTTGCGAAACTCAAACCTGTTTTTTCAGCAACAGGAAGTGTAACCGCAGGGAACTCTTCTCAAACTTCAGATGGTGCTGCATTCGTGATTGTTGTGAGTGAAAGAATGCTGAAAGATCTCAACGTAAAACCGATTGCAAGATTGGTGAGTTATGCCGTTGCAGGTGTTCCTCCGCGTATTATGGGAATAGGTCCTGTAGAAGCAATTCCGAAAGCGTTGAAACTTGCAGGTATGAATCTGAATCAGATGGATCTTATCGAATTGAATGAAGCATTTGCTTCGCAATCATTAGCTGTACAACGCACTTTGGGAATCAATCCGGATGTGTTGAATGTAAACGGAGGCGCAATTGCACTCGGACATCCATTAGGTTGTTCAGGAGCGAAATTATCCGTTCAGGTTTTCAATGAATTGAAAGCACGAAACAAGAAATACGGAATGGTAACGATGTGTGTCGGAACCGGGCAGGGAGCTGCGGGGATATTTGAAATGTTGTAGAATTGATTTGTTAAAGGAGGTGAATCGAGAATGTATAAAATCGTTAAATGCGTTAATTAAACTAAACGCAAATGGTTGGGTTTAAGAATGTATTGTTTCTTGCAATAAGGTAGTAAATCAAACCGGAACAACTTAAGTATAGCTCTTGATCACAAAAAACGAATCACATGAATACATCCGACAATTCATCAGCGACACAGATTCCAAAAACACCTCAACATTTTACGGTGAAAAGAAAACCTTCTTTGACAACCAAGCTGTTGGTGATAGCATTGCTTCTGATCATTATGGTTGTTCCTTGGGCGCTGTTGGAATTTTTGGTCTATGACAGACAAAGACAAAGTGAAAAGGCAATCGATGACGTGAGCAACAGCTGGAGCAACGAGCAGATCATTAAGGGGCCAATTCTGTATATCCCATATAAAGTTTGGACTACGGACGCTAACCATCGCACAAGCTTTACGATTTCACGTATCAATGTACTTCCGGATGAACTATATATTGACGGGAAGGTTGAGCCGGAAAAACGTTACAGAGGAATTTATGAAGTTGTTGTCTATAGCTCTGCATTGAAACTCAGAGGAAAATTGCGGGTGCCTGATTTGGCTTCAATGAAGATCAGGAGCGAAGATATTTTGTGGGACGAGGCCTACATAGGTTTAGGGATCACGGATATGCGCGGAATTCGAGATGATATAGATATGAAATTGGGAGACTCCGTGTTGACATTTGATCCTGGGATTGGAACAACAGGATTGACGGGAGTAAGCAGTGCGGTTAACTTCATTAATGATAGCATTGTAGGTAAGGAATTCGATTTCAGTTTTAATCTGAATCTTAACGGAAGTCGAACACTTTCATTTGAACCGGTTGGCGGCGTTACGAATGTAAAATTGAATTCGCCATGGGTAAATCCCAGTTTCCAGGGTGCGTTTCTGCCGGATGAAAGACAGGTTTCAGAAAGTGGGTTTGTCGCAGAGTGGAAAGTTCTTCATTTGAATCGTAATTACCCACAGCTATGGAAAGATGATCAGTTCATGACGAATCAGTCTGCATTCGGTGTTGACCTGATGGTGCCTGTTGATCATTACACTAAATCTTCTCGTGCAACAAAGTATGCGATCCTGATCATTGGCTTGAGCTTTCTTGTTTATTTTTTTGTAGAAGTAATGCAGGAAATGCGCATTCATCCGTTTCAATATATATTGGTTGGTCTGGCCATCAGTATATTTTATTTGTTGCTTATTTCTTTCTCTGAGCATATGAAGTTTAATCTGGCTTATGTCGTTTCGGCTTTAGCAACAATAGCCGCTGTTACGGTTTATTCCGGTGCAATATTCAAAAAGAAGAAGGCGACACTAATTATGGGCGTTGTTCAGGTATTGTTGTATGGGTTTATGTTTGTCATTATTCAGCTGGAAGATTATGCACTTTTGGTCGGAAGTATTGCAATATTTATCGTGTTGATCGTCTTGATGTACTTGTCAAGAAAAATTAATTGGTACGAAGATGAAGTTCCGGAAACGCAGATTGGCTCCGGGAACGGATAGTAATATTCAAGTGTTAAAGTCAATGAAAATATAATTTCGTTATTATGAGCAACAGCATCAAAGGAGGAGAATTCCTCATCAAAGAAACACAAGCTGCAGATATTTTCATTCCGGAAGAATGGGATGAAGAACAACTGATGATTGCGCAAACATGCCGCGATTTTCTGGAGCAGGAAGTCAATCCGAATCTGAATCGTATCGACAATCTCGAAGAAGGATTGATGCCTTCATTGCTGGATAAAGCTGCGCAACTTGGATTGCTTGGCATTTCAGTTCCTGAAGAGTACGGCGGATTCGGAAAGGATTTCAAAACATCCATGCTGACAACAGAAGTGTTGGGTGCAGGACATTCTTTCGCTGTTGCTATTTCAGCGCATACGGGAATCGGGACATTGCCGATTCTGTATTACGGAAACGCAGATCAGAAAGCGAAGTACATTCCGAAACTTGTTTCCGGCGAATGGAAAGCATCTTATTGTTTGACAGAACCGGGTTCAGGTTCTGATGCGAACAGCGGCAAGACTTCAGCAAAGCTGACTGCTGATGGAAAGCACTACGTGATCAACGGACAGAAGATGTGGATTACGAACGGCGGATTCGCAGATGTGTTTATTGTATTCGCAAAGATTGATGCGGATGAAAATCTGAGTGCGTTTATCGTAGAGAAATCTTTCGGCGGAATTACTTTGAATCCAGAAGAACACAAAATGGGAATCAAAGGAAGTTCAACACGTCAGGTGTTCTTCAATGATGTAAAGGTTCCGGTTGAGAATTTGCTTTCTGAACGCGGTAACGGATTCAAGATTGCGGTGAACATTCTCAACATTGGAAGAATCAAACTTGCCGGTGCAGCAATCGGAGGATCGAAAGAAGTGATTACGCAGGCTGTTCGTTATGCGAATGAGCGTAATCAGTTCGGACGTCCTATTTCAAAGTACGGAGCGATTCGTTTCAAACTCGGAGAGATGGCGGCTCGCGTTTACTCGGTTGAATCAGCATTGTATCGTGTGTCTCAGAATATTGATGATGCCATCAATGCACTTGTTGCAGGAGGAATGGATCACGAGAAAGCGAAACTCAAAGGAAACGAACAGTTCGCAGCTGAAGCAGCAATACTGAAAGTACACGGATCCGAAGTACTTGATTATGTTGTAGACGAAGGCGTTCAGATTTACGGTGGTATGGGATATTCCGCAGAAGCGCCTATGGATCGTGCATATCGTGATTCGCGTATCAACAGAATTTTCGAAGGAACGAACGAAATCAATCGCATGCTGATTGTAGATATGATTCTCAAGCGTGCCATGAAAGGTGAATTGGATCTGATGGGTCCTGCAACAAAAGTAGCTGGAGAATTGATGTCGATTCCTGATTTCAGCGAACCGGATATGAGTTTGTTCGCACCGGAGAAACGTGCTATTGCGTCGTTCAAGAAAGCGATATTGATGGTGGCGGGTGCAGCTGTACAGAAACTCATGATGCAATTGGCGAAGGAGCAGGAAATCCTGATGAACGTGGCAGATATGATCATTCAGGTTTACACAGTTGAATCTTTGCAGTTGCGCGTGGAGAAACTTGTTGCGAAGCGAGGGGAGGCGGCGTGTTCAGTTCAGTTGGACATGATGCGACTGATGATTTACGATGCAGCTGATCGCATCAATAAATTCGGTAAAGATGCACTGAACAGTTTTGCTGAAGGCGACGAACTCCGCATGATGCAAATGGGGCTGCGTCGATTCACGAAAGTGGATGCGGTAAACGTAAGAGATTTGCGCAGAAGCATTGCTGAAAAGCTTATTACAGAGAATAAGTACTGTTTCTGATCATCATGAGTAATCCACACAGCAAACGAATCGACGCGGCATACTCCAAATTCACCGGAGAGATTGCTGATATTCTTCATGATCTGCGAAATCTTATTAATACTTCCGAAACCGGTCTGCAGGAAACCTGGAAATGGGGACCGGGATTTGAGAAAGACGGAACGTTGCTGATAGGATTATGGGGTTTCAAGAAGCATGTTTCGCTTGTGTTTTATCGAGGCGCAGAAATGTCGGACAAGCATAAATTATTCAACGATGGCTTTGATAACGTACACAATCGCATGATTAAGTTTACTTCGCTGAGTGAACTGAATGTGAAAAAGGTGCTCGATTATGTAAAGGAAAGTGTGAAAGTTGCAGGGAAGCCGTTGCCGAAAGTAGAGCGCAAATTCGTTGTGCCTGCAGAGCTGGAAAATCAATTCAAGAAGCAGAAGCGCGCCTTCACTTTTTTCGAAACATTGTCTGCGGCCTGCAAACGGGAATACTGCAATTATGTTAGTGAAGCGAAACAAGAAGCGACACGCACGCGACGCGCAGAGAAAGTAATTGAAGCGTTGAAAGAGAAGAAGAAGTCTTTGTAATCAGGCTTCACAAGGTTTTCTCAAATCGAGAAAAGTGAGATACCACGTTCCGCCTATTTCTGTAAAGTAGAACGTCATATTCATTTCGGTATTTACTACAGCGCGTGTAATGCCGGCAGCGAGTTCTGTAACATTCTTATTATCGGTATCGCTCAGTCCTGCGTATTCCCAGATCTTCGATTCGCGCAGTTTGTTCTGCTCTGTCGTATAGCATCCGGTAATCGACCAGCCTGAAGGCATGTCGCAGTTTTTTTCAGGCCATCCGCTTGATTTCGGTGTGCAAACCATTTTTTCTCTGTCCATAGGAACGAGAGAATCGCCTTTGGAATTTTTTATTCCGGCTATATCCTTCACGTTGACCATTTGAGGCAGTGCTCCATTCGAATTGATGATCCACAAACCATGCTCTTTGTTAATGAAAACATTGAATCGAGGAGCATCAGTAACAGCAGAAGCCACAAAGGTGCTGTAGATCCATTCGAACTGAGCGGGATCAGTAGAAGGAGGAAGATCTTCGGCAAGTTGTTTCTTTAACGAATCTTTTGCAGACAAAGAATCCTGATTATTGCTGTTGCGCGAATCGCTTCCGCCACACGCGTAAAGTGAAAGCACTATGAGCATTGCAAGCGTTGTTCTCATTGCAGCGTTATTTTGAATCTCCCGGGCGATTCGTGAATACTGAAAGATAGAAAATCGCAGCGATAGTTAAGGCAGCTGTAGCCGCAAACATGACCCATGCCCCTGCGAATGACCAAATAAGTCCACCAATTAAGCTTGCCAGCAACAAAGAAATACTGCTTCCGCCCGCAAAAAATCCGAGTGCGGCACCTTTGTCTTCTTTCGGAACTATAAGGCTGATCCAGGTTTTACTGATTCCATCATTCACAGCGCCGAATATACCGTAGAGTATCATCAGCACAACTGCAAGAATCTGCTGGTCATTTCCCGTGTGAGAAGTAAGCCATGCAAATCCGGCATATGTAACTGCATAAAAGAGGAGTCCGATAATGAAAGTAGTTTTCGGATTGAATTTGTCAGAAATGATTCCCGCTGGAAACGCGAACAAAGCGTAAACGAAGTTGTAGAAAATATAGTAGATGATTACCGATTCGTCGGCAGTGAAGTGATGTCCGAAGTACGTTGCTCCGGTTGCCTCATGAATGGTTCTTAATGCCATAAGAAGAAACAAGTCGGAGCTGTTGCACAAACCAAAAAGTAAAAGTCCGCTGATGGTTTTTCTGAATTCTTTTGATCCTTCACTCCAATAACTGAACATATTTTTCAGGCCGGGAGTTCCGTGACCGTTAGGAGGAGTTTTCTTCTCTTTCAAAAACAGCAGCACAAGCAACGAGAGTGCAGCAGGAATCAAGGCGAGATAGAATATTTCTTTGATGTTTGTACCGCGGTGCGTCATCATCCACCACAAAGCCAGTGAAGGACCTATGAACGCGCCAATCGTATCCATCGCTCTGTGAAAACCAAAAACTTTACCTCTGTGTTCTGAAGGAGAATTTAAAGAAAGCATGGCATCCCGCGCACCTGTTCGTACGCCTTTGCCAAGTCGGTCTGTTGAGCGCATGAATACAGCCCAGAAAATATTCGGAAACAAAACAATCAGTGGTTTTGCCAAAGAGCTGAGTATATATCCGAAACGAATAAACGGCAGGCGCTCTCCGCGCATGTCAGACCATTTTCCGAACCATCCTTTCGATAAACCGGCAGCCGCTTCTGCAATTCCTTCAATCACGCCGATCCACATGGCTCCGAATCCGATTCCGGCAAGATAAATAGGTAGAACCGGATAAAGCAATTCACTGGCTGCATCATTCAGAAGGCTCACCAGAGAAATGATAAATACGGTTTTGGTCAGCCACTTCTTCTGCATGCTGTAAAGATAACGACAAGGAGTAACACTGCGAATTTGATTAAAAAGAGAGTTTGGTGTCTCGATTAGCGCACTTTCCCGGCTAAACAGTATTTTGGCATTATAATTGAATCAAGTAATGTAAAGACATTCACTATGAAAAAGATCATCGCCATTTTCGCAGTTTTCGCACTGATGTGCGGATCCGTTATAGCACAGAACGCTCCTAAAGGCGGTAATGCTTCCAAGACAAAAAATGCTGTAAAGGCAAAAACGATGGGCAAACCACGTGTTCCAAAGAAAGCAGCAGCTGTAACGCCGGGTAGTAAGCCGGCAGCGAAACCAACTCTGAAAACAACAAAATAGTTCTTGATTTACAAGAGAGTGAAGTCCGTGCAACACACGGACTTTTTTATTTGGTCAAACGCATTCCGATTTCACCGCGTATATATGCGAGAAGGAATCGCAGTCTTTGTGTCAGCGACACGTTGCGTTTGATTTTCCAGTTAACCTTATTTACAACAAACCGGATGGCGTAATCGTAATATTTTCTAGGATACGTTCTTCTGAAGTCTATGTCGCGATCATTACTGGTTTCCCATTCCCCAACATAGGTAAAATCATTCCGTGTTTCTTCGAACAATTCAGTTCCCCGAATAGGGTAGGCGAGAGTGATTGTGAAATGATGCGGATTTGATTCAATAAGATGATTTACCGTTTCGTGAATATCTTCCTCTGTTTCACCCGGATATCCAAGCATGATGAAAGTACCGGCTTCCATTCCCAGCTCGCGCGTGCGTCGTATCATTTCACGAACTTTCTTCACATCCACACGACGATCCATTGCGTCGATGATTTTCTGCGAACCGCTTTCTGCTCCGATCCAGATACGAAAACAACCGGAAGCTGCAAGGAGCGAAAGCATTTCTTCGTTGAGTCGATCGGCACGGGAAATAATTTCGTATCGTATTTTAATTTTACGATCCGCAATTACAGAAGCGAATTCACGCATCCATTTAGGATTGATTGTGAAGACGTCATCAACGAACCAGATGGAATCGAAAGAGTAATTCTTCTGTAACCACTCAATTTCATCTGCAACCAGCGAAGGACTTCTTCTGCGGTACGACATTCCGTAAACGGCCCGACTGCACCATTTGCATGTATACGGACATCCTCGCATGGTACTTACAGAAACGGAACTTTCTCCATGAGCAGATTTCCATGTGTCGAAATACTTCTGAAGATTTACTTTCTTTCTGTTCGGGAACGGAAGTGCGTCTATGTCTTTCAGTAATTCGCGTTCGTCATTGATGACGATAGTATCATTCTTCTTCCACTGAATTCCTTTGATACTTTCAAAAGACGCTGAGTTACGAATCGCACTGCACAACTCGAACATTGTTTCTTCTCCTTCACCGATTACAATGAAATCTGCACCGCAATTCAGCAAAGGTTCTGCATGCTGACGCACTTCAGGTCCGCCGAGAATTATCTTCGATTTGGAAAGTGCCGATGTACTTCTTATGAACTTAATAATGCGGATTACGTTGATCCGCGTCATCAGGTTGGTATAAATTGCGATTACGTCAGGTTGGTTGACTCTCAGATGTTCGCACAGCTCATTGAACGATGAGAATGTGGAGTCGAAAACATCATTTTCAAATCCATGTTTTTCAAGATATGCGGAAATACTCAGAATGCCCAGCGGTACATAAGGCTTCATTATAGCCTTTTCCTTGGGATCTTCATTGAGAAAGTAGCCGTGTGTGAGCAGAAGTTTCACTTCGTGAAGATAAGAAGGAACGTGATGGAAACGCAGAACAAACCGAAGATCAACAGGTATGTTTACTTATTTGCGTACAAGATCAATCAGAAAGTGATCAGCTTTTCTTGCGAATGCTGACAGATTACCCAGCGAATTTTCGAGTGCGTTGAGAGCCCGCAGTAATATCGGTTTACGCTCAAAATACGGATTAAGGTAGCTTGGCGGAATCATCCAGCCTACAGCTTTCTTTTTACGTACGGAGAAAACGTGCTGCATCAGCGCAGCGAATTTATCCGGACTGTAGTACCACGTGGTGAAGGTTTCATTTTCAATTACGGTTGGAATTCCGTTTTTCTCTTTACGCCGCATCGCTTTACTGCGATCTCCTTTACGTTTGAAGTACATGGTTTCCAATGTACAGTCGTCACTCATTACCACAGCAACAAATCTTCCGTTCGGACGAAGAAGTACATATAGATTTTCTGCAAGCAGACGTAAGTGTTTTTCATCAATGCAATTCAATCCTCCGAAATCTGAAAGAACGAGATCAAATGATCCCGGAGCGAATTTGTTTCCCACGTCTTCAAAGCTGCAAACTTCGAATTGTATGTTTTGCTTCGCGCGTGCCGCTTTTTCAGATGCAACAGAAATCATCTCCGCAGAAAGATCCGTTGCAACAACTCTGAATCCGTGTCGTGAAAGCCATATGGCATCTTCTCCCGTTCCGCAATTGAGTTCCAGAACGCGAGGAAATTCTGAAGAAGAAAAATTTGCCCGCAGATAATTCCAAACGCGATTGCGTTGCAATCTTCCCACAGCAGTATCGGTGAATTCAGCATCGTAATTAACCGCTGCTTTATCGAAGGCCTTTTCAGTTGCCATACGTCGCCAGTTGTTTCAGTTTGCGTTTCTCCATCCAAACCACCGGAAAGTAGTAGGCGAGAGAGGCAATTCGTTTCGGTTCACCTTTTCTGAGTGTTCCGGGAGCAGTAAATAGTTTTTTCAGACTTGTCAGACCTTGTTTCTTTCTGTAATTGCGATGCACGAAACGGTGTAGTTGTTTGTAGAACTCGGGCTGATATGTATTGCGGAACATGAGATGAAGATCATCGGAATCTTTCCAGTTCTGTTTCTGTTTCAACTCTTCTTTCACACGTTCGTAGAATGGAGTTCCCGGTAATGGATATGAAACTGAAATTCCTATATCATCCGGTTGACACTCATTGAGCAGTTCAATCGTCTTTTCGATATCTTCCATTGTCTCGCCTGGATAACCGAACTGCAGAAAGAAAGCTGTCTTAATGTTGTGCTTTTTGAGTAAAGCATTCGCTTTCCTGATCTGATCGATGGTTGTTCCTTTGTCCATCGCATCCAGAATTTTTTGTGAACCGCTTTCGGCTCCCATCCATACGTTATCGCATCCTGATTCAGCAAGATCTTTCACGTAGTTTTCCTGCACAAGTAAATCGGCACGCGACTGAATTTTGTAAGCGATTTTCAGATTTCGTTTCTGTGTCTCTGAGGCAAATTCATGCACCCATCCCGGTTTGAGGCCGAAGATGTCATCACAGAACCAGATGTAATCAAAGCCGTATTTATTCTTCAGAAACAGAAGTTCTTCAGCAACACCCGATGCAGAACGTGAATTGTACCGATTGCCGTAAATGGGTTTAGCACACCAGTTGCATTTGAAAGGACAACCGCGTGTCGTGGCCATGTTGATTGTAAAGTAGCCGTTATGTGATCGCCAGATGTCCTGATATTTTTTCATGTCAATCAGATCCCATGCGGCACGTGGCAGCTGATCGAGATCTTTCATTACTTCACGAGGTGGCGACTGTTTGATTCCTTCTTTGGTTCCGAAGTAAATTCCTTTGACAGTTTCGAATTGCTGAACACCATTACTGATTCCATTTACGATTTCCAACAATGTCATTTCCGCTTCACCGCGAATCACTACATCAGCTCCGTGTTCAATGTACTTGGTGTAGTGATCTGTTGAGTCGCTGCTGCTGGTTATAACCGTACAGCCACGTTGCTTCGCGATTTCCTGCATACGGAATGCTGCTTCGCGCATATTGGTCAGGCACATTTTAGTCAGATAGTTGAAACCATCGTCATAAACAACAAAGATGTCCGGTTTAAATTGATCGAAATACGGAATCACTTCTTCAGCTGAATGCGCGAACTGTGAATCAAACAACTCAACTTCATGGCCGGCTTCGCGCAATACAGCCGCAGCGAGTATTGTGCCTAATGGCGGATACGGCTGACCGAGATTCCATTGTTTCGGATCAAACCGCATGAAGTAAGAATGTGAGAAAAGAATTTTCACAGTGTAAAGATCGTAAATTCATTGGGTATCAGCATCAGGCTGACCATTCCATTATGCGTGCATCAATTCTGACGTTGTGCATCTTTTCGAGTTCAACTCTTCGTGCCTCCAGTTTCTTCAATACAATGCGTTGGAATCCCTGCGGATGATGTTTGGAAACGCTGCGTCTTGTTCTGAAATCAACTTCAAATTCAGCAGGATTACGATCAGGGAATTTATTGTTCCAACGATTAAGAGTGATTCGCATGAATTTTTCATCGAGCCATTCGCCTGCTGAACCGCCCAGCATTTTTTCAATAGTTCTCTTCAGTACGCCGTTAGAAGATGCGGGAATTGTATCGACTGAAGATTCTACATTGGGATAAAAATGGGATACCCAGTGATTTGATTCTCTGAAACGTAGGAACCAATTGCTGTCGCGCATGGGTTTAACGAACACAATTTCCGTTGCAGTAAACAAATTGTGATCGGGTACTGTCAGATTTTCAGTATCGATGAAATAGTTCACGCAGAAATATTTCTTAGAGTTGAAGAGGAATAACTTCTTGAACACAATCAGAAATGTCCTCGCTATCCATAAACGTCCTTTTTCAGTGATGATGAAATAATCAATATCACCATCACGATCCATTGTGCCTTTTGACAATGAACCGCTGATGCATACAGTACGTACAAATGGAAAGCCGGAAATGAATTTTGCCCACTTCAGTGCTTTATTACTGTACAGGGCAGCACGATTGTTACGTTCTCTGCGCAGATCGATATAAGATTCAGATCCGGAGAGAAAATAGAACTCGTCTTTGTGTTGAATGAGTTTGTTAGCGATCAGCTCCTCAATCGCGTGTGCTGCTTCTGAAAGTGAAAGTACTCTCCATTGACAATAATGTTGAATTTCATCAATCGTCAACGGATGACGAAACAAGTCGAAGTACATCAGGGTTGAAAGTACCGCATGCGCGGTTGAGCCTGACGCTATTCTCTGAACGGGTTTGTTTTCAGCTTGCGACATCTTTATCGGGAAAGTGTGAAGCTAAGTATAAAGTTCTTTTCCCACCTGATCAGCTTTTCCTTTTTTACTGCCACGCCCCAACCGTTATTTGCAGCAACATCTTTGATACCCTGAATGTCGCATTCATCTGATAAAACCATGATCAGTTCTGATGAATTGTTCATGAATGCTTTACACTGTAAAAATAGTTTGTGGAAATATTCGAGATTCTGCCCGCAGTACCAGGCGTGATCTTCAGGTGTTACAGGGTCTTTTTTGTAATAAGGCGGATTGACAATTACCAGATTGAAATTTTGCGGAGGAATATTATCCAGCAGATTTGATTCAACAACATTCACTTTTGCTGAATTGCTGATTGCATTTGTCCGGGTGTTTTCAACGGCGGCAGGATTGATATCACAGGCCGTTACATGCGCACCTTGTTTCGCACAATAAATACTGACAAGTCCGCTTCCGGAACCCACTTCCAGTATGTTTTGTCCTTCAATGCGTAATCCTGAAATATATTTCAACAGGAAAGCAGTACTGAAATAGAAACCCGGATGAAACACTTCGGGTTGTACCGTAATGCGGATATTTCCCCACTTGAATGAGCGCGGTGATTTAAGATACCATTGCACATACGGTTTCCACGTACGATGAAGAATACCTTTTATTAATCTCCGCATCAATCGGGTTATTTCACCTCTTTCAGTTCCATCTTACAAAGCGGACATTCACCCGGCTTATCGTAAGTTTTTTCACCTTCACATTTCATCGGACACTGATAAGCTGTTTTGGTTTCTCCGGATTTGCATGAAGTGATTACTGTTGCTGAAGTAACCAGGATAAGGCAGGCAATGAATAGCTTTTTCATGAGGCGTGTTTTTCTTGTCCTCAAAGTTAGGAAGCTAATGCGGAAATAGCCAGAATCAGAGTTGTCTTATTCTGAAAGATTTCAACGTTCACCGAGATGTAGTCAACTATTTCGGCCTGACGTAAATGAATTCAACTCGCCGATTCATCGCATTTTCCTCTCCGGCTGGTCGTGATTCAGCATACCATGCTGTTGTGATGCGTGTTTCACTTATTCCGCGGTCGACGATATACTTCTTTACAGCTTCAGCTCTACGCCTTGACAGATCAAGATTGTCTTCCACATTACCAACGCTGTCGGTGTAACCGTTAATGATAATTTTCAGGCGCGCGTCTGTTTTCATTACGTTCACGACGGAATCGAGCGGAACAAAGTATTGTTTTTTGATGACGTCTTTATCAGTGTCAAAGTAAATGATCGGACGCGAAACGGTGTTGCGTGGTATCGGCGGACCCGAAGTTGCGATTAATTCCAAATCGTCTATGTAGTAATAGCAGTAGGGATCGCTGGATTTATTCTTGGCGGTTTCAGGGAGTGAAATGGACTGCCAGTAATCTCCGAAGTAGCCGAACATTACTGATGTTTCTCCACCTACGGCAGTGAAATCAACAGAAATTTGAGTCCAGTTTCCGACCATTGTACTTCTACTGGTTCCGGGGATATTTACTCCTTGAAACATCGGATTGGTTCTCGGATAAGCATCGTTGGTACCGAGAATCTTTATAAACGGCACATCCCAGAATTCCAGTTGCATGGATTGCATGGCGTATCGGCTTTTGGGACTGATAGCAATCCACATCGAGAAGTGATAATTCTGACCCGCTTTGAGTGTATCTGTCAGATTAAAAGCAATGTATTCTTTCCATTTACTTCTCTCAATATAAATTCCTGCAAACCCTACGCCGCTATGCGCTTTCATATCTTTCCCGAAGAAACGTGAACCGCAATACGGATGTTTGCCATCGGAATTGTAGTAATCGGTTGTGCCGAAACTGGGATTGAACCAACCGGGAATGTTATGGCGATCGAACGTATCGAGCGGAGGATTCGGTAATGTGAATGAAGTATCTATCGTCTCAAAACCCGGGTTGGAAATAAGGTTTTGCGCTCTCAACATTGTGAGAGAACAGAAGAGTATGATAATAACGGATCGCAGCATTTGAGTCAGGCAATATATTCAACGATCATAATGTAAGATTATTGCCGGAGATACACTTTAAGGTGAAATTTCTTTCCAAGCCAACGCAGCAGCTCCAAGAACTGCGGCATTATCAGGGAGCATTGACAATTCAATTTTCACTTTACCGGCAAAATTTCGTAGCAGATAATGAGCAAAGTACTTACGCGTAGGAATCAGCAATATATCCCCTGATTTTGCAACTCCACCGTAAAGGAAAATGTGCGATGGACTTGTTATAGCAACGGCATTCGCCAATGCGAAACCGAGTTTACGTGCAGTTTCATCAATGATCATCAAAGCGTTCAAATCGCCTTGAGCTGCTGCCGTCGCTACGTCACGTGCAGTGATGTGTTCAATGGAAGTGATGCCTGCAATTTGTTTTCCGCTTCTGATCAGATCTCTCGCGCTCCATACCACGCCCGTTGCAGAAACATAAGTTTCCAGGCATCCTTTGCGCCCGCATCCGCACTGTCGTCCGTTCTCTTCAATTATCACATGACCGAGTTCTCCTGCGAAACCGTCGTGTCCGTATACCAACTGATCATTCACAACAATTCCGCTGCCGAGTCCGGTACCAAGTGTTACGAGAATAAAATCTTTGATTCCTTTCGCTGCGCCGAATACTTGTTCTCCGATTGCAGCAGCATTCGCGTCGTTGGTAATGAATGCAGGTTTGTTCAGCGCAGCAGAAAATAATTTAACAAGCGGAATTATGCCTTGCCACGGCATATTCGGTGCGAATTCAATGCTTCCTGAAAAATAATTGGCACTCGGCGCTCCTATACCTATTGCGCTCAGTTGTGCGTTGTGTTTGGCGCATCCTTTTTCGATGCTCATCACCACTTCACGAACAAAATCTTCAGGCGTGTTGTGCCCTGTAGTTGGAATTGTTTCGGAGAAAAGTAAATTGCCTTCCCGAGAAACCAATCCGATTTCTGTGTTTGTTCCTCCGATGTCTATTCCTGCAACGTGCATATTCAAATTATTCAATGGGCAAATTATACAATGCTCAAATGATTCAATGCTCGGATTACTTCACGTAGGAATCTGCATCGATCAATTCATTTTTCTTGTCCTGATACAGTGCATAATTGAACCCTTTGTGCAGACCATAAGCACCATGTTCTCCGTTCTTGTTTACGGCGAGAATTCCAACTTGAAAATCTTTGAAGTTCGGATGTTTTTTCACGATGCGGGTTATCGCTTCCTCGCACGCACTTTGCGGTGTGGCTCCGCGACGCATTTCTTCAACTGCAACGTGTGATGCAAGTGTACGCAGAACTGTTTCGCCAAGACCGGTGCATGTTGCTGCACCTACATCGCCGTCTACGAAAAGTCCGGCACCGATAATCGGTGAATCACCCACACGACCGTGCATTTTCCAAGCAAGTCCGCTTGTAGTACAAGCTCCTGCCATTGCTCCGTCCTGATCAATCACCAGCAATCCGATTGTATCGTGATTTTCAATATTGATGATGGGCTTATAGTTTTTTTCCTTCAACCATTCCTGCCACGCTTTTTCCGTTGTCGGTGTGAGTTTGTTCTTCAGTCGTTTCATTCCGATGGATTCCGCAAACAATTCAGCACCTTCGCCCACCATCATTACGTGCGGCGTTTTTTCCATTACTGCACGAGCCAACGAAATCGGATGTTCAATTCCCTGCACAAACGCAACACTTCCGGCTTGTCCGCCATCAACCATGATTGATGCATCCAGCGTTACAATTCCATCGCGATCAGGAAAACCTCCCAGACCTACACTGGTGTTGTTCGGATCAGCTTCCACAATCCATACTCCGCGTTCTGCTGCATCAAGTGCATTGCCGCCTTCACTTAAAACTTTCCATGCTGCTTCATTCGCCGCGATGCCGTGATTCCAGGTTGATATTACAATGGGAAGACCGCTTTTACTTTTGGGATTGTTCTTCACAACTTTTGGATCTTCTCCCTGCGCGGATAATTTACCGCCCACTCCTGTTAATGCAGCCGCCATTGCTGTGGTCTTTATGAAGGTTTTTCTGTCCATCTGATTCCGTAATTAACTGAATTGAAAAGTAACGTTTTATTTGGTCACAATAGTAATCTCGTCTGCAAACAACCAGGCCGGTTTTCCTGCTCCCGGATGTCCAACCGGGCATTTGCCGATTCCGCTTACTGTGACGTGAAGGTAGCGACCGGTTTTGTTCATTTGTCCTCCGTACGTGGCGACTTGTAAATTTCCGTTTGCCGCATCCGCAACACTTCTTAAAGGTTTTTCATTGATCATCATCGGTTCAGGATAAGCGTTCGGCAAGTCGCTGAGATTGTACCCTATTTTCACCGGAAGGAATATCCATGAATTCTCGTCTCGAAGGAAATTGATGTAAACAGAATCAATAGTCTTGCTGCTGCCCATGTCAATCGTGATATCAATATCTGTGCCTTCATATCCCTGCCACAATCCGGTTCTGAAATTGGTAGTGCCTTTCAATCCGTCTATTAACGCACGATCACCTCCTGCGGAATATTGCGGTGCGTATGCATTGCGGATTTGAATGCTTTCCCATGCAGGAGCTTTGTAGAAGTGAGCAGTTGCAGTGTCGCTATGTTGTCCATTATCAACGGAAACGGAAAACGTTTTAATGATGCTGTTTTCTGAGATTGTGATTGGATGAACCCATTTGGTCCATGTGCCGCTGTTGATACTGTAGAAAATGTCATTCGTTTGATCCAATGTTGCCAAACTTATTCTCAATTCTTCAATGAAAGTAAGTGACTTTACATCGGTTATCCATGGTGTGACTGCAGTTTGCGCTTCTGTCCAAACAAAATACGGTTTGTTGTTATTCGCTGGAGGCTCATTTGTTTTCTTTGTTTCAATTTTCGAACCGTTCATGATATCTGAGAATGGCAGAATATTATTTCCCATAGGATTCTTCGTTGTCAAAATCGTGTAAGGATTTGTTACAACCGCATTCTCTGCAACCAGTGTAAATGTTTTTCCGTTTTCAAGACGGAACTGAACTTTATCAAACTGTGGACTTCCAATAACAAATTCAGGTTTGCCCGGTGTTACGGAATAGAATCCTGAAGCACTTAAGACATACCATGCGCTCATCTGACCGCAATCTTCATTTCCTGATAAACCATCAGCTTCTGCTTTGTAAAGCGAGTTGCAAATATTATGTACGATTTTCTGTGCTTTATCATCACGGCCGATTATTGAATACAGATACGCCATGTGATGACTTGGCTCATTACCATGAGCGTATTGACCAATTAATCCCGTAATATCAGCCTGATCACGTCCGGTAGTTTTTGATGATGCTGAGAATAGTGAATCGAGATGCGTTTCGAATTTGTCGGCACTGCCCATTACTCGCAGCAACCCTGTTGGATCATGTTGTACAGCTAAACTGTATTGCCAGGCATTCGCTTCGGTATAATGAAAATTTACTTCATAAGGGTTGAAAGGAGTGATGAACGAATTGTTCATTCTGGCCTGCAGAAATCCGGTTTCAGGATTGTAAAGATTTTTCCAGCTGTTCGCGCGTTTTGAAAAGTAGCGATAAAGCGAATCGTTCTTCATTCGCAGCGCGCACTGAGCAATGCACCAGTCGTCATAAGCATATTCCAATGTCTTTGATACAGATTCTCCTTCTTCTTCAGCCGGAATATAACCGCAGCTCTTATAGGCTTTCAATCCTGTTCGGTCCTGCATGGCAGAAGAAACCATGGCTTCCAACGCAAGAGTAGTGTCGTAGCCGGTAAGTCCTTTCATCCACGCATCTGCAATCACAGAAACACTGTGATAGCCGATCATGCAGTCCGTTTCATTGGACGATAATTCCCAAACCGGTAAGCGTCCGCTTTCCTTGTATTGCTGCAGAAATGTGTTGATGAAATCATTCGTACGTTTCTGCTGAACAATTGTGAAGAGCGGATGCAAAGCACGATACGTATCCCAAAGTGAGAATACCGTGTAACGCTGATGAACTGTATCGCGGTACACTTTGTGATCCATTCCCTGATAATCACCGTTTACATCGCAATACACGTTTGGTGCAATGAAACAGTGATAAAGCGCCGTGTAGAAAATTTCCTTTTTCACTTCATCTGCAGTTTCCACTTCAATTCGATTCAGCTCGGAGTTCCAATGCGCTTTGGTTTTTGCACGCACCGCATCGAAATTCATTTCTGCAGTTTCTGTATTCAGATTCAGTTGCGCATTTTCAGAGCTTACTGGTGAAAGCGCGACTTTCACTTCAACGCTGCTGCTATTTTCAAATTGAAAAACAATTTTCACATCCTTGGCAGAAGAACTGTCGGTATGAAGTGTTTTTCCCTGCGACCAAAAATGATGTTTGAAAGGCTCAGAAAATTCAGCGTAAAACCATAATTGCTGATTCGTTGCCCACGCTTTTGAAAATCTTTTACCGCGGATGGTATGATCATTCACTACTTCGATTTTGCATTCCAGTACTTCATCGCGATGCGCCATGTCCAGAATAATCCACGGTTGTTCTGTTCCACTGAAAGCATATCGATGAACACCAACACGAGGAGAAGCGGTAAGTTCTGCATTCACTCCATTATCCAGCTTTACCTGATAGTAACCTGCTTCCGCTTTTTCATTTTGATGAGAGAAAGTGGAAGTGTATGCAGGCTGTTTGTCATTTCCGTTGGAGTATTTCAACTCTCCGCTGCCGGGCATGAGCATAATATCACCGTAATCGCTGCAACCGGTTCCGCTCAGATGCGTGTGTGAGAATCCGTAAATCAGTGAATCATCATAATGATAACCTGAACAACCGTCCCAACTTCCGTCAATTCTTGTGTCAGGACTCAATTGCACCATCCCGAAAGGAGCTGTTGCACCCGGAAATGTGTGTCCGTGTCCTCCTGTCCCGATGAAAGGATCGACGTAGCGGGAGAAGTTGGTAGAAACAGAATCGAACTCCCATTTGTAACACGCTTCGGAATCTGACGACTTTGTGTCGCACGAAGTTGCTCCGAATATAAGTGTGGAATAGACAGCGAGAAGTGATAAGCGAATAATCATGTCGCAAGATAATAACAGATGGCCTGAATTGTCATCTGTACGCGATGGAATCATTAATTTTGGACATGATCAAATACATTCTGCCTTTGGCTTTGCTGTTGGCTTCATGCGGTGATAGTTCGACGGATGGGAATTCATCTGATTCGTCGACAACCACAGAGGAAGCGGTTGCTGTCATTGAAGCCGGTAGTATCGGCGAAGTTTCCTGCAAACAAAATTCTGCAGTTTCATATTCCGTTTACATTCCTGCTAACGCGGTTCCCGATTCCGTTTATCCGGTTGTGATGTTCTTTGCTCCCGACGGGAAAGGAGTGAAGCCATTGCAGTTGTATAAATCGATTGCGGATAAATGGAATTTCATTCTTGTTGGTTCCAATTCGAATAAGAATGGAATGGAAGCGGCACTTGCAATTGAAATCGGAAACACAATTGTGAATGATGTAAAAGGTCGTTTCAATATTGATCCTGCACGAATATATCTCAGCGGATTTTCAGGTGGAGCTCGCGTTGCTTCCGGAGTGGCTTTAACGCGTCTTGATGTTACAGGAGTTATCGGGTGTTCTGCTTCGCCTCCGAAATCATTACAGCCATTGGCATTTGTTGGTGTTGCAGGATTAGGTGATATGAACTATCTCGAGTTGAAGAAATTTGTTGCTGCTGAAGAAGGTAAACCCGGTTTGCACGAGTTGCTTGTTTTTGATGGTAAGCATGATTGGCCTCCTGCGCCTGTGATGCAGAATGCGATGCTTATGGTCTCGCTCTACCAACCCGGAACTGCAATGTCCGGCGATCTCAATCAGATGGCGGATTCACTTACGCATTACGTTTTGAAAGGCTGCGATACGCTGTCAAAAGTGAGTTGTTTGCTGGAGCAGAATCTGCTGTTGTCTGCTATTCATGCAGAGAAGAATCTGTCATCAGTTGGTTTGCTTGAGTCGCGCTACGATAAACTGAAAAATTCTTCTTGCGTGCGGAGCGATGAGCAGAAATGGAAGTCGATTGAGAAGAACGAAGCTGAATTGCAGAAGTTACTGTCAGAGTCCGTGCTGACTCGGGACACAACATGGTGGAGACAGAATTCCGATTCTTATTTTACTTCGAAAACAGATGGTCCTGAAAAGTACATGCGTGATCGTTTGCGCGGATATGTGAGTTTGTTGTGCTATACCTATTGCAATCAGGCGTTTTCAATGAACAATATGCACGCAGCCGAGAAGCTTGTAAAAGTGTACAGTATAGTTGATCCGGATAACGCAGAATGGGCGTACATGCAGGCAGGGTTATATGCTCGTTTGGGTGTCCGTGAATTCGTTATTCCTGCATTGGATAAGGCAGTTGCGTTGGGATTTTCCGATCTGCAGCGGTTGAATTCTGATCCGGTCTTTGCATCATTTAGCTCAGAGGCAGGTTTTCAACAAATACTGGCCAAAATTCAGAGCAAGTAGAATAATTCGGAGATACTGATCGTATCTTTGCAATATGAAAGCGTTTGGAGGAGTAATTCTTGCCTTCATTATTTTGTTCAGTTCGATGTCTCGCGGCGTTGTAGTTGCTGATTATTTGCTGAATAAAGATTACATCGCTAAAGTGCTCTGCGTTAACCGCGACAAACCTGAGATGAAATGTAACGGTAAGTGTCATCTTGCGAAGCAACTGAAAAAGCAGGATGCTGCCGAAGGTCAAACTGAAAAGTCAGGAAAAACGGTGCGCACCTTGGATGAAGTGAATCTGACTAATGAAAATGTTTCCACTTCAATTTCTGTTATTTTCTCTATTGAAATATTGAGTTTCAAACCCCATACCGGTCAACCCGGATCACTCCCTTTAGTTATCGATCATCCGCCTTGCTGAGTTCTTTTGATTTCTGCTTTTTAATTACAATCAAAACGAATTCAAAAATTAACTTACAAATGAAAAAGAAAATATTTTTTACTGCTATGATTGCAGTGGCTGCAACATTGATTTTTTCGGGTTGCAAAAAAGACGGACAAGATCCTGCTGAGGATGATCATCATTCCGGAACCGGAACCGTGCGGATCAATTTCCGTCAGATGTTTGGTGACAGTTTGTTAGAGTTAGGCTTAGAGGCATACCCGACAGCAAACAATGATACAATTACTGTGAACATGCTGAAGTACTATGTAACCAATATTAAACTTACAGATGATGTTGGTAATGTCTATTCAGTTCCCAACAGCTATTTTCTGATTAACGCAGCGAATTCAGGTTCTCAAACGATTACATTAAGCGATATTCCGGGTGGTCATTACACTACGCTGACGTTTTTATTGGGTGTTGATAGCGCGCGCAATGTGTCAGGAGCTCAGACCGGCGCGTTGGATCCTGCGAACGGTATGTTCTGGACCTGGAGTACGGGTTACATTATGGCGAAGTTGGAAGGTACATCACCACAATCAACTGCTGCTGCAAACTCTGTTACATTCCACTTAGGAGGTTTTTCAGGTGCGAACAGTGCGCTGCGTTGGGTGTCAATTCCATTAACTACACATTTGAGCGTGACGTCAACAGGCAATCCACTTGTTACTGTTAAAGCTGATGCCGCGGAGTGGTTTAAAACACCAACAACGTTGGATCTTGCAGTTACAAATGATGTTACCATGCCCGGAGCAGCTGCAAACGTGATTGTCAATAATTACTCAGACATGTTCACGCTGATCAGCGTACAGAACTGATAAACACACGGGCGGATTATTAGAAATGGATGATCCGCCCTCTTTTCTCTTATGGAAAATTTCCTTGGGAGTCCCGTTACGTACGGGATCATCACAGCATTAATTGTGCTGTCAGGAATTGTGTTTGTACAATTGGGTGAAATTTCACTGATGACAAAAGTTTTGCGTTCTGACGGGAATGAGTCGGAAGAGTTAACCGTGAAACTGAAGTCGTACCGAAAACTTGTATCCTGGAGTGTCGCAGGAATAATTTGCTTGTTGCTTCTGTATTCAATTAATCCGACATGAAAAAGCTGATAGCATTTACTGTTGTCGCGTTTTTACCTGTCATCGTTTTCGCTTGTGATATATGCGGAAACTTCAGTGGAATTACGCCATACGACAACCAGAGCAGCTTGCAACTGGTACACCGTTATCGTTTGTTCAGTCATTTGAATATTACCGGTCAACCTTATGTTCCAACTGGCGCTTACAGAATAGATCCCGCATTTACTCCGCAGCACACGGGTACGGAACATCGGACTCTGCAGAAAGGCGATTTTGAATCTTTCAAAGTTGTTGAACTGCGCGGACGGATTTTTGTTCATCGAAGAATTGAAGCAGGCGTACAGGCGTCATGGGTGCAGAGTAAATCGCGCATGTATGGCGTGTTTAACGAAACTTCCGGATTGGGTGATGTAACTGTTTCTATCGGTTATCATTTGCTGCGCAGATTGGATGATGATTTTCGTTTTAAACAGCGGCTCGTGCTTGGTGCAGGCGTAAAGTTGCCAACCGGTAATTCTTCCGCTTGTGATACGCAAGGTGTTCGTAAGCATCTGTATTTCCAGAACGGTACCGGTAGTGTGGATGAAATTGTATACCTCCAACACGTTCTTGGATTCGGGAAATTCGGCACATCCACTACAATCAGCGCAAAGTTTTCGGGTTCTAATCGCTATGAAGAGCAGTTGAAGCCTGCATTCACCTTAAATGGATCGCTCTTTTGGTTATGGAGTAAAGAGTTGTTCAAGTTTGCGCCGCAAATTCAGCTTTACGGTGAACATACGAAAGGTTTGTATGTTCATGATGCGTATGAATCTCATTCAGGAATGACGATGCTGATGTGTGGTGCGGGAGCTGATTTTTTCTTTGGTCAGTTTGGAGTACACACGGGCTTTCAACTACCTTTATATGAAGTCAAAAATGACTCAGATCCTTCGGCAACGTTTCGTGCAATTTTCGGATTGTCATGGAGTTTTAATCAAACGGAATATTTATTCAATAAATAATCATATCTCATGAGAAACTTTTTTTTCATCGCAATCGCGGCAATCGCACTAACCTCCTGCACAAAAGAAGGATTGGGCGGAGACGCAACGCTTGTTGTAAAACCTGCGCATCACGGATTGCCAATCGTAAGTACCACTGCCTATCAGGACAGTGTTTTCATTAAGTACAATACACTTGACGCGCCGGCGAATCCGACAACAGAATACGATTTGCTTGTAGTTGGAACCGTTGGTGAAGATCATATTCACGTGGAAGGATTGAAACACGGCGACTACTATGTGTACTGCACGGGTTGGGACACGTCAATTAATATGCGCGTATCAGGAGGAGTTCCTGTGACAATAAAGCGCAAGGAGCGAAAAGACGAAATCGTCAAAGATGTTCCTGTAGTGGAATAATCCTTAGGGCTGATTTGATCAGCCCTTTTTTGTGTCCTTTATCAGCCAGATTACAAGCAGCGGGAAAAGCAACAGATCTGTTACAACCGCAACAAGAAGTGTGATACTGACAAGTAAACCGAAATAGTAAGTGCTTTCAAATCCTGAGCCGATCAGTGAAAGAAATCCCCCGCAAAGAATCAATGAGGTCACAACAACGGCTTTACCGGTTGACAGGAATGAACGCTTTACGCAATACATTACAGATTTACCCTGCGCAATTTCCAGTTTAAGTCGTGCGAGGAAATGTATTGTGTCGTCAGTAGCAATTCCGAAGGCTATTGAGAATATAATTGACGTTGCACTTTTCATCTCAATACCGGTGAAGCCCATTATTCCGCCGATGATGATGATAGGAAGTAGATTCGGAATGATCGCAATGATCATCATTCGCAGATTGCGATGGACGAGCGCGCTGATCAGCGCAACAACCAGAATGGAAATGAGCAGACCTTGAACGGTGTTATCAACAAGATATTTATTGTTCTTGTCAAGCATCAACGCGGCACCGGTAAGGTGAACATTAATACATTTCATATCCGGGTTTGCCTGAAGAAATTTGTCCAGCTCCGCTGCGCGTTCAAGAAATACTTTACTGCCGATGTCCGCCATTTTGCCGGTTACCCGCGCCTGTTTGCCATCTTTGGTAATCAGGTTTTTCATTTCCTTTCTCTTACGGAATTGTTCCAGCTGATCAATCACATTTTCCAGATCATCTTCAGCTGCAGGCAACACATAACTTTCAGGATTACCATTATTCAGCGCTTTGTTCATCCCTTTTACCAACGAAGCAGGTGAAATAATGAAGCCAACGCCGAAATCGTTTCGCAGATAACTTTCCAGTTTATCCATTGCACGCATTTCTTCATTGTTCCAAAGTGAAGAAGTCGTATCGTTCAGTGTAATCAGAATTTCAAACGGACGAACACCCGAGTAATTTTTCTCGAAGAATTCGAAATCCTGGCGTAACTCATCTTTTCTTGTCAAACCTTCAATCAGATGATTGTTCAGCACGATACGCGTAATACCGAAAATACTGATGCCGGCAATGATCAGCGTTCCGACTACTACCGATTTCCTGTTACGCAATGTCCATCGCAGCAGTTTGTGCAACTGCTTTCTCCAGAAATCCGATTCCGGCTTTACTGCTGCAATTTTCGGTTTCGGCAGCAGAAACAAAACCAACGGCATGATGGAGTAGGAGAGTACAAACGCAATGAAGACACCCAGTGAAGTGTAGATGCCGAAATCCCGGATGGGTATGATGTTGGAATTAATCAGCGTCAGAAATCCCAGTGAAGTTGTGATCAGCGTGATGAATGTTGCGAAGCCGGCTTCCTTGATAGCTTTAATGAGCGCGTCAAATTTTGAAGCAGCACCTTCTCTGAGTTCTTCAATGTATTTTGTTACAATGTGAACAACATCTGACATGCCGACCACAAACATCATTGTAGGTAATAGTACCGTCATGATGTCGAGCGCTTTGCCTGTTACAGTCATCAGCGCAAGCGTCCAGACAATTGAAAGCAAAACGATAACAACCGGAACCCATATTCCCCAGAATGAGCGGAAGGAAATCCATAGGAACAAAACCACAAGGAGAAATGATGCAATGAAAAACTGAACAAATTCTCCGCTCAGTTTTTCGAGATAAACTTTTTGCCCTTTGGCTTTACTTGCGGTGAAGGTGTCATCGAATTTGTGCGCAGCCACTTCGCGGTCAATGCGTGACAGAAGCGAATCTGATTTTGCTTTTGAAATTCCTTCAGTGGTTTTGATGTAGAAGCAAACCGATTTTCCGTCGCGCGCAAAGAATGATCCGACGAGTTCAGGAGTTTTGTAAATGAGACTTGAATCCTCTTTGTAACGTTCCGTCTCACCGAGATGTATGTACGGAATCCGCAGCGGACCAAGTCCGCTTACCACCATGTATTCCAAAGTAATCGGCGACTGCACGTAGGAAACATCCGGGATATTGCGGATTGTATCGGTCAGAACCGAAATCCGATTCAGAAATTCATCGCGGAAAATTCCGCTTTTGTTTTCAATTGCAAGAAGTATGAATTCATTGTCGTACTCGAAAGTATTTCTGAAATCGATGTACTTGTCGAGATCCGGATCATCCTGAGGGAAGAACGATTCGAAATCATAGTCGAATTTGATGTTGCGCAACTCATAAAACGACAGCACTGTAATTACGGCAACAAAGCCCAAAGCCGTGTAGCTGATCCGTTTAAAATTTCTTCTGATGAAATTCATCATAGAGCGCGAGCAAAACCGGATGTAATGTTGCGAAAAAATCCGTCAGGGATGAGAGTATTAACGGGATTTAGCAATAAAAAAATCCCTCTGTTGAAGCAGAGGGATTTTTCTGGGAGGGTAAAGTCACTTATATCTTTTTGACATTAACTGCATTTAGCCCTTTACGTCCTTCAGCAACTTCGAAGGATACTTTCTCGCCGGAATTAACAGGCTGATCAACCAGGCCAGTTACATGCAGGAAGATCTCTGCATTCGTTCCGTCTTCAATAATGAAACCATATCCTTTGGTTGCATTGAAAAATTTAATTGTTCCTGTTTTCATTTTATTAATTGAAATAGAATTGAAACGGAAAGTTAGTTTTTTTTCTTACAAAATCATCTTTTTTAAGATTTTTTTTGGAGCCGTTTTTGATGCGATCTCGCACTCCTCAATTGTCGATTTCCGCTCAAACCTCCGTACTTTGGCGATGTGAAGAAGGTATTGCTTTTTAATCCGAGAGCGACAAATCATAAATGGAGAATTCCTAACTCAGTTCTGCAGGTTGCGGCCTCAATTGAAGGGAAATTCGATTGGGTGATTGTAGACGGGAACAGGGAAGTTGATCCATGGATCAAGATCAAATCGTATCTGGATTCCGGAGAATTCGGCTATTTCGGTTCAACCGTTATGCCCGGTCCGCAATTACGCCAGGCAATACCGCTATCTCAACGTATACGACAGACTTATCCTGATATTGCGATAATCTGGGGTGGTTATTTTCCGTCCAATCAACCGGAAGTATGTCTTGCTTCAGGTTATGTTGATGCTATCGTTAACGGACCAGGTGACAAGTGTTTCCCATTGCTGCTTGAAAACTGGGACAGAAAATCGGAATGGGAACAGATTCCGAATCTGATATACAGTAATGCGGGTACATTAACGCGAACTCGTAAAGATGAAATTTACGATCAGGACACACTTCCTGACTTTCCGTATTCGAAACTGGATAAGCTTTATTCACTCGACGGTTATCTCGGTAAGACATATCTCGGCAGGAAAACTATTTCCTATCACTCCAGCTTCGGGTGTCCGTTTACCTGTTCATTTTGTGCAGTTGTTCCGATTTACAACGCTCGCTGGAAAGGAAAATCGGCAGAGTTGATTTATCGGGATATAAGATGGTTCAAGGATAATTTCGGTGCAGATGCTATCGAGTTTCATGACAACAATTTTTTTGTTTCTGAGAAGAGAACCGCAGAGTTTTCCCGCCTTGTTCTTAACGATGGAATGCGCTGGTGGGGTGAAGGAAGGATTGATACCATTGATCGCTATTCAGATGATACGCTGAAGCTTATGCACGATTCGGGTTGCAAAATGATTTTCTTCGGAGCTGAAACCGGAGATGATGCCCGCCTGAAAAGTATGGACAAAGGCGGAACGCAAACCGGCAAACAGATTCTCGAATTTGCGGCTCGTATGAAAAGAGCGGGAATTGTTCCGGAATATTCCTTCGTACTCGGAACTCCCGGTGCAAATGAGAAAGAAACCTGGGCGCAATTAAAATTTGATCTTGACTTTATCCGCAAAGTGAAGGAGGCGAATCCGGATACCGAAATCATTCTGTACATCTACAGTCCGGTTCCTACTGAAGGATCTGACTTGTTCAATCAGGTTAAGAATTCAGGATTCCGTTTTCCACAGCAATTGGAAGATTGGATCAGTCCGCAATGGGAGAATTTCGATTTACGGAAGAATCCGCTCACGCCATGGCTTACGGCTGAAATGATTGATTACGTTAAGAATTTCGAAACCGTGCTCAATGGATATTATCCTACAGCTACAGATATCCGCCTGAATAGCTTTCAACGAAAGCTCATCAAGTGGTATTCTGCTCCGCGATACCACACCGGAATTCACGCCATGCCTCTTGGAATAAAGGCACTACAGAAAATCTGGAAGTACAGACAGCCTGAGAAAGAAGGATTTTAAGCCCATTTTTGTCGCTGTTATAACGCTCTTGGTCGCTGCCGAAGTTCATTGGTCGATTGGGTGCTGTTTGTTGGGGCAGATTCCTTCCGGATTCTGTATATTGTTCCATATTCTGGAAAAAAATGAAAAGATCTCTTCTCGCATTTGCGTTCGTGATGTTGTCGGTAGCCATGATGGCGAACTGTACATTGATCGAAGTCCCACTTACCCAGCGCACTGCCGCGTCCACAGATATCGTGGAAGGTAAGGTTGTGGATCAATATTCGTATTGGAATACTACGCATACCATGATTTACACAGCCAACGTAGTTGAGCTGTACAAGGTGTTCAAGGGTAATCTTGTTGCTGAACAAATTGAAGTGCTCACTGTTGGCGGGACAGTTGGTTTCGATCGAATTACTGCAGAGCCTTCGCTTACATTCGAGGTAGGTGATTTCGGTGTTTTCACACTCCGTCCTGTTACAGGCTTCCCGAATGATCAGATGCCGAGAAACGGATTGATGAGATTCCAGGCTTATGCATCAGTTCAAGGTTTCATCAAGTACGATGCAGAACATAAAACCGCTTCAGAGCCTTTTCGTGTTTATCACAATATTCGTACAGAGGTTTATGAAGTAGTGGCAACTGCTGCTAATCACGGAAGCCTTTATCGCGAGATTAAACCTATCGACAGAAATCAATTCCGTACGGTTCAACCACCGAATCAGAGTCCGACCGCAGGTCCGAACATTGCAAACTTCAATCCAGCAAACATTACTGCGGGGACTGGAACTATTCTGACTATTAACGGTAGTTCTTTCGGAAACACTCAGGGCTCAAGTTTTGTAGGTTTTCCGAATGCAGATGATGGCGGGGCTACGTTAATTCAACCTTTGGCTTCTCAGTACATCTCCTGGTCGGATACTCAGATTCGCGTTGAAGTACCCACTGCAGCGGGCACGGGACAGTTTGAAGTGAATACCGGTACTACCGCAACGAGTCCTTCAATTCTCACAGTGGACTACGCACACCTCAACGTGGAGTTTGATCCGGGTTCAGGAATAGTTGCTTATCAAACAGATCACATTAACGATAATAGTTCCGGTGGTTATACATGGCAAATGAATACCGCATTCGACGCGGATGCTTCTGCAAGAGCTTCATTTATGCGAGCATTCGATACCTGGCGCTGCAACACCGGTGTAAACTGGACGATTGGTGCTACGGTTTCAACTAACGTAGCTACAAGTGACGGAACCAACATTATTTGCTTTGACAACTCTGATCCTCTGGATCCGGGTGTACTTGGAGTATGCTTTAGCTATTGGTCCGGTTGTGCATCGGGTCCTAACATAGTTTGGTATGTTTCCGAACTTGATATCATTTTTGATGATGGCAGTAACATCACTCCTAATACATGGGAATTCGGTCCTGCTTTGCCAACGCCAACAGAGTATGATTTCGAAACAGTGGCAGTTCACGAATTAGGTCATGGACACCAGCTGGGTCACGTAATTGCTCCGGGAGCGATTATGCATTATGCAATCAGTAATGGTTCCTCCAATCGTTCGTTGGGCGTAAACGATGACGCCGGCGGCACGTTCGTTCAGGGCAAGAGCACAACACCTAACCTATGCGGACCCGGCGCAATGTCGAACTACGTATGCGGTTCTCCTCCGGTTGCCGCGTTTACAGGTTCGCCTCTTACGATCTGCGCAGGGCAAACCGTAAACTTCACGGATCTCAGTACCGGTTCACCGACAGGTTGGTCATGGACTTTCACCGGAGGTTCGCCAGCCTCATCATCTTCTCAGAACCCAAGCGTAGTATATAATACACCTGGAAGTTATGCGGTAACTCTTAACGTGTCTAACGGAAGTGGAAGCGATTCTCACACAGAATTGGCATATATCACAGTCAATGCAGGACCAACAGTTTCCTCTTCCAGCAATCCTTCGCCTGCAACAGTGTGCAGCGGCGATCAGGTTACTCTTACTGCTTCAGGTGATGCCGTAAGCTATTCATGGTCGGGTGGAATAACGGATGGTGTTCCATTTACACCGGGGTCTACACAAACATACACTGTAACAGGTACCGCCGCTAACGGTTGTACGTCTACTGCAACAGCCGCAGTAACCGTTAATGCCAATCCGACATTATCCATTGCATCAAATCCTTCTAACGGGATAGTATGTTCCGGGAATCAGGCTACTTTAACTGCGAGCGGAGCTCAGTCGTATGCATGGACTGGTGGAATTACCAACGCGGTTTCATTTACTCCGGTATCAACAACAACTTATACGGTTACCGGAACCAGTGCTGCGGGATGTACTTCCACTGCACAGGCAACGATTACAGTTCAGAGCTGTCAGTCTACCACAGTGAATCCAAACTACTGTAACCTCACAAACCTTGTATTGTATAACTGGATTTACAACGTAGCTGTTCCGGGTGCGACTAATTATGAATACAGATTCACGGATTTGGCTACTTCACAAGTCTATACAAGAGTAAGAGGTAACAACAACCCGAATATGCCACTTAGCTGGGTGGCAGGACTACAATACGGGCATTCATATCTCGTTCAAGTACGTCCTTTCGTAAATGGTCAGTGGGGTGTTTACGGAACAGGATGTAATATGTCAATGGCAGCTACACCGCCAACTACTCAACTTAACAGCTCATCTTGCGGTGCAATTGGTCTTACCAATACATCTTGGATATACGCAGTTGCAGTAACGGGTGCTACAAGTTATCGGTTCACGATCACGAATGCTTCTCTGAATTACAACCAAACTCGTATACGTTCTGTAAACAACATTCGTCTGAGTTCATTTGCAGGACTTCAGCCGAATCAGACTTACAATGTAACTGTTGAAGAGTATTCCGGTGGAGCATGGAGTCCGTCCGGCGCAGTATGTACGATTACTACCGGCGGTACAATGCGTATGATTCCTGAAGAAGAGGAAACAACAGAAGAAGATGAGCAGCTGTTGCTTGAGCAGCTCAACGTTAATGTGTATCCGAATCCATTGGCGGAAAACCAGAATCCGTTCGTGACGATTAACGGCGCAGATGGACAAACAGCACACGTAAATGTATATGACCTGAACGGGCGACTCATTACTACTTATGAGTTCTATGTTGAAGGTGATAATTATGTAACTGAACTCGCTGGTTTCCCTGCACTCAATCCGGGACTCTACTTAATTGAAGTTAAGACCGGTGAAGAAGTATCGATTACCAAGTTTATAGCAGAGTAGAAGCGGAGCGGTTATTTCGTAAGCGACCTTCGAAAGGAGGTCGCTTTTTTTTATTAGCGTGTTTTAGTTTCACAAACACGCGGATAAAAACAGGAAAGTCTCTCATTTCTGAGAGACTTTCAATTCTTGTAGCGGGGACAGGATTTCCTCGCTGCGCGATTGGTCCTGATGTCTCTCGATGAGTGGACCAAATCAAAGTCATGCAAACTGAAAACGTTTGCATGTGCACATCAACGCTATCAAATACAAAAGCGAGCTTTTGATTTGCTCGCTTTTGATGTTCTGACCTTCGATTTGGTCATCTTGTAGCGGGGACAGGACTCGAACCTATGACCTTCGGGTTATGAGCCCGACGAGCTACCACTGCTCCACCCCGCATCCTATGTTGCCTGAAAGGCGGTGCAAATATACTGGTTTTTCGCACACTCGATTATTTATTTTCACTTCGTAGGTAAACGCCTGATAATGCATCGTTTACTTTCGATTCACTGTACAACAATCGCGCTTGTTGGGTTAATAATTAGATTCATTTCCTTCCGGAAGGCACGCTTCTTGTATTTTTGACCATAAATAACCTCCAATGCGTACGTTCATTTTCGGATTCTTCTTACTGTTCTGTTCTGCGGTAGTTGTTGCTCAGCCTCGATACGATTTCGGTCTGCAAGGTGGCATCCTTATCAGCGGTATGCCCGGATTTTCAAATGTTCCATTATCTAAAGTTTCGGGTTATGGAGGAATAACGTTAACGCGTCGTGACGATAAGAAGAACTATCTGCAGCTGGATATTGGTTATATCCGAAAAGGTGCATTCCGTTTGCCGGAAAATGATACTGCGGATCGATTCAACCTGAGTTTACACTATGCTGAAGCTGCAATGGTTTATCGCTGGGAAATTCTGAAGATCAGCAGAGGAACAAGAGGCGGACTTGAAGCAGGAATGTCATATGCTTACTTGCTCTCTCCGCAGATCAGAAGAGACGGTGAGCGTTTTGATTTTAACCCCATCTGGTCTGATAAATACGACCTGAGTCTGATCGCCGGTGCGCACATGGTATTCAGCGGACATCTTCTTTTCCGCACACGAGTTACCTATTCCGTTAATCCTATTCTCCGGCGTAATATCCTGCCGAATGATATTGAAAGGCTCAATGTGCTGAAAACACATAATATCACTTTGCAGTTCGGCGTAGTTTGGCTGATGCGCGGGTTATACTATTAACCCGGTCAAGACCGCTTTCCTAAGTGAAAATTCGTAACTTTCCGATGCGGCCCCAATACCGCCCGGAGTTGAGCACACCTCTACGAAATCTTTTTCTCGGATTCCTTTTGCTTTTAAGCGCAAGGCTGGCTGCGAATTGCCCTCAGGTTGTTGCGTCGTTCACAACTTCTCAGGTGAATATTTGCGGACCTGGACCCGTTTCCATCAGCTTTACCAATACAAGCACCGGTGCTAATGCCGGAAGTGCAACCTACATCTGGTACAGAAATGGAAATCCATTCGACAATACAAGCGGATTAAGTGCGCCGAATAACAATACAATTTCAACTGTCGGCTCATACACATTCATGGTCGTTGCAACTGATCCAAGTGTTCCGTGTACCGACTCCGCAATCGTTGTTGTTACAATTCATCCTGTTCCCAATGCGTCGTTCACTTTCTCACCGAACAATCAGTGCGCGGGACTCCCTGTGAACTTTACAAATACATCAACGGGTACAACAGCGAATACAACATACAACTGGAATTTCGGAGACGCCACTTCTTCAACGCAGCAAAGTCCGACACACACATACGGAGCAGGCGGAACATTTACTGTTACACTTACCGTCACAAACTTCCCGGGTTGTACAAGTACATTCACACAAGTTGTAACAGCTTTGGCAATTCCGTTGGTCAGCATTGCAGGTGATGACGGTGATGGTAACACTACAAATTGTTTGCTGCCTGGTGATCCAACAACAAGTGAAATCGTGACCTTCTCCAATTTCACTACAGGTGCAACAAGTTACACTTGGGATTTCGGTGACGGAAGTCCGCTCTTCACTACTGCTTCCAATGCTTCATTCACACATACGTACAGTACATACGGAACTTTTACGGTTACAATGACCGCCACCGGACCGAACGGCTGTACTGCAACTGCAACACTTGTAGTTGTATTTGAACGATATGTCGGTGCGTCTTTCAGCGTGCCGATTCAGCAGATGTCAGGATGTTTGCCACTTACGATTCAGCCGGTGAATGCATCACAGAACGCGAATACATACACATGGAATTTCGGTGATTTAACGCCGCCGGTAACAACTACAAGTCCGATTCCTCCTCCGCATACATACACAACTCCGGGAACGTACACGATTACACTCACCGCATCAAACAGCTGCAATACTTCGCAGGCAACTGTGAGCCCGATTGTCGTTGTAGGACCTCCGAATGTAAACTTCACTGCAACTCCTAATCCGGGATGTTCTCCTCAGGTTGTATCATTCACGAATCAATCTACAGGCGTTTCACCTGCCAACAGTTATCAATGGAATTTCGGCAACGGAAACGTGTTGAGCGGAACGGGTAACGCACCTCCGCAAACGTATCTGCAGGGAACGTACACGATCACTTTGATTGCAAGCAGTGCGTGCGGACAGGATACAGCAACACGTGTTATTGTGGTGGATACAATTCCGGACATTAATCTCACTGTAAATCCAACGAATGGATGTACACCGCTTGTTGTAACCGCCAACAATACTTCAACGGGTGGGGCACTGTCTTATCAGTGGTATGTCGATAACGTTTATGTTTCCAATGCAGTGAATATTCCTCCACAAACATTTACTGCTCCTGCAGGAAACAATCCGGTTACACACTCCATTCATCTTTACGTAAGTAATCATTGCGGTACACGGGATTCACTCGTGAATATTACTGTACATCCTGCGGTCGTGGCCAATTTCGCACCGCTGAACACTACAATCTGTCAGGGTGGAAGTGTTACGTTCACGCAATCATCGCTGGGTGATCAATTGACATATCAATGGAATTTCGGTAATGGAAATACCGCCACAACAGCCGGGCCGCATACGCAGGTTTATAATGTTCCCGGAACGCACACAGTAACATTGATAGTTAATGGTTTCTGCGGTGCAGATACAATTACAGGAACTGTTGTTGTGAATCCAACTCCTGTTGCGAATATCGTTCCTTCAGTTACAAGCGGATGTGAAGATCTTGCGGTAACCTTCACGAATAATTCCACAGCTGGCGGTACGTACTCATGGAATTTCGGTGTCGGTTCTTCTCCGACAACATCAACTGCATTCACACCACCAACAATCAATTACGTGAATCCCGGTTCACCTGTTGTTACATTTACTGTGAATGTTCTTGGTTGTATTGCTTACGACACTGTAACGTTAACTGTATTACCGCGACCGGTTCCTGTCTTCTCGATTGTTCCTGTGCAAGGGTGTACGCCACTGACGGTTGCATTTACAAATTCAACAGCTGCAACTCCGGGGAATACTTATACCTGGGATTTTGGAAACGGAAATACTTCTTCAACGCAGAATCCGGCAGGACAAACGTATATCGCCAACCTGAATGATTCCGTTTATACTGTTGAATTGGTTGTTACCGGAAGTAATGGTTGTGCAGACAGTGTCACGCATACGGTCACTGTGCATCCGTTGCCTATTGCTGCATTTACAATGAGCAACGATACAGTATGTGCGCTCGACAATATTTTCTTTACAAACGCGTCTATCGGAATCTCCACTTATCAATGGGCATTCGGTGATGCCGGTACCAGCACAACGACGAACCCAACACATGCTTACGGTTCCGCTGGAACATACACAGTTCAACTTATTGCAACAACAGCATACGGATGTCGGGATACAATCACTGACGTTGTGGTTGTGGATTCAATTCCTACAGTTGCTTTCTCTGCAACAACGGAGTGTGTCGGCGATTCAACATCGTTTACGAACTCAACAACAGGGAATGTTGTTACATGGCTCTGGAATTTCGGAGATGCGACATCTTCATCTGTTCAATCGCCAACGCATTTGTACAATACGAATGGTTCTTACAACGTTACACTCACAGCTACGAACAATGCCGGATGCAGCAGTTTCCTCACGCAGGCTGTAACGGTCAACCTCGTTCCGACTGCACAGTTTGCAGGAACAACGGCATGCGCAGGAAGTGCCACCGCTTTTACGGATCAAACAACAGGTGCTCCGATCGGCTGGACATGGGATTTCGGTGATGGATCTCCATTGGGAAATACACAGAATCCTTCGCACACCTATCCGACAGCAGGAACGTATACCGTAACCATGATTGCTGCGGCAGGAAGTGGTTGTGCAGATACGATCACAAATGTGATTACAGTGAATCCGGTTCCTACAGCGCAGTTCACTTTCGTTTCCGTTTGTGCTAACGATACCACAGATTTCACCAACACTTCGTTGGGGAATCCAACAACATTTACTTGGGATTACGGTGACGGAAGTCCGCTGGATGTTTCCAATAATCCGAATCCTTCTCACGTTTACAATACAAGCGGAAACTATAACGTTGTGCTGACTGCGGGTTACGCAACAGGTTGTACGAACACAACTACGGTTAACGTTACAGCCAATCCGCGCACCACACCTTCATTCACAAGCAACGTACCTTGTTTCGGCTTGCCGACGAATTTCACTGATGCAACCGGAAATACTCCGACCCAATGGCAATGGGATTTCGGTGACGGAAGTCCGCTTAACACAACGCAGAATCCATCCCATACTTATGCAACTCCGGGAACTTACTCTGTAACATTGACAACACAAAACAGTTTTGGTTGTGTGGATTCCATTACAACCGTTGTAACAGTTAATCCGTTGCCTGTGGCTGATTTCGCTGCTGATACCGTTTGTGAAGGCTATAATTCTTCGTTCACAGATCTCAGTACATCTGCAACTGCATGGCAATGGGATTTCGGAGATGCGTCTCCGCTCTCTGCAGGACAGAATCCATCGCACGTTTATCTGACACAAGGCACTTATACTGTAACCTTGATCGTTCAGAACGCAGTAGGTTGTCCCGATACGATTCAATATCCTGTAATTGTCCGACCGCTTCCGGTGGCTGCATTCGCATCATCTGTTGCGTGTCATACTTATCCTACACAGTTTACAGATAACTCAGTTTCCGCTGTTGCGTGGGAATGGGATTACGGTGATGGAAGTCCGTTGGTGAATCAGCAATCTCCTTTTACTACTTATGCCAACGCCGGAACATACAATGCAACTTTGGTGGCGTTTAATATTTACGGTTGTTCAGATACATTAACGCAACCGGTAACTGTATTGCCTCAGCCGCAAGCGGGATTCGCGAACAATACTGTTTGTGCGAATTCTGCTGTTGTGTTTACGGATACTTCATCAGGAGCACCAACGCAATGGTCATGGGATTTCGGTGATGGAAGTCCGTTGAGTACGAATCAGAATCCGCCGCATAACTATCTGCTCGGTGGAACTTATCCGATTACACTGATCGTGGGTAACTCCGCAGGATGTGCTGATACTCTCGTGCAGAATATCTCTGTAGGAACGATGCCTTTTCCTGCGTTCACAGCAACTTCTGTTTGTCTCGGAAACATAACTGCGTTCACTGATCTGACAACAGATCCTACTCCGATCGGAAACTACTATTGGGATTTCGGCGACGGTAACAATTCATTTCAACAGAACCCGAATTACATCTACCAGAATCCCGGAACATATACGGTAACGCTGACTGCAATGAATACCAGCGGTTGCGACAGTACAATTACCGGAACCGTTACAGTTACTGCTGCACCGATTGCCGATTTCGTTTACGATACGGTTTGCGTTGGCAGTGCAACTTCATTCAATGATATTTCTACCGGATCGCCTTCGAGCTGGCTTTGGGATTTCGGTGATGCAACTACAAGTTCCGCAGGACCTTCTGTGCAGCATACGTATTCAGCAGCCGGAACATATCTCGTTTCTCTGATTGTTTCCGGAGGTCCGGGTTGCATGGATCAGATTTTCCATGTGGTGAATGTGGTGAATACAGTTCAGGCTGTGATGAACGTGAGCGATTCTGTTTGCATTTCATCTTCGCTTGCGTTCAACGACGCATCAATTACCAACAACGCAACGATCAGCGGATGGTTATGGGATTTCGGTGATGGAAGTCCGCTGGATACGAATCAGAATACAACGCACATTTACAACGTAAGCGGAACTTATACTGTTACGCTTTCTGTTTGGGCGAGCAGCGGTTGCGTAAGCATTACCACGCAAACAATTACGGTGAGCCCGTTGCCGGTTGCAGCATTTGCAGCAACAACCGCATGCGAAAATCAACAGACACAGTTTACAGATAATACTTCCGGCGTAATTACACAATGGCAATGGGATTTCGGAGATGCTACTACATCAACACAGCAGAATCCTTCACATCAGTATGCAGTGTCCGGAAATTATAACGTACAGTTGATTGTAACAACAGCAGGAGGTTGCAGCGATACAATTTCAAACCCTGTAACCGTATATGCACAACCTGTTGCTGCATTCAGCACTGACACAGTGTGCTGGGGCGATACAACGAAGTTTACAAATCTGTCTACATCAACATCCGGTGCAATTACTTCTGTGTTCTGGGATTTCGGTGATGGCAATCAAAGCACCCTTGCTGCACCCGATCATGAATTCGCTGCATACAACGACAGTTTTCAGGTTACGCTTATTGTAATGACGCAGTATGGTTGTTATGATACGCTCACGCAATTAGCTGTAACATATCCTGTGCCTGATGTACAGTTCGCACCTGCAGCGGCAAGCGGTTGTGAAGATTTTACAACGACGTTCACTGAGAATTCTACAATTAACGGATCAACGATTATCAATTGGCTGTGGGATTTCGGAGATGGTAACTTCACCTTCACGCAGAACCCGACACACACGTACGACAACAGTGGAAGTTATTACGTAGGATTAACGGTCACTACTTCTGACGGATGCGTGTTCTCTGATTCATTGAACTTCCCGATCGTGGTTTATCCTAAACCTGTTGCGGACTTCACGTGGTCTCCTTCTCAGATTACAGTTTTGCAACCGCAAGTGGAGTTTACGGATTTGTCATTCGGCGCAACAATGTGGGAATACGACTTCGGTGATTTTGACGGAAGCATCATGCAGAATCCGTCTCACACTTATCAGGATTCCGGTTGGTATACAGTAACGCAAATGGTGGTGAATCAGTTCGGTTGCAGCGACACTATTGAGAAGCCGTTGCGTGTTGAAGCTGAGTTTACCTTCTTTATTCCGAATGCGTTTACACCGAACGGAAACGGCAACAACGAGATCTTCAACGGTGAAGGTGAAGGAATTCGCGAATTCACTATGTACATCTTCGATCGCTGGGGCAATCTGATTTTCGAATCACATGATCCAACGAAAGGATGGGATGGTCGTCATAAAGACGGCACACTGTGCCAGATTGATACTTACGTGTACCGTTTCATACTTCGCGACGTGATGGGCGAGGAGCACAAGTACATGGGGCATGTGAATTTGATCCGATGATTATCTCCGCGAATCACTCACGAGAACTTTTCCTGTTCTGATCATGGAATCAGAAATTGCACGCCAGTAGTAAACACCTGTTGCCAAAGTTTCGTGCTGTATTTGCTGTCCGTTGGTATAAGTTCCATTGTGAATCACGCGTCCGCTTTGATCAAACAGATACAATGTGAATTGTTCGTTCGTTGTACTCATGAACGTGAATGATTGAGCTCCGTTTGATACTGACGGAAACAAGAACGCATTTCCGGAGGAAACAGTGTTGTCTTCAACGGAAGACATTGTTCCAAGATTGATATTGTCCACGTACATCGCTTGTCCCCAATGCCCGTGATTGCGGAATGCAATAAGCAAATCAGGAGCGTTGGTGTATGCAGTAAGATCAACACTGTCTGTTGCCCATTGTGTGGCCGTCGGCACGAAAGCTGCGCTGGTCAGACTTGGCGCAGTTGCAAGCTGACTTCCGCCTTTTCTCCAGAGAGAAGTGAATGTGACTCCGCAATCTGTGGAAACAAGTATCTCGAGTGAATCGCTGTATGGGGAACCGTATTCTGCATAAGCATAATCAAAGTGCATGAAGTTTCCCGGTTGCTGCGTCATGTCTACACGGATTCTCAGATCATCGTTCGTTCCTTGACTGTCGTAATTGTAGTTGTCGAAGATTGCAGACTGCGTGGAGTTACCGTATCCTCCGGCTGTAGTTGACAACGACCATTGCGGTCCGTTATCCGGATTGTCGTTCCACCAGCCGAAAGGAGGGAAGCCGCTTTGAAATCCTTCAGAGAGATTGGTGTTTTGCTGATATGCATTCACGGTAATTGTCAGTGAATCTGTATCGGTTTGAGCTGATGCATCAGTGATTGTAAGTGTAACGAGATAAGTCCCGGGTGTTGTGTAAACCACGTCCGGATTACGTTGCGTTGAAGTTGCAGGATTGCCGCCCTGGAAATTCCATTGCCACGAAGCACCTGTGTGATTCAGGATGGAATGATCTTCAAAGTGGAATGTATCAGGATCACAGTTCAAAGTGTAGCTGAGTTTGTCCACTTGTGCATAGGCAACAGGTCGCGTCGGTTGATCATTGAATGTATTTTCCCAAACTCCGCGACCGTAAGTTGAAACTCTGATCTTTCCTTCTTTGTAGAATGGTCGTGCATACAATGTGTTCATGAATACCGGTAAACCTGTGTTGTCAACTGTCCAGTTCGACATGGAATTGTTGCGGTAATACACTGTTGTGTGCGTGCAGTAATAGATTCCTCCATTGGTAGCACCCACGCAAAGAATCGAGCGCGCTTCCTGATTGTCGAGCAATGAAGTAGACAGATTGTTCCAAGTTGCGCCACCGTCACCGCTTTGGAAAATCTTCGAACCGTTTGCTCCGCCAGGATATGCAATCCAAAGTGAATCTTCATCCGTTGGTGAAAGCGTTATAAGAATGCGTGAACTTGTTCCTGAAGGAATTGTTAACTGATTCCATGTTGTTCCTCCATCGGTGGTTTTCCAGAGTTTGCCAATGTTTCCTGTTGCAGGACGTTGAACAACATACATCACGTTGTTGTTGCTCATGCTGATTTCCATATAGCTGAGATCCGCATTCACATTTGTTCCGAATGTATAAACAAGATTGTATGCTGCGCCTCCATCAGTTGAGCGGTACAATTTATTTTCATTACCGATCCAAACTGTATTGTAGCATGTCGGGTCAAATTTCATTTCACTGGATTCAGCTGCCCAATAACTTTCATTCGGCCACATTCCTACACCGAATCGTTGAATCGGTGTTCCGATTGAAAGCGGAAGAATTGCTCCACCGATATCAGAAGAATAAACACGGCGATTGACTCCCGGATTTACATAACCGGATGCAGGTTCCGCTCCGCCAAGCTGTAGAAATTCTCCTGAAGGATAATTCTCATGATAAGCAATTGTTCCGTTGTGGTACAAGCCGCCAACCATCACATCTTCATTCCAACCGTGTCCGAATCCCCAGAAATCAGAACCGTGAACACCATCCATGCGAACCTGATTGTCGGTGGTAAAGAAGTCTGTGGAATAATAAATACCTCCGTCGTTCGTAACCCAAACGCCGTTCACACCGGGACGGAAATCCTGCATGTCAACGTGAATGTCAAGCGGGCCGCCGATATAACCGGCAACTGATGTAAATGTTGCACCACCATCGTCGCTTCTCCAAAGATTCAATCCTCCAATGAGCAAACGATCTGCATCATTCGGATCGGCCATGATGGCACAATTGTAAAATCCTTGATGATAGGTCCAGCTCGGTTGACCGTAAGCGAGATTCTGATGCGAAGCAGTGTAAGGTCCGCCATCAGGTCCGTTTGGTAAAGTCCACGTTGCGCCTCCATCGTTGCTTCTGTAAACACCAATGAATCCGTAGTCGTTGGCTTTCGAATCTCCGATGAGATACGCGTACACGCGAAGCGGATCATCGTTAGATACTGCAAGTCGTGCGCCTCCATCGTAGCGCGCAGGATCAGTTGAATTGTACCAGCCGGAAGTTTGTTGTGTGAAAGTTGATCCTGTATCTGCGCTCAGGAAAAATTCGCAACGTTGTTGCGCAGGATTCGTTTTCAGCAGGTAAACATAATCGGGTGTTGAAGGACGCAGTTTAACATCCCAGCAAGCGGTTGTGTAAATCTGATTCCATGTTGCACCTCCGTTGGTTGATTTGAAAAATCCTTTTTCCGCAGCAACCAGAATTACATTTCCGTCTGCAGGGTGAATGAGAATTTCTGTAACACTTAAATTATTCAAGGCGTACGAAACGTTCCAGGTAGCACCGGCATCAGTACTAACGACAAGAAGATCGCCACTGCCTGCAAATACATGTGCTGAATCGTTCGGGTCAACAGCTATCGCAGTAACACCGCCATCAAGAGCTTCATTGGCAGAAACCAATGTCCAGTTTGCGCCTGCATCGAGCGAACGATAAATTTCTCCCGGTTCAGTACCGCAATACAATACGTTCGGGTTGGAAGCACACTCTGTCAATGAATAGACGTTCGTCTGTTGCCCCTGACGAGAACCATCATCTCCCCAAACTTTATTCGGTCCGACAAGATTCCATCCGGTAGCATTCGGATTGGCCGGTTGAACATTTCGCATAGCAACATAAGCCGGTTTGCGAATGAATCCGTTTTCATTAACCCACTGCGCATTCTTGCGTCTCCAGAATCGGTAGTATTGGGTGTGGTATGTCTTAACGAATTCATGTGAACGATACCAATCGTTGTATAAGGAGTCTGTTCTGTGAACGTTCGGATCTTCGCTATACATCTCCTGCGCCCACGCAGGTAAAGTCTGTATTTCAGTTTGAGATGGTTTAGCAAGCTGTTGAGCTGAAACGGAAAGTCCCGACAGCAAGCATACAAAAGTGAATACTATGTATTTCATACGAACGAAGTTGATCGTACAAATATGGTCAATCAAATTAAAGTTGCGAAAGTCGAATCATTAATTGCACAAACTGCGTCAAATAATGTCTAAACAAAAAAGGCCCGCTTCGAAGCGAGCCTTTAATAATTACTTCCGATAGTACTATTTCGATATCATAACGCGCTGTACAGAACGTTGTCCGTTAGCATCAGTTACGTGGATGAAGTACATTCCATTGTCCTGAAGATTCAGTATGTTCTGATTTTCCGGCAGCATTTTAGCACTGTAAACGAGCTTACCTTGAGCATCGAAAATAGTCACATCTGAAACTGTTGCAACATTGATCGTAAATGTTCCGTTGTTTGGATTCGGATAAACTGTGAATGATGAAGAATTAATTGCGGAATTTATTCCGGTACACAGGTCAACATTGATTGAATCTGTTGCGATTCCAGTGCATCCGGCCGAGTCCGTGTAGGTGTAAGTGATTTCATGTAGCCCTGCGCCTGCTGTTGCAGGATTAAACATTCCACCGGAAACCCCTGTTCCTGAGAATACGCCGCCCGAAGGAGTTGCACCGGAGAGTGTTAACGCTGCATCGCTTAAACATAAAGTGTTTGTTGTTAAAGCCAGAGTTGCAACAATTGCTGCAGGCTCAGTGATTACTACTGTGCCGCTATCCTGACAACCATTTGCATCAGTGAGCACACCGGAGTATGATCCTGCAGGAATGTTGGTCAGGTCTTCTGTAGTGAATTGACCGTTGTTCCAGTTGAATGTATAAGGAGAAGTTCCACCTGTTACTGTCAGATCAATTGATCCGTCGCTGGCACCGTTACATGTTGTATTTACTGATGTTGCGTTTACCGCAATAGCTGAAGGTTCAGTAACGGTAATTGATGTAGTGGTAGTACATCCGTTCGCATCTGTAATTGTGTAAGTATAGCTTCCGGCAACTTGCAGGAATGTACTGTCGCCGATATATGGTGCGGTGCCGCCTGTAGCTGATAAAGTGATAGTAGCTGCATCGCCATTGCATAATACGGAGGTTGAATTTGAAGTAGCTGTAAGAACTGAAGGAGAAGTAATGGTAACGAATTGCGTTGCGGTGCATCCGCTTGAACATGTTACAGTACAGCTGTAGACACCGGAAGAAAGGCCGGTGATTGTTGCTGTTGTTCCTCCATTAGACCACATGTAAGTATAAGGTGCAGTTCCGCCTGTAGCAGATACAGATGCAACTCCGTTATTTCCGCCTGAGCATGATGTTGCAGTTCCGGAGATCGTAGCTGTCAACACTGCAGGTTCTGTTACTGTCACTGATGTTGTTACTGAACAACCGTTAGAACAAGTAACTGTACAGTTGTACGTTCCGCCGTTCAGATTAGATATGGCTGCAGATGTTCCGCCATTGGACCACTGATAGGTGTATGGTGATGTTCCTCCGGTAACTGCAACTGATGCGAAGCCATTTCCGTTGCCATTGCAGGTAACTGCACTTGCAGTGCTCGTTGCGCTCAGTACTGCAGGTTGCGTAACCGTGAATGTTTGTGTTGTTGTTGCTCCAATGTTATCAGTTACTGTAACGGTATACGTTCCTGCAGAAAGTCCTGTTGCAGTTGCAGAAGTCCCGCCTGATGGTGCCCATGCGTATGTGTATGGTGAATTTCCTCCGCTCGGTGTAGCCGTAAGCGCAGCAGTTGATTGTCCGTTACATGCAATAAATGCAGACTGTGATACGGTCGCAGTGAGCGGAACAATTGCAGTAATAATAATCTGTCCGTTTCCTGTACGGGCTCCTGCTGTATGAGTTACCGATGTAACTCCTGCTGACGTATAGCTGCTGCCGCCACCGCCGCCTTCCCAAGCAGAAGATCCGCCACCGTAGTAACCACCACCTCCGCCACCGCCGGTTTGACCGGCAGGAGCATTACCTCCTGCGCCTAACGTTCCGTTCGGTGCACCACCTGCACTTTGCGTAGCGCCGGCACCAAGATATGTTCCCGTTAGTCCGTTGGATCCGGTAAGGCCACCACCATTGCCACCTGCGTCGCCTGAAGCATGGTTAACTCCTGTACCTCCACCACCGGCGGCAATAACAACTCGGTTTGATAGAGCAGTTCCGCCTTGACGAATGTCCGACGCACCACCGCCGCCACCGCCGCTGCGTCCACCAGCCCATCCGCCTCCTGTACCGCCTCCGTTATATCCTGCAGTTCCGCCCACTGTTGTACCACCCGGGCCACCTTGTCCACCAACGTAAATATTCAATACCTCAAGCGGAGTTACGGGTACAACAGCTTGAACGCGGCCACCTAGTCCGGGCGTCACGCTTGGTACATTATATCCGAAACCGCCTTGCGCTCCGTATACATCAACTATAATTGATGTCACGCCGGCAGGTACTGTATAGGTTTGAACTCCTCCTGTGTAATTGAAAGTTGTTGTTACCTGAGCTTGCGCTGCAGTGAAAGCGAACAGACCAAGGGCCAGAAGGTGCGTTCGCCAATTTGTAGAAGTTTTTTTCATGTGTTTGGATTTTGGTTCATGTGTACTCAATTCATGCAATGTAATATATGCATTTAATCTGGCATGTTGAAAGATTTTTACTCACGAACGCCATTTGACCGGACTTAATATCCAAATGTGAAAAGGAACTGACCTGTTCTCTAAAGTAGTGTATCCAAAACTGTGAATTCAATACATTTAATTCATGAAGAAATTCTTATTGCTGATTTCCGTACTGTTTAGTGTATTGCAAGCTGAGGCTCAGATGCTGAAAAGCCCCAAGCCCGGAATTTCTGTAAATGGTTCCTTGTGCTTAATTCAAAATACGGTATGGAGTTGCGTACCTGTTGAATGTGATTCCCTTGTCATTCTGCAAGGTGATTCTGTAGAGTTCTGTACGTTTCAGGAGATAAATCTCAGTACCGATACCTCGTATTGGATAGAGTGGAATTTTACCGGATGCTCGAATATCGCAGATTCAATTCGTGATGTTTATCCAGCTTCAACTCCGATTTGTTATTGGCCTGCCTGGGATAGTGCAGGTGTTTATATCGTAAATGTCAGATACAACGGATGGTTAAGCGCATATCCTTGGAGTGATTGTTATGCACAGGGTCCTTCTGAATGGCGTATTAAAATTGCAGTGCTGCCAAATCCTAATCAAATTGGTGAGGAATCAGATTCTCATGTTGAATTAGTATATCCGCAACCTGCATCAGAACTGTTGTATATTAATTCAGAATCAGCACAGGCTATCTTGATTATGGACGTGAAAGGTTCTGCGGTTTATGAATCTGCAAATTGCGGAATGGTTGATGTAAGTTCATTTCCGAACGGAGTTTACTTCGCTGAGCTTCGCAAGGAGGAGGGAGCTGTATCTCGCTTCCGTTTCGTGGTGCAACATTAAGCGAAAAGAGGCCACCCTACGTGACCTCTTTTCTTAGTTAACCAACTAAACTATTCGCACTTATTGTTTTTTGCTGGTGATGTTGAGTTTGATATTCACATCGTGCTGGATGAATTTCTCTTTTGCAGACTCAGCATTATCGTTGTAATGCATATCCCATTGCGTACGGTCAATGTTGAAGTTCGCCTGAGTTGTTGCACCGGTTTCAGTTACTTCAACTTTCGCAGGGAAAGTCACGTTTTTAGTAACACCTTTCAAAGTAAGGTTTCCGCTGATTTTTGTGTTCGCACCTGCAACTACAGAAGAATCTGCTGCAGTAGGAGTGAAGGGCTCGCTTCCTGTGATTTCAAATTTAGCTTCAGGGAATTTTGCAACGTCAAAGAAATCAGGGCTCATCAAATGGCCGCGAAGATTTGTCTGGAACATTTCACCCTGCTCAAGCATCTTGATCGAACCAACGTTTACTGTGAATGATCCTGCTGTTACTTTTCCGTCTTTTACAGTGAAAGTTCCGTTGCTGAGTTTGAATTCACCCGGGTGGTTTTTGCCTACACCGTTTCCTACGAATCCAACTACTGAAGTTGCTGTGTCAACTGTCATTGCAACACCGTTGCTGTCTGCAGCTGCTTTTTCATCTGTTACTGTTGCTTCGTCTCCTTTTGGTGTATCTGAACATGCTGTCAGGGATGCCGCGAGTACGAATAATGCGAGTGTGTATTTTTTCATTGCGATAGAGTTTTATTATGCAAATATATGTATATACATATAAACATAAACTTTTCGCGGTGTTAAAATATTTAAACGGCTGATTTACAGGGCGTAAAAATCAAATAGTTAGTGGAGCTCAGAAGTGTTTTCAGCCTGTTTGGTACCAGAGAACAAGAGTCCGAAGGTCATAAGCAGATTGGATGAAATGATCACAAACAGAACGATTCCGTCATTGAACAATGGTGATTTGAAATTTTCCGGTATGCTGTAATACAACAGAACAGTTATGAGTCCACGTGGCGCTATCAGAAACTCCGGAAACAAATGTGTTTTGGAAATAAAGCGAAGGAAGAATGCGCGCGCAACGATGATAAAGATGGTAATCAAAGATCCCGTGATTATCACATCATGATGTGTGATTGTGACAATATCGATGCTGAATCCGAACAGAACAAAGAAGAATGTGCGAATCAGAAATGCAGATTCAGCTGTAACGCTCTTCATGTCGCGAGTGAGAACGGCCATTTTCTGAGGCTGGATCAATTTGGTCACAGACTCAGGCAGGAGTGTCGTGACATTGTTCAGTACCACTCCCATCATGAGAATCATGAGCAATGCGGGCCAATGCAACAGTTTTACTAATGAATAAACCAATAGAATGTAAGCCAGGAGCAGAATGAAGCGTGTGTGTGTTTTGATTCCGTTCAGTAAAATCATCAGGAAAGCGGTAGCGATAACCGCAACGATAATTATGCCTATGAAACCTATTCCGAAATCAAGTGTAGAATTCCAGTTGAACAGATTTTCCGCGATTACATAGTTGAATAACATTATTCCGAGTATATCAGAAAATGTAGATTCGTAAATGATAAATTCTCTTTTATCATTTCGTAGCCCCGTCGCACTTGGGATTGCAATGGCACTGCTGATAATTCCCATCGGTACGGAATAAACAAGTGCATAATGCCATGGCAAATCCACCGCGTAATGAATGATTAAGGTCAAACCGCATACAGTTAAGCCTAATATTGTTAACGCGGCAAGAAATGATCTTCGAATCAGCGGGATCTTTTCTCTGCTTAATTCGAGGTCCAATGATCCTTCAAGTACAATCAGTACCAACCCTACAACACCTAGGAGTTCGAGTGGCAATCGTACATCCCGGATTTCAATTTCATAATGAAGGGCAATAGCTCGCAGAAGAAGGCCGGTTCCAATCAATAGTAACACCGACGGAATCTTCATTTTCTGCGCAATCAGCATGTAAGCAAACGACAGAATAACAAGTGCGCATAAACCAATAAGCAGATATCCTGTTGACATATCTCAAAATACGTAATACATCGACGATAAAATAATAAAAGCCATCATCTGCTGTATTATTAACTTAAATTTGCATTATGCACAAAGCTGGTTACGTAAATATCATCGGCAATCCCAACGCCGGAAAAAGTACTTTGATGAATCATCTGGTGGGTGAGCGTTTGTCAATCATTACTTCCAAAGCTCAGACCACACGACACAGAATTCTCGGAATTGTTAACGGAGAGGATTTTCAGATTGTTTATTCTGATACTCCCGGAATAATTGTTCCGAAGTATAAGCTGCAGGAAGGAATGATGCAGTTTGTGGGTACGGCGATCGCTGATGCGGATATACTTCTGCTGGTGATTGATATGACTGATGATAAACCTATTGAAGAAAACGCATATCGCCGAATTCGTAATTCTAAAGTGCCGGTACTTTTGCTTCTTAACAAGATGGATGCTGTAACCGGAGAACAACTCGCGAAGGTTGCAGACAAATGGCAACAGGAATTTCCTGAAGCTGTGATGATACCGCTTTCTGCTTTGCAAAACAGAAATACTGACATCGTTATTAAGAAAATTATAGAGTTGCTGCCGGAACATCCACCATATTTTCCGAAGGACGAACTCACTGATAAGCCGGAAAGATTCTTCGTATCTGAGATCATCCGCGAGAAAATTCTTTTCCAGTTCGATAAAGAGATCCCGTATTCTGTAGAAGTGGTTACAGAAGAGTTTAAGGAGTCTGACACCATAATTAAAATCCGCTCAGTGATTTACGTAATGCGTGAATCACAGAAGGGAATATTGCTCGGCGAACAAGGTCGCGCCATCAAAAAGCTCGGCACTTCTTCCAGAATCGACATGGAAAAGTTCTTTCAGAAGAAAGTTTTTCTGGAGTTGTTTATCAAGGTAGATAAAGACTGGCGCGACAGCGAACGTCAGCTGAAACGATACGGTTATCTGGGTTAGTGCAATAATATTATCGCAATGAAAAAGGTCATTACTTTATTCGCGTTGGCATTGTTGTTTGCCAATGGAGCACAAGCACAACGAACTTCGGTTGATCAGTTGCGCATGTCAGGTGCTGATTACTATTCCATTTGTCATTACGCAGATTCAATTTACGCAGGCGAGCGTACGACGGTAGCGAACACTCCGCGCGGTGCATTCAATGACGGTGAATACATACAGTATCAGCGTTGGAAGTGGTATTGGCATACGCGCGTTGATGAGAACGGACGTTTTCCTGACTATTCAAATGAACCTGCACGTGTTCAGAATCCGGGCACTGCAACGCAAAGTGCGTGGACCAATATTTCACAAACAGTTTGTGATGGCGGTTACAACGGAATGGGTCGCGCAACGTGCGTAGCATTTGATCCTGTGAATCCGCAGATCATGTATGTTGGTGCACCAATCGGTGGTTTGTGGAAAACCACTGATGGAGGATTAACCTATACGCCATTGACAGATGCACTTCCATATGTGAGTGTTGGAAGTTGCGTAGTAGATCATTCGAACGGAAATACAATTTACATTTCCGTTGGTGATCATCAGGGTTGGTGGAATTTCAGCCGTGGCGTTTACAAGAGCACAGACGGCGGAGCAACGTGGAATGCAACCGGACTGAATTGGCAATTGTCACAAGGAAGAGCTATTTCAAAAATTGAAATGGATCCTTTCAACAATCAGGTTCTTTATGCGGCAGCTTCAAACGGATTGTACAAAACAACTGATGGCGGAACTACATGGACAGTTGTTCATTCAGGTTATCATTCAGACATTGAGTTTGAACCGGGCACCAACAATATTTACGCAGCGTTTTATGACTATTGGGGATCGAGCGAAGTATTTCGTTCAACGGATGGCGGTGCTACATGGAATGCATTAACCAACTTCGGTGCCAATTACAATTGGATTCGTATAGCCGTTACTCCTGCAAACCCTGCTATGCTTGCAGTGATGTGCAGTGTGAATAATAATCCGCTTTACATTTCAACCAACTATGGCGCGAATCTCAACTATGTTTCGGATTGCCCGGAGAACGACATACTTTATATCTCTCCTGCCAATGCATCTGTAATTTATTGCGGTGGTGTTTATACTCACAAATCAACGGACGGAGGCGCTACCTGGAATACAGTTACATGGTGGTATAACAATCCACCTTATCCTACAGTGCATGCTGATCAGCGTAACATTGCGCATCATCCTCTGCATCCGGATACTTTGTATTTCTGCAACGACGGAGGTTTGTATTCTTATGCTGAAACAGCAGACAACTGGACTGAATTGACAAATGGTTTCCTTACAACACAGTTCTACAAAATTGCGCATTCGCAAAGTGATCCCATGATGATTATCGGAGGAACCCAGGATAACGGCGGACGCATACGCCAGTCCAACGGAACCTGGCGCGCAACCAATGGTGGTGATGCAATGGAAGTAGCAATCGATCCGGGAAACAACAATATCATCTACACAACTTACATCTATGGCAAGTTGTATCGCTCAATGGATCGCTGGGTAAATGATACTTACTACTGTATCAGTGATAACATTCCGGGAGGAACTCCAAGTGGAAGTTGGGTTGCGCCATATATGATTGATCCGTCGGACAATCAGACCTTGGTAGCAGGTTATGATGATGTATGGAGAAGTACAGATCGTGGTGCTTCGTGGACACAGTTAAGCACGAATCTTTTCAATGGAACTACATTGGAGTGTTTGACAGTTTCTGCATCTGATCCGAATGTAATCTGGGTTTCTGCAGATACGGGATTGAAGATGACTCCTGATATGGGTAACACATGGATCACTCTCAACAATCCTGCGAACCGTGTGATTACTTCGATTACAATTAATCCGACCAACACCAATGAAATATGGTTAACGTTCGGAGAGTACTCGGCAACAGGAAAAGTTTATTACTCCAATAACGGCGGCATGTCGTGGATAAACTGGTCTACCGGTTTGCCGAATGTTGCAATCAATTGTTCTGTTTACGAAACAGGAAGCGACGATAGAATTTACATCGGAACTGACGCAGGTGTATACACCAGAGACTCACTCAACACAACCTGGACGTTAGTGGGAACGGGATTGCCGAATACATCTGTTACTGATATTGATATCATGTACAGTGCCGGAAAACTGCGTGTGGGTACCTACGGTCGCGGCATCTGGGAGACGGATATTTCGCTGACCACCGTAGCTCCGATGCAGGAAGAAAATTCCTTGCAAACAACAGTAGTTCCGAATCCGGCAGAAGGACAATCTGCGATTCTGGTACACACGATTTCTTTTGAGCCCATTGTAGTTGAAGTGTACAATGCGATTGGTGAACTCGTTTGGAGTTCGCAGTTTGTTCCGACCAGTGAAACAACCCGTATTGATTTGCCTCAATTGCAATCGGGCAGTTATTTCACCCGAGCCACGCAGGGCGGAACAGTCAATTCAGGTCGCTTTATCGCCAGATAACTCCGTTCGTCGGTTATCTCATTTTACACTGACGAATAACGTATCTTTGCGGCGTTATGTCCAATCTTATCGCTATTGTAGGTCGCCCGAATGTGGGCAAATCAACTCTGTTTAATCGTTTAACAGGTTCCAGAGAGGCTATTGTTGATGAAACAGCCGGCGTAACGCGTGATCGTCATTACGGTCATTGCGAATGGAACGGACGTAAATTTTCTGTTGTTGATACCGGCGGTTATGTTGAAGGTTCTGAAGATGTCTTCGAAGAAGAAATCCGCCGTCAGGTAAAAATTGCATTGCAGGAAGCTACAATGTTGATGTTTGTTGTGGATGCAATGGAAGGAATCACACCTCTTGATGAAGAAGTTGCGGATCTCGTTCGCAGGAGCAAGAAAAAAACAATTCTTGTAGTGAACAAGGTTGACAATGCGATGCGTCAGGATCATATCGGTGAATTTTACGCATTAGGTATCGGAGATCCGTTTGCGATTTCCGGAATTAACGGAGGCGGAACAGGGGAGTTGCTGGACGAAGTAGTGAAGAACCTCGGACCTGATGAACCGGAAGAGGAACTTGATATTCCAAGAATTGCAGTTGTGGGCAGACCGAATGCAGGGAAGTCTTCTATTCTGAATGCATTGCTCGGGGAAGACAAACACATTGTTACTGACATTGCCGGAACAACACGAGATGCAATTAACACGCACTTTAAAGGTTTCGGACTTGATGTAATGCTGGTGGACACCGCCGGTTTGCGTAAGAAATCGAAAGTACACGAAGACCTTGAGTTTTATTCTGTAATGCGAACGATCCGCGCCATTGAAGAATGCGATGTGATTGTGTTGGTTGTGGATGCGCAGGAAGGTTTCGAGAGTCAGGACATGAACATCGTCGGACTGGCGCAGAACAACAACAAAGGAATTGTGTTGTTGGTGAACAAGTGGGATTTGATCGAGAAGGATACAAAGACGGTAAAGAAGTTTGAAGAAGAGATCCGCAATAAGTTGAAACCATTCAACGATATTCCAATCGTGTTTACATCTGCAGTAACAAAGCAGCGTGTTCTCAAAGGATTTGAAACCGCAGTTGAAGTTTACAACAACAGAAAGAAACGTATTCCTACTGCGAAGCTCAATGAAGTGATGCAGCCGATCATCGAGAATCAGCCGCCTCCTCCGATGAAAGCAACGTATGTGAAGATCAAGTACGTTACAATGCTTCCAACGAAAACTCCGGTGTTTGCATTCTTCGTGAATCATCCGCAGTACGTTAAAGATTCATACAAACGATTCCTGGAAAATAAGATCAGAGAGAACTTCAATTTTACAGGAGTTCCTATCGCGATCGTTTTCCGTAAGAAGTAGTAGATGAAGAAGCTTGTTGCTTTTCCTGTTTTGCTTTTCGTTGTGCTGGTTTCTTTCCGGACTCCGCTGACGCTAACAAAGGAAAAGGACAAACCTCTCACTTCAACAGACAGCATTCTTCAGAACTGGCTTTCGAAAGGATGTGTTGTAAGTTCTCAGAAGCCGGTTAAGAATCGTTTCTATTTCTGGACTACCGTTGAAGAACTTGATTCTGTGGTAAGTCAGAAGAGATTGCTTCGCACTTCTGCTCCGGAAGAACAATTGCATTATTTCTATTGGAATGCGCTTTTCGATTCGAAGGGTAACAGGGATGAAATGCGTTCACATCTGCAGAGCGGAGATCGTCAACGTGTTCGAATGGCGTGGCCGTGTTATTGGAGTATGCTGAGCGAAACGTATCCGCAATCGCCGCAAACGCAATTGGTGGAAGTGATTCTGATGGACAGCTCACTCATTGTTTCATACTATCCGGATGACAAGAGGAACACCTGGGAGATTTACGATCTTAAAGGCAAGCGGTTGACAATGTCGGAAGCTCTGAAACGCAAAAGGCACATCGCTGCAGTGTTTGTGGAGAGTGATGCCAGAACGAAATCGCAAACATTTCCTATGCAAGGTATGTACGCCGGACACATTTACGAAAACGGTTCGAAGTGTCACTATCGCACTTTTGTTCTTTGCAACGAGAATATGATCAAAAGCTGGCACCATGCTGTTCCTGGAGTACAGGCAATGATGCTAAATGAACTTTCATACGTTATGCTGCTTCACTCATTTGCGGCAGACGGGAATACCGCCCTGTATAACGCAAAAAGCAAGAAGTATTGGTTGAAGTCGTGGTACGGCAACACGCGTGATATGCGTACCGATCAGATGTATTTTGCTACGCAGCGTTACGCACGTTCCTGCGGTAGCGGATTGTCAGAGCCGGTAATGAAGCAGATCCTGGATGTACTCCGCGATCGTGTAAAGGCGCAGGTGAAACCGGTAGAGAAATTCCCGGCAGCTGATTTGAAATAACTGCCGGAAATTTTGATGATGATTGATGATTATTTCGAAGCAGCGAGCACTTCGTCGAGGTTGCCCAATGCCATTGTAAAGCCTTCCTTGAATCCGAGTGAAATGATCTGTTCCAGATCTTCCAGTTTGGCGTAGCGCGCAACAATATTTACTGTTGTGCGATTGCCTTTCTGTTCAAAGGTTACAGTCCATTCCGTTCTCGGAAAAGCTTCGTTTATATTCCCGTTTTCATCGCAGAACGCATCAAGACCGCGATACATTTTTTCCGGAACGATTTCGAGATAGTCTGCTTTGCAATAATGACGTTCTCCCTGCGGTCCTTCCATGTAGTATAGCCACATTCCACCAGGCGTAAAATTCATGGATTTGGTTCGCGCTACAAACGGTTTCGGCGCCCACCATTGCTCAAGAATTTCGGGTGTTGTCCAGGCTTTCCAGACCAGCGTTACATCTGCGTCAAATTCACGTACCACGTGAACTTCGTTTTTAGTTTTGTCAATGTCAAAATTGAAAAGAAGTGAGTTACTCATGATTTTTTGTTTTTCAGGTTGGTAAGTATTTTATCAAGTTGTGTGAATCTGTCTTCCCAGATTTTGCGGAATTGATCGAGCCATTGATCAATCTGTTTCATTTTCGAGGCGTCAAGTTCGTAATAGATTTCTCTTCCCGTTTGTTCCGGTTTCACAAGTTCACACTCGGTCAGAATTCGTACGTGTTTGGAAATCGCCTGCCTTGATACATCGAAATGTTCTGCCAAAGCATTGGGTGTCATCGCTTGGGTCGCAAGTAACACCAATATGGCTCTTCTTGTTGGATCTGCAATTGCTTGAAAAACGTCTCTTCTCATGCTTGTTTACTTTATAAATGAAACCGAACGGTTGCAAATATATAAAAGAAACCAAACGGTTGCGTAAAATGAAATAAAAAAAATCCCGGTAGCCATTATAGCTTGCCGGGATACTGCGGTCAGGCAACTGCAGGATTATTCCAGTATTATGCTTCGGGTTACGTAATACTTGTCATCGAAAACGAATGTCAGCATCAGCGGTTGAGGTGCAATATCTTGCAGGTTAATTCGGATGTTCTGCTCTCCGTTCAGTGGCCTTTTGATGTTTTCTTCGCGAACCATTTGCCCGTTAGCATTCGTGATGAAATAGGCGACTTCAGTCGGTTTTTCAAGCGTGAACTTCACGTTGACTTTTTCCTTAACCGGGTTCGGGAACACACTGATATCGTGTGGATTTTTTCCGTCAATAACATCATCTTGCGAATCGGTGCTTTGGTTTCGGATCAGCCACACTTCATAAATGGTGGTATCTGCTTTCGTAACTGAAGTTTGGTTAGAACTGAATGGGTTTAATTGCGGACTGTAAATCCCGCCATAGATGTGTCCGATGAGAATGGAATCCTGACTGATGCCGCTGAGTTGTATAACTTCTGTTTCGTAGTGCGGAAGATTCGTGTTAATCAGGAATTCCGCGCTGGAACCTTGCAGAGAAGGCATTTCCACTGGCAGTTGATATTCGCTCAGATTTCCTGCGCTGTCGCGCGTAACCCTGCTGATTGTTTTTACGAATGGAACCTGATTATCCTGAATTAAGGTATTGTTCGAGTAGTAATACTGGCTCATTCCTCCGAAGAACAACGAATGCATAGCATTGGCACTGCTATCATACAGGCAGGCGTAAGCGGAGTGATAGTTGCTCAGATATTGATTGAATGTGGTTTGCGGCGTGTATCCATTGGACGTGATGTCTACCGGATAGAGAAACGGAAGATCGGCATTGATCTGGAAAACACCTGACGACATTGTGAATCCTTGAGAGCCGTCCGGAAATACCTGAGGCAGGAGATTGTAATCGCGGCGATGCAAATGAACAGGATCTGTTATTGCGGTATAACCTGAGAAACTCAGTTGCGAACCTGTATTGTTGATTTTAAACTTCCGAATCTGATTTGTATAGGTTTGTGTGTACGTCGGATTGCCCATCGGATTATAACGTCCGTCAAATCGGTGACCTCCGACCAGATAAAAAGTGTCGCTCAGAAATTTAAGATGGCCACCCGTTACAGCGAATGCCGAGTCGGTGATCTGCTTGAAGAATGAATTGATCGGACTGCCGTTAATGATTGCATTCATCAGACCCGAAACATTTATTGTAGTCAGATGCGGGAATGTAATGTGATCTCCTGCCGTTGGAGAATATGCGTAACCTCCGACAATGTACATGGTATCTTCTTTCTGGCAGAAGTTCATATTCGTTGACTGCATTTGTTCTGCAATGGAAACTTGCAAACCGGTGACTGTACTCGACCAGAATTGACCGTTCATCACATCTACAACAAAAATGCTTGTGTTGTTTTGTGATTGCGGAAATGCGTTGAAAGGCTGACGTGCATGTAAACCATCCAAACGTCCGCCAACAATGAGCCACTTTCCATTGTGCTGAGCGTGTGCATACGCCTGCAATCCCGGTAAACCGGGTACTGTTACAGGTTGAAGCATTACGGAATAATTGAATGACTGTTGAGCGTGTGTATTCACACTGAATCCAATCAGCAAAAACAGAATCGCAAGAAGTCGCATGAGTTTTTTCTGCAATGTGCAACTTGAAATTGCCCGCTGTCAGTAACTCATGTTACAATTGAATTTTACGCTACTTCAATCAGATGCAAGGACTGAGTTGCAATTATCTGGCAATGACAATTTTACTGTTGAATTTTGCAGATGCTGTTTCAACGACTAATGTATATACACCTTCGTCAAATAAGTGAAGGTCAAGTTGAACTTCAGAGGATTCATACTCGCGTTCAAATACGACACGACCATTAATTTCGTAAAGTGTTAAACGCTTAATGTTATCTGCTCCAGAGTTCACTTGCACTGCGTCACCGGCAGGATTGGGATGAATGGAAATATTGCTTGCCGGATATACTGTTTCTGGTTGCGTTCCAAGTACGCTTCCGGCGGCAGGATTGATGTATACGATATAAACATCTCCGTCAATGAATCCATTTAGAATGATACTGGCTGAGTCGCCCGTAAATGTTACTGTGCCGTTGAATATCGTTTGCGGACTCAGGCACGGAACAGAGTGCGCGACGTTGTTACTGGGAATTCTTTGAATGGTAACCGGAAGTGATGCGTTGGCGTAGTAAGGTGAGTTCAGAATTTTCAATTCCACATTCGCAGGTGCATTATGCGATCCGAGGTTGCTGTTGTAATAACGACCGGCAATGATTTTCATTTCCTGTGTTGTGGAATCATATCCGCACAACGCAACAGTTCGTGGATGCAGAGGTTGTGTCGTGATACGTTCCGTTCCGATCTCGGCATAAGCGCGGTGTACCCAGTAATTCGGTTGCGGTGTTTCATTGTCATACATAAACAGACCATTAAGTCCGTGGTGGCAATTCGACCACATTACAAGCCCGTCGTTTTCATCCCAGCATCCATGCGAAACCCAGTTGACTTTACTTTGTTCAAAGTAGTAAAGCCAGCCTGCGTTCCAACCCGGAATTGTGCTGTTCGCGGGACCGGCATATTCAGGAATCAGAATGTCTATACCGCTTGCCCACGGACGCACAGCAAGGGAGTCGCGGATTTCCTGAACGTGAACTGGTACGGATTCCGGATCACAGAACTCGTGCCAGGAAATTCCTTCTACAGAGCCACCGGCTGCATGCAGACTATCAAGAAACATCATAATGGGAGCACTCTGAAAATTGCAGGACCCGAATCCGAATTCAGGACCAATGAGTTTCGGTGAAGGAAGAATGGAATTCAGAATACTGTCCGTTCTTCTGTACATCTCAATCCATTGATTGTACGATCCTGTCCAGAAATTATCCGGTTCACCCCACGCATCCCAATATGCAACGGCCGCGTTGTTGGTAACAGAATTTGTAGCAAGTAATGTTACCGTTGCATCCCACTGTGTCCAGTTGTTGACCCAAGGCTGACTTTGTATTTGCGAAGTGATATTATTCGCAATCATGTAATAGTCGTTGATGTTGATTGTGATCAACGGATTGAATCGTACAGCATCTTCATATCCGCTTCCTGCAAGTGCGTATGCACCGATTCTCCAGAAGGCAGGCTTTAGCGCAGCAACGGCAACTGAATCGGATTGCAAAGGATTTCCATGTAGAAATCCTTGCATGAATTGGGTTGAAGTGTCAAAGGGCTGTGACCTATCAATAATGATTTTTTCCTGTGCGGCCACCTCCACCAAAATCATTGCGAATAACAATGTAAGTACTCGTAATCTCATTATTTAACCGATTTTACTTCCGTTTTCAGTTTTCTGATCAGGCGTCAGTAATACAACTCCGCTTTCAGTGTAAGCACCCAGAACAAGACACTCCGAAATGAATTTTCCGATCTGCTTCGGAGGAAAATTAATCACTGCTACAATTTGTTTTCCGATAAGCGTTTCAGCCGTATACTTTTCTGTGATTTGCGCAGACGATTTTTTAATTCCTGCATCACCGAAATCAATGGTGAGCTTGTAAGCAGGCTTGCGTGCTTCCGGAAACGGCTCTGCATTTCGTATTGTGCCAACTCTTATGTTAAGGTGTTCAAACGATGAATAAGGTGCAAAAATTTCCTTCATAACGCAGGAGTAAAAGTTAATCGGAATACGTATAGTAAACCAGAATCACTGAAAGTCCGAAACCGGATAGTTTTCCCTTAATGCTTGAGGGATCATTTACGTAAGTATACTGATTGATATAACTATTCAATTCGTAATAGTCTGTCTGCACCGGTGTCCAGCTGAAGTACGGTCGGAAAGCCAACCCAAGCCCTTTGTCCGTCGCAAGTATTAATTGTGCAAATGGTTCGAAGCCGATTTTAAACTGACTGTTTACTTTGGCAAAATTAGCCACGCCGATTTTGTCGGGTGTATCGGCACGCGTCAGAGTTTTTTCGGCATTGAGTCCGATGTTTATTCCGAATGCTAAAGCAATGTTTTCATTGGCACCTGCACCGAATCCTAACGCAAGATCAAATGTGTTCCACTTGTTTTTCAAGTCACGTTGCTGTCGAACTCCGGATGCATCAATTCCTGAAGCTGATACTTTACAACTTCGAAATGTAAAACCGAAGTCAACGAAAAGATGATTGTAACTCAAACCGCTACGGAATGATGGCCCGTCATAATAATGACAGTATTCCATCTTATCATCCAGATAACTTCTGGTTTGATTGTAACGATCAATTACAAAATCAAGCCCTTCTGATTTCAGCAGAGCTGCATTGTAACCAATTCCCCGATAATAGTAGTTCTGTGCAGTCAGCATTTGAGCGCTCACAGTCGAAAAAGTCACTACGAGTAAAAACAGAAGTCTGGTCATGCCGTCGTTGTCAAATACTATTTAAACAATCCGCCAAGCATGTTTCCTATTCCCCCGTTTGTTAACGAACCGATCACACTATTCATGTCTATGCTATTGTCGTTCGGATCATTGGTCTTCTTTACCAATTGATTCATAACAACAGGAATTAACTGTTCTGCAATTCCGCTTGCCTGTGAAGAATTCAGGTTGAACTTCTGTGCAAGATCCCCCGCAACATTCTTTGTAACGTTGTTCACTACCGGATTTGATTGTTGTGTGTTGCCGGATTGGAACATCTCCAATAACTGCGACATATTGCCACCTTGTGCTTGATTGCCCAATGAATTCATGATGGAATTACCTGTGGTATTTATCGCATCATCATTGTGTTCATTCGGGATTGCCGGATTATTGATGATGGCAGAACCAGCATTCTGCTTTACAAGATCGAGGAGTTGATCGAACATATAAGTCGGATTTAAGTTTTGAAAGTAGTGAATTGATTCTTGGTGAGCAAGAGCAACCGTCAGGACGTAGGTCGATATAACCAGTCAGGACGTAAGTCCTGACTGCTCTCGTGTAAGTCCTGACTGCACTCTTGTAAGTCCTGATTGCACTGTACAAGTGTTTTGCACAGCAAAACACTTACTGCAAATCGCTTCTCAATTGAAAGTTGCCACTAACTCAGACAGAATCATCTGTCACACCTAAGCGCAGCGAATAAATTTCCTGGCGTCGGCTCGTGCGCAAGATCGCCTGAGAGGATTCGCGGCGGGTTAGCACGCGGGTTGCGCAACGTGGTGAAGCGTGCGAATCGTCTAAGCGATTGGAGAGAAATTTATTCAGCGAAAGGAAGTGCGATGTGCCTAGGGTGTGACACGGCTTTTTGCGATACTTTTTGCCACGACAAAAAGTATCAGAAGGAAAATGAGAAGGTGATCGTGATTTTTTAACCAGTCAGGACGTAAGTCCACCATACCAGCCAGGACGTAAGTACACTATATCAGTCAGGACGAAAGTCCTGACTGAGCTCTTGTAAGTCACGACAGCGCCGTCATGAAAAAGAAAAGGCTGCCTCGTTTACTGAGACAGCCTTTTCTTTCAGGTATATCAGAATTACTTAATGCCGAAAGCCTTCTTAACGTCTTTCACAGCATTGAGTTCTTCCCAAGGGAAAAGTTTCACTTTCACTTTCTTCTCATTGTGTTTCCCTTTGTTGAAGATCTTCTCTACAACTTTTGATTCACGACCCATGTGTCCGTATGCAGCTGTTTCGCTGTAAATCGGAGTGCGCAGTTTGAATCGCTTTTCAATGAAATAAGGGCGCATATCGAATGCAGGAATTTTAGAAATCACATTCGCGATTTCACCATCCGACATGTTCACTTTCGAAGTACCGTAAGTGTTTACGTACAAACCAACGGGTTGTGCAACACCGATTGCATAAGCAACCTGAACGAGTGCTTCATCACAAACGCCTGCAGCAACAAGATGCTTCGCAATGTGACGTGTAGCATAAGCTGCGGAACGGTCAACTTTTGATGGATCTTTTCCTGAGAACGCGCCACCACCGTGAGCACCTTTACCACCGTAAGTATCAACAATAATCTTACGACCTGTAAGACCTGTATCACCATGTGGTCCGCCGATCACAAACTTTCCGGTTGGATTCACGTGATACGTGATTTTATCATTGAAAAGTTTCTGAACGCGCTTCGGCAATTTCTTCATGATACGTGGAACGAGAATTTCTTTCACGTCTTTCGTAATCTGTTCCTGCATTTTCTTCTCTGCAGCGAAATCATCATGCTGAGTAGAAATTACAATCGTATCGATACGGATCGGCTGATGATTATCGTCGTACTCAATTGTAACCTGACTTTTAGAGTCCGGACGCAGATATTTCATCTGCTTTCCTTCGCGGCGGATTTCAGCCAATTCACGAAGGAGAAGGTGCGAAAGTTCCAATGGAAGCGGCATCAGGTTATCAGTGTCGCGGTTCGCATAACCGAACATCATTCCCTGGTCACCGGCTCCTTGTTCCTCCGGCTTTTTGCGTTCTACACCTTGGTTGATATCTGCAGACTGTTCGTGAATTGCAGAGAATACTCCGCATGAGTTCGCTTCGAACATGTATTCTGCTTTTGTATATCCGATTTTACGGATCACTTCACGCGCAATTTCCTGTACATCCAGATATGCCTTCGACTTCACTTCCCCTGCCAATACAACCTGTCCTGTTGTAACAAGTGTTTCACATGCAACTTTAGATGAAGCATCGTAAGCAAGGAAATTATCAATTAATGCATCTGAAATCTGATCCGCAACCTTGTCCGGATGCCCTTCAGAAACCGACTCTGATGTGAATAGGTAAGACATATTCGCTGTTTTTAGTTGTTTTTTCAATGAATGTTGCGAATTGCGCAACGGGCGCTAAAGTACACTTTTTAAATTACCCCTAAAATCAACAGTTTTCAACCGTCTGTTGAACGTGAAAGATTTGCCCGAATAATGTTTGGATGTTACTTGTCGGTCTGGATATTTTTGGCTTAAATTTATGTTGTCCAAATTGCTGGGACTCAGGCAAACACGTCTTTGGCTTTTGGATGACATGTTAGAGAAAAGAATTATGAATTACAGATCGTCTATTCTGCTGGTTCTGCTTCTATTGTCGTTCGTCGCTGTTCGTGCGCAGGGGTCGATTGACTTTGAAGAGAATCGTAATCAGTACCCTGATCGTGTTAAATACAAGGTCGGATTAGGCAGCGGCATAACCATGTTCATGGAGAAAAATTGTTTCACTTATGTGAAATACAATCCGCAGCAACTGGAGCAGATTCACGAAAATTCTCACCAGGATATGAACGGTGATACCCGCAAGGAAGGAATTGTTGACCTGCACGCTTTCCGGGTACATTTCGATGGTTGCCGAAACGATGCTCTTATTTCAGCTGATGGAAAACGTTCTTATTACTCCAACTATTTCAAAGGGAATGATCCTTCACGCTGGGCTTCTGATGTGCCTTCTTACAGTGAAGTATTTTATACAGGATTATATTCCGGAGTAAATCTCTCTGCGTACAGCGTTAACAATACATTCAAATACGATTTCATAGTTGCTCCATCTGTGGATCCATCAGTCATCCGTATGCGATTTGAGCACACCGACGGAATCGAAGTACAGAATAACATGCTTCTTATTCACCTGTCAACCGGTGATATCGTTGAGCAGGTTCCGTATTCATATCAGGAAATCGGGAACAGTAAAGTTCCTGTGGCTTGCGAATATCATATCGAAGCAGATGGTAAAACAGTAACATTCCGTTTCCCGAACGGATATAACCAGAATTACAAACTGGTGATTGATCCTGTACTCGTTGCTGCCACTTATTCCGGTGCTCCTGCAAGTACAACGACTTACGGACATTGCGCAACATACGATCCGAGTGGAAATATTTATACAGGCGGCGAGTGCTTCAATACAGGTTATCCGACACAGGCCGGTTCATTTCAAACTACGTTCGGAGGCAATGTTGATATTGCGGTTGCCAAGCTGAATCCCAACGGTTCGCTTTTGTTGTGGTCTACCTATGTTGGCGGATCCGGTCGTGAAATTCCAAACTCACTCTTCGCTGTTGGCAATGGAGAATTGTATGTACTCGGAGCTTCGGGATCAACAAATTATCCCACATCAGTTGGATGTTTCGATGCAACTCATAACGGTACGTCGGGTATGGATGATGATATTGTGGTAACGCACCTCAGCAATAACGGTGGTGCGTTGATCGGTTCAACTTATGTTGGCGGTAGCGCAAACGATGGCGGCGGTTGGGGAATGCCGTGGACGATGAACGGGCACGATGGAATGCGTGGTGAAATTATTGTTGACGGAGCTGGCAATGCATGGGTAGCGAGTTTTACCGAATCATCAAACTTTCCGACAAGTGTAGGTGCGTACGATGCAACATTGGGAGGAACGTGGGATGGTGTGGTTTTTCGACTTACACCGAATTGTGCAACCTTATCGTGGAGTACATATCTCGGAGGAAGTGCGGCTGATGGCTGTTATGCGTTACGTGTGAATTCTGCAGGTGAGTGTTTCACAGTCGGAGTAACTACCAGTAACGATTTCCCTACATCGGTTGCATGTTACGATAACTCTTATAATGGCGGAACGAGTGATGGATTTCTGACACATTTCAACGCGGCAGGAAGCGCTGTGATGGCTTCAACTTATTTCGGTACGACCATGAATGAGATTTGCTATTTCATGGATATGGATGGCTCCGGAAACCCTTACGTGTTCGGTTCATCTACGGGCAATATGCCGGTAACACCGGGAGTTTACAGCAACCCCGGGTCAGGAAACTTTGTGGCGAAGTTTGATCCTATGTTCTTTGCTCTCGATTTTGCCACAGTGTTCGGAGGCGGAGCTGCAGGATATCTTGAACCGGAAGCTTTCATGATCGATTCTTGTGAGAATATTTATTGCTCAGGATTCAACTCCGGATCAACTTATCCGACTAACGGATTGTATACATCACTTTATCCTACACAAGCTGCAGCAGGAGGCGGTTCCTGTTACTTCATTGTGTTGAGTAAGGATGCGCTTTCACTTCAGTTCGGCTCTTTCTACTATGGATGGCACGTTGACGGAGGTACAAGTCGCTTCGATCCGAGTGGACGCATTTATCAGGGAATCTGTATTGGCGGTGGCGGTGCTCCAACTCCTGCATGGGCATGGAAAGATAACGTGAATGCTCCCGGTTGGGATATGTTTGTTGTAAAGATTGACATGCAAACAGCCGGCGTTTCCGCTATTGCGCAAGCAGCACCGAACGACACCATTTGCGAAGGTCAAAGCGTTACGTTCACGAATACCAGCAACGGTTATCAGTATTTCTGGGACTTCGATGACGGTTCACAGATTGATACTAACGCCGCACCAACACATACATGGCCTGGTCCGGGTACGTACAACGTGATGCTTATCGCTGTGGATTCTGCAAGCTGTAATGTCGCTGATACAACTTATCTGCAGATTGTAGTATTGCCACAACCTGTGGTGAATATCGGCAACGATACAACAATATGCGGGATAGTCAATGTTATGCTTGACGCAACTTCTCCGGGTTGTACATACTTGTGGAGTACAGGTGCAACTACTGCAACAATTACCGCAACTTCAGTAAACACATACTGGGTGGTAGTCGATAATGGATTCTGTACTGCTACTGACACCATGATTATCTCAGGTTTTGCACCACCGAATATCGGTAGTGATACAACAGTATGTGCCGGTCAACAGGTTCTGCTCGATGCAGGCAATCCCGGTTCAACTTACAACTGGAGTACCGGTGCCGCAACACAAACAATTACTGTTACCACAACAGGATTGTATTGGGTAGATGTGACTTCAGGAAGCTGTACGTTCCGCGATTCAATTGATGTTACTGTCGTGACATTGCAACAACCGAATCTCGGGCCGGATACATTGGTTTGTCCTGACCAGACTTTGGACTTGAGTGGAACGGATCCGAATGTTACGTACACGTGGTCTGATGGATCTACAGGAATGACTTTCACTGCAGATACAGCAGGAACGTATTGGGTAGTGGCTTCTGTCGGCAACTGTGTATTGTCTGATACCATCGTGGTTGGTTATCTTGCCAATGTGGAATTGGGAAGCGCTATCTCACTCTGCAATCTGCAGAACGGCGTAACACTTGATGCAGGAAATCCGGGATCACAGTATGTGTGGAATACAGGCGCAACTACTCAAACGATTATGGTTTCTGAAGCAGGAACTTATTTCGTTGATGTGATCAATAGTTCCAACTGTAATTTGTCGGATACGATCATCGTGACTGGTGAACTCGGTGGCGGTGTTTTATATATGCCAAACACCTTCACTCCGAATGGAAATAACAGAAACGATGTTTTCTATGCTGTAGGCACATCAATAGTTGAATTCCACATGCAGATTTACGATCGCTGGGGAATGATGCTGTTCTCTTCCGATGATATCAATCTGGGTTGGGATGGTCGCTACAAAGGAACCCTTGTGCAACAGGATACCTACGTTGTGAAAGTGCAATATCGTGTGGAGTGTGGTGATCCGCGAATGCAGAAGGAAATCAGACACGTCAACGTACTGCGGTAATTACGTACGGATTACTGTTTCTTCCCTGTTAACTCCTTAAACACATCTTCCAGCTTGCGTTCTTCGCGCTGCATTCCGAGTACGGATAAACCGTTCTCAACAGCGAATTTGAATACATCAGAACGAACGTCTGTCTGTGGACCTGTTACAATCTGCCAGGTGTTGCCGCTTACATTAGCTGCATCTTCAACCCCGGCAATTTTCAGAAGTTGTGACTTGGAAACCGCTTTGTCGAATTCAGCAATGATCACGATTTTACTTTGATCGCCTTGCTGCAACACCTGCGTTTCTTTATCGGTTACAATATTTCCTTTGTTAATGATGATCACGCGGTCACATAGGATTTCAACTTCCTGCATGATGTGCGTTGACAACATAACCGTTTTCTGTTTTCCTATACGGCGGATCAGCTCTCGAATTTCAGCGAGCTGGTTCGGATCAAGACCTGTAGTCGGTTCGTCGAGAATCAATACAGCAGGATCATGAATCAATGCCTGAGCAAGTCCCACACGCTGGCGGTAGCCTTTGGAAAGAGCTACGATCTGTTTGTGCTGCTCAACCGTCAAGCCTGTTATATCAATCATTTCCTCCACACGCGAACGCAACTTGGAAACTTTGTGGAGCCCGCCAATGAATTCAAGATACTCTTTCACGTACATATCCAGATAAAGTGGATTATGCTCGGGCAGATAGCCAACACTTCTACGCACATCTATGGACTGTTCCATCACATCAAAACCGTTCACAGTGGCTTTCCCGCCTGTAGGTGGGATAAAGCAAGTGAGGATTTTCATCATGGTTGATTTTCCTGCGCCGTTAGGTCCCAGAAAACCTACAATTTCACCGGTCTTAACTTCGAACGAAACGTTATCCAACGCCCGTTGCTGACCGTACACTTTGCTGATATGTTCTACTACGATTGACACAGAAGTATAACGTAAATGTGTTCACGAAAGTACTCAATAAAACCGAAGAGCCGCAAATATTGCCACCTAAGCAATCCTCTGCGCTTTGGTTTGCCTCGAAGAGAAGAGTAACTTTGGATCATGAAGGGAATCGTAATCAGATCAACCGGAAGCTGGTATACAGTGGCATTTGAAGATGGTCGCAGGGCGGAGTGCAGACTGAAAGGTAATTTCAGAATCAAAGGTGTGAATACGCGGAATACAAATCCGTTGGCCGTTGGCGATCACGTTGAAGTTGAAACGGAACAGAACGGAGATGCGGTGATCGCGGAATTACACGATCGCAGGAATTATATCATTCGCAGAAGTACAAAACTTTCTAAGCAAACTCATATTCTGGCTGCGAATGTTGATCGTGCGTGGGTAGTGGCTACACTGAAACAGCCGCGTACTTCAACAGGATTTGTAGATCGCTTTCTGATCACAGCGGAAGCATACAATATACCGGCTACTGTTATCTTCAATAAAAGTGATCTTCTAGACGAAGAAGAAACGGAGTACGTGGAAGTGCTCGCGGATCTTTATCGCAATCTGGGATACGGAGCGCATTTGATTTCATGTAACAATTCCGATGACGTTGAGTTGATTCGCGAACTCATGCAGAGTAAGGTGAACCTGATTGCCGGACACAGCGGAGTAGGTAAGAGTACGCTCATCAATCTGCTGGAGCCGGAATTAGCCTTGCGTACAGGGGAGATTTCAAAAGCTCACAGCAAAGGAATGCATACCACAACATTTGCCGAGATGTTTGAAATGAATGGCGGCGGTTGGATTATTGATACACCCGGTATTAAGGAATTCGGAATTGTGAATGTGGAACGCAATGAGTTGTCGCACTTCTTTCCGGAAATGAGAAATCTTTTCGGTGAGTGTAAATACCACGGTTGTCTGCACGATCAGGAACCCGGATGTGCGGTACGTAAAGCAGTAGATGAAGGGAAGATTGCTGTAACGCGTTACGAATGTTATCTGCAGATTCTCAATGGTGAAGAACTGGAAAAGGAATACGATTAAACTCTTGTTATGCGCGTATTGATTCAACGGGTACTGCAAGCTTCAGTTACAATTGATGGGAAGGAACATTCTTCTATCGGTGCAGGCATGCTTGTGCTGGCAGGAATTGAAGAAGCCGACAATGACGAAGACATTGAATGGCTTGTACAGAAGATAACCGGTTTGAGAATATTCAATGACAACAACGGCGTTATGAATATTGCAATCGGTGAAGCAGGAGGTGAAATTCTCGCTGTGAGTCAGTTTACTTTGCATGCCTCAACGAAGAAAGGAAATCGACCATCATACATCAAGGCTGCCAAACCGGATGTTGCCATTCCGCTATACGATAAATTTGTGCAACGCCTGTCGAATGCCACAGCAGGTAAGGTGAAGACCGGTGTTTTCGGTGCAGATATGAAAGTGGCGTTGGTGAATGACGGGCCGGTTACCATCTGGATTGATTCGAAAAACAAGGAATAATTATCTTCAACCCATCAAAAACAAACCCGCATGAAATTCAGATCAGTTGTTCTGTTTGCATTCCTTGCAGTTCCGTTCACATCTTGTTTTCACAAGGACGTAATGAACGATCCTGCAGATGATATTGCAGAAACTTTGCTTTATACCGGTAAAGAAGGGAACATCATCATCAATCACGAAATTATTTTTCAGGCTACATCAAAATCTTCAGGTGGCGGAATGACACGAATCTCAGGATACAATGAGGCACGCCTGACGAGTTATGATCTGGAAACAGGAGCAGTTCTCGCGAGAATTGAATTAGGTGAAGAACAGGAAACAACATATGAGTTGCTTGGAGTTGCAGCAGATAAACTATGGCTCTATACAACTGATCCGGAACTGGGAATTCACAGTCGCAATCCGAAAACGCTGGAGGTGATTGACAAAGAAGCGTCCATCGCATCAATCAAATCGTTGAAATTGGCGCGTCCGGAGTTTGCTCAGATTGATCAGTACTATGCATTCGACTACGACTCATCGTGCATTTTTCTTACCGATTTGCAAGGCATCCGCTATGTTCTGAATCCTGTCAATCTCTCTATGCATGAAACCGAAAGAGAATTACCGCGGGAGGATTTCTCTCCGGATTTTCTTAAGTCGATGGTGTATTTTGACAAGGATAAATACATTGCTTTCAGTGGAGACGGAGATCGAAAGAAAATCAATTGGAACAATGCGGATACTTCGGCGCAACTTCCTTTTATCAAGCCTTCGGTATTTGTTGACATGAATCCTGTGCGTGTTGCAGCGCGAAGGAATGCGTATCTGAATAAATTACAAATGCGTGTGGATTCTATTCGTAAAAAGCTCGACTCGCTTGGTGTGAAATACGAAGATGACGAGATATCTCCGAGAGAATACAAATGGAATGCCTCAAACGAGGAGCGTGAGCGTGAACGTATGATTTCGCAATTGGGATATGATTACCGCGATGCCGTTTCAGATGTGAATCACGAAATAACTTTCAGTTCTTCTTTTGATGAGTACGCGCTTGGAGCCGATAGCAAGTATGCTCTGATTTATTCAGCCACCAATGTCGAGGATACTGCAACCGCTCAGATTTCGATGGTGGATTGTTCTTCCCGCCGCTTTAGTGAAAAGTGGAAACTCACTTTGACCGGATTCTATTATGATTCGGACAAAGCGGAAGGTGCGGGAGTTTTCGAAGACGGAGATCCGGAATTCCGATACAAGTGGGCAGAAATTCACAACAATACTTTTGTAATGATTGCTCAGTTGAAAATGATCGCAATCGATTTGTCGACGGGCAAAAAAATCTGGGAGATTCAGCTTTAATGTATCGTTCATCTGACGGACAACGATTACGTGTTGTGGTTTCACGTTACCTGCAGACAAGTCTTGCAGAAGCGGCCCGCGTTATCGCTGAAGGACGTGTTACGGTCAACGGTTATGTGCAGAAACCAGCCTACAGAGTTGCGGCTCAAGACAAACTGGAGTTGGACGGTAAGGAGATCGAGCCTCCGCAGTTGTATTATGTAGCTTTCAACAAACCCAGAGGTATTGAGTGTACGCTGAATCGCGATTTGCCCGACAATCTGCTAACTGTCTTTCACCACAAAGAACGTTTGTATCCTGTTGGTCGACTCGATAAAGAATCCGAAGGATTGTTGCTGATGACCAATGATGGTTCCATATATCACGATATAGCACATTCCGATTCTCAAAAGGAAAAGGAGTATTATGTAGAGGTACACAAACCGATTGATGAAGATTTCATACGAAGTATGAGTGAAGGAATGATTATTCTCGGACAGCATACGGGCAGAAGTCTTGTAACGGCGGTTGAAGATAATCCCAAGGCATTTCACATTGTGCTCACGCGCGGTATGAACCGTCAAATCAGAAGGATGTGCTATAAGCTTGGATTTTCGGTTCACAAACTGGTGCGTTTGCGGATTATGCACATTCACCTTGGTGATCTTGCGCCGGGCGCATTGCGTGATCTTACAGCTGAAGAAGTAGCTGAGTTCAGAAGTTTCTGATTAACCGTTAAGCGATCTTCTCAGATTGCTTCTGTAATCTTCCGGAATTACACCAATGCGTTTGGCATCTTCAATCGATGGATGCGCTTTCATGTTCCGAAGTCCTTCCAGATTATCTCTGTTGATGGGCAAGGTTATTCCGATCACTTTTGCGCAAGCGATGAGGCAGCCTGCAACCCAATACGGAATACTGATGAATCTAGGTTGAACACCGATCTGACGGCAAAGCTCGGAGTAGAATTCGCGATAATGAACAGGATCGTGCTCGCAGAATGTAAATACACCTGATAATTGATGCAGCATTATTTGTTCAATTGCTTTAGCCAGATCGTTAACATAAACTGTCTGTACAGGTTGTGTTCCGCCATTGAAGACCGGAATATTTCTTTTCTTCTGCAGATAGTTTTTCATTTTTCCGAAAACACCTCCGTTGCCGAGAATCAATCCCGGACGAATTGCGGTTCCGTTATCCTGTAAAAAGATTTTTTCGATCTCCGCTTTTTGTCGACCGTAAATTGCTTTTGAATCCGGATCTGCTGAAATGCTGGAGATGAAAATTTTCAGAACGGAAGGTGAGAACAGTTTCAGTAACGCGCGCGTGCCTGAAATGTTATGTTCGTAAGCGTTGGTATCTGTTCCGGGAATGTATGCAGTGTGAATGAGAACGTCGGCATCTATTTTACTTTCAGAACAACGTCCGTCTGCAAGGTCGAAGTGAACATACTTTACATTGCTCTGCTGTTGTTTCGGAATAGTACGAACCATCGCAATTACATTGTAACCTTTCGAAAGAAACCATGAGGTTAAAGCCGAACCTAGAAATCCGTTCGCACCTGTAATTGCTATCGTTACCTTCGACTGCATAGTACGAAGATACGGAAAGACGAGGCGTTAACCTATCTGCACACAACGCATGGAGATGGTGCCGTATTGAAATCCTTCGTAGATGTATTTCAGATTTTCATTCTTGTCGGTCGCACCAAGCGTGTATAATAAAGGCAAGTAATGATCATTCGAAGGAACTGCGATACGTGCAGAATTTCCGAAGTTTTCATATGCGATAATCGAAGGATCGTTACGTGAATCAAGATTTTTCTTCACCAGTGAATCAAACTCCGAAGCCCAGTCAACCGGTGCTGCATTTTCATCACTCCAGACAACGTTACCAAGATTGTGTGTAATGTTACCGCTGGTGATAATCATGATTCCTTTTTTGCGCAATGCTTTCAGTTCCTGAGCGAGTTCATAATGCCATTGCGGCGACTTATACCAATCAATGCTCATTTGAAAAACCGGAACGGAAGCATCAGCCCATACATGTTTGATTACACTCCATGCGCCGTGATCCAAACCCATATTCGGATCCTCACCTACAACAGTGCCCACAACGGTTTGCTTTACAAGTTTTGCTTGTTCAGGTGCTCCGGGTGCCGGATACACAACTTGAGAAAGAGCAGGAGGAAAGCCTCCGAAATCATAAATCGTTTCAGGTTTAACAGCAGTGGAAACGAATGTTCCGCGTGTCAGCCAATGCGCGGAAACAATCAGGACTGCTTTCGGCTTTTTCAATGATGTACCGAGTGCATTGAGTGATTGCGTGAACGGATTATTGGCCAAGGCGTTCATCGGACTTCCGTGACCGAGAAATAAAGCCGGTTGCAATTCATCTGACGGTAAATCATCAGTGAATTTTTTCAAATCAGATAGTGTCATGCCTAATGATCCTGCGGCGCCAAGTCCGAGCAATTTAAGAGCGGTGCGACGTTCCATGGCTGTTTGTTTCTGCAAAGATAATAAAAATATGTATATACATATAATATTATTTCACTTAATTTCCGCTTAAAGCTTTCAAAGCAACATCATGTGCGTTCGCCATAAGCGACAACGTGAGTCCTTTTGCGGGCAGAAAACGGAATCCGGAGCCATCGGCAACAAAAACACGATGGAATCCGTGAAGTCTTCCGTCAATCGCAAGGTGAAATGCTTCCTCGTTTTCAGAAAACGGCAAAACACCTGCATAATGAACGCTTGCGCCATGCCCCGGCTGCACCTGTTTCAATGCATACGCGCCTAATGAACGCATTGCTTTTCTGTATTGCGCTTCACGTTCTGTAACGCGAAGGTCTTTGTCTGCACCGCGATTATACTCTGCGATTAAAACATCTCCTGTTTTGCTTGCAGCATCTGATTTTAGCGCCACGAATTGTCCGGCTCCGCTTGTTTCCGGATGATGAATTCCTCCAATGATTAATGCGGGTAAAAGATATTTCATCGCAATTCTTCCGTCACGGAAATTCAATGGCGTCTCGCGTAACAGACGGAAAAGCATCAACGCGTTGTAGGAATACAACGAAGCCATTGCAATATCGTTGTGCTCTGCATTAGCCGAGTGGAAAAGTGAAAGTTGCGCAAATCCTAAATGGTCATCCGGAATGGAACTGCCCAGTAAGCGCGGAATTAAAAACGGTGTGTAGTTGTAAGGATTACAAAGGAGAGGAAGCTGTTTTTCGTTTCCTCCCGGCACTGATCGTAAAACAATTCTCGCTGTTGCCAGCGGTCCTCCGGAAAGAATAAGTTTTCGTGCTCGGAATATTTTTCGCTCTCCTGTTTCAATATTCAATGCAGTTGCTTCTACTGTATTTTCCTGCTCTGAAAAAGAAATAACGAGCCATCCTTTTTCGTGATGAACGTTTGGTTTCTTTACAACTTCCTGCACCGTCATCCATGCGCGCCAGGCAGAATGATTGTGATCGTCATAAAAATCCATATCGCGGCGTTCCAATGCTTTTCTTGTGCCTTTGTCCTGAGTTAATAACGCAAGCGCAGGTCGACCAAGAAAAAATCCGTTGCGATTCAGATTCGCTTTTTTCGATTCGTATTTTTTTAGAAGATGTTTCGCCTGATGACCGGGTTCAAATGCGGGTTGTATTCCGTTGATATGAGCAGAGGTGAAGGGACGTGCATCATCGTTGTTACCGGAAATTCCGATTCTGTCGGCAACTACCTGATAAGCACTTTTCATTCTTTGCGCATTCAATCCAGCAGCTTGCAACTCCGCATCGGAAAATACACAGCATCCGAGTCCCCAACCTCCGCCGAGTCCGCCTACAGCAAGACTTTCAATAGGTTTGAATGTTTCAGAAAGCAATGGAATCCATTCTGCAGTTTTCTCAATGAGAAACATGCGTGCGGGTGTCAGTTGAGCACCTGTACCTGTTTTTCCTGAGGGAATACTTTCAAATTTCTTTCCCAGTAAAAACTCGTGCTGCGATTCATCATTTCTTCTGAGTTGATGATAAGGAACGTGCGGTATTTTCTCAGCAGCACCTTTATCATCAATGCCGCCATCAATGAGAACAACGGAAGATCCGGACGAAGCCAATGTTTCTGCTGCCATCGCTCCGGTACAGCCGCTGCCTACAATCAGAAAATCCGCAACATCCATTTTCAAATATACGTTTACGTATTCAACTACAGTTTCGGATTGTTGTGATGACGATCTTTGTCGCGGGCTGCTTTGCGTGTCAGACTTTCGGTAAACTCTTTCTGCAGATCCACACCGGTTTGATTCGCAAGACAAATCAGCACGAATAGCACATCGGCCATTTCTTCACCCAGCTTATCGGCACTTTCATTTTTCTTGAAAGATTGATCGCCGTATTTCCGCGCCATGATTCGGGCAAGTTCGCCAACCTCCTCCATCAGAACAGCCGTATTGGTCAATTCGCTGAAATACCGCACGCCATAATCCTTGATCCAGGCATCTACATTCTTCTGTGCATCTGCTATTGTCATAACCCCTGTTTTTAGACTTGCAAGGTAGTATTTGTGCTGCTGATTCCGCATTGCTGTTCGTCGTATATTTGCTTCTGTCATGGATTACACCAAGCTTAAAAACAGACCATCGTGGCCGTTCGAAACGATCGGCGTAGCGATCGCCTTTTCACCGCGACTTGAAAGTATTCTGTGTGAGGCGCGCATTCTCTCCGAGCGATTCAATGCCAATCTTGTGTTGATGCATATCGGAGATCGCACCAGAAACAAGGAACACAAGCTTTCAGAACTTCTTGCTAAAGCCGGGATCAAAGAATCTGCTGTTCGGGTAATCTGGAGCGAAGGCGAACCGGTTCAGACATTGCTGCATCTGTGTAAACTCAACATAGTTGATTTACTGGTGATGGGGGCGATGAAGAAAGAGAATGTGTTGCAGTATTATCTCGGCACAGTTGCCCGGAAAATATCTCGCAAGGCAAAGTGTTCCGTGCTCTTGTTAACCGAACCGAACAAGGAAGGTTCCAGATTCCGCAAGATGGTTGTCAATATTGCAGAGAGTCCGAAAACATCACACACTCTGAATACGGCGATTTACTTCGCACGTCACAATAAATCGCGTGAAATAGTTGCAGCCAGTGAAATGCATCAGCCCGGATTAGCGATGACAATGGCAGAAGATTCTACAGCCGGAGAGGCTTCGCGTATACGTAAAGAAATTAAAGAAGGCGCTCATTCCATGGTGAATGAACTGCTTGAAGGTTGCAAGGAAGAATGCAATATTGAAATTGTTGAGAAGCAGATTACCGGCAAGCCCGGTTACGCAATCAGAGCATTTGCGGCACAGAAGAAAGCGGATCTGTTGGTGATCAATTCGCCGGACGTGAAATACGGAATCATTGATAGAATATTCACACACGGCATGGAATACATTCTTGAAGATCTTCCTTGTAATTTGCTGATTGTACACTCACGCGTTAATCCTGCAGAATGAGTTACAGGCTCGGACATAGCGACCTGATTATTTTGCTGCTTGCAATTGCAACCATGCTGATACTTTCACGCATTGTTGCAGAGTTAGGTAAGCGGTTGAAACTGCCTGTGGTGATGGGAGAGTTGCTGGTCGGAATTGTGCTTGGACCTACAATTCTCGGTACGATGTTTCCTGAAGTATTCTCTTTCCTTTTTCCGTTGCAATCCAATGAAAAAGTTGCGTATGCACTCGACGGAATTTTCAGTCTTTCTGTCATCATGCTCTTGTTTGTTGCCGGCATGGAAGTGGAATTGCCGCTTGTCTTGCGTCAGGGTAAGGCGGCGATAAGCACGGGATTCGGTAGCATGATTATTCCATTCTTCACGGGCTTTGCCGTTGCGTGGTTTGCACCTGAGATTTTCGGTATAGTTGATACTGGCAATAACAAATGGATTTTTTCACTTTTCCTCGGAACTGCGTTATCAATTTCCGCTTTGCCTGTTATAGCGCGGATTCTGATGGACATGAACATCTTCAAAACGCGCATTGGAATGATCATCATTGCCGCAGCCATGTTCAACGATCTTGTGGGCTGGTTGATTTTTTCTGTGATCCTTTCATTGAGCGGAAACGGCGGAGATACCAGCAGTGTTGGTTACACCATCGGTTATGTTATCGCCTTTGGTGCGTTCATGTTATTCATCGGTCGGATTCTGATCAATCGTGCCTTGCCTTGGATTCAGACAAAATTGTCGTGGCCGGGCGGTGTACTTGCAATGTCATTAGGTTTGTGTTTGCTGTGCGCAGCTTTTACTGAAAGCATAGGAATTCATGCAATCCTTGGAGCATTTATTGCGGGAATCGCCATTGGAGATTCCGTTCATCTGCGTGAACAGGCACGTGAAATCATACATCAATTTGTAACGAATTTCTTTGCACCGTTGTTCTTCGTTTCCATCGGTCTTAAAGTAAACTTCATTGAGAATTTTGATGTTTCCATTGTGCTTATTGTGCTTGTTCTGGCATACATCGGCAAAGTGGCCGGTGCAGGATTGGGTGGCATTGCCGGCGGATTGAAGCGCAATGATGCATTAGCTGTCGGATTCGGATTGAACGCACGTGGCGCAATGGAGATTATTCTGGGAACGCTCGCATACAACGCCGGAATTATAGGCAAGCCTGTGTTTGTAGCTCTGGTTGTTATGGCTCTGGTTACAAGTCTTACCAGTGCTCCGTTGATGCGAATATTCATGAAAGACAGTCCTGAGTTGAAGCAATAATAAAATCGATTTTATGTTAGGTCTGAAACTTCCTACCGATCCGCGTTGGGTGAATATTGTGGAAAGCAATATCGATGAAATCCTGACCGATCATGCTTACTGCGAACAGAAGGCGGCATCGAATGCAATCAGTATCATTGTGAATTTTCCTGAGCATTCGGAGTTGGTGCAAAGCATGACTGAAATAGTGCAGGAAGAAATGACGCACTTCCGTCAGGTTCATGATATAATAACATCGCGTGGCGGTGTTCTCGGTAAGGAGCGCAAGGACGATTACGTTAATGAACTCATGAAGTTCATTAAGGTTCCGAACCGCAATAGAGAAGAGATACTCGTGGATCGTTTGCTTTTTGCTGCAATGATTGAAGCGCGCAGTTGCGAACGTTTCCGTGTGCTGTCGGAGAATATCAAAGATGAATTCCTTTCAGGATTCTACCGTGACCTTATGATCAGCGAGGCAAATCATTACACGTTGTTCATTGGTTATGCAAGAAAATTTGCAAACACTGTTGATGTCGACAAACGCTGGCAGGAATTTCTGGATTACGAAGCAGACGTTATCAGTCGCTACGGAAAAAAAGAAACCGTGCACGGATAATATCCGATAATGGGACTCATCAGGCTTTTACTTGCAGTTGCTGTGGTGGTTTACCACTCATATTATCTTTTCGGTGAAAAGATGACCGGCGGTATTGTTGCGGTACAGGCTTTCTATATCATCTCCGGATTTTACATGGCGATGATTCTCAACGAAAAGTACACGGAACGCAAAGGATCGTGGAAGCTGTTCATCACAAATCGTTTTCTGAGGTTGTATCCTGTTTATTGGGTTGTGTTGCTTATCGCAGTATTGGTTTCCGTTATCGGTTATTACGGATGGGGACAACCATTCTATTTGTACGCATGGATCACACAATGGGAAAATATGCCGTGGCTCGCTATTGTGTTTTTCATTTTCGCCAATTTGTTCATGTTCGGAAGTGACTGGATGTTTTTCATGGGATTGAACAAAGAATCAGGCGCTCTGGAGTTCACAAAGAACTGTTTCAATTACAAACCTATGTCCATGCACTTTCTGTTTGTTCCGCAGATATGGACACTCGGTATTGAATTGATGTTTTACCTCGTTGCTCCGTTTCTGGTGCGACGTTCCTGGTGGATACAATTGGCTGTGGTTTTGCTGAGTCTCGGATACAGATCATATTTCTACACTGAAAAATTCTGGAGTTGGGATCCATGGAACTACCGTTTCTTTCCATTCGAGATTGCATTGTTTCTCGCAGGCAGTTTGTCGTATCAGGTGTACCGATTGATTCGTGAGAAGGAATTCAATATCTGGTTACTGAGAGGCGTTTATCTGATCATTCCGATTCTGATATTCATGTATCCTCGAATGCAATTTGTTCAGGAAGCGCATCGACGCTGGTATTTTTATTTCATCGTAGCCTCGCTGATTCCATTGGTGTTTCACTATTCAAAGAATATAAAATGGGACAGATGGATTGGCGAGCTTTCTTTTCCACTTTATATCGGTCATCATGTTGTTATGATGATTGTAAAGCGTTACTTCTGGACACATACGGAACACATGTATTGGTTCGGAATCACGACACTTGCAGGATCATTGATTTTTGCCGTATTTTTATGGAAGTTCGTTGTTGATCCGATTGAGAAAATCCGTCAACGACGTGTAACGGAAGTACAACCTAAAACAGTAACAACATGATACGCTACATTATTCTGTTCTTATTCGTTTCTCAGGCTGCAACTACGAATTGGGTTGCGAATGACATCACCGGTATCTGGTGGAACAAAGACAAAGACGCCAAGATTAAAATCTATTCATCTTACAGCAAATACTACGGACAGATTCATTGGCTGAAGAATCCGATTGACACTGTTACCAATAAACCTAAATTGGACAAGAACAATCCGAAGAAAGAAGAACAGAAGCGCCCGATTCTTGGATTATTGATTCTGAAGAATCTGGAGTGGGATGAAGACGATCAGGAGTGGAGCGACGGTGAAATTTATGATCCGAAGTCAGGTAATACTTACAGTCTTACTTGTAAGATGAAGGACAAGAACACACTTGAGCTTCGAGGCTATATCGGAATCTCGCTCTTAGGTCGCACGGATTACTGGACCCGAGTCGAAGAAGGAAAGTAAACTATGCATAGAACACGGCAACTGTCTCTTGTATTTATTTTGCAGTTGGTGTGTTGTTTTTCACACGCACAATCGCTTATTACTGCATACTCTGTTGAAGAAGGTCTTCCGCAGAGTACCGTTATGGCTTTGTACCGCGACAATTCCGGATTTCTGTGGTGTGGTACAGGCGCAGGTTTGGGACTTTATGATGGTTGGGAATTTCATCAACCTGAAGCGAACGGTAATGCAACTGATGCGGTAATGCATGAGGCGGTGCGGGGAATCATTGCTTCTGAGGATCAAAAGTCAGTTTGGGTTGGTACGGAAAGTGCGCTATTGCAATTGGACCGTTATTCTGCTACGGTACTGCGTTCATTTGATATCGTTAATTCAATCGGGTGCGCCGAGGTTCCTGTTTTCGCCAACGACACTGCTGTGTGGGTGGTATGTTGGGGTAATGGTCTGTTCAGAGTCCGTTTATCAGACGGAAAAAAATATCAGCTCACGAGGCAAAGTATCATTTTTGCACATGGCCTGTCCCAAGACAAACGGACCATTATTATACGTGATACATCACAAAGATTTGTCATGTATGACATACACACAAATCATTCAGTATACGTTGAAGAGCCCAAGGAATTACGCAATGTGCAGACCGGTGCGTTCGTTACTATTCCCGGTCGTCCGAATGAAATGCTCTTCACAAGTTTACGAGGTTTGTGGGTTTTTAGTATTGATGATAAAACAATTAAGCAATATCATCTTAATGATCCTTCCTTTGATGATTCCAATGCTGCTTTCGTTGGTGTAGCACTGCATCCGGACGGAAGTTGGTGGTTTTCAATTTTTGATAAGGGAGTTTACAGATACGATCCGGTGAGCGGACGAATACGACCATGTTTGTGGCAACAGGATGGCAAAGCTGAATCAGATCTGTTGAAATATTCGAAGTCCTTAGTTTGCGACGATTACGGAGTAGTGTGGCTGGCGACGGAAGGAGCAGGAGTAGTTAAGCTTCTGCATGGAAGGGTGGCTTTCCGTGATAAGTATACGGCAGCTTTCGTTACAGATACCTGCAATTGGTTTATCAGAAGTTTTTACGAACTCTCTTCCGGAAGATATCTCGTCGGTGCATATCGTGAAGGTATACGCCTCGTCGATCACAGCAATGAAACGATTGTCCAGGTGTCGCAAGGTCCGTTATGGTCGCAGGCAACGCCGCACTTTATTGTGGATTGCGGTAAGGGACGTTTGCTATGCGGAACGGAAGACCGGGTTCTGATAATCGATACCACGAGCTGGTTAACAACAGAAGTTACTCCATTCGAACGCAGGCCGGAACAGAGGTTTAACGGTTGCATTAAATTACGTTCAGGTAAGATTCTGGTTTATGGTAACTACGGGATTTTTGAATTTAATGATTCACCACAGCCTGCATTATTCAAGTGTTATGGCGAGCCTTGTCATATTACAGATGTAATTGAACTGAACAATGGTCATCTGCTCGCTGCAACGTATTACAAAGGTTTGCAGGAAATTTCAGGAGATGGTCAATTCATCAGATTTTACGATTACAGTTCATGGGTAGGATTGTCACCTACATCTGTTATTCATGGAATGTATCAGGATGCGGCGGGCCAAATCTGGATGGGCTCGCAGAGTGGCTTGCACGTGCTCAACAGTTCTTTTCACAACGTAAGAACTTATACCGTTAACGATGGTTTACCTGACAACACGGTTTATGATCTGCTTTCTATCGATGATGAACTGCTATGTCTGGGAACAGGTCATGGCCTCGCGTATTTCAATATGCGTACCTCAGACATCCGGTCATTGCATGGCGGTGACGGATTGCCTTCGGAGGAATGTAACACGGGCGCGTTGTTGTATACTGCAGAAGGAACATTATACGTGGGCACTACAGCAGGATTCGCGGTATGCAAACCAAGTGAACAGCGCAGTAGTTTCCGAAAGCCGCTGATATTGCTGTCTTACGGTTCGGTCTTAGAGCCTTCTCAAGGCATACTTACCGGAGGAATTTCAAGAGACTACGGTTCCGGACCTCTTGATCTGCGTATTTGGATTACCGATTTCGCATTCCCGCAGCGAACATTATTTTCATACAAGCTCGAAGGAGCGGATCAGGATTTTATTGATCAGAAAGGGTTGCGTACGTTAAACTTCGCTGCATTAGGTCCGGGGAGCTATTCACTTTTGTGCTCAGCAAGTAATCCAGATGGACAGAATACAGGCGTATTGAAATTGATAGACGTTGTGGTTGTACCTCCGTACTGGATGTCAACTTGGTTTACAATCGCTGCAATAGTTGCATCTGCATTAATTATCAGTCTTATTGCATTTCTGTTCATTCGTATGAGTTACAAACGCAAATTGAGAAAACTCAAAATGCAGCAGGAGATAGAAAAGATGCGACAGCGTATTTCAAGGGATATTCACGATGAAATAGGTGCGGGACTTACACGCATTGCGCTGAGTGGTGACTTAATTGCACTGAAGCAGAATGCAGACCCGGATGTTACAGAAAAACTGAAATGGATTTCCGGTACAGCGCGTGATCTGTCGCAGAATATGAAAGAAGTTGTTTGGTCGGTGAATCCGCACTACGACAGTCTGGATCATATGGCAGCTTACTTCCGGTCTTACGTAGCAGGAGTTGCTGAGGACGCGGACCTGAGATTTGTTTATCTGTCGGGTGAACGACTTCCTGAAATAACAGTGAGTCCTGAGACAAGACGTAACCTGCTCCTGATTGTTAAAGAATCCGTTTCAAATGCGGTTAAGTATTCCGGATGTACGGTGTTAACGCTGGAAATACGTTGCAGTAACGGAAATTTATTTTTGAAACTGAGTGACAACGGAAACGGATTTGACACAGGTAGTCTATCAGGGAAAGTGAATTCAAACGGACTACGTAATATGCGCCAGCGCGCTGAATCAATACGGTGTTCATTTGCGCTATTCAGTGAACCGGGAAAAGGTACATCAGTAACGATTGAAGGGCCTGTTGCGGATTAACACCGCAGCGATAAAAAGGTTTTACTACTTTTTACGTATAGGTGCTCGGGTAACATTTGCGGTTATTTGCAGCATAAACCTTTTATCAATGAAAAGTACTGTAATATCATTATTCGGTCTGTTTGTTGCGCTGTACGTTTACGGACAAAGCAATGTGCAGGGTTTGCCATATTTGAGATTGGAAATCAAGCCGGCAGAGTATTGCATGGGCAGCGTGTATAACGGAGGCTTTATGTGCGTGCAAAGCGGTATCAAAGCAGAGACATTTCTTCTTGGCGGTAAACTGATTCCGGAAGTTCAGTACAACCGTGGTCTGTTTGACATTGAAAAGCTGAGTTTTCCCAATGAATACATGAAACCGTTTTCTGATTTAAGGTTTGGTGTGCGATATGGTAAATACGTTGTCGGTGGTTCTACTTTTCGTCATTTGCGCTGTATTGACAGGGTGGAGCGGGACGGAAATACGATAACAGAGTATTACGAGGAAGAGAATGTTCATGGCGATCTCCACTTGGGTTTCGCGGCCGGAATGTACATGAGTAGAGCATTTCTGAAAAGCGGATTCACAGAAGAGTCTGGTATAGACGGTTCTGTTTCGGTTAATGCTACCTCAATTTATGCAGGTTTCGCGTTGACAAAATTGATTGATAATAAAACAAAAGAGTATAAGAGCGGAAATTATTGCACGTGGCATAAGTACGCACTGTATTACTTTAATGTAATGTATGCTGTGCAGCATTCAATCGGTGATGCTTACTACGTTGGCGGGGCACCAACTCCTATAGCGGGACAGGCTTATCCGAATATTCCGAACGTGTCTGATAAATTGCGCGACTTCCGTCCGTTTGGTTTCAGTATGGGATTTGTTGGCGGAAGATGGCGAAAGGGTTTTGTCGGTTCGTATGAAGTAGGAATGATTCCGTCTCTTAAAGGGAAAGGGTTCTTTGTTAAAATCGGTGCCAGCGTTGCTCTCGGTTTTGGCAAGCAAAAGTAGTTTGAATTCAATGATTGCACACTCTATTGGGTCAAGGCATTTTTAATTGTATGTTGCAGACTCTTGAGGTTTGTAATTGACGCATTACCATAAATTAGTTGTCAGTGTCTGAATGAATTTTTCAATTTTGCTAATCCGGCGCACATGAGTAAAAAGATTTCTGTTGCTATTGTTGAAGATGACAAGGAGATTTCCGGTTTCCTTCAACAGATTGTTTCATCTCAGGAAGATCTGGAACTGATTGGCGCGTTCGATTCTGTGGAGTCATTTGCTGTAAAGCTACCTGATATGCTGCCTGATGTTGTACTGCTTGATATCAGTCTGCCCGGCAGATCAGGATTGGATTTCCTTCCTGATGCCAAAAAACTTTCAGGTTCATCTCAATTCCTGATGTGTACGGTTTTCGATGATGAAGAAAAAATATTTGAATGTCTCAAGCGCGGTGCCACAGGATATATCGTTAAAAGTTCTTCGCCTGAATTAATTGTTTCAGCAATACGCGATATTCACGCAGGCGGTTCACCAATGAGTGCAACTATTGCCCGTAAAGTTGTTGGCGCATTCAGTGGCGTAAAAGAATCTTCTGAACTGGATTCACTTACTGCACGGGAACGTGAAATACTTCATTTACTGGATCAGGGTTTACGCTATAAGGAGATCGCAGAGAAGATTTTTCTTTCCGTGGAAACGGTGCGTACTCATATTCGCAACATATACATTAAACTGCAGGTGCAATCCCGCACCGAGGCTCTGAATAAACTGCGCCCGAAAAAGTTTTTCCTTTTCTGATTGGAACAGATTCCGGTGATTCCGGGTGCTTAGTAATAGGTAACCTGAATGTCTATTGCCGTATTCCAACTCCGTAGCTTCATCAAAATACTACTTACGGGTGATATACGAGCGGTGTTAAGTTTTCAAATTTGTCTTCAATAAATAATCACCTCACTAATTTTTCTACACTCTGAAAAAAGTTAAAATTATGAACAGACTCTTTATCATCTTCGGATTGATTCTGCTTGCTACAACAACCCGTTTGAATGCACAGCAAGCTGTGCAATTGGATTCCAATGCAACGTTCGGAACATGGTCGTCATGGACAGCCGACACGGTTAAGGGAAGTGATGGCACGCTTTACACATGGGAATACAGATACACCGCAACCAAACGAAAAGGAATTGCAGTGTATTACGATTTTGAAGTAAAGAACACCGGTTCTGCAAAACTCAGCGGAAGTATTCAGTTTTCGTATTACGATTACTTTGTGAAAGGTAATTTCAGTGGAAATGAAGGCTTCAAAGTTAAGCCCGGAGAAACAACAACAGTAAGTTTTATTCAGCAAGGTTGTAAGAAGAAAGATAAGAAAAGAGACGATTATAAAGCCTGCTTTGATTGTCCGTTGCAGTATAAGTTCATTATAACCACAAAGTAAATTAACAGGTTAATTGTATGCCGTTGCAGTACTATGCTGCAACGGCTTTTTATTTGTATGAATGGAATTTAATTGTTTAGTGCAAGAACCGTATGCTCCTTGTTCTTTAGCATACATGCAAACCTGAAGAGGTAAAATAATATTCGGGTCATGGTTTTGCCGGACAATCCTTCAACGAATTTCGCTCAACCGGTTAATTAATCTTTGCTTTAATTCGCTCCCGCATTAAATCCAAGAGTAAAATTCAGTCCAATGAGGAAGTATCGATTCTTTCGGATTGGTTCATCCAGATCTTCTGTATTCGGGTAGTTTTTTTGACCCGGCAATTGCGCGTATTCAATGACCCATTGTAATCCGAGTGGATTGTAAGCCATATGGCGAATCCCCCAGCGCCAACCGATATTTTCAATTCCAGGTATATCGTCTCCTGAAATGGAACGGGTACTTGCCTGACGATCTCCCCAACCCAGATACGAATCATAGCTGGATGCAGCTGCGTAAATAATGTCTGTATAAAAATCCCATTGCCTTACCCTGTAGTAATCTTTGCTGCTTCCTGTTCCGTCCGGAACAAAGAAAACCTCGCCACTAATTATATTTCTGTACCAACTACCTCCTGTGCTCGAGGCATGAACCTTTTTCTTGCGCATAATTTTAATCGACAAACCTCCGGTTACTAATGTTTGTTTGACACCGGTAATATCATAGCGATTCAATGGAACGATGGAATCCACCCAGTAATTAGGAGGATTGGGCGTCCATACTGAATCCAGGCCTACTTGAGGCGCAAGTAATGTCATTCGAGTGTTGAAAATCGCGCCACCTCTTACTGCTACTGCGGGAGCCCATTTGTCCATGTCTTCCCATTTCTTGCCGAATAAACTGTAATCGATATGCAATTCCGTCCAGCGGAAATTCCTATGCGCTGCGCCGAATGGAACACCGTATCCGTAATCTTCACTGAATTCTGACTTCTTTTCTCCCAGAAAACGATAGTGTGTGAATTCGGCGAAGAACTTGTTGTTGTAGTTCACATTTGCGCAGAAACCCAACGGGATGTTGTCATATCGTTGGCTGAACATGTGTGTGCTCCAGAAATAGGGAGCAACGGACACACCAAGTTGTGCGTACGCTGTGTTAATACAAGAAGATAAAGCGATTAGAGTGATAATTATTTTCATGATTGAAACACCGGTGAGTGCTTCGAAAGTAATTTTTCACTTACTAAAAGTCGTACTACTTTCGTGTGAAAATCGATTATCTCCTCAAAGAATCTCAGTACACACCGATCATATTGAAAATGTTACGCAGTGAGCGCCGCAAGCCATCTTTCAGGCACCGGAACCGGCTTGTTTTCTTTGTAGTTGAAACAAACCTGCACTGAACTTCCGGTTGCACAAATAGTTTCACTCCCGTCATTTTCTTTTCTGATGATTTCATACATCAGTTCAAAACTTGTCGTGCCTGATTTTGAAAACCATGTCTGAACTTCAATTCGATCTTTCAGGTATATCGGTGTCTTGTATGAAATGGAAGTATGCGCCAGAATCATTCCTTCGCGTTCCCAGTCAATATCACCTCCAACTGTATCATCAAAGAAACGGATGCGTGCAAGTTCAAACCATGTAACATGTACGGCATTGTTCACGTGACCTAAAGCGTCTACGTCATTGAATCGAATCTGAATCTCGGTTTTGTGTCTCATTTGCCACAAAGTTACCTATCAATTTTCTAACTTCATTTCCAATATGTACTACTCGAGCAGAAGCAGTTCGCGTCATACGCAGGATTTGGGATATTGTCTTCCTTTGACTTGCCATCGCTGCAATGAAGTTTCCTATTGGCATCTCCTGCGCGAAACCAGCAAGGAAAGTGGACCGCTTTTCACTTCTTCTGAAGTTCATCGTCATTCCATCAGTTGCGATAAGTGCCGGTATATTGTTGATCTGAATCCGGAGCAAGCACAAAGAGCTCTGTATCTTCTGAATTGTACGCGAGCCTATTCCGCCGGTCAGATGTCGCCGCAGGAATATGAGCAGCGATTGAAAGAAGTAAATTATTTACGCTGATCCAGCTTCTCGAAAACTGAATTGTTACTCACGTATTCAGGGACCATCGCCTTCATTTTCGATACAATCTCAACATTGTTCTGTCCGTTGAACAGCGACACGAGTTCGGCAATATCAGCAGCTACTTTTTCGTATTCGTATTCTGCCACACGCGCAATCATAATCTTAGGATGATGTGTTGGTAAAGTGTTTTCTTCGTTGTTCAGCAACTCTTCATATAGTTTCTCTCCCGGACGTAATCCGGTAATGGCAATTTCAATATCCTTGCCCGGCTCAAGACCTGATAACAGAATCATCTTGCGGGCCAGATCAATAATCTTCACTGATTTGCCCATATCGAAGATGAAAATTTCTCCGCCTTTGCCCATGCAGCCGGCTTCAAGTACCAAACGGCACGCTTCCGGAATCGTCATGAAGTAACGCGTGATTTCAGGATCAGTAATCGTAACCGGTCCGCCGCTTTCAATCTGTTGTTTGAAACGCGGTATCACAGATCCGTTTGATCCAAGTACATTGCCGAAACGGGTGGTTACGAAACGGGTTGTCTGACTTACCTTGTTCAACGATTGTGTATAGATTTCTGCAATGCGTTTCGATGCTCCCATCACATTCGTCGGGTTTACCGCTTTATCAGTGGAAACCATTACAAACTTCTGAGCTCCGTACTTTACAGCAAGATCTGCGGTAATTCGTGTTCCGAGTACATTCGTGAGAATTGATTCTGACGGATTGAGTTCCATCATCGGCACATGTTTGTAAGCCGCCGCATGATAAACAATATTCGGACGGAATGTCCGGAACACATTTTCCATTCTTTGGAAATTCCGAACATCTCCGATTACAACTTCAGACTGTACGTCTTTGTACTTTTCAATACATTCTATTTCCAGTTCGTACAACGGAGATTCGGCCTGATCCAATAATATCAGTTTGCCGGGTTGGAAACGTGCAACCTGTCTTGCAATTTCACTGCCGATCGAACCTGCAGCCCCTGTAACAAGAATCGTTTTCCCTTTGATTTGCGAACTGATATTCGCTTCATCGAGCTTGATTGGCTCACGTTCCAGCAATTCTTCAATCTGAACTTTCCGGATCTGGCGTACACTCAGCTCTCCGTTGATCCAGCGTGCAACCGGAGGAACATTCAGCACTTTGGTATTGTTTGAAAGACACAAATCAACAATCTCCTGTTTACGCTGAGCTGAAATGTTCTGGATGGAAATGATCACTTCTTCAACATCTTTTTTCTCAAGAAGTGAAGAAAGTTTAGAGGTATGATAAATTGTTGCACCTTCCAGTTTACGACCGGCCTTGCTTTCATCATCATCAATGAATGCGCGAACACGTTGATCTGATGCAGCGTCCCGGTCAATGGTTCGTTTGGTGATCAATCCGGATTCTCCGGCTCCGTAAATTATAACGTTCCGTTTCTGACTCGAAGGATTGCGAATCTCTGTCCAAAGCGCTTTGTAAATGAGACGCGAACTGATCAGTCCGAATGTAGTGGCGAGAAATTCGATAAGCAGTATGGAATGCGGAATGTAATAGATGCCGTTTACGAAACGGAATGTAATCTGATTGAAAATGTAGAATACAGCAGTACCGCTCAGAATTGTAATCAGAATGCGCATTGCATCTTTCTGACTCATGTAGCGTACAATTGCCCAAGGGATACGCGCCAGGAGATAACTCAATGCCCGGACACCCAGAATCGTAGGCAATACCACACGGAAAGTGTCAATTTCCATTTGCGGGATGGAGAAATCGAAACGCAGAAGGTATGCAACGAACAGAGCCAGAGCGGTTATGGCAATATCAATCAGCCAAACAATCCAGCGTGGTGTATAACCTTCTTTCAGATTCAACATGGGCGTAAAGATAAACTTTCGCTGAGGTTTATAAGACCAATAAAAGGGTAAAACTGAGGTTATTCAGTCAACTCAGGTTATATTTGCCTCTATGGCAATTACACTTGTTACCGGTGGGGCAGGTTTTATCGGGGCGCATGTGGCGCATGCGTTGCTGAAGAACGGACATACTGTTGTTGTGCTTGACGATCTGTCGGGCGGATTCACTGAAAACATTCCTCAAGGTGCTGTATTCGTAAAGGGATCAGTTACCGATCACGCGTTGATTGATGAGTTGTTTGAAAAGTACCGTTTCGAATACGTTTACCATCTTGCTGCTTATGCTGCAGAAGGACTCAGTCATTTCATCAAGCGTTTTAATTACACCAATAACCTCATCGGGAGCGTTAATCTGATCAATGCATCTGTAAAGCACAAAGTAAAATCGTTTGTGTTCACCTCTTCAATTGCGGTTTACGGAGCATTGAAGCCACCGATGCGTGAAGAAATGGTTCCTGTTCCTGAAGATCCGTATGGAATTGCCAAGTTATCCGTGGAGCAGGATTTGCGTGTAACACATGAAATGTTCGGATTGAACTATGTGATTTTCCGTCCGCATAATGTGTACGGTGAATATCAGAATATCGGTGATCGCTATCGCAATGTGGTTGGTATCTTCATGAATCAGCTCATGCAGAATAAACCGTTAACTGTTTTCGGCGATGGCTCTCAAACACGCGCATTCAGTTACATTGGAGATATAGTTCCTGCAATAGTAAACTCTGCATTCCTTCCGGAAGCGCAGAATCAGGTTTTCAATATAGGAGCAGATAAAGATTATTCGGTTAACGAACTCGCTACGCTGACCATGAAAGCCATGGGAATCAAAGGCGAAATCCGTTATCTCGAAGCACGCAATGAAGTAGTTCATGCGCATGCTGATCACTCCAAAGTGAAGAAGATTTTCGGAGAAGTACCGCTCACTTCACTTGAGGAGGGTCTGAGCCGAATGGCGCAATGGGCTAAAAGTGCAGGTGTGCGCAAGAGCAAACGCTTCGGAGAAATAGAAATTCTCGAAAAACTTCCGCCGATCTGGCTGGAAGATTAATCATCTGTGAATCGTAACGGAATGATTCCTTATAACCGGAAACCGCATGGTAATGCTGATGTGAAGGGAACAGCTGTGGCTGATTTTACATCTCAGCATATCAATGCCGATTCTAAAACGGTGGAATCGTTCGGAGAAGAGTGGAACCGTTTCGGAACTTTCACCGAAGCGGAAATTCAACGTGCAGGCGAACAGTATTTCGACATTGTAACTGAGAACATGCTGAACAAAAATTCGGTGTGTCTTGATATCGGTTGCGGTTCAGGTCGTTGGTCGAAATTCATTTCACAACGTGCCGGATTCGTGGAAGCCATTGATCCGAGTGAAGCAGTAATTCCTGCGGTGAAACTCACGCAGTCTTGCGGAAATGTACGCGTTACACGTGCCGGTTACGGATGCATTCCGTTCGATAAGGAATCATTCGACTTTGTGTTCAGTCTCGGTGTGGTACATCACTTGCCGGATACGCAAGGAGCAATTACCGAAGCGGCTTCAATGGTGAAAAAGAACGGATGGTTGCTCTTGTACATTTATTACAGTCTCGACAATCGCAGTGGTTTATATAAGTTCATATTCCATTGTTCCAATTTCGTGCGACTTGTAATTTCTTCTATGCCGCAAGGACTGAAGAATTTCTTCTGCGATTTCATTGCTGTAACTGTTTATCTTCCGTTTGTTGCGTTAACGCGATTCGTCCGATTGTTTTCTGAAGCAGGATCAAAGAAAGTTCCGCTTTCTTACTACGCGGATAAACCCTGGAAGGTCATTCGCAACGATTCACTGGATCGCTTCGGCACTCCGCTTGAAAAGCGTTTCAGCAAAAAAGAAATTACCGAAATGCTGGACAACGCAGGAATGAAGGATATTTGCTTTTCAGACAACGAACCTTATTGGCACGTGGTTGCAAGAAAATGAGCGGCAGAAAGAAAATATTGTTTGTAGCCTCACATCGTGAAGGGCGCGCGCCGGGACAACGCTTCCGGTTCGAGCAGTATTTCTCTTTTCTGAAAGCAAACGGATTCGATTGTGAGCTTTCGTATATCATCTCTGCGGATGATGATAAGATTCTCTATCAGCCCGGGAACTATATCGCTAAATTCGGAATTCACAGAAGAGCGGTTCAAACACGTAAGAACAACGTTGCGCACGCGTATGATTATGATATCATTTTCATTTTCCGCGAAGCTTTACTCACCAAGTCGATTCGTTTCGAAAAATTGTTCGCCAAATCGAAAGCGAAACTGGTTTTTGATTTCGACGATGCCATCTGGCATCTTGATATTTCTGATGCGAATCGGATGTTCAGCTGGTTGAAGAATCCGGGGAAAACGGGCGACATTATTTCATTGTGTGATCTCGCGTTCGCGGGCAATCAGTATCTCGCTGATTATGCTTCGAAGTTTAATCGCAACGTGGTTATTGTTCCCACCACAATTGATACGACAGAATACCGTCGAATGGATGTTCCTCGCGATTCCGGAAAAATTGTGATCGGTTGGAGCGGATCATTGACCACTATCAAACACTTTGAGCATGCATTGCCGTTTCTGCGGAAGATCAAAGCAAAGTACGGCGACAGAATCGTAATCAAGGTTATCGGCGATGCATCATACCGTAATGACGAATTGAACATTACGGGTATTGCCTGGAAACGTGACGATGAAATCAAAGAGTTGTCTTCCTTCGATATCGGAATCATGCCGCTGCCTGATGATGAATGGGCAAAAGGAAAATGCGGACTGAAAGGTCTGCAGTACATGGCGCTGGGAATTCCAACGATCATGTCGCCTGTCGGTGTGAATACCGAGATCATCTCTCATATGCAAAACGGTTGCCTCGCTTCAGCGGATTCGGAATGGGAAGAATGTCTTATCCGCTTGATTGAATCTAAAGAGCTCAGAGATCAGCTCGGACAAGCCGGAGCGGCAACAGTGGAGGAGCGGTATTCTGTGAATGCGTGGCAATCTCAATACCTCAAACACTTTCAACAGTTGTTGAAATAGTCGATTTCTACTGATTTTCCATTGGTTTTCTCCCTTTCGTGGGCTGAGAATGTTAAATTTGCTTTTCAATTGAAAATCATGGAAGCAACAGAAACACTCAGAAATACAGCTCTTACAGCGAAACACATTGCTCTCGGAGCAAAAATGGTTCCTTTTGCCGGATACAACATGCCGGTATCTTACACAGGATTGAATGAAGAACACCTGACAGTTCGCAATGCTGTTGGTGTATTCGATGTTTCCCACATGGGAGAATTCATTCTGAAAGGCGACAAGGCGCTGGATCTGATTCAGAAAGTTACTTCCAACGATGCTGCTCAGCTGTACGATGGCCGCGTTCAGTATTCCTGCCTGCCGAATGGTAAAGGCGGAATCGTTGACGATTTGCTCGTGTACCGCATTGATGAGAAAACATACATGCTCGTTGTAAACGCATCCAACATTCAGAAAGATTGGGATTGGATCAGCAAGCACAACACATTCGGTGTTGACATGAAAGACATTTCAGATCGCACTTCCTTGCTTGCCGTGCAGGGGCCGAATGCAATCAAAGCATTGCAGAAACTCACTGACGTTGACCTTTCCAAAATGGAATATTATCACTTCACCAAAGGGAAGTTCGCAGGCAAAGACAACGTGGTGATTTCAAATACAGGATACACCGGCGCAGGCGGATTCGAAATTTATTTCGATAACGAAGTTGCTGATGACATGTGGAATGCCATCTTCGAAGCAGGTGCAGAGTTCGGAATCAAACCTATCGGTTTGGGAGCACGCGATACACTGCGTCTTGAAATGGGATTCTGTTTGTACGGAAACGATATTGACGATACAACTTCACCGATCGAAGCAGGTTTAGGCTGGATCACGAAGTTCAACAAAGACTTCAATGATAAAGATCTTCTGCTTTCACAGAAGGAAAAAGGAACTGCGCGCAAGCTTGTTGGTTTCGAAATGATCGACCGTGGTATTCCGCGTCACGATTACGAGATCGCAGATGCTGCAGGTAACATTATCGGTAAAGTGACTTCAGGTACTCAATCTCCTTCATTGCAAAAAGGAATCGGAATGGGTTATGTGAAAACGGAGTTCAGCAAATCAGGCTCTGAGATTTACATCAAGATCCGCGATAAAGCGCTGAAAGCGCAGGTAGTGAAAATTCCTTTCTTCAAGAAGTAATCGATGAGCGAATCAAAGATTCCTAAGATTGACGCCTGCTTTTCGCCTGCACTTTATCCGGTGTATCGCGATGAAGAAAATATTGTCGTGATCATTGATGTGTTGCGAGCAACATCTGCAATCTGCACTGCATTCCATCATGGTGCCGAGAAAATCATTCCGGTGGCCTCAGTGGAAGAAGCGCGTCGATTGAAAGAATCGGGAATGCTTGCAGGAGCAGAGCGCGATGCCATCAAAGTGGAAGGATTCGATTTCGGAAATTCTCCGTTCGATTACATGGGGCCGGATATCGTTGGTAAAACCATTGCACTCACCACTACAAACGGAACGCAGGCGATTGAAGCATCAAAGTATGCGTACAAAGTTGTGGTAGGAGCCTTCACCAATATTTCTGCATTGTGCGATTGGCTTGTGAAGCAGGATCGCAATGTGTTGCTTTTGTGTTCGGGATGGAAGAACAGATTCAATCTGGAAGATTCTCTATTCGCAGGAGCGGTAACACATGAGTTGCTGAAACGTCGTCCTGAGTTACAACTTGGTGACGGTTGTCTGGCATTGAAATACCTCTTCCAGATGGCGGAAAAATCTCCGGCTCGTTTTCTTGCAAAAGCTTCGCATAAGCAGCGTTTGTGGAAGTTGGGATTGAAAGATGATATCCGCTACTGCTTGCAGATGGACATGACCGATGTGATTCCTGTATTGGAAGACGGCGCATTGGTGAAAATGAAGACTTAACATCTTCTTATTTCAGAATTGATTCTGATTCAGTAAATTCATCCATGCGAAATTTCATTCGTATTATCATTGTTGCGCTCATAGCGGTTCCGCTGGTGTGGATTGCTTTGCCTTCTGAGAAAGCGGAAGCGTGGGGATTTTACGGACACAAGCGTATCAATCGCATGGCGGTTTTCACTTTGCCGCCCGAGATGATCGGTTTCTACAAGAAACACATTGAGTATATCACCGAGCACGCTGTTGATCCTGACAAACGACGTTATTCCATACCGGAAGAAGCGCCGCGACATTACATCGATATCGATCATTATGGCCCGTCTGCATTCGACAGTATGCCGAAGTTCTGGAAGAAAGCCGTTGCGAAGTATTCAGAAGATACTTTGAACGCTTACGGAATTGTTCCGTGGTGGATTGATGTAATGACGTATCGTTTGGCGGATGCATTTCGTCAAGGTGACGTAGATCGCATTTTACGTTTGTCTGCAGAACTTGGACATTACGTTGGTGATGCGCATGTTCCTTTGCACACTACAGAAAATTACAACGGACAGCTCACCAATCAGCACGGTATTCACGGTTTCTGGGAATCACGTGTTCCGGAAGTTTACGGTGAGCAATACGATTATTTTGTAGGTCGCGCGTTTTACGTAGAGTCGGTGATCAACACATCGTGGGATATTGTGAAAGCAAGTCATGCGCAGGTAGATTCCGTATTGCAACTCGAAGCAGCTTTGACGAAGTCAACACCTTCAGACAGGAAGTATGCATTTGAGCAGCGCGGCAACGTTACAATCAAAACATACAGTCAGGAATTCACAAGTGCATACAATCGCGCATTAAACGGAATGGTAGAACGCAGAATGCGCGCCTCGATTCTCATGGTTGGCAGTTTGTGGTACACGGCATGGATCAATGCAGGTCAGCCGGATTTATCGAAACTCGAAGACAAAGACGTAAGCGATTCAGCAAAGAAAGCGCAGGAGGAAGAAGAATATTTGTGGAAGAACGGAAAGCTGAAGAATGTAAAGGGGCATGATGATTGAGAATTGAGAATTGAGGATTGCGAATTACGGATTTCGGATTTCGCATTTCTACACACGCAGCGCCCGATCAATGCGAAGCATTCCTATCAGCACGAAGTGCCCCGATCGTGCGAAGCACACCGATCAGCGCGCAGCGCCCTCTAACGTCTAATCTACACTACCAACAGAATCATTTTCCCAACCACCGCCTTACAAATCGCGCGGAATCCAACCCAAAGAAAAACGAAGAAATAAAACGGAGAACGTTTCTGTGTAAGAAACAGTGCTGCATAACGCGGGTTGCTTTCCAGAATAGCACTCATCAAAAGCAATTTTCTGCGCAGGATGTGATCATTGGAACCGAAAGCGAGCGCGCTGTCTATAGCACCGAGAAAAAGCGGATGATCCATCGCCCATAAATAAACTTTCTTTTCAGATTCAGGCACAACGAGATCGACGTGTTGCGCAGCATTGAGAAACAAAGTGACGGAATGATCATCGGGAGTTTCTCCTCCCAACAAATATTTTCCCAATATGATCGCTTCGCCTTTCATTACTCAAATGATCCTGCGTGAACTACTTTGTTTCATTCCAGGTTTTGTATTGCGTTTGTACACCCGGATCAAACGGAGCCGGAATACGCAATGGCTCACATTCTTTCAAAGTGGCATGAAGTTCTTTCGGTAGCTGCTGGTACAATTCTGTTCCTTTCGTCTTCCACTCAATCATTTTATCGCTTACATCTTTCACCACTTTGCCCGGATTGCCGACAACCACTTTGCGTTTTTCAATCACTGTATCGGCTGCAACAAAAGTCAATGCACCAACGATGCATTCATCACCGAGTTCAACGTTATCCATCAGCACTGCGTTCATTCCTACCAGACAGTTTTTCCCAACGTGCGCTCCATGAATAATTGCTCCGTGACCGATGTGTGCACCTTCTTCGAGCACAACAGTTACGCCGGGAAACATATGAATAGTGCAGTTCTCCTGAACATTGCAACCGTCTTTGATGATGATCTTTCCCCAATCACCGCGAATAGCAGCGCCGGGCCCAATGTAAACATCACGACCGATTTCCACATTGCCTGTAACGCACGCCTGCGGATGCACGAATGAAGATTCGTGAACAACCGGACGGTAACCATTGAATTCGTATATCATATTGCGAAAGTACGAATACTATGTTCATTGCAACCTGCATGAACTGCAAAACAAAAGCCGCCACCTTTTCAGATGACGGCTTCCGACTGATGTGCGATCAGATTTACTTCACGGTGAATTTACCGCGGTTCATTGTTTGATTATTCGCATCAACGATAGTGTACGTGTACATTCCGGATGCAAGTTCATCGGTACTGAGTTGTACTCTGCGACCTGTAAACATTTCGTCAGAAATCATACGACCAGTCATGTCATAAATCTGAACACGTGAAGCGTTATCGTTGTTAACGGTGAACGTTACGTTTTCTGTAGCCGGATTAGGGAATACAGCTACTTCTTCGCGCTGCGCTGGAGTTTCATCCAAACCAACCCATCCGCTGAAGCTCATGTCGTCAATCCACAATGTGCTTCCTGCACGCAGGTAAACGTCGTCTGTTGCAGAGCAAAGAATGATGCAGGTGTCAGGCAGTGTATTCGCTGGTAAAAGCGGATTGTAGTAGAGAGTTGAAGTGTGTTGAGTCCAATTTGCTTCCGTGTTGATCACCGCTCCACCCCATGCAACAGTATCTGTTGTAGTGCCGTTGAAATGAGTAAGAACGCAAAGGACAAATCCTGAATCGCCACCTGCAGCTGGTGTGTATTTGCTCCACCAGTTGATGTCTTGCGGACGGCTAGTGAAAACATAACCGAAGTCAACGTTCGTTTGAACGAAGTTGAAAGAACCTGTGAACATCACACCAACTGTATCCGGAACATCTCCGGGAGCTGGGTTAGATGTAAGTCCAACGCTGGTCATGCGAGCTGCGAAAGAACCTGAATGCGGGTTAGTAGTTTCTTTGAATACAGAAACAGGATTACTTCCGAACAATGAATTCGATAATACGTTGAATGTTGTCCAGCTAGCAGGATCTTCGTACGTACCTGCGTTAGTCCATGTTTCAAATCCTGAGTTCGGGATATTTCCCTGCGCAGAAACCGCAACGAACATTGCAGCAGAAGCAACTGTGAGTAATAATTTTTTCATGAGAGAGTTCTTTGTTTCTAGGTTGATATTTCAAAAATACGCAATATCACGTCAACTGCATCGCGTTCGGTTTGAATTAGTACGCGTTCAAAAGCTTTAAAATCGACTGATTTATCTGATTTTCTGTAGAATTCGCGGTAATTCTGTACTTGAGCCGGATCTGTAATATTACACGTCCATGAACGGGATTTTCCTGTCATAAGACGACAGAATCAGATAATATGCTCACTTTTCGGTTGCTGCGATTCCCGATCCTGCTCAATTCTGAACAGCACTGCTGCTTTGTGGCGGCAAACAGACGACTGATTTTCGTTACACGTGCAGAAATCATCCGAGAAGGTTCCTTCATCATCCATTGACCATGAAACGGCATAGGCTGAAACCTCCTGAACAATTGCTTCGAAATATCCAGGCAGAATTTCCTTCGGTTTACGAACCCAGCCTTTCTGAAAATAGAACCACCCTCGTTCCAGGTTGCGCTCATCAATTTCGTCGCGGAAATTTCCAAGTGTGATCGGTGTGTCGTTCATCAGAATTTCAATCCAAGAATACAGACATCATCTACCTGCTCGTTCATGCCTTTCCACTGATCGAAAGATCTGCGTAATTGCTGTTCCTGCTTTTCAAACGGTGTAGTACTCAGTTGCTCGAGCAATTCGCGCAGTTTTTTCATCTTGAATTTTTTCCCTTGCTCACCGCCGAATTGATCTGCGTAACCATCAGTAAACAGATACAATGTTGTTTCTCCTTTTGAAGTGATGTATTGCGTGGAGAAGGGTTCTTCCGTCAACGATTTAATTCCGCCAATGGAATACATACCGCTCTTGATGAATTTCATTCCGTCATTATCAAAACAAAGCAGAGGACGCACTGCGCCGCTGAATGCAATTTCTCTTGTTTTGGGATTGATACGGCAAAGCGCAATGTCCATTCCGTCGCGTGTGGATTGCGAAGCATTGCTTGCATCTTTATTCAGTGTTGTGGAAATTTTCACGTGCAACAGATCCAGAATTTTGCCGGGATCCGTAATGCCGGATTCATTCACAAGTTGATTCAGAAAGTTGATTCCGATCATCGATACCAGTGAGCCGGGAACACCATGACCTGTACAGTCGGCAACTGCAACGAAATGATAATCGTCGGACTGCGCTGTCCAGTAGAAATCTCCGCTCACAATATCACGCGGCTTAAAAAATACGAATGAACTTCCCGGAAGCGCTTTCAATGCAGTTGCATCAGGTAAAAGCGACTGCTGAATCCGTTGCGCATAATTGATACTGTCAACTATTTCCGTGTTCTTCTGTTCAATGATTGTTTTCTGATGGAGAATTTCTCTGTTGGACTTTCTTTTCTGATAATAACTCCAGAGCAGAACACCGGCCAGCAGAACAACAACACCTAAGCCGGCGAGCAAAAGATTCAACCGGTTTCCTGTTTCTTCAATAACCGCATCTTTCTGATTGAGCTGCGCTGATTTTAGTTTCGATTGTTCCTCCAGCAATGAAATATACGCAAGTTGGTTCCGCAGATTCATCGCTTCGTTGAATTCCAGTGCATCAGGATAATTCACCATGAAACTGTCAAATGCAGCAATTGTGTTCAGCGTTTTTGCTTCTGCAAACTTCAGACTTGCCAATGCAACTTTAGCTTCTTCAATCTCATCGGCATCGGGGTGTGTGCCGATGAATTGCTCGAGTGCTTCTATCGTATTCGCCGCTTTTGCTTTCTGGAAGGCCAGTTTGTTTCTGATTTTCATTGCTTTTTCAGATACACTGCTTCCTTTGTTTTTCTCAATGAATGCGTCAAGTGCTTCTTCGGAATTGGATGCGGAGACATTAAAGAACGTAAGCTGTTGCAAGAGCATTTTTGCTTCTTCAATATTCCGGTTGTCGGGATATGTTGCAATGAACTGAGTCAATGCATCGGTGGAAAACTGAGCAGCGGCTGTGCTGAACAATTCGTCGTCAATTCTTCTGTTCAAATCATTTATCGCTGATGTATTAATATTCAAACGATTCATGATTCCGATTTCCTTTTTGTCGGCGGAAGCGTAATCACGATCAGCTGCTTTGATTTCCCCGTGCGCCTTGTCTGCACTGAAACCGGTGAATCCCTTAGTGAAATAAAGTCGCGCCAAACCGAAATGAGCCGGACAGTTTATACTGTCAGATGCGAGAATTTCTCTGAATATATTCTGCGCTTTGTCAAATTCATTTTTATCCAGCGCCTTGAATCCTTTCTCAACCTCAGAAAGAAAGAGTTGTGCCGGTAATGAAATTGATAAGAATGCGAAAAAGAGTAGAAGGGTTGCCCGGATTTTCATTTTATACTTTCTCTATTATCACAGCGTAGCCTTGGCCGACACCAATACACATCGTAACGAGTGCGTATTTCTTATTCTGCTCGTGGAGTTCAATTGCTGCAGAATTAAGAATACGTGCGCCGCTCATTCCGAGAGGATGCCCTAATGCGATTGCTCCGCCGTTAGGATTAATTCGAGGGTCTGTGTCTGAGAGTCCAAGTCCACGTGTTACAGCCAGGGATTGTGCTGCAAACGCTTCGTTGAGTTCGATAATGTCAATCTGATCCATTGTGATCCCGGCTTTTTTCAAAGCCATGTGCGTAGCCGGAACAGGTCCGATTCCCATGATGCGAGGTTCAACACCTGCAAATCCGGATGAAACGATTCTCGCAAGTGGTTTCAGCTTGTGATCTTTAATTCCCTGCTCGGAAGCAAGCAACAATGCTGCTGCACCGTCGTTGAGTCCTGATGCATTTCCGGCAGTAACAGTTCCGTTCTTGCGGAATGACGCTTTCAGTGCGGCAAGTCCTTCGAGTGTTGTTTTCGGTTTGATGAATTCGTCAGTGCCGAATACCAACGCATCGCCTTTACGTTGCGGAATGGAGAGCGCAGCGATTTCTTTTGCAAATCGTCCTGCTGCCTGTGCTTTGCTTGCTTTTTGCTGCGACCAAAGAGCGAATGCATCCTGATCTTCGCGGGAAATGGAATCGCGTTCAGCGAGATTTTCTGCAGTTTCTCCCATCGCATCGGTTCCGAACATTTCTTTCATTTTCGGATTGATGAAACGCCATCCGAAGCTGGAATCAAACATCTGCGCGTCACGTCCATAAGGAGTTGATGTTTTGGAAATCACCCATGGTCCGCGTGTCATGTTTTCCACTCCTCCGGCAATCATGATGTCAGCTTCCGATGTCATGATTGTTCGGGCTGCGGCCATTGAAGCGGAAAGTCCTGATGCACACAAGCGGTTTACTGTTTCTCCCGGAACCGTTACAGGAATTCCTGCAAGCAGTCCTGCCATGCGTGCCACATTGCGGTTGTCTTCGCCGCTTTGATTGGCACACCCAAGAATGATGTCGCCGATGGAATCAGGGTTTAATTGCGGGTGACGAGCAAGTAATTCTTTTAAAACAAATGCCGCGAGGTCGTCAGTGCGTACAGGAGCAAGAGTTCCGCCGAAATTTCCGATAGCGGTACGAACGCCGCCGATGATATATGCTGATTGGAGATTCATAATTTCTGTCATTGTAATTCGGTGCCAAAGTTACTCTTTATCCACTGAAATACGGAACGTACGCATCGCGCGTTAATGGTTTCCTTGATTTACGGAGAATCCTGTTTGAAATTGATTCGGAATTTAGCTGACAAATCGCTGACAAATCAGACCGGTAAAAACTCCGAATTTGAGTTAATTGAACGGTATTCTGATAATGTTAAGATAATGTGATTCTGAATTTGGTTTTGTCTCGGAAAATGGAGAATTTTAAAGTCAACGTGTAACGCTCAACGCACGCCTAAACTTACATTCATGAAAAGAATTTTATTCAGTCTCGTATTCCTTGGCGCTTTGAATGCGGTTTCTGCTCAGCAAACGAAATCCGTTCAGACTTCCATTGAGGTAATCAGTTCCGATGATTACGCTACCACTTTGAAGTTCTCTCCGGGAGCAACGGTGTTGCGTCCTGTAACAACACCGCAAGGACAACAGTTCATTGCAACTGTGGATCAGGGAACACCGGTTTTGCGTCAAGGTGCACCTGATGTGGAAAAACTGACAGCTTCTGTCGTAATTCCGGATGCAGGAAATACAAACGTTGTGGTTGTGTCTGCAGAATATCACGATTTGCAGAACGTTCAGATTGCGCCATCAAAAGGAAATCTATATCGCGATCAGGATCCTGCATCTGTACCGTTTGTGTACGGAGAAGAATACACACGCAATGCATTTTTTCCGCTTGCTGAAACTGAACTGAATGCTCCTTATGTGCTTCGTGATTATCGCGGACAAGCGGTACATGTTTATCCATTCCGCTACAACGCAATTACAAAAACACTTCGCGTGTATGATGAGATTACAGTGCGTATTGAATCCGTTCCCGGAACAGGGTTGAATGAGTTACGCGGCAACGCACGTCCTGTTACAGTTGAGTTTGATGCAATTTATCAGCGTCACTTCGTGAATTACGAATTTGTAAATCAGAGTCGTTATACACCCGTTGGTGAACAGGGTGAAATGCTGATCATTTCTCACGCGAATTATATTCCTGCACTTGCTCCTTACATTCTCTGGAAGAATAAGAGTGGAATCAAAACCACATTAGTTGATATCGCGACGATTGGAAACAGTGCAAGTTCGATTAAAGCCTATGTTGCCAATTTCTACAATACAAACAACAATGCTTTCGTACTGCTTGTTGGAGATGCGCCTCAGATTACACCGAACACTACGCAATACGGCCCTTCCGATCAGGATTATGCCATGATCACAGGAAGTGATCATTATCCTGAATTACTCATCGGTCGTTTCTCCGTTCAGACCGTTCAGGAACTTGATCTTGTTCTTGAGAGAACTATGGAATATGAAATCACTCCTGCAGCCGGAACTTACTACGAGACTTGTCTTGGTGTGGCTTCCAACCAAGGGCCTGGAGATGATAACGAAATGGATTATGAGCACGAGCAGAATATCGGTGCGCAATTGATGGCGTACAACTACAATACGTTTATTGAATTGTACGATGGTTCACAGGGCGGCGGTGATGCACCGGGCAACCCGACTGCTTCCGATTGTGCAACCGCAATCAATGGCGGAGTAGGATTATTCAATTACACAGGTCACGGTTCTTCAACTTCAATCGTAACAACCGGGTTCAACAACAACGATGTAAACGCACTGACAAATATTCATCAGTGGCCATTGGTAATCATTGTTGGATGTGTTACCGGTGATTTCGTGAATCAGACTTGTTTTGCAGAAGCGTTCCTTCGTGCAAAGCATCCGACTCTGGATTTGCCTACAGGTTCAGTAGCGAATTTCATGTCAACCATCAATCAGAGCTGGAATCCTCCAATGGAAGGCCAGGATGAGATGAATGCAATTCTGACTGAGACATATTCCGGAAACATCAAACGCACATTCGGAGGAATCTGTCTGAACGGATGTCTGAAGATGAACGATGCTTACGGTCAAGGCGGAGACGAAATGACCGATACATGGACGATGTTCGGAGATCCTTCACTCATGGTACGAACATTGAATCCGATGAGCATGACAGTTACACATCCTGCAACAGCAACTTTAGGTGCAACGCAGTTTACTGTGAATTGTTCTGTAAATGATGCATTCGTTACGTTGTATCAGAACGGTACAATCCTCGGATCAGGAACAGTAGTGAACAACAGTGTTACAATTTCTTTCGCTCCGCTTTCTGTTGTTGACACCATGTTCGTTACAGCAGTTGCTTACAATCACATTCCGTATCTCGGACATGCATTGGTTGTTCCGGCTTCAGGACCTTACGTGGTTACAGCTTCACATTTACTTACTGATCCTGCAGGAAATAACGACAACTTCGGCGATTTTGCGGAGAACGTTTTGTTCGATGTTTCGTTGAATAACGTTGGAGCGTCTACCGCAAATAACGTGAGTGCCGTGCTCAGCACAACAGATCCATATGTGACGATTACAGACGCGAATGAGAGTTTCGGCAACATAGCAGTGAATGCAACGCAGGCGCAAACCACTGCGTACGCAGCAACAATTGCTTCCAATGTGCCGGATATGCATGTGGCAACATTCACTCTTACAATTACTGATGGCGCAAGTAATACATGGACGAACACCTTTACTGAAACATTGCATGCACCTGCGTTAACCGCAGGGAACGTTGCAGTTGACGATGCAGCAGCGAATGGAAACAGTGTGATGGATCCGTCTGAAACACTGAACATCATTATTCCTACCGGGAACAATGGACATTCAACCACTCCATCATGCATTGGGGTTCTTACCACGACCAATCCTTTGCTGACAATCAATAATAACAATTTACCATTGGGAACAATTGTTGTGAATGGAACTGTTAATGCTATTTTCAGCGTAACAGTTTCCGGAGCTGCGACAATCGGAACTACAGTTGATCTGACTTACACTGCAACTGCAGGTGCTTACAGCGTTACAACTACGTACTACGAGCGCATCAGCATTGCGATGGAAGATTACGAAACCAACGACTTTACACAGTTCCCTTGGGTAACAAGTGGAAATCTGCCATGGTTTACTACAACTGATAATGCTTATGATGATACATACTGTTCCAAGTCAGGTGCAATCGGCTCAAATCAGATGTCGGTGATGTCGATCACACTCAACGTACTGAACAATGACAGTATTTCTTTCTTCCGCGCTGTTTCTTCCGAACAGAATTACGACTTCCTGAATTTCTACGTTGACAACCAGTTGCAGGGTCAGTGGTCGGGAACACAAAACTGGACACGATTTGCTTACGCAGTTACTCCGGGTGTGCATACTTTCAAGTGGGAGTACAAGAAGGATTATGTAGTTGACGATGGCAGCGATTGTGCGTGGGTTGACAATGTGGTATTCCCGGCCCACAACTATGCAACGGCGATCACAGAGAATGTAAGCACAACGGGTGTGAATGTGTTCCCGAATCCGGTAAACGATAACGCCGTAATTAATTTCAGTATTGAAACAGAATCCGATGTTATGTTGTACGTGACTGATGCGCAAGGTCGCATGGTTCAGGTGTTGCAGCAAACCACTGCAATGAATTCAGGTACACATCGCGTGGAGTGGAATGCAGGCGCACTTGCTTCCGGAATTTATTTCGTCAACGTCAACGTGAACGGAAGAAACAATGTGCAGCGCATCATTGTGAAGTAACAGAATTATATCGTTGGAAGAGGCTGTCTTAAGGGCAGCCTTTTTCATTTCCGAATGATTAGCTTTGCCGTTCATGAATACAGCTCCGATTTTCTACACTTTGAAACTTAACACTGCGCGATTGGTTGCAGTGCTTACCATTCTTGCCGGTGTGGCAGGAGTTGCATATTGCGCATATAAGCTTTCTCAGGGCAATTATGTCATCGGTATCTCCGGAACACTTTTGAGTTTGCTTCCGATAGCAATGGGAATTATCGGCCCGCCCGTAATAGAATTATTTCAGGATCGTTTGGAAATACGTCGCGGGTGCTGGAGAACAGCAACTGTTTATGCATTGAAAGATATTAAGGAGCTGCATTTCTCTTCCGACAAGAAAGGACAGATTTACATTATTAAAACGCGTGAAAAGGAAGAAACCTTCCGTTTTAATCAGCATCCGTTAGTGAAGAAGGAATTTGTAAGATGCCTGGAAGCTTGCAAGGTGCGTGTCAGCGGGAAACGTTAGCTGCCCGACTCAGGAAACCAATCTTTACCTGTTCTGTATACGGTTCCTTTGAATAAAGCCACCGTTTCATTTTTCTGGTTCAGCACTTTAATGTGATAGATTCCGATTTTATTGGATAGACTTACTTCTTCAGCATACGCGGTGATAATATCTCCTTCGCGTAGTGGTTCTGTGTGTGAAATGGAAGTTTCTACTGAAACAGCCATTCTCCCGTGACCGTTTGACGCAAATGCCAACGCGCTGTCAGCAAGTGAATAGGTAATGCCGCCATGTGCAATGGAGAACCCGTTGAGCATTTCGTGACGTATAACCATGCGCAGTTCGCAGGAACCCGGTTCCGTTTTCATCACTTCAATTCCGAGCCACTGTGAAAACCAATCCTGGGCCATCATTTTGTCGACCACAGCCTTTGAAAGTTCCGGTTGTTTCATTTCATAAAAGTAAGAATGAGCGGATAATTCAAGGATCATGCGGAACATTTTTCTTTAATTCGTTTATGGAATTCCTGCAGCATCCGCATCCTAGAGGCGTGAAAACACTAATTAACCTTCTGCTGACCCTTTTCATCTGCTGCGGAGCAGTTTCCGCACAGAAAACGGTCTATCTGCCAGCATCTGATCTTGTGTACGATTATTACACGAAGAAAATAAAAGTCAGAGCCACCGATAAAGTATTTACCGGTGTAGAATACTCTATCAATTATTATTCAAAAGATACGACCCAGCTGCGCAAATTCTATAACGGTAAAGAAGAGTGGTCGAAGTATTACGGATCGGGGAAGGTGCTTACCAATTATCAGGTTTTTTATCTGCACGGATTAAAAAACGATTCCATCTGTATGGAGCGCATCGCTTATTTTCCGAATGGAAAGGATACGAATTATTATGAAGTACAATTTCTGACAAAGGATAAGAAGAAGCTATACATTCAGAAACAATATCAACAATACTATGATGCCAAAGGTAAAATAAGACCGTATTTGTATTCTGTAAGAACGATGCGCTTCTTTCACAAACGCGACGTGCAGTATTTTACAGAGCAGCAGTTTAAGGATGCCAATGCGTTTGACAGTGCAGGCTATCACACCACTTACGCAGATTACGGAATTTATCGCGAGTATCATTCCGATGGTAAGATCAGAACCCAAGGAACATTCAATTCGTTCGATTATCGTGTAAGAAATAGAGGTGCATATCCGGCATATCCGTTTTACGGTAAAACAGGGACGTGGACTTATTATCGACAAGATGGCGTTAAGGAACGCGAAGAATTTTATCGTGAAGGGAAAACTACAATAGGCATAGTTTATTATTACGCGTCAGGAAAAGTACAGTCGCAGATGAATTATGAATGTGAGTTCGGTGAATTGAAGTTTCCCGTGAAGGAAGGCTTTAACGTTCGAAAGAAGGATACGTGTATTGTGCAGCAGGCAACATGGACAGAATCAGGTGTAATGACTAATCAAATTGTGCGCTTGCCTGCAGGCGATGTTGTGAGTTCTTACTATTATTCAAATGGAACTCCGGCAACATTCGGCACAACAGCATCAGGAGGAAAACCTGTGGGAATTCACAAGCAATGGGATGAAAAGGGAAGAGTAAAACAGTTTTTAAATTTCTCCGTGGAGTCGAATGATACATTGTGTTATGTTGCCGTTGACGGCAAATTGCATAAGTTGAATCTGCGTAACCGAAACGAAGGCATGAGTTGGGACAAGGTTGTGTATTCATACAATTACAACTCATCGTACACGCACCTGTACAGTCTGTCAACTCAATACAAAGAGTTTTACAGTAATGGTCGACAGAAATCACAAGCGGAAATGCGCAACGGCAAGCGACATGGAGCGTATGTTGAATGGGATTCAACAGGAATGTTGATTCTTCAGGCCTCATTCAGAAATGATCTCGCTGACGGACAATGGGCGGAGTGGCACAGTAACGGAAAGCCGAAGAAGATGTACATGTACAAAGACGGACTGCGAAGCGGAGTTTGTTCGGAATACTACAGAACGGGTGAATTGAAGTGGGAGAATACATATTCGCTCGGATCACCGGGGACAGGCAAAGCCTATTCAGAGAATGGTACGTTATTGAAGCAGACACTTTACACAGAAGCATTTTATCCGTCATCATGTTTGAAAGAACAGAAAGATGCAGCGGCAGGAATTTCAATGTACTTCTTTCTGCAGGACACAGCTGTAAGCGGTTCGTATATGACTTTCTCTGACACGATTATAAAAAAATATGCAGACAAGGTAATGGTGTTGCGTACTGCGCATGTTTACGGAGGAGATTATTGTGCATTACCGCAGAAGAATAAAGCAGATACTAAAGGAGAGTTCGATGTATTTCATTCACGATTTGTAATCAGTGAAACATTAAACACTCCATCGAATAAGATCAAAATGAAGAATTTCTTCGCACGACATAAGATCACCATGTCCGAACCGAAAATTTCCGACAGCCCTGTTTTGGGCCTGGAGAAGGAGTACACAATTGATTACAGTTCTACTGCTATTCTCAATAAGAAAGCGATTATTGATTCACTGGAAACATTGCTGATTCGTAATGCCAATGATATCAAGCAAGGCTACATCATGTCGGTTGATATGAATTTGCCTTCAGGTAATCTTTCTGAGAATGGAGGAAGTGTACAGATGAATACGTATGAAGGTTACAGCACAGCCACAATCACGAACAAAGAAGTGAATCATATGACGTATGTGCCGCTCACCAAAACCGTAACTTATATCATGTACGATGATCTCACGTGTGACTTGCGCAATGTCTCTTTCTCTTCAGAAAATCTGTATTACTGGGCGTTGAATCCGCGATGATCAATACTGTTTGGAAAAGTTTTCCAGCGGTATGAAGTGATCGTTGTGCAGGAGGAAAGTCTGAATTCCGATTTTCACTGTTTCACCTTCTTTCATTTGCGGAAGATTCGTAATGTCTTCATCACGCAAATGAAGGCTTCCGCCCGTAACTCGAGCAAGAAACAGGTAATCCGGATTAACACCGCCGCGCGCACAGCACAAAATCACATGAACCGGCTGAGTGAGTTCATCGCACATGGAGAGATCGCGCGGGCTTGCCCAATTATCGGCTACAAGCACAAGTTCTCCTCCCGGATTTGATTTCTCTGCCTGAAGCAATGCTTCAACATTATTCTCAGGTAAATCGCCGCCATTCCCGCGAGCCATACATTTCCGTGCGAGCATCCATGTTGAATCCATTCGAAGTTCTTTGGTGAAATATATTCCACCGACCTTACCCATGCGTTTCTGATTCGTTGTTTTTCCATCCCCGTCATTGAAAAACATTACGCCTTTACATTTTCTGTTTTCAATAACGGATGGCATTGCAGCGAAAATTTGCGCTGTGTACGGAGACATGCTTGATGTAACATCGCAAACCATCACGAAGTTGGTCCAGCCGTTGCGGCGAATTGCAGTTATTACAACCGAATCCGGATTGTTGGAATAACCGGAACCGAAATCCATTCCTTCCGGATCAGTACGGTGTTCTTCAAGTTTCCATTCGCGTTTGCGTTTATGATTCTCGAAACGTTCAGTTACAATTACTGTGGTGTGCGAAGAATCCGAAAAGTGTGCCTCAACAACTGTTGAACCGGGAGAAGATGGTTTGATAAAATAACGCAAGCTGTCGTCAGGAATATTCCGCGGGACAATCGTTGTACTTCCATCGGTATGTGTTATTTCTCCGGGGATATCGAAAGATTTTTTGAATTCCGGTGAAGTAGTGCTACTGCCGTCTTTATCTTCAATTGAAGAACTGTCGGTTGGTTTACGTATTGTAATCAGGCCATGATACATGGAATCCAGACGATCACTTTCTGCTTTGATTGTAGTTTCGGATGGCGCAACACGGTAAGTAATAGCGAATCCATGAAAACAATTCCTTCCTTCTTCCGGATTGGTTGCTGCAGTTTGTCCGACTAATTGCCATTCGGTGAGAGGAGAAGAAAACGCATCGGGCAGAATGCGTTGCAGATTTTTCAGTCGTTGTTGATTTAATTTCTGCTGGGAAAAAGATTCATCAGAACGATATGTGGTGTAAACGAGCTGAACTTTTTCAATCACCTGACCTTTGGCCTGATTGGCTGCCGTCGGATTCAATATTTCGGCAGAAGCAAACGGACACTCAATAAGTATTGTGCGCGTAGCGGGTGTTGATGAAGCGGCAACGAAACGTGCCGGCTTGACATGATTCATGTTCAGGCCGTAATAAGCACGGTCATATCCTTTGTCCTGCGCAATTGCTTCAGGCAAAAGGGAAAATAGAAGTACGAAGGCGAATAGTATTCTCATGCTGTTCGGACCGGAACCGTAACTATAACGCGAAAACGCTGTAAAGGATACAGAGAAAACGTGGAGTTTAAACTGAAATTGTTCAGTAGAATTTTCTTCCGGCCGCTGCCATACGTTTCAGCATGACAGATGGCCGATAGCGATCTTCATTGTATTCTTCGTACAGAGCGGAAATCTGTCGGAGAACGACTTCAATACCGATTTCATCTGCCCACTTCAGCAAACCTTTCGGATAGTTCACGCCTTTGGTCATCGCAGTATCGATGTCTTCACGTGTTGCAAGGCCGAGGTGCAATGAATCTGCAGCTTCGTTAATCAGCATGCACAAGACGCGATCTGTGATCATGCGTCCCAGAGTTTCATCTGTTTTCGCTTGCGGTAATACCGAACCTTCTGAATAATCGTAGTAACCGCGACCTGTTTTGCGACCGAAGAAACCGGCTTCGAACAATCGTTTCTGCGTGAAAGAAGGTTTGAATCGGGGTTCGTAGAAGAATTGTTCCCAAACAGTCTCAGTCACTTTGTAATTGATATCGTTGCCAATGAAATCCATCAATTCGAATGGACCCATACGGAAGCCTCCGAATGTTTTCAGTGCCCAATCAATTGTTGCGAAGTCGGCAATGCCTTCTTCATAGATTCGGATGGATTCGCCATAATACGGACGTGCAATTCTGTTTACGATGAAACCCGGTGTGTCTTTGGTAAGAACGGTACTTTTTTTCCAGGAGTTAATCAATTCTTTCGTTGTGCTGATGAACGCAGGATTGCTTGCCACGCCGGGAATGATTTCCACCAACGGCATCAACGGAGCCGGATTGAAAAAGTGAACTCCGATAACTGCCGATGGGTTCTTGCATGCGGATGCAATTGATGTAATAGAAAGCGAAGAAGTGTTGGATGCAAGAACAGTTCCCGGAGCAGTTAATGCTTCAAGATCGGCGAATAGTTTTTTCTTAATGTCAAGATTTTCAATGATCGCTTCGATGACAAGATTGCACGGAGATAAATCTTTGAGCTCGCTGGTAAAAGTGATCCGCGATTTGATTGCAGCATTTTCATCTGCAGATATTTTACTTTTTTCTTCCAGTTTATTCAACGTGGAATAAAGAGAATTGCGGGACTTTTCAATCTGTGCCGCAGAATTATCATACAGGTAAACCTGATGACCTGCAGTAGCAGCAACCTGAGCGATTCCGGAGCCCATTGCGCCGGAGCCCGCAACACCAATAACACTTTTACCGTTCAGCATTTGGATTATTTCTTTTTGTCCGGACCGACACTGATTTTCTCCAGTTTGTCTTCTGCGTTGTTAAATTGAAAATAGATGTACAAGCCCTTGCTCGCCATACGGTAGGAATGTTCGATGTAACTGTCTGTCTTTTCCCAGTTTTTCAATTTCGATAGCATGGTAGTAGCGCTTAAGTCGCGTGTTACAACCAGTTTGTCAATCTTAATTGTTCCTGAGAATGAGGAACCGTCCGGTGTTACCGTGTTCGGTTCGCTTACATGAAAATAGTATTGCACTTCGGATACTGTTCCTGAAGGTTTGCTGTTCACCATTTTTTCAAACAATACAATATTTTTCGAATCGTATGTGTGTGTTTTATTGTAGCCTTCACGAGAACGTTCCGGTTCGCCGAGTGCTTTCTTAAAAGAAGACAAGGACCAATCTGCGGTGACATTAACACCGTCAATTTTCATTACACCTTTCTTGATCACTACAGATGGACCTGAAGCGGCGGGAATAAAACTTAATCCGGCGAAAGAGATAATGCCTAACAATGCGGCAACGATGATTTTTTTCATGGTGATGTGTTTTTGGGGTTGTGATTATTTTCCTTTGAATACGGGTTTTCTCTTTTCGAGGAAAGCCGTAACACCTTCTTTGTAGTCGTATGATTGCGCAGCAGCTACTTGTTCAACAGCTTCACGATTCAATTGAGTTGTAAGATTGTTGTTGGCCCCTTCGTTCAGTAAGCGTTTGGTGAGTCCGATTCCGTAAGTAGGCATCTGAGAAACAGTGACCGCAACTTTCATTGCTTCTTCAGCGAAAGACGCGTCGTCGTACACTTTGTAAAGCATTCCCATTTGCAATGCTTCTGCGGCTGAAACTTTATCTCCGAGCATCATCAATGCGCTTGCACGCTGAAATCCGATTAAACGAGGAAGGAAAAATGTTCCGCCACTATCCGGAATCAAACCGATTTTGGAGAACGCCTGAATGAATGAAGCTGATGCGGTTGCAATTACTATGTCGCACGCTAACGCAATATTTGCACCTGCACCGGCTGCAACACCGTTCACTGCGCATACAATCGGTTTTTCAATAGTGCGCAGTTTCTGAATAATCGGGTTGTAGTGTTCTACAACAATATTGCTCAATCCGGGGCCGTTCGGATCTATGGCTTCGGCCAGATCCTGTCCGGCGCAAAATGCTTTGCCTTCACCTGTGAGATAAATTGCGCGGATGGAATCATCTGAAGCACATTGATCAAGTCTGGCCTGAAGGGTCAGTGCCATTTCACGGTTAAAAGAATTGAATTTGTCGGGGCGATTCAAACGGATAACGGCAACGTTCCCGTTTTGCTGGAATTGAATGGTTTCTGACATGAAGCAAATGTACCCAATTAGTTCTTCTTCAGGTACAAGGTTTCGATGTAATTCATAGAGTTGTTGGAGTTCAATACAACGGTTGTCCATTTGTATTTTCTGAATCCATCACGCTCCACGTCGTAGGTAACGTATGTTCCGAAAACGGTCGGATCATTGTATCCGATTGTAATAGTTTTTCCTCGACCGTTATCAGAATACCATTTATTCGGGAGACCGAAGCCATTATCAACCCATGAACGCGGGACGCTGTTGCTGCTGTAGGCTACAGGATTTCCAATAGACGATTTTTCATCATACAATCCCAATTCTGCTACATCTTCAATAGAAAATGTGCTGTCGGCTGTATTATCGCCATTGAAATACTGTAATTCGTATTTATACAATTTGTAGCTGCCGGCATAATGCTTCACATTGCGTTCTGCTTTTGTACAACCTGCAAAGGCAACTATAACGAATGAACTCAGGAGAATAATATATTTCATCGTGTGTAAACCAATTGAATAAAAACTCCGGGCATAATTGCTTTAGCTTTCACCGTATTTTCCTCGTTGTATTTGTCCCAAGAGGTTGAGGAATACGCTGCATAATCCGTTGGCAAAGCGGTTGGGTAAACGAATCCGTAATTGGAAACATATACTAATGATCTTTCCCAATTTGATTCGATGTATTCACCCATTGCGAACATATTTAATTGTGCTCCCGCTTCAAGTTGCAGATGATCGCTCAATGTTTTTTTATAGGCAATTTCAAAATTCATGCACGCGCTGACGCCTTTGTAAACGCCGTTTAATAACCGTTCTTTACCGGTACTTATCGTCCCGTCGGGATACTCGTAATAGCTTTCAATTATCGGTAGGCAGAATCCAATGTTATACTGAAATCTGAATTTGGGTTTATCCAGTATAAAGCCCATCGTTGGAGTATTCGTAATATGTCTGAAGTGTCTGCGATTGTCAGTTTTTATACCCACGGAAGTATGGGAATAGAGACGTTCGTAGTTAAAAGAAAATCCGACTCCCATTGGTAAAATCAATCGTACTCCATAACGGTATCCGTATGCAAAGCGAAAATTCTTCAGGTCTTCTTCGAGAATGTTTACTCCGGAAGACCCGTTGTACGAATTGTATGAGTCGACGAAGTCTCCAAAAGAGCCATGAATCATCAATGAAGTTGCGCCTCCGCCGTAAATGGAAAGTTTACTTGCTTTGATATCGTCACCACCTGCAAGGAATCTTTTCGGCTTTATGGCATGCACAGTTATACTCAAAAGTAAAACTGCGAAAAGTATAAGTGATTTTTTATCTGCCATATTGCTTACGGATATAAAAAGTCAGACCTGCAGAAAGCTGTGAGAAATTGTGACGGAGTTCTGTTGAGCTGAACCAGTTTTTACCTGCGAAGAATTGCCAATAGTAGTTCAATCTGAAACCGATTCGGGCCGTGGGAAAATACTCATAGAAAACAGATGCGCCGAACATTGCACATCCTTGTGTCCCCGGTAATCCGTTCCAGCCAGTGGCGTTACTACCTGTCCCGACTTCTTTGTATCTATAACCGGCAAATCCTTGTTGTAACACGAACGCGAAGCACTTGTTCTCTTTGTCAATTCTCCAACCTGCTCCCCACATTACATGGATATTGCTGATCGTGTATACTTCATTAGAACCAGAAACCGGATTTACACCTGTGAATTCTGATTGATTTTTTAGCCAGGTTACCGGGAATATCATTCCTAACTTATTCCCTTTCATGGTAACTGTGAAGCCATGATTAATGGAGCTGGCAGTTATTTTTTCGGTGAGATATTCTTTTCCTGTATTGAATTCTACCAGAGAAGCCTTTACATTCTTAAGTCCGCCATAGTACCATCCAACTGCGTAACCAACACCGAAGTTTCCTGTTTGGGCATAAAGTGAAACACTTACGACGGAGAAAATCGTAATAAATAATCTACGTAGGGTCATACGAGTACTAAAATATAAAAAAACGGCAATCAGCAAAATGTGCCTCAGGTAACTTTCTAATTTCCCTTGTTTTCAGGAAGAAACCACAGTATCGCAAAGGATACGACCGGAAGGAATGTGCCAAGTGTAAACCAGGTCCAGAAATTTCTGCCTGTGCTTCTGGCGAAGAATCCCGTAGCACACGGGATAAACAGGAAGATCGGAGCGAGTATTACAAGTACCGGCATAGCGGTGCTAAAATAAAACCATTCTGCAAACTGCGAATTGCCTTTGAAACGGTTTATTGGCGTTATGCGAAAGTTTACTTTATGCGTTTGAAAATGAGGCGAAATGATTTTGATTTCATCAGCCGGTTTTTGTGAGAAACGATGCGGGTTTCCGTTAAATGCACTTGAAATAATCGAAAGGCTCTTTACAATCTTCGCATTTCCATAGTGCCTTGCATGCGGTTGAACCGAAGTTGGAAATCATAACCGTGTTCAGTGATTTGCATTGCGGGCAACGTACTTCTTTCGGTTTACCGAGAATGGCATTTTTATCAGCCGTAGAACGTGGAGGAGGAGCAATGCCGTATTTCTCCAGTTTGTCTTTGGCGTAATCGGAAATCCAGTCGGTTGTCCATGCCGGAGAAAGTACAAACTCAATGGAAACGTTGTTGAAACCTTTGCGATGAAAAGCGGCTTTAATATCTGTGCTGATCATTTCCATTGCCGGACATCCGCTGTACGTTGGCGTGATTTTCACGGTGATGTTATCACCTTCACGAGTTACGTCGCGCACAATGCCCATATCAACAACTGTCAGAACAGGAATTTCAGGATCCACCACTTCATTGGCGATATTCCAGAGTTCAGGTTCCTTGCCGTTCCATACTAAAGGGTTGAGCGTTTCCATAGCCAATTTGATTCGTGTAAAGTTACAGAAACAAAAAAGTCAGACCGCAAATTGTACAGCCTGACTTTTCTGTTTTAATGAATTACCATTTGTTTCCCGGATACGCTCGTGTTACATACTGCATTTCTGCAATGATATAACCGATGTGTTCTGTGTGACGATTGGTTCGGCTTCCCTGCATTTGCCATGTGGCTGCATCGGGCATTGTGAGAGTTGCTTCTTTCAGAACCGACTCCACTTTTTTAGTCCATGCAGCTTTCAATGCCGGAACATCCGGAGCGATCCCTGCTGCAACGAGAGACTTTTCTTTTTCCGTTGTTGCAAACATATCGCCGGTGTACATGAAAAGATCGTCGATCGCTTTTTGCATGCGCTGATGGCTTTCTTCCGTTCCGTCGCCTAAACGCAAAGTCCAATCTGTTGCGTGGCGCAGGTGATATGCGGTTTCTTTGATCGCTTTCGCAGCATAGCCTGAGAGCGTAGCATCTTTACTCTTCATTAATTCTGTGAGCAACAAGTCTGCGAAAACAGAATAGTAAAGTTGACGTGCAATCGAATGTGCGTAATCGCCGTTAGGCAACTCAGTGATCAGTGCGTTTGTGAACTCGTGTTCGAAACGTTCGTATGCGTAGAAGTCTTCTGTCTTACCGCCTTCAAGTGTGCCGGCGTAAGTGTAAAGAATCCGCGTTTGACCGAGATAATCGAGTGCGATATTCGACAATGCGATATCTTCTTCGAGAAATGGTCCATTGCTGCACCATTCGCTGAGGCGATGACCCAGAATCAGGTTGTTGTCGCCCAAACGAAGAACGAATTCCAGCAAAGCTGCATTTGAGTTATTGCTCATGTTGTGCAGATTAAATGTGTTTTACTTCAGCAGGAATTTCGTAGAATGTCGGGTGACGATATGCTTTATCGTTTGACGGTTCGAAGAAAGATCCGATTTCTTCCGGAGAAGAAGCCACGATTGCGCTCGCCGGTACAACCCAGATAGCGGTTCCTTCGTTGCGACGTGAGTAGAGATCACGTGCGTTCATCAAAGCCATTTCTTTATCAGCAGCATGAACGCTGCCTGCATGTTTGTACGGAGTTCCGGACTTTGCCTGAACGAATACTTCCCAGAGAGGAAATTGATTGTCGTTGCTCATTATCTATATAAGAATTACGAATTGTTGATTTGTGATTATGCTACTAGTGCACCTTTTGCTGCTTTCGCTTTTTTAGCTGCATAAGCGTTTGCTGCTTCGCGAACCCAGGCGTTCTCGTTGTGAACTTTCACGTGATGTTCGAGGCGCTGTTTGTTGCAAGGCCCGTTTCCTTTGATCACGTTATTGAATTCTTCCCAATCGATTTTACCGAAGTCGTAATGACCGCGTGCTTCGTTCCATTTCAGATCCGGATCAGGAATAGTAAGTCCGAGGAATTCAGCCTGAGCAACGGTTTTGTCAATGAATTTCTGACGAAGTTCATCATTCGTTTCACGCTTGATTTTCCATTTGATTGAATCTGCAGAGTGTGCGGAGTCAGCATCATGCGGACCGAACATCATAAGTGAAGGCCACCACCAACGGTTCATGGCATCCTGCGCCATTGCTTTCTGCTCTTTAGAGCCGCGGCAAAGTTCAAGCAGCAATTCATAACCCTGACGCTGGTGGAAACTTTCTTCCTTACAGATTCGCACCATTGCGCGTGAGTAAGGACCGTATGAAGTACGCTGAAGCGAAACCTGGTTAACGATCGCGGCACCGTCAACCAGCCAGCCGATAGCTCCGATATCTGCCCAATTCAGTGCAGGATAATTGAAGATGCTGGAATATTTTGCTGCACCCGTGTGCAATTGACGAATCAGTTCTTCGCGGGAAATACCGAGAGTCTCGCATGCGCTGTAGAGATAAAGACCGTGTCCGCCTTCATCCTGAATTTTCGCAAGAAGAATTGCCTTACGACGCAGACTAGGAGCGCGGGTAATCCAGTTTCCTTCAGGCTGCATTCCGATTACTTCGGAATGAGCGTGTTGGGAAATCTGACGGATCAACGTTTTGCGGTATTTTTCAGGCATCCAGTCTTTCGGCTCGATGTACTCGTTTTTACCGATTTTGTCGTTGAAGACATTTTCAAAATTGACTGTATTGTTTTCCATTGGAATGAAATTGCTGTTGTGAGAGAACAAATATAATCATTCGAAATGGGCTCAAATGACTTAAAAATGCCTCGATTCAGAGCAAAAATCGTTTGTTTGATGCCCTCGGAGAATGACAATTGTCAAGATTCAACGGAAAATCAATTAAACCGTGTTTATCAGGACTATAACCTGAACAATTCAAGGGAATGTGCTCTGTCAGTTCAGGGCAGGAATGAAATCCGTATTTTCGCGCAGATTTTTCAATCTATGGCAAAATTTCATTCACTCAAAGTAGCGGAAATCAGAAAAGAAACGGCAGACTGTGTGTCTGTTGTGTTCGAAGTGCCTGATTCGCTGAAACCGGAATACAAATACATTCAGGGGCAATATCTGACCTTGAAGATGAAAGTTGGCGGAGAAGAGATCCGTCGTTCATATTCATTGAGCAGCAGTCCTGTTTCTGAAACCGAGTTGCGTGTTGCAGTAAAGAAAGTACAGAACGGTAAAGGATCAACTTATATCAACGATCACCTGAAGCAAGGAGATGTAATTGAGGTGATGACTCCGATGGGTAATTTCTACTCACAGATGAATCCATCGAACAGCAAGCATTACGTTTTGTTTGCAGGAGGAAGCGGAATCACGCCGATGTTCTCTATTCTGAAAACCGTACTGGCTGCAGAGCCGAAGAGTCGTATTACACTTGTTTACGGAAATAAGGATGAAGAGTCTGTTATTTTCCGAGAGAAGCTAGCGATGCTGGAGAAGGAAGAATCAGCACGACTTCGTGTAGTTCACGTTCTCGAAAATCCGAAGCAACCAATTGCGGATTTACAGAAAGGATTGTTGACACCGGAGAAAGTGATGGCGTTGTTTGAATCTGTTATCGGAGTTAACGGCGACAATGAATATTTCGTGTGTGGTCCCGGTCCGATGATGGAAAATGTGAAGCAGGTTCTGGAAAAACTGAAAGCGCCGAAAGACAGAATTCACATTGAATATTTCTCGGCTGTAATTGATGCGGTAGCTGCTGCGGAGAAAGCCAATGCAACGCCGACAGGAAAGTTTGTAAGCAAGGTTACGATTATACTTGACGGTCAAGAGAAGGAATTTGATCTTGCGAACGACGGTCCAACTATTCTTGATACTGCTGTAGGTGCGGACATGGACGTGCCGTTTGCGTGTAAAGGAGCAGTTTGTTGCACGTGCAAAGGCAAGGTGATGGAAGGTAAAGCGACGATGACGATGAACTATGCGTTATCTGACGAAGAAGTGGAAGAAGGATACATTCTCACATGCCAGGCGCATCCGGCAACCGAGCGTTTGGTGGTGAGTTATGATGAGCCGTGATTTGCGCTGAGCACTTTGAAATATTAAGTGCGTTATACAGAATAAAAAAACTCCGATGTGATTTGATTCGCATCGGAGTTTTTGTTTGTAACAGTTAAAGATTATGAACCCACTGAATACTTGCGTTCGTTGATCAGTTCACCTGCTTCGTTCCACATTTTCCATGTACCGGATTTCTCTCCGTTGGTATACTGCATTTCCATGCGTTTCGTTCCGGCATCATCCCAGATGAACCACATGCCGTTTTTGATTCCGATTGAGTAAGACGCTTCACCTGTTTTAACGCCGGAGACATTCCATGTTTCCCAGATTCCGTCGCGCTGACCTTTAACGTAATTACCGGCTTCCATTTTCGCTCCATTATCGTAATAGAAAACAGCTGCACCATCCAATTGTCCGTTCAGGATATTGAGTGTGGCTTTGATCGTACCATTTTCAAAATACTGATTGAAAGCGCCTGAGTAAATATTGCCCGACGCGTCGACGTAGTTACCATTAACAACAGAAAGATTCTGCGCGGAAACGGAGGTTACGAAGCAGAGGAAAATTGCGAGAAAGAGAGCTGCACGATTCATGGTCATTTGATTAAGATTGATACCAATTCACAATCACATAACAAATGTCGCGCCTGCTTTGACTTTGCCCTAAGAATGCCGTAACGTTAAGTTTACAAACGATGTAAAGCACAGATAGACAGCGCTTTAAATTCAAAATTATTTGAATAAAATAAATGGAAGGGATATGTCTCAGCGTGGCAGAAGCTGCACGTTCAATTCGTTGTCGCGCTGTTCGCCTTTCGCCACAACTTTTGATTCTGAGTATGACGGATAACGGAATTCCAATGTATATGTTCCTGCTGTGAGTTCAGGCAGGAAATAATTTCCGTTGAAGTCGGTATAGGTAACAATATCTGTACCCTGGACACGTACTTCCACTCCGGGTAGCGATTCATTGGTGTTGTGATCAGTAACGGATCCGCTCACGTACATGACGCCTGTAACGGGGTTACCGGCGAAGCTGTTGATTGAGAACAGGAGAGAGAGGATTATGATTGTTTGTTTGATCACGGAGCAAAAGTAGGAGTGGAGATTTGTGTGAAGATTAGAGGAATGTTATGGGTTTGTAAAGTCGGGCTTGTGGATTAATTCAACCGTTTAAACGGTTGAATGCGTGTGCGTGCGGGAGCGCGATCGAAGGGTTTGTGTGGATGAATGATTGAATTAAATAAATATTGCAGGAAAAGAAAAAGTGATTTCTCGCCTATTGCAGCAAGGTGATTTGCGTTTGCAAAGTGGGTAGGATTGGGGTTTTCGAAGTAAGCAACTTACAACCGTTTAAACGGTTGTAAGTTAAGAAGATTGATTAGTCAATATTATCAATAAGCAATTACACCCGTTTACAAACGACTACAAACAATTACACTCGACTACAAACGTTTGTCAACCGAATAATTCGAACTACTCGCTCTAATCTTGCGAAAAAAAACTATGTTAAATTCACCTTGCCGCATTTGGATTCACGCGATGTTTTCTACAGGCGACCAACTACCTCTGATTACACCTGCCATTGAAAAGAAAATCTACAAATTCATGAAAGAACAATTTGAATTATGCGGATGCCAATGCCGCATAATCAACGGTGCAAGTGATCATGTTCACGTACTCTTTCAGATGAATTACAAAATGGCAATTACGGATATATTGAAAATGGTAAAAGGAACCACTTCCCATTGGATCAATGCCAATGAATTGACAGAAGAGAAATTCAGCTGGCAGAAAGGGTTCAATGCATTTAGCGTCGATGTTGATAATCTGGATAAGGTTGAATTAATCATTTCAGTTCAGAAGAGGGTACACACCTTCGAATCGTATCAGGAAGAACTTGTGCGCTATTTGCTTATTCATGGTATTAATCCGCAGCTGGATAACCGTCGAACTGAGAGAGGGAAGTTGTAGCAAGTTCGATGGATTTCAAGATATTTTTGACTTTTATTTTCCTGCTTTTCCACGCACAACCGTTTAAACGGTTATGCGAATATGGTTATTTGGAATGCGACCCCTGCTCCTTAGCCCCGATTGATCCGGACCTATCACGTCCGGAGAAAGCGGGACAGAAGTTCCTTCGTAGCTCCATAGCTGCGCTCCGTATCTTCACAATCAGACATTCCCCCATTTTCCGTACCTTCACGTACTTACAGAACACACGATTCTTACCCGTATATGTCTCTTACCGTGACAGATAACAAAACCAAAACAGGAGCGTTCCCGGTCTCCACAGCCCTCAAAGCGTGGGAACTGCTCTGTACAGCGAAAGCAATGGCCGAAATTTATGAGGCCAATAAAGAAATTACCGCCAAGTACGTGCATGCTACTTCCCGTGGACATGAAGCCGTGCAGATTGCATTGGGAATGCAATTGAAAAAACAGGATTTCTTGTCTGCATACTATCGCGACGACAGCATTCTGCTTTCAATCGGCATGACACCCTACGAGCTGATGCTCCAGCTGATGGCGAAACGCGATGATCCATTCTCAGGTGGAAGAACATACTATTCACACCCGTCTCTTAAACGCGACGACATGCCGAAAATTCCTATGCAGAGTTCTGCAACAGGAATGCAGGCAATTCCAACCACAGGCGTGGCAATGGGGTTGAAGTACCGCGAACTGCAGGGATTGGCTGAAGATTTCGGCGGTGAAAATCCGATTGCTGTTTGTTCACTCGGTGATGCTTCTATCACAGAAGGCGAAGTGGCCGAAGCGTTTCAAATGGCTGTGTTACGAAAACTTCCGATTCTTTATTTTGTTCAGGATAACGAATGGGATATTTCCGCAAACGCTAAAGAAATTCGCGCTCAGGATGCAACGGAATATGCACGCGGATTCAAAGGACTTGAAACACGTACAATCGACGGAACAGATTTCTTCCGCTCTTATGAAACAATTCGTGACGTAATCAATATCATCCGCAAAGAACGTCGCCCGTTTCTGATTCATGCGAAAGTTCCTTTGCTCAATCACCATACTTCGGGTGTGCGCAAGGAATGGTACCGCGATGATCTCGAAGAAGCAGCACGTCGCGATCCGTATCCGAAGTTGAAGAAACAACTCATCGTTTACGGATTTGATGAGAAAGAATTGAACGAGCTCGAAGAGAAAGCGCGCCTGAAAGTTCAGGAAGATTATAACAACGCTTTGCAGGCGGAAGATCCGCGCCCGGAAGATTTGTTCCTGCACGACTTCGCACCATCTCCGATTACTGAAGAACGTGGTGTGCGTGAACCTGCAGGTAAAGAGAAAACTGTAATGGTGGATTCCGCATTGTTCGCTGTACAGGAAATCATGGCGAAACATCCTGAAGCGCTGTTGTACGGACAGGATGTTGGCGGACGCCTCGGAGGTGTATTCCGCGAAGCGGCAACGTTGGCGCAAAAGTTCGGTGACAATCGTGTGTTCAATACTCCTATTCAGGAAGCATTCATTGTAGGTTCTACAGTTGGAATGTCAGCTACAGGCTGCAAGCCGATTGTGGAAGTTCAGTTTGCCGATTACATCTGGCCGGGACTGAATCAGTTGTTCACTGAAGTGGCGCGATCCAATTATCTTTCAAATGGTAAATGGCCGGTGAGCATGATTCTTCGTGTTCCGATTGGTGCTTACGGCAGCGGCGGACCTTATCACTCTTCATCTGTGGAATCTGTTCTGTGTAACATTCGCGGTATAAAGGTGGCGTATCCGTCTACCGGAGCGGATCTGAAAGGATTGATGAAATCTGCTTACTACGACCCGAATCCTGTAGTGATGCTCGAACATAAAGGCTTGTATTGGTCGAAGATCAAAGGAACGGAAGAAGCGAAAACCATTGAGCCGGATGAAGACTACGTGATTCCTTTCGGGAAAGCGCGCATGGTACAAACGGCTGATGTTTCTAAAGAGTATTCTACAATTACAATCATCACATACGGAATGGGTGTTTATTGGGCGAGAAATGCGTCTAAGAAATTCCCGGGTCGTGTGGAGATTGTTGATTTGCGCACACTTGTACCATTGGACGAAGAAACCGTTTTCGCATCCGTTCGCAAACATTCACGCTGTCTCGTGGTGACAGAAGAACCATACAACAACGGATTCCCTCAGGCTTTGGCAGGACGCATTCAGAAGTTTTGCTTCCAATCTTTGGACGCACCTGTTGACGTAATCGGTTCTGAGAATCTTCCGGCTATTCCTCTGAATTCAACATTGGAGGCAACTATGCTTCCGAATGCTGATAAAGTGGCTGCGCGCATTGAAGAAATGCTGAACTATTAATATGCGTTCTTCGCGAATCAAATTCATACTGTTGCTCGCAGTGGGAAGCGTTGTTGCGTTCTGGTTGTTCAGAAAATACCGCGTTGCTCCCAATCTCGATGTAGAGAAACTCACAGTTCGTAACCTGCAAGGTGAGATCGTCGACCTCACAAAATACCGCGGCAAAACACTTTTCGTGAATTATTGGGCTACTTGGTGTCCCGACTGCAGACGTGAACTGCCCTCTATTCAGAAACTTGCGGATCAAGTTGACAGAAACAAAGTGATTTTTCTTTTGATCAGCGATGAGCCGTTAGAGAAGATTCAGTCATTCGCTTCTAACAATGATTACGATTTACTTTATCTGCAGACCGATAAACCGCATCAGGAAAATGGAATTTTTACATTGCCGACAACCTACATTTTTGACAATGAAGGTTACGAAGTAACATCAAAAGCCGGTGGTGCCGATTGGAGCGAACCTTCAATGGTGACAATGATTCGTGGCTTGTCTGAAAAATAATCCTTGTTTCTTTCCGTTTAAATTCAAATTGAACCGCACATTGCAAGACTCCCGCACTTAACAGTTCTTAACTGCTGTATGGCGGGGTTTTTGCGTAAATTCGTTCATCATATTCAACCTCTTATGACCCGTAAATTCAGATTAGCACTTTTCGCAGTTCCGCTAATGGGCGGACTTGCCGCATTTACATTCCTGAGCAGCCGTTGCGCGGCATATGAATCTCCGGATGAAGCGGACGGCGGAAAACGAGATAAAGTCATCATTGAAACAATGATGCGCATTCTGCGTCAGACACATTACGATCCTACTACTTTGGACGACGATTTTTCGCACAAAGCATTTGATCTTTATATGGAGCGCAGCGACTTCAATAAGAAGATTTTCATGCAGGCGGATTACGATGAACTGAAGTCGAAATACTATGATGATATCGATGACCAGGTGAAAGCATCTTCCTTCGACTTTTTCAATCGTACAGTTGAGATTGCAGAGAAACGCATCATCGAAGACACTACGATTGTATTTGATCTGCTTTCAAAGCCATTTGAGTTTAACGTTGTGGATTCAGTTGAACTGGATCCTGAGAAACTGACTTATGCAAAGGACGATGCAGAGCGTCGTGAGAACTGGAGAAAATATCTCAAGTATCAGGTGCTTGTTCGTTTTGCAGATATGCAGAAGACCAACAAGAAGGAAGTAGATGAAAAGAAAGCAGGTGTTGTATTGAAGTCTGATGCCGAAATCGAAAAAGATGCGCGTGCGAAAGTTCGTAAGACACAGAAAGAAATTTTCGATCGTTTGGTGAAGCTGGAGCGCAAAGATCGCGTGTCGACTTACATGAACGTGATCACAGCAACTTACGATCCGCATACTGAATTTTTCCCGCCTGCAGATAAAGAGAATTTCGATATCGCAATGAGCGGACAGCTTCAGGGAATCGGAGCAACATTGCAGGAAAGAGACGGCTACATCAAAGTAACCAGTATTGTTCCCGGAAGTCCTTCGTGGAAAGATGGAAACCTTAAACCGGAAGACAAAATCCTGAAAGTAGCTCAAGCCGATAAAGAAGCTGTTGACATTGTTGGAATGCGTCTCGACGATGCGATTAAATTGATCCGCGGTAAAAAGGGAACTGAAGTTCGCTTGACCATCGAGAAGCCGGATGGTGAAGTGAAAGAGATTAAACTCATTCGCGATATCATCGTTCTCGAAGAAACGTACGCACAAAGTGCAATCGTTGAACAAGGCAAGAATAAAGTCGGATACATCAAGTTGCCTTCTTTCTATGCAGATTTCACTCCCGGAAAAACTTCGGGCGGACGAGCTTGCGCCGAAGATGTGCGTAAGGAACTGGAGAAACTGAAAGCGGAAAAAGTTTCCGGTGTGATTCTCGACCTGCGCGATAACGGAGGCGGTTCGCTTGCTGAAGTAATCAAGATGGTTGGATTGTTTGTGCCTGAAGGTCCTGTTGTACAGGTGAAATCACGCTCACAAGGCGTACGCGTTTATGACGATGAAGACGGTGGTAAAGTGGTTTATGACGGGCCACTGGTTGTAATGATCAATGAAAACAGTGCATCTGCATCTGAAATTCTTGCAGCAGCAATTCAGGATTACAAACGCGGTTTGATTGTCGGAACCTATGCAACTTCATTCGGAAAAGGAACTGTTCAGAATTTCTTTGATCTGGATGATAACATGGTGAAAGGCGATAACGATATGAAACCGCTCGGATCAGTGAAAGTGACAATTCAGAAGTTCTATCGCATCAACGGCGGTTCAACACAATTGAAAGGTGTGACGCCGGATATTCAGCTTCCTGGTTTTTATTCTCTGTTCGATTACGGCGAGAAAGATCTCGACTTCCCAATGGCTTGGGATCAGGTTCCTGTTGCGAAGTACGACGAATGGAAGAAGGTTCCCGCTTATGATAAGCTCCGTGCTTCAAGCGCGAAACGTGTTGCTGCTAATAGTGCTTTCAAACTTGTACAGGAAAAAGCCAAGCAATTGAAACGCGAGCGTGACATCACCAAAGAATCAATGTTGCTTTCAGATTTCGTTGCAAACCAGAAAAAGATAGAAGAAGAGAACAAGGATTTCAAAGCGCTGGAGCAACCAATCAAGGGTATGAATGTAAACATGCTGAAAGAAGACAAGCAAAAACTTGCGGGCGACACAGCAAAAATGGCACGTAAGAATGCTTTCCTTGATAACCTCAAAAAAGATTCATGGGTTAGTGAATGCGCAACATTGAGCAAGGAGATGAAATAGAATTTCGTCGGTTGATATTAAGGGCCATCCTCAAACCAATGCGGATGGCTCTTTTCATTTGTAGGAGTCGCCCGAAGTGCATTACTTTAGCAGAAGTATGCATAAACCTGTTTACTGCCTTCATGGCGCAATCGGTGCTTCTGATCAGTTGATTCCCATTGCGGAAACATTACGTACTTCATTACCGGATGTACGCATACATGACTTTTGCGGTCACGGCCAACGTGAAATGCCGCAGGATGATTTCAGTATTCGCCTTTTCGCTGAAGATTTCATTACGCGTCTTGATGCGGATAACGTAAAGTGTGCGGATGTTTTCGGTTACAGCATGGGAGGTTATGTGGCATTGTATGTTGCGCGTTACTTTCCGGAACGTATCGGCAGAATAATGACTGTCGCAACCAAGCTAGGTTGGTCAGTTCCGGTTGCTGAGAAAGAAGTGAAGATGCTGGATCCTGAAACTATTGCAGTCAAGGTTCCTGCATTTGCCGCAGCATTGGAAAAGCGTCATGTGTCCGGATGGAGACAGGTGCTGAGCAAAACGGCTGCGATGATGTTGAGTCTTGGTTCAAATCCTTCTTTGAAAGATGAAGATTTTCGTACCATCGAACATGAGGTGCTGATGTGTGTGGGCGATCGTGACAAAATGGTTTCTATCGAAGAAACGATACATGTTTACCGTCAACTGAAAAATGCATCGTTCTGTACAATGCCTTCTACACCGCATCCGGTAGAGCAGTTG
>JAKLJE010000030.1:0-38515 GCA_023151315.1 Bacteroidia bacterium
ACTGCACAGGAAAAATTAGAGTACGGCAGGAAATCTGCGCAACCCGTGTTGGTTAATGATGCACTGAAAGAGATTCTCCGGTCAGATACAGCCGGAATCGATTTGCATTTCGAATACGTCAACTCGTATTTCAATCAGAATACAAGCAGCTTCACACAACAACAGCGGGCAGATTACGAAGAACTCGGTGGGCTCATCTATTCGTACTACAACGATATGAGCGCAAACAGTAATGATTCGATTCACGATTACGGACATATTTTTCTTGCGCACTATGCTTTATCAGCACCGGTTCCTGATTTCGCTGAAGCCTCTTTGCATCTGCGTTTAGTCCGCGATCCAACCAGAAAATACGTCAACTTTCTCGCAGGTAAAATCATGATTCTCGGAGGTGCGGCAGATCAGGCCGAACAGCATTTCAATTCCGAAATACGTAACAAAGGTTATAAGCGCGGCGCATACGAGTACCTCGCCATTATCTATGACGCTTCTCACAGAGACGATTTGCTGAAAGAATCAGTTTACTCGTCTGCCGAAAACTTTGTTCCTGATGAACTGCGCTCAAAAGTGTACTACACGTCCGGCGATTGGTCTAATTTTCTGCAGCACAAAATCAGTTCTATTGCCGCCGGTATCAACTTCTGGGGAATATCCGGCAGCCTGTGCATTCTGCTCATCTGGTCGATGTTTTTATATCGCGTTTCGCGGGTTTCTCAATTGCGAATAACCAGTCTTTCGCTGGGTCTGCTTTCAGGAACCTTGCTTGCTGTTACTTCGTGGATTCTCTATGCGTTCTTCCGCTACACACTTGGATTCTGGATCAACGGAGATCCGGTGAATGATATCGTCTTCTGCATCGGAGGAATCGGATTCATTGAAGAACTCGTTAAGCTGATTCCTTTTCTTCTAATTCTTCGGTTCACTTCCATCGCTCGCAAACCTGTTGATTACATCGTTGTTGCTTCCGCCTGCGGACTCGGATTTTCATTTTTTGAAAATCTCATGTACATCGCCAATTATGGAGTCGATGTGATTCACTCCCGCGCCCTCACCGCTTCTGTTGCACACATGGCAGCAAGTGCTATTGCGGCTTACGGTTTTGTACTGTGGAAGTTTCGCTATCCTAAACGTTGGTGGCTTGTACCGTTGTTTTTTATTCTGGCCGCAATCGCTCACGGATTCTATGATTTCTGGCTGCTGAACAAATCAATGGGATCATTAACCATTCTCACTCTGTTCTTCTATCTCGTCGAAATCATTGTTTACATCACGTTTCTTAATAACACCATCAATAATTCTGCTGATGATAACGCGGCGTTCAATTTCGACTCTCGTAAATTATCTTCTCTGCTCGCGGGATCATTGGTGTTGCTCTTTGCTTTTGAATTCCTCGCATCCTGCGCCATCTATGGAACTGCTTACGGCAATCGTGAAATGACAACAGCGTTCCTTTCCGGAGGTTATCTCATTTTCTTTCTTTCCGTCAGAATGTCGCAAATCCGTTTCGTACGCGGAAGATGGAATTCCATTGACATCCTATCCGGAATTCTTCCATCAAGAATGTTACTGCAACAAAAACAAAGCGATGTGGAAGGTGCGGAAATCATTCTGCGGTCGAATAACAATTCAGGAGATTTGGCACTACGACTGCCGTTAAAACTCATCATCACTGCAAATCCGCTGATCAAAGGCAGCAACGATTGGTATGAATGTGAAAGTGAATCTCCTGTTACTGCAGGAAATATTACTTCAACGAAAGTGTACATCAAATCAAAAGATCCTGTTCCGGAATCCGGTTACACCGGTGTGATTGAAGTGGGCGTTTACATGTTCATCGATGATGAAGAAAATCCGTCCGTGAAAAAAGTGCATTTCATTGGATGGGCGGACGCCGTGTACAGTGAAGAATAGTACACGAATAATAGTACACGGAAAGTCGCGGATTAAAAAACAGATTTTCTCCGTGACTCGGTGGTTATTTTATATTAATCCGCCAGTGGTAACTTCAACAAAGCAATCCGAGGTTCGCCGCTCAGCACTCACTTCACCACCTTCGGTCGGATATACAACGCCACAGGAATTGCAACGAGACTCGCTGCTACAGCAAAATAACCGACGTGACTGTAATTAAGTACAGTATCATTCGGTCCGTCAACGATCAGTAAACCTCCAATGAAAGATGCAATGCCTGCGCCCAGTTGCTGCATTGCGGAATTCAGACTTAGAAATCCTCCGCGCAGATGCGGTGGTGCAGTTGATGAAATCAAAGTGTTGGCAGGTACGCCTCGTGATCCTCCGAATGTAAAGAGCGCCGCCGCTAATAGAAGTATAATCACCAATGATGATGTACTGAGATTGGTAATCGCAAGAATCGGAATTCCCGCGAGCACAGACAACGTACTGAAAACGATGAAGCTTCCGAATTTGTCAGACAATTTACCTACCACGCGCATGACAACAACACTTGTTAATCCGCCGACAAGATAAATGAGCGGCACATCCGTCTCTGCCATTCCAACATTGTGCACAAGATATTTCGGAATGTATGGAATGATGGAAAAATGTCCGAACATCAACAATATCATCAGAAGCAATCCCATCAATCGTTTGTCAGAACGCAAGATTTCCAGCATCTGTGCTGCGGGATTACGCTTGCGTGCTTCCTCAATGTGTCCGGACAAAACCGGCATGTAACGTATCAATGGAATAAATATCAGAGCAGCCATTGCGGCAATAGCGAGGAATGGAATATGCCAATGCGTATGCGCAGCAACATAACTTCCCACCGGAACTCCAGCGATAGCCGCTGCGGAAAAACCCATATACACCACGGCCATTGCGGTGGCGCGTCGTTCAAACGGAATAACATCACTAACAATACTCAACATCGTTGATGAAATCACACCGCCAAACAAGCCGGTGAAAATGCGGGCTGCAAGAAACATTTCATAACCATCCGCCAATCCGCAAATCAATGTGCCGGCTGTAAATCCTGCAAAACACAGTATCATCACTTTTCTCCTGTCGAACCGATCAATAAAAAATGCGCTCGCCACACTTACAATGCCTGCGCTGATGTTGTAACTCGCTACTACCAGACCGAAACTTGCTGCTGAAATCTGAAAGTCGCGCATGAACATTGTACTCAATGGCATCATCACCATGAAGTCCATGACATGCGTAAACTGAATCAGTGCTAATGTAATGAGCAGAGCCCGCTCTTTATTCATAAGAAAATTACACTCCTGGTAGCGTGTTATTCAAAGGTAAAAGTTATCCACGTCCGCAATTTCCGCTTAACGGAATAATACCGCAATTTATCGGAATTATTTTGTGCGCTTCTCTTTTGATGCTTCAAAGCGCGCATCCATACGAATCATACTGTCCAATGAAATCTTCCGCGCTATTGCTTTCTGCTGCACCTGATACAGCCACTTCTTGTTCATGCGAATATCATTCTCCAACTCACGAATACGTCGCTCTTCAGGCGGAATCGGTTGCTTCAGCACAATCGCACGATATGCATCATTGATGTATCCCCACGAAAATCCGGCGTAGTTGAGATCTGTTGCCATAATCAGTACAACATCGTGACGCATAGTTGATGCATAGATGTCCTCATCCAGCGTACTTGATTTCGGTCTTCCATCGCTGTGTTCAATTCCCTGGTTGTAATACCAGTAGTCGTGATAGTATGTCAGATTCTCCACCATTCCCACACTCATCATCATGCGAACGTAACTATCTGCAACAGTCATCATGGAAATTTTCGTCTTCCCGCTTTCATAATGATACTTCGGATACGCAAGTTGATAATTCGATAACGGGAATACGAGATTCAATCCGCCGCCGACATCATTATCGCTGCCGCGGGGAATATCCGACCATTCGTATCCTTCAAACACCACTGACGGCATATCGATGTTGCGCTTTTTCTCAATGTACTTCACCAGCGAATCAAGTGCTTCCAGCGCTGCGCATTCCGACCAGTGCACACTGGTGTTGGAATAGATCGGATACGGAGCGGTAAATCTTCTCTTGGCGAAATACGAATTGAAGTCAAGCATGTTGATTCCTGACTTGCCAAACGATTCTACCATCGCAGCATGATTCGTTATCGGTTGTTTCGGACCGAATCGCTCCGGTATGAATTCGGGATAACAGGACGCTTTGCCGGGAGCCAATAAAACCACAAGCGTTACATCATGACTTGCCAATGTATCCTGCAGCAAACGGAGTTTTTCAGTTAACGTATTAATAGCGTCCTTCCCGACAAAATCAGTTCCCATGTGCGCGGAAATATATCCTGTCAGATAAAGCTGTCCTTCTTTTCCGATAACAGCATCCGGCATCACGTTCGTCTTAAAAAGTGAATACCAAAGTTGATTCCGCAAGCGGATTAATGAATAGTGAAATCCTGTATTCTCATTTCTCCAAAGTTCATAATCACGTTGAAATTCTCCGGAGAAAATATTCTCCCCGCTGAATTCCGGTGCTGATGGGGTTATCCACGCTCCTTCCACCGGTTTCTCTTTCACAATTCCGGTGATGCCCACAATTCCGGGAATAGCAAGCACCGCAATCAATACAGCAAGCAAAAGCTTCTGTCTTGTTGAGTTGCTATATACCTGTTCTTTCATCAGAATTGGAAATAGATAAACGGATTGTATCCACTGGATGTAACGTAAGAAAGCGCAATAATAAACAGCACAACTGCTCCTGCGGTGAATGCCGTGTGTTTCCCTTCAGTGAGACTGCCGTTATAAACCATGTTCTGAATGCGCTCTCCGATTTTCGGCAAACAGAAAAAAGAAAAGAAAATTGCAATCGCGAGTATCGCAGTAAACTGCGCATCGTAATCAATCTGCTGCGTTCCGTTGGTAAGAAAAAACATTCCTTTGATGTAGCCTTTCAGATGCGCAACACTCGGCGCGCGGAATGCAACCCATCCGATCAGCACAACAAAAAATGTAAATGCAACACGGAAAATTCTTCCGAGCTTGTCGGTGATTTTACGAATGAATAATCGCTCGGCCACAAGAAAACTTCCGTGCCATATTCCCCAAAGCACAAACGTCCATGATGCGCCGTGCCACAATCCTGAAAGCAGAAATACAATCCAAAGATTCATGTACATTCTGCGCGTTCCGTTTTTATTTCCTCCCAATGGAATGTAGAGGTAGTTGCGCATCCACGATCCCAGCGTCATGTGCCAGCGACGCCAGAACTCTGTAATGCTTTCGCTGATGTACGGATTGTTGAAGTTCTCCGGGAAACGGAAACCAAGCATTCGCCCGATTCCTATGGCCATATCGCAATAGCCGGAGAAGTCGAAGTAAATCTGAAACGTGTATGCAACTGCCGCCATCCACAATGTTCCCGGCGCGAGATATTCAGGAAGAATTCCGTCAATACCCAATTCTTTGCTTCCGTAAACCGAATCTGCGTACAACGCAAGTGTATTTGCAATCAACACTTTTTTCGCCAGGCCAATGCAGAATCTGTAAAAGCCCATGAGCTTTTCCGATGTGGTGTCGCGTTCACTGCGATCTGTAATCTGATCGGCCAATTCATGATAACGTATAATCGGTCCGGCAATCAGTTTGGGAAAAAGAATGATGTACAACTGATAGTCCCAGAAGTTTTTCAGAGGAGCGTGTACACGTCGATACACATCAATCATGTACGTCATCGCTTCAAATGTGTAGAACGAAATTCCTATCGGCAATACAACACTGGTCCATTGTATATCTCCTTCAACACCCAGCTTGTGCAACACGCCGTTAAAGTTCTGAATGAAAAAGTTGGAATACTTGAAGTACACCAGCAATCCGAGATTCATGGTAACGGATATTCCCAGCAGCATTTTCCTTCTTCGTTCAGATGAACTCTCGCTCATCATGCGCACCAGAAAGAAATCAAGGATTGTTGTGCCGATCAGAACAAAAATGAATTTCGGCGCTCCCCAGGCGTAAAACAGAACGCTCGATATCAGCAATACGATGTTCTTGTACTTACGCGGTGTAGCGAAATACAGCAGCAGAAATGCCGGAAGAAAATAACAGAGAAAAAATGTACTGCTGAATACCATCTTTCATGCACACACCAACATACTGTCTCGTGTGTGATGTAAATATACAAGTTGCCGGCCGGATCAGACCGCTGTGATGTTACACGAGTGAAATATCGAACTGCACAAGATCGATAAACTCCTGCACGCGTTCGTCAACGGCTTCCTGCGTAAGACCCACGAGACGTTCAACGCCGAATTTTTCAACGGTGAAGGAAGCCATTGCAGATCCGAAGATGATTGCACGCTTCATGTTCTCAAAAGAAATGTCTTTCGTTTCTGCAAGATATCCTACGAATCCACCAGCGAAACTGTCGCCTGCACCTGTCGGATCAAATACATCTTCCAACGGAAGCGCCGGAGCAAAGAACACTTGCTCTTTGTTGAAGAGTAATGCTCCGTGTTCACCTTTTTTAATGATGAGTACCTTCGGCCCCATTGCAAGAATTTTCTGAGCCGCTTTCACCAGTGAATATTCACCTGACAGCTGACGCGCTTCTCCGTCATTGATGGTAAGCACATCCACTTGTGAAATGGTTTTCACAAGATCTTCATACGCTGTGTCCATCCAGAAATTCATTGTGTCGAGCACAATCAGCTTCGGACGTTTCTTCAATTGAGCCATCACCTTCTGCTGCACAGATGGCATGAGGTTTCCGAGCATCAGAAACTCCACTTCGCGGCAATTCTCCGGAACTACCGGATCGAAATCCGCCAATACGTTCAGTTCTGTCGCCAGCGTATCGCGGGAGTTCATGTCGGTGTGGTAACGCCCCGACCAGAAAAAGGACTTCTGCCCCATTTTCACCTGTACACCGTCGAGTTTCAGTCCGTGCTTCTTCAGCATGTCCATCGACTCATTCGGGAAGTCTTCACCTACAACAGACACCATATTGATGTTTTTGTAGAAATAGCTTGCGGCAAGACCGATATAGGTGGCAGCTCCGCCGATAATTTTATCTGTCTTTCCGAAAGGTGTTTCAATGGCATCAAATGCCATGGTTCCGACAACGAGTAGGCTCATTTTGAGGTTTTTTTTAAATCCGCGGGCAAAGGTATTGCATATTTCGATTGCTAATGCTAATATTGCAGCCCGTTTTGAGCGAGTTATCGCCAAAATGGAACAAGGATCCTCCTTAGCTCAGCTGGTTAGAGCACATGACTGTTAATCATGGGGTCTCTGGTTCAAGTCCAGAAGGGGGAGCGAGAAAAGCCCGATCGAAAGATTGGGCTTTTTCTATTTTCGACATGCTTGAATAACAGCTATTCCCCGAGATTTACACCATGATTACCCTCAGCGACCAAGTCCGCATTTTCTCTCTTCTGGAAGACGCCACCCGCGCCAACTTTGATCCGAAGAGCATTCACGTGGATATGTTCGTTACTGAAATCAATACAGCATTTCTGGTGTTTTGTCCGGAAGGAATTGCCAAAGGTGCCGTACTATTCCTGATGGAAAAACCGCTGTTGCCCGGAGAACTGGAACGAGATCTGCTCCCGCAGATCATGAATATTCATGGCGATACACATGCTGATGCATTACGCGAACTTGCCGAAGAAAAAATCCGCGCGCTTATCGAAAACAAACCTGCAACGGGATACTTCTTCGATGCGCATTGAAGTTCTGATTGCGAAGAATCAGAATCACGTTACGCTTCAACAATCCACTCGTATAAAACGGAAGAGCCGTCTGAAATTTTCAGACGGCTCTGTTCTTCCCCAAAATTGTTCCTTCTTCCCTACACGCTTACGCTACTGCCGGAACAACTTTGGCGAACTGTACATTCGCTGCAATTTTTACATCATCACTTACAACAATACTTCCTGCTTCTGTGATTCCGTCCCAATGCAAGCCGAATTCTTTACGCTTGATCACACCTGAAACTTCAAATCCTGCTTTCAGATTGCCGTAGAAATCTTTCTGCATTCCACCGAACTCTACATTCAGCGTTACCGGTTTCGTTGTTCCGCGAATAGTGAGTTTACCATGAAGTTTGTAAGTGTCATCACCTGTCTTTTCCATTTTCTCAGAAACGAAATCAATTGTCGGGTGATTTGCAGCATCAAAAAAGTCTGCGCTCTTCAAATGTCCGTCACGCTGATCATTTCCGGTTGTAATGCTGTTCACATCTGCACTGAAATGAACTGATGCGGTTTCGAAAGAATCTCCTTCAGTTTCAACTTCAGCAGAGTAAGTACCGAAAGTGCCTGTTGCTGTTGAGATCAAAAGGTGTTTTACTTTGAACTGCACATCTGAATGCAGTGTATCAATTGTCCATTTATTTTTCATGTCTGTTTGTTTTTAAACAGGACAAAGATACAAATAATTTATATGTATCTACATATATTTTAAAGTTTTGTTATCGTTACCAAATCGCGTTTAATCCCACGATTCCTTTGTTTTATACTGCTATTTAACGGAAACCATCGAATTCCGAAGATTTTGGGGCTAACGATTTCCCTGCATTTTCAGAACATCCATGCACAAGTGCGCGTATACACAGGACTAACCAGGCAAACACGCGCTTATGATGAAACGTTACTCACTCCGTTGGGGATTGCTTGCTCTTTTCTGTACTTCAATTCTCAGTCTATCTACTTCGCATGTTCATGCGCAACAAGGCAATGAGTTCTGGTTAGCTCCGCCAGATGTTACTGATCTTCATAATCCGCCCGGGGGAGAACCCTTGTATCTGATCTGCTCTTCTGCAGGAGCTGCAACAACTGTTACGGTCAGTCAACCTGCTAATGGAGCTTTCGTTCCCATTGTCGTAAATATTCCTGCGAATCGCTCCTCACGTATTAATCTCACAGCGTTTAAAACTTCTCTTGAAACGCGACCCACCAACACAGTACTTAATACAGGCCTTCTTATTCAGGCAACAACTCCCATCACGTGTTACTATGAAGTCGCGAATACCAACAACACCGACATCTGGGCACTGAAAGGCCCAAACGGACTCGGTCAGGAATTTTACGTTCCGCTTCACAAACACGCACCTTTCTTCAACCACACTTTTGCTGCACCACATCAGGCGTATGCCTCATTCGATATTGTGGCAACACAAAACAATACGGTAGTTACAATATATTCTCCGGTTCCGGTTGATGGACATCCGGCTCTTCAACAGTTTTCGGTTACATTGAACCGAGGCCAAACGTATTCATGCGGATGGACCGGCGCTAATTACGAACAACCATCAACACATCCTTCAGGGGCTGTAGTGTTATCTGATAAACCTGTTGCTGTTTCACTTAAAGATGATTCCAATCACAATCCGTCCGGCGGATGCTATGATCTCATGGGTGATCAACTCGTACCTGTTAACATACTTGGCGAAGACTATATTGCTGTGAAAGGTTCGCTGAACAACACTGGTGATGAAAGTGTGATTATAACTGCGACACGCAATAACACACAGATTTTCATTGACGGATCGCCGACTCCGGTTATTACTCTTTTCGCCGGAGAATATTACCGTGTGGATATGGATTATCTTGCCGCGAGCACAAACAATTCCGTTTACATTCATGCAACACAGCCTGTATACGCAGTGCATGTTACAGGTTTTGGCTGCGAGGCCGGAATGGCACTGCTTCCTCCGTTGAATTGCGCAGGTTCACAGGCAGTTAATTTTGTACGCTCTTCTAATCAAACTTTCTATGTTACGCTGCTTTGTCGAACTGCTGCAATTAATGCGTTTACAATAACGGGTCCCGGAACAGCAACAATCAATCCTGCTTCTTTTGTCGTTGTACCCGGAACGGCAGGAGTATGGAGTGCTGCTCGTATTCAATACAACACAACACAGATCCCTGTCGACTCAACGTTTCGCGTTTCCAACTCTGCAGATGTATTTGCTTTGGGTCTTATAAACGGAGGAGGAGCAACCGGATGTCGATATGGTTACTTTTCTGAGTTTGTTGCACCTATAACTGTTAATGCGAACGTCAATCAAACTATATGTGCCAACACAACCGCAACTTTGGCGGGAAGTATTGCTGGCGGAACTACAACCGGAATTTGGTCATCTTCCGGAACCGGAACATTCTCTCCGTCAAACACCGCTCTTAACGCAGTGTACACTCCCAGTTCAGGTGATGCTGCCGTTGGTACAGTAACATTAACATTAACCTCTACAGGTGCGTGTAATCCTGTGTCTGATCAGATGGTACTTACGATTACACCTGCACCTACTGCTAATGCGGGACCCGATCAATCTAAATGCCGCAATAACGCCGCAACAACATTAAATGGGGCCGTCACGGTTGCAACAGGCGGTGTATGGACCGGAGGTGGCGGCACTTTCAGTCCGGGGAACAACGTCCTAAATCCTGTTTACACTCCAACGCCGGCCGAACTCACTGCAGGTAGTGTTCTTCTTACACTAACAACAACAGGCAACGGATTATGCAATCCGGTTAGTGATAACATCCTTATAACATTCACACCTTCGCCTATTGTCAATGCAGGTGCAGATATTACGCGGTGCGGTAATAATCCTGCTGCAACGCTGAATGGCACAGTGAGTGGTGCTACTGGTGGAGTTTGGACAGGAGGAGGAGGCAGCTTTACACCTTCTGCAACTGCACTCAACGCGGTTTATACTGCAAGTCCCGCAGAGGTTGCTGCAGGAAGTGTAGTGCTGACCTTAACTTCTACCGGAAACGGAACGTGCAACTCCGTAAGCGATCAAGTCACGATTTTCTTCACCGCGCCTCCAACTGCAAATGCAGGAGTGGATCAAACTAAATGTGCAAACAATGCCGCAACAACGCTCGCGGGTTCAGTTACAGTTGCAAGCGGCGGACAGTGGTCCGGAGGGCTCGGAACTTTCACCCCGAATAACAATGCGCTGAATGCAGTTTACACACCAACAGCTCCGGAAATCGCAGGTGGCAGTATTACGCTCACATTGACCACAACCGGAAATGGAACATGCACGGCAGTAACAGATCAAATGACGATCTTCTTTACGCCTGCTCCAGCTGTCAACGCAGGAGTTGATCAAACGGTTTGTGCAAATAACCCGAACGTAACACTGAATGGTTCGTTCGCAGTTGCAAGCGGTGCCGCTTGGACCGGAGGCTCCGGCACGTATTCTCCGAACAACACAACAATGAATGCAGTGTACACGCCTTCCGTTGCAGAACGACTTGCAGGAACAGTTACGCTGACACTTACTACAACAGGAAACGGAACATGTACAGCAGTAAGTGATCAGATGGTAATCACCATCACACCTGCCCCTACAGTAAGCGCAGGAGCTGATCAAACTAAATGTGCGAACAATGCTTCAACTGTTCTCGCAGGTACTGTAACTGTTGCTACGGGAGCGACGTGGTCAGGCGGCGCAGGAACATTCTCTCCTTCAACGGCGGCACTCAACGCAACGTACACACCAACGCCAGGTGAAATTGCCGGCGGCAGCGTAACGCTTACGCTGACAACTACCGGCAATGGTACATGTAATGCCGTGACGGATCAAATGACCATATTCTTCACGCCGGCTCCGACTGCCAATGCAGGTCCTGATCAAACCAAATGCGGAAACAACGCAGCAACTACTTTAGCGGGAAGCGTAACTATTGCCTCCGGCGGACAATGGTCAGGAGGCCTCGGAATTTTCGCACCGAACAACAATACTCTGAATGCTGTCTACACTCCAACACTTGCTGAGATTGCATCAGGAAGTGTTACGCTCACACTAAGCACAACTGGTAACGGAACCTGTTCCGCAGTCACAGATCAGATGACAATATTCTTCACGCCTGCACCAACCGTGAATGCAGGACCGGATGCGAATGTGTGCGCGAACAACTCTTCAGTAACATTAAACGGTTCATTCACTGTTGCCGGAGGTGTTGCCTGGTCAGGTGGATCTGGAACTTTCAATCCAAACAACACAACTCCGAATGCAGTATATACGCCGAGTGCACCTGAAATTCTTGCCGGTTCTGTTACGCTCACGCTTACTACAACAGGAAACGGAACATGCTCCGCTGTCAGTGATCAGATTCTGATTACAATTTCACCGGCTCCGGTTGTGAACGCAGGGCCTGATATCAATTCTTGCGCAAACGCCGGTGCGTCGAACCTCAATGGACAGGTATTCAATGCCGGAGGCGGAACCTGGTCAGGCGGAGCCGGAACATTCTTCCCGAATGCCAATACGGTTAATGCAACGTATACACCTACGCCCGGAGAAATTGCCAGCGGACAAGTAACACTCACACTTACATCAACAGGCAATGGAACTTGTAATGCGGTGAGCGATCAGATGGTAATATTTTATGCCCCGGCTCCGGTAGCAAATGCCGGAAGCAACCAAACGGTTTGCGGGAATAATTCAACCGTTACCCTGAATGGTGCTGTAAACTTCTGTGCGGGCGGCCAATGGTCCGGCGGACTGGGAATGTTCTCTCCTTCAAGCACAGCATTAGGTGCGACTTATACTCCGACAGTTGGCGAAGTTGCGGGAGGTTTTGTAGATCTGATTCTTACCACAACAGGCAACGGAACATGCAACCCGGTGTCAGATACCGTTCGAATCTTCTATACTCCGGCACCGACAGTTGATGCAGGTAATGCTATCACAGCCTGCGCGAATAATTCAACAGTTACTTTGAGCGGAGCAGTTACAGTAGCTGCAGGTGGAATCTGGTCCGGAGGAAGCGGAACGTTCGTGCCTTCAAACACTGCGCTTAATGCACAATACAATCCTTCCCCGGGTGAAATCTCATCGGGATCTGTTACACTTTATCTTACGACAACCGGCAATGGAACTTGCTTGCCGGAAACTGACAGCGTGGTTATTACAATCACTCCGTCGCCTTCTGTAAATGCCGGATTGAGTCAAACAGTCTGCGTAACCAATCTCAATGTGTCGTTAAGCGGCAGTGTTTCGGGTCCGACAAACACAGGCGTATGGACAACATCCGGAACAGGCACGTTCATTCCGAACAACACAACCTTGAACGCGACATATCAATGCAGTGCCGCAGACTCCGTATTCGGAAGTGTGATTCTCACTCTAACCTCAACCGGTAACGGTTCCTGCTTAGCAGTATCTGACTCCATGATGATTTATATCTTACCGGCAGGAACAGCAGCAGCAGGCAACAGCGTAACCGTGTGCGGTAATAATGCAGCTGTTGCACTCAACGGAGTTGTGGCAGGTGGCGCAACTACCGGTACGTGGGGCTCTACGGGCACCGGCATATTCACTCCATCAGCCACTGCACTTAACGCAACTTACGTTCCGAGCGGTTTCGACATTGCGAACGGCGGAGCAACATTATTCCTCACCGCAAACAGTTGTAATCTTGCCGTGGATAGTTTAACGGTCACTATTACACCGGCACCTGTAGTCAGTGCGGGAGTTGATCAAACAGTGTGCGCGTCAAGCATGACGACAACTCTTAACGGCACAGTAAGCGGCGGTACAACAACCGGAATTTGGACAACAACCGGAAGCGGAACATTCTCTCCGTCTAACACCACGCTTAATGCAACATACAATCCAAGCGGAGCCGACTCCATTGCTCAAACTATTCTGTTAATTCTCACTTCTACAAATAATGGTTCTTGTCTTCCTGTTTCAGACACGATGACGCTGAATATCTTCCCTTCGGGCACAGCAAACGCAGGCGCGGATCAGATTGTATGCTCAAACAATGCGAACATATCACTCAATGGTGTCTTAGGTGGCGGCGCAACACAAGGCCTCTGGAGTACAACCGGCGACGGAGTATTTGTGCCGAACAGCACTGCTCTCAATGCGACATACATTCCGGGAAGTGGAGATTTAATTGCAGGAACAGTAAGTCTTGTTTTCTCTGCAACAAACAGCTGCAATACCGCAATCGATTTCATGAACGTTATCATCACTCCGGCTCCTTCAGTCGATGCAGGAGTGTCTCAATCCGTTTGCGGTGTTAATCCTGTTGTATTCCTTAACGGAAGCGTTGCCAACGCTACAGGTGCAACGTGGTCGGGCGGAGCCGGCACATTCTCTCCAAACAATACAACGCTTAACGCAACATATGCTCCGTCCATTGCAGAACAAGCACAGGGTTATGTTCTCCTTACGCTTACTACAACAGGAAACGGGAATTGCAACGCTGAGCAAGACACTGTTACAATGTTCTTCACTCCGGGAATTGTTGTTAACGCGGGCGTTGACCAGCAAGTTTGTTTAAGCGCCAACTTTACCCAATTGCAGGGAAGCGTTTCGAACGGTTCAACTACGGGAGTCTGGTCAACTTTGGGATCGGGAACATTCTCGCCGAACGATAGTGCACTGAACGCAATATACACGTTCAGTGCAGCAGACACAGCCGCAGGAACTGTTACGTTGATTCTTACTTCAACCAACAACGGCGTATGCCCTGTAGAAACTGACACAGTAATAATTACGTTCGGGCCAAGCGCATTCGCGTTCGCCGGATTCGATCAATCCATCTGTGCGTCTGATACATTCATCAACCTGAATGGTTTTGTCACAGGAGGAGCAACAATCGGATATTGGTTGAGCTCGGGAACAGGAACATTTGTCCCTGATGACTCATTGCTTTCAACCGGGTACAGCGTTTCACCGAATGATATTTCAAACGGAAGCGTAACATTCTATCTGCAAACCATTGATCATGGTTCTTGCCTGCCCGGACTTGATACTGTTGTTTATTCAATCGCTCCGCTTTCTTTAGTGAACGCAGGCGGAAACATCACAATTTGTTCCGACAACATGAGTGCTTCGCTCTCAGGAAATATATCAGGAGCATCAAGCACCGGCATTTGGTCAACACTTGGTTCAGGAACATTCGTTCCGAACAACACGACGTTGAATGCATCGTATATCCCGAGTGCATCTGATTCTCTTGCAGGAATTGTGTCGCTTGTCCTGAGCGCAACAAATACAGGATCATGTATTCCTGATGCAGATACAATAACAGTGACCATCTCTAATCCTGCTGTTGTTAGCGCCGGACCGGATCAAACCGTTTGTTCACAAGGTGCAGCAGTTACGCTTTCTGGAGCTGTAAGCGTTGGTGCAACAACCGGAATCTGGACAACATCCGGAAGCGGAAGTTTTGCTCCGTCTAATACTGATCTGAACGCAGTCTATACTCCGTCAATAAGCGATGTTGCTGCCGGAACCGTAACACTTGTTCTTACATCAACAGGCTCCGGAATTTGCACCGCACGAACGGATACAATGATCATTACATTGATGCCGACAGCACTCGTGAATGCAGGACCGGATCGCATAATTTGCGGAGATCAGACAGACGTTCCTGTCAACGGTCTTGTTTCCGGAATCACCACTACCGGAATCTGGACCACTACCGGATCAGGAACATTCTCTCCGAATGCAACTGCACTCAACGCAACATATTCACTGAGCACACAGGATGTGATAGCAGGCAGTGTAACATTGATTCTGACATCAACAGGCAACAGCATCTGTCCTGCTATGAGCGATACTCTTGTTATAACAGTAGAGCCTCTCCCGGTAGCAGCGTTCTCCGCCGTAGCAGACGATTCACTGAATGTTGACTTTACAGATCTCTCCACGGGCGCTGCGGCCTGGTTCTGGGATTTCGGTAACTCTTCAACCTCTACACAACAAAACCCAAGTCAGAGTTATCAGACCGCAGGTTCATACACCGTTACTCTTGTGATTACAAGCAGCGGAGGCTGCTCCGATACCGCTGTTGCCGTTGTTACTCCCGAAGAACAGATTATGACTCCCGTTGCAATACCGACTGGATTTACACCGAACGGCGACTCGAAGAATGATGTGTTGCACGTACTTGGCGGACCATTCTCCGAAGTTGACTTCCGCATCTATAACGATTGGGGCAATCTAGTTTACTCTACCACAGATCCGCTTGGAGGCTGGGACGGAACGTATCAGGGCAAGCCTCAACCTGGCGGCGTTTATATCTACACTGTTGTAGGTATTACAGTCGATGGTAATCCTGTTCGCATGAGCGGAAACGTAACACTGATTCGATAATCACAAATGAAAAAAGATAACACAATGAAAAAGTTCGTAACCTTTTTAGCAGTGTTTGTTTGCATCATGGATGCTCACTCACAAGACTTTCATTTGTCGCAATACGAAATGGCTCCGCTGTACTATAATCCGGCGGTCACGGGACTCTTCTTCGAAAAGGATGTGAAGATGCGCGTATGCGGGAGCTACAGATCACAATGGCAAAAGCTTCAGGGAAAACCTTACTCATCGGTAGCTGTTTCATGGGATATGCCTATGGATCGGTTTGGAATAGGTGTAATGATGATGGATCACATCGCCGGAACTTCCAACTTCGGAACATTCCAGTTTCTGGCAAGCGGTTCATATAAAATCACTGACAAAAGTCCGAATCACATCCTGACAACCGGTGTACAACTTGGTTTTTTTCAGAAGCGTTTTTCCGATGCTGCTCTTTTATTCGAAAACCAATACAATGAAACGGACGGATTGGATCCCAATGCTCCAAGTGGTGAATTGTTCCCGCGCATGAGCTTGACACGTTTCGATGCGAACATGGGAATCTATTACAAATACATTGATAAAAACGGCAAGTTTGACCCATCAGTCGGAATCGGTATTTACCACCTGACAATGCCCAATGAATCGTTCACCGGACAAAAACACCGGCTTCCGATTCGATGGGCAGCAACAGCTGCATGCGATATTCATGCAAGAGAGGATTTGACCTTCACTCCCAACGCCCTTTTCATGTATCAGCGCAAAGCAATGGAAATAAACGCCGGGCTGTTGGTTACCTACGCTGTGCCAGATTCATACTACAGTCTCATTGCCGGCGGTTCCTATCGTCACAAAGATGCTGCAGTGATACACATTGGGTTTAAGCAAGGCGGAAACACATTCCGCATCAGTTACGACATCGTCACCAGCAACCTCAAAAACTTTGGCGGTCGCCGCGGAGGATTTGAAATGGGAGTAATCTACACCGGCATCGGTAAGGGCAGCGGGCGCAACGTCAGAAGTTCGAGTTGAACGGGAAAAATTACAGATACTGATTCGCAAGATTAGCCAGCTCACTGCGCTCTCCTTTTTCGAGCGTGATATGAGCGTACAGATCTTTGCCTTTCAGTCGATCGATCATGTACGACAATCCGTTCGATTGTGTATCGAGATAAGGTGTGTCTATCTGGAATATATCTCCGGTGAAAATAATCTTTGAATTTTCACCCGCGCGGCTGATCACGGTTTTCACTTCGTGCGGTGTCAGATTCTGCGCTTCATCTACAATGAAAAACACATTTGACAAACTTCTTCCGCGTATATACGCCAACGGACACACCACGAGCTTTTCGTTTTCAACCATCTCGTTGATCTGCTTGAACTCGCGGTCTTTTTCGCTGAACTGACTCTTGATGAATTTCAGATTGTCCCACAGCGGTTCCATATACGGATTCAGTTTAGACTTTATATCTCCTGGCAGATAACCGATGTCTTTGTTGCTCAGCGGAACAATCGGACGCGCGAGATAAATCTGATGATAATTTCTTCTCTGCTCCAATGCACCTGCAAGAGAAAGCAAAGTTTTTCCTGTTCCCGCCACACCTTGAATTGTTACCAAACGAATATCTGGACGCAGAATCGCATCAAGTGCAAAACTCTGCTCGGCATTGCGGGGAGTAATGTTGAACGCCGACTCCTTTTTTACACGTTCAAGATGTTCCGTGGCTTTATTATAAAAACCAAGGACAGATTTCTGTCCGTTCTTCAGAATGTAATAGTGATTGGCGAGTAAAGGTTTCTTCTTCATTGTAGCAGGAACCGCAGTTGATTCCTTTTCATACAACTCATTGATACCCGCAACCGGAAATTTTTCTTCAGTGGAAATGCCCGTGTAAAGTTCATTCGGATTCTGAATCTTACCGGTTTCATAATCTTCCGCAATAAGATTCAGCGATTTTGCTTTGATGCGCAGATTAATGTCCTTCGTTACAAGCACAACTTTTCTTCCCGGATAGCTTTCCGCAAGATGTAATGCTGAATTCAGAATTCTGTGATCCGCTTTTCGCTCTCCGAATACACGCTCTGCATCAACTGAAGCCGATTGATTCATTTCAATCTTGAACATTCCATGACCCTTGCCATTGATGTTCACCCAATCCTGCAAAGTATTGCGGCCGGAGATCTTGTCTATGTAACGCGTGAATTCACGTGCTGCGAAATTCTTGGTGTCGTTGCCTTTCTTGAAATTATCAAGTTCTTCCAGAACCGTTATCGGCACCACAACATCATGTTCCTTGAAATTCTTAATTGCATTATGATCGTAAATAATTACCGACGTGTCGAGCACGAAAATTTTTTTCTCCTTCGCCATAAGTATAAGAGCGTGATGTTGTGTAGCTAAACTAACCTTCAGAATTTATCATTTTGCAGATGACGCAACCTATTAATGAACATCCCTGTGTTTATCCCTGATTTTTAGGGAACTGGATTGGACGGCAAAAAAGCGGTCTTCGTCGAAACTGCTTGATTATAAGGGCTGTGTGTCGTATAATTGATAGTTAATGGGGGTAAAATTTTGCTGAGTTTTCCTGATCTGATTTTTGAGAATCGTCCGGATCAATTTGTGAAAAAACGGCACTACTCGTCCCTATTATGCTCAAAGCACACCACACTAAAGCTGTTACATGAAAACAAGTACCCGTAATCTGTTCCGCGGATTGGCACTCGTTGCCATAACCGCCTCTTCAGTACAGGCGCAGAACTGGAAAGATCCACTTGCTGATCCGAGTGCCAATTTCTACACCATTCAATCGAACTTCTACGCTGAATGGGGAGCTCGTGAACAACAAAACAATCAGGCTCGTCAGGACAACACGCTCCTCAACGACAAGTGGCCTGGAAATGATCCTGCAACTCCATCCGCCGCTCCGTTTATGAAAGGCGGATACAAGCAGTTCAAGCGCTGGGAATATTACATGGAACCCCGTGTTTATCCCTCCGGTGATATTACATTGCCTTCTTCAAACTACGAGCGTTTCGTACAATATGTAGATGCTACTCCGGCTGCGATGGATCAGTATGTACAGACTTACGGAGCTGCACCGATTGGTTCACAGGCGCAACAAAACCGTTCACAAGGTCCGAGCACTAATCCGAATATCATGTCGAGCACCTGGCAGTTTGCCGGACCGACAGGCTTTCCGACAGGCGGCGGAGCAGGACGAATCAACGTGATTCGTTTCGACCCTCAGAACAGCAACACAATGTACGCCGGTGCGCCTGCAGGCGGATTGTGGAAATCAACCAACGCAGGAACAACCTGGTCTATCGTTTCAAGCACAGATCAGATTGCATCCATTGGTGTAACAGATATTGCGGTTGACCCTACAAACAGTAACACACTTTATATTGCTACCGGCGATGGAGATGCGGGCGACACCTACAGCGTAGGAGTTCTCAAATCAACAGATGGCGGTCTTACTTGGTCAACTACCGGCCTGAACTGGACAACCAGTCAGGGAAGAACTATCAGCCGACTCCTTATTCATCCTACAAACAACCAGATCCTTATTGCGTTTACAAGCAACGGGATTTACAGAACAACCAACGGCGGTACTTCATGGACACAAGTACAGAACACGAATGCTTTCCGCGATGGTGAATTCAAGCCCGGTGATCCAAACACTGTTTACGGATCAGGAACCCGGTTTTGGAAATCAACAGACGGCGGCGTTACATGGACAAATATTACAAGTGGTGTCCCTGCCGCTGCGAACGTAGATCGCCTTTCAATCGCAGTTTCACCTGCTAACGCTGCATACGTTTACATTCTTGCTGGTAGTGCCGCAAACAACGGTTTCCAGGGACTTTATCGCTCAACCGACTCCGGAACAACTTTCACAACACGCTCTACAACTCCGAACATTATGGGTTGGGCAAGTGCAGGAAACGACACCGGTGGACAAAGCTGGTACGATCACGGCTTGGATGTTTCTCAAACCAATGCCGACGTTGTAGTTGTGGGCGGTGTGAACCACTGGCGCTCAACTAATGGAGGAACCAACTGGACACTGAATGCACACTGGACCGGATCAGGCGCTCCGTATGTACACGCCGATGTACACTGTATTATCTTCTTCCCGGGATCAGGGACTCGTTACTTCTCAGGCAACGATGGTGGTATCAACGAAACAACTAATAGTGGCGGTGCTTGGTCCGATCGCAGTGCGCAGCTTTGCATTGCACAACCTTACCGCATCGGTCTTTCAGCAAGCAATGCAACTCTGTGGATCACCGGACACCAGGATAATGGAACCAACCTTAAGAACGGTGCTTCTTACGCAGAAGTAATGGGCGGTGACGGCATGGATTGTTTCATTGATCGTACTAACAATAACGTGATGTATGGAGAGCAATACAACGGAGCTCTCAATCGCAGTACCAACGGCGGAGCTACATGGACCGGCATCACAACTGGACTCGGAGGGAATGCAGCTTGGGTAACACCATGGTATCAGGATCCTACCACGGCAAACACATTGTATTGCGGACGCACTACACTTTACCGTTCAACAAACCAAGGCACTAACTGGAGTGCTGTTGCTTCTGCAGTGCCTGGTACCGGAACAATTGTCGATTTCAAAATTGCACCTTCAAACAACCAGGTTATTTATGTAATAAAATCCGGCGCAGTTTACAAAACAACAAACGCCGGCGGTGCTTGGACAACAGTTACAGGAACACTTCCTGTGGGAAGCGCAGCTCTGACACGTGTCGATGTTCACCCGAATGATCCTAACCACGTAATCGTTACGTTCTCCGGGTATTCTGCAGGTAACAAAGTCTTCGAATCAACAAACGGCGGAACTTCCTGGACCAACATTTCAACTGGCGTTCCGAATCTTCCTGTTAACTGCGTCCGTTTCATGCCGGGTACCAGCACAACTACTGATGCTGTGTATATCGGTTGTGACATTGGTGTTTATTATCGCGATAACACATTTACCGCGTGGCAACCATACTTCACAGGTCTTCCAAACGTTCCGATTTTCGATCTTGAAATCTACACAGGAACAGGAACATTGCGCGCAGCAACTTACGGTCGCGGTGTTTGGGAAGTAGACATCTACAACCCCGGAACTCTTGCCCCGATTGCAGACTTCACTGCAAACCAAACGGTAGTTTGCCCTGGTAACGGCGTAAACTTTACAGATATGTCTTCGTTCACTCCGACTTCTTGGAGCTGGACTTTCCAAGGCGGAACGCCTGCCACTTCAACAGCGCAGAACCCAACTGGTATTACTTGGAGCGCGCCGGGAACTTACAGTGTAACTCTCGTTGCAACGAATGGCAATGGAAGTGATACTGAAACTAAAACCTCTTATATCACGGTATTGGCCAATGCAGCGGCTCCTCCGCTGGTTGAAGGTTTCGAAAACGCAACTTTCGTTCCGGCAAACTGGACGGCCATGAATGCTAATGGTGATGGCATCTTCTGGGATCGCAACAACGTCGGCGCTGCAAGTTCGTGGAGTGCGAGATTCGATAACTACAACCAAAACGCAGGTGGAGCTCGTGATGAAATGTGGGCTCCTCGACAAACGTTTGCTTCACTCTCTGCTTGTACACTCACTTTCGATGTCGCATACGCACGCTATGACGCAACATATTCTGATACAATGTCTGTTTGGATATCAACAAACTGCGGATCAACATGGACGCAGATCTGGAACAAAGGTGGCACCACTCTTGCCACTGCACCGGATCAAACGGCTTCTGCGTTCGTACCGAATTCAACACAGTGGCGCAACGAATCTGTTCCTCTGACCGCATACCTCGGACAAAGCAGCGTGCTCATCAAGTTTGTTAACCACGGTCGCTATGGTCAATGTCTGTATCTGGATAACGTCAACATCACGGGCACAAGTACACCTGCTTTACCAAGTGCAACATTCACCGCGAGCGCAACGACAGTTTGTACAGGAACGCCTGTAAGTTTCACAAGTACTTCTACAAATAGCCCAACCTCATGGTCGTGGACGTTCCCAAGCGGAACACCGGCAACAGCAACCACACAAAACGTTGCAAGTGTTGTTTGGAATACAGCAGGAACATATACAGTAACACACACCGCAACTAACGGTAGTGGTACAGGAACTACTACACAGGTTATTACTGTAAACGCAGCACCAACAGTTACAGCAACAGCGTCGAATGCAATAATCTGTAATGGCAGTTCAACCACTCTTACCGGTAGTGGCGCATCTACTTATGCGTGGATGCCGGGATCTCTAAGCGGTAGTCCGGTAACAGTTACTCCAACTACTACTACAACGTATACGGTAACAGGAACTGCAGCGAATGGATGTACAGGTACAGGTACCCGAACCATTACAGTGAATCCTCTTCCTACTGTTTCAACTACAGCAACGAGCACAACCATTTGTTCCGGCAACTCAACAACAATTACCGCTTCCGGTGCATCATCGTACACCTGGATGCCCGGCTCTTTAACAGGAACGTCAGTTACGGTGTCTCCGACAACAACTACTACGTATACAGTAACGGGAACAAATGCTAACGGATGCACAAACACATCCACTCGCCTCATTACCGTAAATGCTTCTCCAACTGTAACTGCAACCGCTTCAAGCGCGTCGATCTGCTCCGGCAACTCAACAACGCTTACCGCAACCGGCGCGTCCACTTACAATTGGATGCCGGGGTCGTTAACCGGAAGTCCTGTAACTGTTTCTCCGACTACTACAACTACGTACACTGTGACAGGAACAGCAGCCAACGGTTGTACAAGCACAACAACACAGTTGATCACAGTTAACACAACTCCGACTGTAACAACAACTGCGTCGAACACTACAATCTGCTCGGGCAGTTCAACTACGCTTACTGCATCAGGTGCTACAACGTACAACTGGATGCCGGGGTCGTTAACAGGAACATCTGTAACAGTTTCTCCGACTACAACAACTACTTACACTGTAACCGGAACAAATGGTACATGTTCTTCAACATCTACGCGTCTGATTACAGTTAACCCGTCTCCTACTGTTACAACCACAGCATCAAGCGCAACGATCTGCTCAGGTAACTCAACAACAATTACCGCAACAGGCGCTTCAACTTACAGCTGGATGCCGGGATCATTGACAGGAACGTCAGTTACTGTTTCTCCGACTACAACAACTACTTACACTGTAACCGGAACTGCAGCTAACGGTTGTACAACAACAGCAACCCGACTCATAACAGTGAATCCGACGCCAACTGTTACAACAACTGCGTCAAGCACCACAATCTGCTCCGGTAACTCAACAACAATTACCGCCAGCGGTGCTACTACTTATTCGTGGATGCCTGGATCACTGACAGGAACGTCAGTTACTGTTTCTCCGACTACAACAACTACTTACACTGTAACCGGAACATCAACTGGCTGCTCTTCAACCTCAACCCGATTGATCACTGTTAACCCTACTCCTACTGTTACTACAACAGCATCCAACACCACGATCTGCTCAGGCAGCACAACTAACCTGACAGCAAGCGGTGCATCAACTTACAACTGGATGCCGGGATCGTTGACAGGAAGTCCTGTTACAGTTTCACCGACAACAACAACAACGTACACAGTTACAGGAACTTCAGCAAACGGATGTACTGCAACTGCAACACGACTGATCACAGTGAACCCTTCACCTACTGTAGCGGTTACTGCTGGAAGCTCTTCAATCTGTACAGGAGGTTCAACTTCCATCACTGCAACCGGCGCTTCTACGTACAACTGGATGCCGGGATCAATGACCGGCGGAACAGTAACTGTTACACCTGCGTCAACCACAACTTACACCGTGACCGGTACTGCTGCTAACGGATGTACAAATGTGCAGACGATTACAATCAACGTTGGAGCAACTCCAACAGTAACAGCAACCGCTTCGTCGTCGTCAATTTGTATCGGTAACTCTGCTACGCTTACCGCGTCAGGAACCACAACTTATACGTGGATGCCGGGCAACTTAAGCGGTTCTTCAGTTACGGTTACTCCAACCGCAACAACAACCTACACTGTGACCGGAAATAACGGTCCCGGTTGCAGCAATACCACGACAATCACAGTTACCGTGAACAACAACCCGACTGTAACAGTGACCGCATCTTCATCAACAGTATGTTCCGGATCTTCTACAACACTTAACGGAACAGGCGCAAGCACTTACACATGGATGCCTGGATCGCTCACCGGTTCTTCAGTTACAGTTAGCCCTACAGCAACAACTACGTATACCGTAACCGGAACATCGGCAAGCGGATGTACAGCAACGAGCACTCAACTGATTACAGTGAACAGTAACCCAACTGTTACTGCAACTTCGGGTGCTTCCGCGGTATGTGCGGGCGGCTCAACTACACTTACAGGCGGAGGAGCAAGCACATATAACTGGATGCCGGGATCTCTGACTGGCACGTCAGTAAGCGTATCTCCTTCTGCAAACACAACCTATACTGTAACAGGAACCGATGCTAATGGATGTACCAACACATCAACGGTATCTGTGAACGTAAACGCGCTTCCTCCTGTAAACGCTGCTGCTTCATCCGGCGCAGTATGTATCGGCAACTCCGTTACACTGAACGCGGGTGGTGCTTCAACTTACACTTGGATGCCGGGTTCGTTGTCCGGATCAACTGTAACAGATACTCCGGCTGCAACTACAACGTACACAGTAACCGGTACTGATGCGAACGGATGTTCAAACACTTCTACCGTGAACGTAACAGTGAACACACTTCCTTCAGTTTCTGCTTCTGCTTCTTCAGTGTGTGCGGGCAGCGGCGTAACTCTTACAGGAAGCGGTGCATCAACGTACACTTGGATGCCAGGATCATTAGCAGGATCGTCAGTAACTGATGTTCCTTCATCTGCAACAACGTATACTGTAACCGGAACGGATGCAAACGGCTGTTCAAACACTTCAACAATCAGCGTTGGTGTGAATCCGCTTCCTACTGTTACTGTTACATTGCCAATGGATACATTCTGCAACATTGACGGACCTACTGCCCTCAGCGGCGGATCACCTGCGGGCGGAACATACAGCGGCCCGGGCGTGAGTGCTAACAACTTCGATCCGTCTTCTGTTGGTGCAGGATCTTACAACATCACTTACACTTATGTTGATGGAAACGGATGTTCCGATTCTGCTTCACAAATTGTAATTGTTGATGTGTGCAGCGGAATTGATAACAACAATGGTGCAGTAAACATCTCAGTAACTCCTAACCCGAACAACGGAAACTTCGTTCTGTCATTCAACATTTCTTCAACTGACGACTACGTGCTCGAAATTCACAATGCACTCGGTCAGATTGTATACACCGAAATGCTGAACAACTTCTCCGGTCAATACAGAAACGACGTCTCTTTGTCAGAATTCGGTCGCGGAATGTACACTGTACGTCTGCGCAGCTCAGACAATGAAACCGTGTTACGCGTTATCACTTACTAAAACCAGCTTTTATCGAACAGAAAACCTCCCTTGCGGAGGTTTTTCTGTTTTTATGCTGTTCTTAAAACTGTTCTGCCTTAATTTGCAGCGCTCAACATAAGTTACCATGAACAAGTTTATCATCACAGTATTGCTCGCCTGTACAGGCCTTGCTCTGCATGGACAGGACAACCGGAATAATTGGTTGATGTATTGGCAAAATCCGGCTGCCGATTTTTATACCATTAAAACCAGTTTCGATTCTGCCTGGAAAGACACCGAGCAAAGAATGCGGGATCACAGCACAGCCTCGCAGCAAAGAACGACAGATCAGGAATCTGAAAAAGACGGGACGTATCGCCTCTTCAAACGTTGGGAATGGTATTATGCGCCTCGTGTTGGAGCATCCGGAAATCTTTCCATGCCGGCCTACTCCAACTTTAACTTCTTCTCGTACCTAAATGAAAATACTGCAGCGGCTGCTATGTACAATGCCTCTGTAACACGCCAACCCTCTACCACCAGCTGGACTTTCATCGGTCCAACAGGAGCTCCGCAAGGTGGCGGAGCTGGACGAATAAATGTGTTCAGAATTGATCCTTCAAATCCGCAGATCATGTACGCGGGCGCACCTGCAGGCGGATTGTGGAAATCAACCAACGCAGGGGCAAACTGGTTTTGCCTCACAGATTTTCTTCCCGTAATCGGATGCTCCGATCTGGCGATTGATCCGAACAACCCGAACATCATGTATCTCGCTACAGGTGATCAGGACGGCGGAGATACTCCTTCTATTGGAGTTTTGAAAAGTACAGACGGAGGTGTAACATGGAACACAACCGGACTCGGATTCAATGTAACTCAATCCAGAAAAGTTGCACGCATACTTATCGATCCGACAAATACGAACATACTTTATGTCGGAACCTCTGCGGGAATATATAAATCCACAGACGCGGGCGTAACATTCTCTCAGGTGTCAGGCGCAGGTGTGCAGGACATGGAGATGAAGCCTAACGATCCGAACACTATCTATGCGTGTCGCACTACATTGGTACGCACTACCAACGGTGGCGCAACCTGGACAACCGTGAACAACGCAGGACTGCCTGCATCCAACATTACAAGCCGCATGGCTATTGCTGTTTCCAAAGATGCTCCGGATAACGTCTACCTGGTTGCAGGTAAAACCGGATCCTATGGTTTCCGAGGAGTATATGTTTCCACAAATTCCGGTGTCAACTTCACTCAACGCGCCTCTTCTCCGAACCTGTTAGGATGGGATCCTTCCGGCAACGACTCTGATGGTCAATCGTGGTATGATCTTGCAATTGCAGTTGCTCCATACGATGCTGATGTTGTTGTGGTAGGAGGTGTAAATGTTTGGCGATCCGATGACGGAGGATACAACTGGTATCTTAACGCACATTGGTACGGCGGGGGCGGAGCTCCTTACGTACACGCTGATGTACACGGTATAGAATTCTATGGTCAGGCGGGGAACTATTACATAGCTTGTGACGGCGGTGTATTTCATTCCGATGACGACGGAGGAAGTTTCGCGGATATCAGTGGCGACATGTGCATAGCACAGATTTATAAACTTGGAATTTCTGCATCCGATGCGGGAACAATTATTACCGGCCATCAGGATAACGGTACTAACAGAAAAGTCGGAGCCGTTTACGATGAAGTACTCGGAGGAGACGGAATGGATTGCTTTATCGATCGTACCACCGACAACAATATGTTCGGTTCAATTTACTACGGCGATTTTTACCGCTCCACCAATGGAGGAAACAACTTCAACGGCATCACTAATGGCTTAAGCGGAAACGCCGATTGGGTTGCGCCGTGGAAACAGGATCCTGTTGATGCCAACACATTGTACTGCGGATATGATCAGGTGTTTAAATCCACTAACCTCGGTAACTCATGGACACAACTTGGAACACTACAGAACGGATCGTCGCTTAAGGAAATTGAAATTGCCGCGAGCAACACGGATTACATTTACACAACAACGGGTTATTCGATTTTCAGAACTACCGACGGTGGTACTACCTGGAATAACATCACCGGATCGCTTAACACCGGCGGAGGCTCTATTTCCGGAATCGCCATCAGCCCGTACGATGAACGCACACTTTGGATCAGCCTTTCCGGTTACAATAACAATAACAAGGTTTACTGGTCAAATGACGCCGGTGCAACATGGGTGAACATCTCTAATGGACTTCCGAACATCCCCGCGAATTGTATCACAGCTATTCCGGGAACTGGCAACAATCTGATTTTTGTCGGAATGGATGCAGGTGTTTACTACCGCTCTGATAACAGCAACGGCTGGCAACCCTACTTCTATGCGTTGCCTCTCGCTCCGATTTCTGACTTCGAATACTTCGCTCCTTCCAATAAATTGCGCGCATCAACTTACGGTCGCGGAGTTTGGGAAACAGATGTTGATCTTGCATTATTCACACCGGTTGCGCTGTTCTCCACTGCAACTCCGGTTGTATGTACGGGCAATACCGTTCAGTACAACGATGCGTCAACCAACAATCCTGTAAGTTGGACGTGGCTGTTCCCCGGAGGAACTCCATCAAGTTCATCCTTGCAGAACCCGTCAGTAACATACAACGCGCCCGGCGTATATCCTGTAACACTCATCGCAGCAAATGCAAATGGAAGCGACAACAATACACAAACCGCTTATATCACTGTAACCGGCAGCACTCCGTTGCCATATTCAGAAGGATTCACCGCCGCAACATTCCTTCCTTCCGGATGGAGAAGCGTTAATAATGCCAATCAATCACACTACTGGGAGCGCAACACTGTAACGGGCAACAACAGTAACGAATGTGCCTACTTCAATAACTTCTCGAACAATACTTCCGGAGCTACAGACGATATGATAACTCCCGCATTCAACCTTACAGGATACCAGAATGCACAACTCACATTCGATGTTGCTTACGCACGATACAGCTCCACCCGCTCCGATACACTGGAGGTTTTGGTGTCAACTGATTGCGGAGCAACATGGTCTTCGGTTTATTCGAAAGGCGGAACTACACTTTCAACGGCTTCTGATCAAACGTCTTTGTTTACTCCTGCAGGCAATCAATGGCGCAACGAGAGCGTAAACCTGAATGCATACAGCAACGCGTCTGCACTGCTCATTGCATTCCGTAACCACGGACATCATGGTAACGCATTATACATTGATAACATCAACCTGAATGCGAATGCATCGGCCGCACCGACTGTTCAGTTTTCATGGACGTCGCTTTGTGCCGGTTCGCCGATCACTTTCACGGACAACTCAACGCCAGCAGTAACATCACGTACATGGACTTTCCAAGGCGCCAATCCGTCGTCAGGAACACAGCAAACAGAATCTGTAGTTTGGTCGACGCCCGGTACTTATACAGTTACGTTGACAAGCGGAAATTCGTTCGGAACAAGCACAACACAACAAGTGATCACAGTGCTTCCTCAACCGGTTGCAAATGCCGGTAACGATACTTCTGTTTGCGGCGATGCATTTATACAACTTAACGGTACAGGAGGATTACTCTACAGCTGGCAACCGGGTTCTGCTTTGTATTCATCAACGATGAATAATCCTCTTGCGAACATCACAGCGACAACAACATTCTCTCTCTCTGTTACTGACTCTTCAGGCTGTACAGCACAGGATACGGTTCGTATCACACGACTGAACACTCCGGCATTTTCAACAGTAACTTCAGATTACTCAATCTGTCCCGGCGACTCCGTTATCATCTACTGTTCAACGTCGTCGTGGCTATATTCATGGAATCCGGCAGTTGCGCAAAGCAGTACAACCGGTGACACAATCACGGATTGGCCTGCGACAACAACAACATATTCAATAACGGCAACGGATACCGTGAGCGGTTGCACAGGAACTGCAACACGAAATATTACCGTGTATCCTGCTGTTGCAGCTCCAACTATTCTGATATGGGGATTCTCTCTCACGTGTTCAACACCTGCAGCCTCATACCAATGGTATCTGAATGGCAATCCGATCGCCGGTGCAACAACACAGAATATCCTTGCAACGCAGATAGGCATGTATCAGGTAGAAGCATTCTGCGCATATGGATGTGAATCGGGTATCTCTCCCGCTGTACTTGTGGATGATATTCCGGAAATCGGGGTTGAAGCCTTTGCTGTTTATCCGAATCCTTCCAATGGTATTTTCAACATCTCCTTCTTCGGGAAAGAGCGCGGTGATTATTCAATTGAAATTGTCAGCGTAGACGGGAAGATTGTTGCTTCTGAAAACCTTGATGCGTTCCAGGGAAATTATTCCCGTACGTTTGATCTTTCTTTATACGGCGCCGGAATATACACGATACGCATCACGCGTAACGGTTCTGTTTCCGCATACAGATTGATAACCTACTGATGATGCAACTCAGCAACCTGAAAATAACAAAAGAGTGGACACTGTTTCTCGACCGTGACGGCGTTATCAATCGTCGCATAATTGATGGTTACGTTACACGCCCGGAAGAGTTTGAATTTCTTAATAACGTGCCGGAATCAATTGCAACGCTCTCAGGAATTTTCAATCGCATTATTGTGGTTACCAATCAGCAGGGAATAGGCAAAGGGCTATACACCACTGAAGATCTGAAACAGGTACACGAAAAAATGTTGCGCGGCGTAGAAAATGCAGGAGGGACAATCAGCGCGGTCTATTTTGCGCCCCAACTCGCAGCTGAGAATTCTCCGATGCGAAAGCCGGGAATCGGAATGGCGCTGAAAGCCCGTGAAGATTTTCCGGAAATCGATTTTTCAAAAAGTATAATGGTTGGAGATTCCAAAAGCGATATGGAATTTGCTCTTGCTGCCGGCATGATCGCAGTGTTTTGCGGAGAAAAAGAAAACGCCCTGGCAAAACTGAATTTTCATTCGCTCTCTGCTTTCGCTTCGTATCTTGCGAAAGATTTTGAGCAATGAAATTCAGCAGAAAAGGACTTGAGGTAAACAATATCAGCTGGCCACGGCTTGTGATGATATTCATTGCCCTCTCCATGTTCTGGCATTTGCTCTACGTGCGCCTATCCGATAACACGCGACACATGGTCATCGGAAGTGATGCTGCCGGTTATTACGCTTACTTACCCGCTGTATTCATTCATCACGACCTGGAATTTAAGTTCTGCAAAGAAGGTGAGCCTACAAAAGTTGATGCCTTTGGTGCGAATCACCATTTCTTCATGAACCGAACGCTGGAAGGAAAACAGATCAATAAATACTTCATCGGGACGTCTATATTAGAACTGCCGTTCTTCTTCGGAGCGAAAATCTGTGCGCAATGGTTCGGACATCCGAAAGACGGATACTCTTTCCCGTTTCAGGCCGGAGTAGCTATTGCCGGTATGTTCTACGCTTTTCTCGGACTGGATCAGATCCGGAAATTTCTCATCAAGAAAAACATTGCAGACCCGACAATTGCACTCACTTTGCTGCTCATCTATTTCGGGACCAATCTGTATCATTATTCCGTTCAGGAACCCGGGATGTCTCATGCATTCTCCTTCTGCATGGTTGCTGTTTTCATCAATCAGGTTCACAACCTTGTTCACAAACAGAATCCAAAAGCAATCACCGGTGCAATATTATCCTTCACGATGATTCTGCTGATTCGCCCTGTAAACGGCGTGGTGATCTTTGCCGTTCCCGTAATTGCAGGTTCGTGGCCTGCTTTGCAGAACGCCTTCTCCATCATTCGCGCACAACTTGTTCGTTTCGGAGTTACTGCTATCATCGGTGTCGCATTACTTTTCCTGCAGCTTCTTGTTTGGAAAATCTCGGTTGATCATTGGTTCGCTGATTCCTACTCCGGAGAAGCATATGATTTTACCAATGCACACATTTACAACGTGCTCTTCAGCTGGAGAAAAGGGTTTTTCGTTTACACGCCAATCATGATTCTTGCTTTGATCGGAGTCTACAATCTCAGCTCCTGGTTCACGCGTATTTCATTTATTATTTTCTTCATCATGAACGTTTGGTTCGTGGCAAGCTGGCAACTGTGGTCGTATGGCGGCAGCTACGGAATGCGCCCAATGATTGATACTTATGCAGTAATGGCGATTCCGCTTGCGTTTTTCCTTCACAGCAATAAGAATCGCCTGCTTAAAGCTGTTAAATGGCTTGCGGCAATTCTGCTCATGGTGTACAACCTGATTCAGATTTACCAATATGCGATCGGCGTTCTTCCGTATGATGAAATGACCTGGTCTAAGTACAAAAAGATTTTCTTCGAAACCAGCAGACATTATTCCTGCATTTACGACCCGGGCTCATTGCGCATGCATACAATGCCGCAGAACTCTGTAATGATCGGTTCAAAAACCCGAACCTTTGAGGAGGACTCTTCTGCGGGACACACCAGCTTTTGGGGTATCAACACCGAAAAAGCTTTCAGCGGCAAACATTCCGCCCGACTGGATACCGGAAATGTAACCGCAGGACTGAATCTGCTTTTCCGGGAAAATGTTCCTGACACGCTATTCCGCTACACATGGGCTCGCATAAAAGCCAAGGTTTTCCTTCCGGAAAAAACTCTCGATGCCAAGCTAGCCGTTCAGTTTCTGGACTCCACAGAAAGTTATGGGTGGGAGGCTCCTCCGCTCTGGTTTTTAATTGACAAAACGGGGGAATGGACTGATCTTCAATATGACGTAAAACTTCCGATTCCGAAAAGCTCCAATGGAGCAATCAACGTTTACCTCTATCATGCCGATAAATCGGTCGCTTACATCGACGATTTAACGATCCAGTTCTGGGTGGAACCGCATTAATTTACTTCGCGAATAGCTGCCCCGTTTTTTCCTTACCCGCACAACCTGCGAAATATCGTTTTTCGTAGAGGAAAATCCGTATTTTTACCGCGCCTCAAAACAACCCCCTTTTTAACCGTTGTTTTGAGAGCATTTTAAACCGGCTCTTATGACCAATTCGGCGCAAGACTACCTCCCGATTGTTTACACAATCATCGTTGCGGCAGGATTTGTGGTTACCACGATGGTAGCAACTCACAAACTGGGACCAAAACGTAAATCCAAGAAAAAACTGGAATCATTCGAATGCGGGATTGATGTGCAAGGCAATGCACGAATGCCGTTTTCTGTTAAATACTTTCTGGTTGCGATCCTTTTCGTGCTCTTCGACGTGGAAGTGATTTTCATGTATCCGTGGGCAGTGAATTTCCGCGACCCCGATGGAGCCGGACCGCTTACAGGCCTCGGCATCGTTGGCTTTATCGAAATGATTACGTTCATGGCGTTCCTGATGGTTGGTTTTTACTACATCATCCGCAAGGGCGCTCTCAAATGGGAAGATTGATTTTTACTGAAGAGAAAAACCATGTCAGAAACTGTTAGAACAAAACTGGAAATGGCCAAAACACCGGAAGGTGTTGAAGGTCCCGGATTTTTCCTCACTTCAATGGAAAAAGCCGTAGGACTCGCCCGGAAAAACTCCATCTGGCCGCTACCGTTCGCTACCTCGTGCTGCGGAATCGAATTCATGGCTACTATGGCTTCGCATTACGACCTCGGTCGTTTCGGATCTGAACGATTGAGCTTCTCTCCCCGTCAGGCCGATCTGCTGATGGTAATGGGAACCATCTCCAAGAAAATGGGTCCTGTACTCAAGCAGGTTTACGAACAGATGGCAGAACCGCGCTGGGTACTCAGCGTCGGCGCTTGTGCAAGCAGCGGCGGAATATTCGACACTTACAGCGTTCTCCAGGGTATCGACCGCATTATTCCGGTTGACGTTTACGTTCCCGGATGCCCGCCACGACCAGAACAAATCATTGAAGGACTTCTCAAAATTCAGGAGCTCGTTGGCAATGAATCACTGCGCCGAAGAAACTCCGAAGAATACAAGAAGCTTCTCAACAAATACGGAATCGAATAAGCAATTATCATGGCTGTTGTGACCGACGAAAAAACACAGGCGCTGCACGATCAAACGCTCGCCAGACTTCAGGAGAAGTTCTCCGCAGGACTAGTTTCATCTGTCTGCGATTACGACTTCCCCGTTTTTACAGTGGAGAATGAAATCATTCATGATGTGCTCGCTTTTCTGAAAAATGATGCTGATCTGAATTATCATTTTCTCACTACACTCTGTACTGTGCATTATCCGGAAAATCACGGAAAAGAATTCTGCCTGGTTTACCAGTTGCACAACATGCCGCAGAACCGCCGCATCAGAATTAAAACATTCATCCCGGAACAGAAACCTGAAATTCCAACGGTTACTGACATCTGGGAAACTGCAAACTGGATGGAACGTCAGGAGTATGATTTCTTCGGCGTGAAATTCACCGGACACCCGAATCTTGTTCGCATTCTCAACATGGAAGACATCACGTTCTTCCCTATGCGTAAGGAATTCCCGCTGGAAGATCCAACGCGTGATGACAAAAACGATTCAATGTTCGGCCGCTAAAAGACTTTCAAGATCATGAGCGAATTCAACGACAAACAGGAAGCAACAGCGGAGAAAAAAGAGTTCACTACTCTTAACCTCGGACCGACGCATCCTGCAACACACGGAATCTTTCAGAACGTCCTTCAGATGGACGGTGAAATCATTCACGATGCTGTTCCGACAATCGGATATATTCACCGCGCATTTGAAAAACTTGCGGAGCGCCGTCCATACGCACAGATTCGACCTATCACCGACCGACTCAACTATTGTTCTTCTCCGATCAACAACATGGGTTGGGACATGACAGTTGAGAAACTGATCAAGGCGCAGATCCCGAAACGAGTGGAATATATGCGCATTGTGATTATGGAACTTTCACGCATCGCCGATCACATCATCTGTAACTCCGTTATCGGTGTTGACACAGGAGCGCTGACCGGCTTTACGTACATCTTCCAGTGGCGCGAGAAGATTTATGAAATCTTCGAAGACATTTGCGGTGCACGACTCACAACTAACATCGGTCGTATAGGCGGTTTCGAACGTCAGTGGACAGACTCAACCTGGGCGAAAATCGATTCGTTCATGAAAGAGTTCCCGGCCATTCTGAAAGAGTTTGAAAAACTCCTGATGCGCAACCGAATTTTCATGGAGCGAACTATCGGCGCAGGCCCTGTTAAAGCGGATCGCGCACTCGAATACGGATTCACCGGCCCGAACCTTCGCGCAGCGGGTATCGATTACGATGTTCGTGTAATGAATCCTTATTCTTCTTACGAAGACTTCCAGTTCGATATTCCTATTGGAAAAGAAGGCGATGTGTATGATCGCTTCATGGTACGTGAAGAAGAAATGTGGCAATCGCTTCGTATCATCGAACAGGCACTGAAAAAAATCGATCGCAAGGATCCGGTGATTCATGCTGATGTTCCTGAATTCTTCCTTCCGCCGAAAGAAGAAGTGTACAACAACATGGAAGCACTCATCTACCATTTCAAAATTGTAATGGGCGAAACTGATGTTCCGGTTGGAGAAGTTTATCACGCTGTTGAAGGCGGAAACGGAGAACTCGGCTTCTATCTGATCAGCGATGGCGGACGCACTCCGTATCGTTTGCATTTCCGCAGACCTTGCTTTATTTATTATCAGGCATATCCTGAACTCATCAAAGGATCAATGTTGTCAGACGCGATTCTCACAATGAGTTCTATGAATGTGATTGCCGGTGAATTGGACGCATAAACGACAAACATTATGTCGAAGAGAGAAATAAAATTCAGTGACGAAACGCTTGCGCTTATTCAGCGCATCATCCGTCGCTATCCGGAAGGAAAACAGAAGTCGGCTTTGCTGCCATGTCTTCATCTTGCACAGATGGAATTCGGTGGATGGCTCGCACCGGAAACAATGGACTACGTTGCTTCCATTCTGAAAATTAAACCGATTGAGGTGTATGAAGTAGCATCGTTCTACTCCATGTTCAATCTCAAACCGGTTGGAAAATGTGTGATCGAAGTGTGCCGCACTGGTCCTTGCTGGCTGCTCGGTGCTGAAGATCTTGTTCGTCACATCGAAAAGAAACTGAACATCACCGTAGGTGAAACAACTGCAGACGGAATGTTCACGCTGAAAACAGTAGAGTGTCTTGCTGCTTGCGGAAACGCTCCTGTAATTCAGGTGGGTGAAACATATCACGAGGATATGACCTGCGAGAAAACAGATGATATGCTTTCTGCTTACCGCAACAGAAATGAAGTGGTAACGCATTGGGATAAAAAACACGTCAAAGCGCAATAGTCATGGGGAAACAGCTGCTGTTAGAAAACATCAACACACCCGGCATTGATACAATGGCGGGATATCGCGCTCAGGGTGGATATTCTTCTCTGCAAAAAGCATTGAAGATGAAACCTGAAGAGATTGTTGAGGAAGTAAAAAAATCCGGTCTGCGCGGTCGCGGAGGTGCAGGATTCCCTACAGGAATGAAATGGAGCTTCATTGCAAAACCGGAAGGCGTTCCGCGTCACCTCGTTTGCAATGCCGATGAATCAGAACCGGGAACGTTCAAAGATCGTTTCCTCATGCAGCACAAGCCGCATATTCTCATCGAAGGAATGATCATCTCCAGCTTCGCCCTCGGATGCAACACTTCGTACATCTACATCCGCGGAGAATTGCTTTACGTTTATCACATTCTTGAAAAAGCAATTGCAGAAGCTTACGAAGCCGGATTCCTCGGAAAGAATATCATGGGCTCAGGATTTGATCTTGATCTTTATGTTCAACCGGGCGGCGGAGCTTACATCTGCGGTGAGGAAACGGCATTGATCGAATCACTCGAAGGCAAACGCGGCAATCCGCGCATCAAACCTCCGTTCCCTGCTGTTGCAGGAGTTTGGGGTCGCCCGACAGTTGTAAATAACGTTGAAACGATTTCCGCTACTGTGCCTATCATCAACATGGGCGGCGATGAGTACGCGAAAATCGGTGTGGGCAAATCAACAGGAACAAAACTTATTTCTGCGTGCGGACACATCAATAAGCCCGGCGTTTATGAAATTGAAATGGGCGTTCCGGTTGAAGAATTCATTTACTCCGAACAATACTGCGGCGGTATCCGCAACGGAAAAAAACTGAAAGCTGTAGTAGCGGGAGGTTCTTCCGTTCCGATTCTTCCTGCTGATCTCATTCTGAAAACCGCTAAAGGCGAACCGCGTCTGATGACGTACGAGTCACTTTCTGACGGTGGATTCCAGACCGGAACCATGCTCGGTTCAGGTGGATTTATCGTGATGGATGAAACAACTTCAGTAGTAAAGAACCTGTGGAACTTCACGCGTTTCTATCACCACGAAAGCTGCGGACAATGTTCGCCTTGTCGTGAAGGAACCGGTTGGATGGAAAAAGTATTGCACCGTATTGTTGAAGGTCACGGCAAGCAAACTGATGTTGATTTGTTGTGGGATATTCAGAGCAAGATCGATGGTAAAACCATTTGTCCGCTCGGTGATGCCGCTTCATGGCCGGTTGCAAGTGCAATCCGTCACTTCCGCGCTGAGTTCGAAGAGTACATCAAGAATCCGCAGAACATTAAAGACGAAAAACACTATTACAATTTGCGCAATCAGAAAGCGCCTGTAGCATAAACAACACTAACACCCCAGCGAACTCTGCGCATTGTCCCAGCGCTCTCTGCGGTAAAAAATTACAAGATGCCTAAAGTAACAATAGACGGAAAAGAGATCGAAGTACCGAAAGGTACAACCATCCTGCAGGCTGCACGGATGCTCGGTCCCGATGTGGCGCCTCCTGCCATGTGTTACTATTCGAAACTCTCGAAGTCGGGCGGCTATTGCCGTACCTGCATCGTTCGGGTTACGAAAATGAACTCGCAGAATCCGAATCCAATGCCAAAGCCGGTGGCATCATGCCGCACGGAAGTGATGGACGGAATGGAAGTTGTGAATTACACTTCCGAACAGGTTCTCACCGATCGCAAAGGTGTTGTTGAGTTTCTGCTCATCAATCACCCGCTCGATTGCCCGGTGTGCGATCAGGCCGGCGAATGTCATCTCCAGGATCTCGGCTACGAAAACGGTTCTGAAAAAACCAGATACGATTTCGAACGCCGCACTTACGACATGATCGACATCGGCAAGAACATCAAATTGCACATGAACCGTTGCATCCTCTGCTATCGCTGCGTGAATACGTGCGAACAGCTTACCGACGGTCGTGTTCACGGTGTTCTTAATCGCGGTGATGTTGCTGAAATCTCAACATTCATCGAGAAAGCAATCGACAATGAATTTTCAGGAAACGTCATCGACGTTTGTCCTGTCGGAGCGCTTACCGATAGAACATTCCGCTTCAAGAGCCGCGTGTGGTTTACAAAACCTGTTGACGCACATCGCGATTGCAAGAAGTGTTCCGGCAAAGTTCGCCTGTGGTTTAAAGGCGCAGAAGTTCTTCGTGTTACTGCACGCAAAGATCAATGGGGAGAAGTGGAAGACTGGATCTGTAATGAGTGTCGCTTCGACAAGAAAAATGTTTCTGATTGGGAACTCGAAGGGCCAAGCCGCATCAGTCATCATTCCGTTATTTCTCAAGGACACTACGAACTTGCGAAACTGAAATTAGACACCGGACGTCAGCTTAAGAATCTGAAAGAAGGCAAACAGAAATCAACTGCTAAGAAGTAATTATGCGTATCGATATCATACTTGCTCAGTTCTCATTGTATCCGTTCATTCTGGCAGTGATTGTATTTGCCATTACGCTGCTGATTGCAATGTATTCAACATACGCTGAGCGTAAGTTCGCAGCATTCTTTCAGGATCGTCTCGGTCCGAACCGCGCGGGTCCTTTCGGATTGCTCCAGCCGCTCGCTGACGGAGTGAAAATGTTCATGAAAGAAGAAATCATCCCGAGTGTATCGAACA
>JAKLJE010000030.1:38525-54928 GCA_023151315.1 Bacteroidia bacterium
AATTCCTGTTCGTACTCGGACCATCTCTTTTCATGATCACATCACTCATGACAAGCGCCGTTATTCCATGGGGCGCACCACTTACAATCGGTGGCGAAAAATATGCGCTTCAGGTTGCTGACGTAAACATCGGAGTGTTGTATCTCCTCGGTGTTGTTTCCATCGGCGTTTACGGAATCATGATCGGTGGATGGTCTTCAAACAACAAGTACGCTTTGCTCGGTGCATTGCGCGCTTCATCACAAATGATCAGCTACGAAGTGGCAATGGGAATTTCCGTTGTTACACTCATCATGCTCACCGGAACACTCAGCACTTCTGAAATTGCCGCACAGCAGCACGGATTCTGGGCAGAAGGTTGGTTCACATGGAACTTCTTCAAGAATCCGGTAACGTTCCTCATCTTCTTCATCTGCGCACTCGCCGAAACGAACAGAACGCCTTTCGATCTTCCGGAATCGGAAACAGAATTGATCGGCGGATACCACACAGAGTTTTCTTCAATGAAACTCGGTTTGTATCTCTTCGCGGAATACATCAACATGTTCGTTTCTTCAGCTGTAATGTCGTTGTTCTTCTTCGGCGGATACAACTATCCGGGAATGGACAGCATCGCTGATCCGAATCTGCAGGCGCTGATCGGAGTTGCAGCCATGTTCGGCAAAACCATCTTCTTCATTTTCGTGTTCATGTGGATCCGCTGGACTATCCCGCGCTTCCGTTATGATCAGTTGATGAATCTCGGATGGAAAATTTTAATTCCGTTTTCACTCATCAATCTTGTTGCTACAGGATTGGTAATGTTCGGACTCGGAAAACTTTAATTGGAAAATTGCACATCGTAATTCTTAAATAAAAAAGAATGCAGGCACTGACTAACAGATCGAAAATGGTTGTAAACAAGGAGATGAGCTTCATCGAGAAGCTGTACCTCCCGGCAATCATGAACGGTATGCGCATTACTTTCTCACACTTCTTCCGCAAGAAAGTAACGATCAATTACCCGGAGAAGAAACGTCCGATCAGCGAAGTATTCCGCGGACAACACGTTTTGAAGCGCGATGAAAAAGGCGCCGAACGCTGCACCGCGTGCGGATTGTGTGCTGTGGCTTGTCCGGCTGAAGCCATTACAATGACAGCTGCAGAACGTAAGAAAGGCGAAGAGAATCTCTACCGCGAGGAGAAATACGCAGCAGTGTATGAAATCAATATGCTGCGCTGTATCTTCTGCGGATTGTGCGAAGAAGCTTGTCCGAAAGAAGCAATCTTCCTGACTGATCGCATCGTGCCAACAGAATTTGAACGCGGCGATTTTGTTTACGGCAAAAACAAACTTGTTGAGGGCGTTGAACCTGCAAAACGAATTGATGTGAGCAAACGTCAAAGCGCGGCAGTTCTCGAGTTCAAGAAAAATCCGGAATACGCTCACAATCAGGTTTGGGATCCGAACAAATCTCTCAAGAAGAAAGCACATCATTAATTGAATCTAAGTTCCAATCAATATGAATCTAACCGTTACTGAAATTCTGTTTGGCATTCTGTCGCTTATGGCGATTGTCAGCGGCATTTCCGTCATCTTCAGCCGTAACCCGGTGTTCAGCGTGTTGTATCTCATCATCACGTTCTTTTCCATCGCCGGCCATTACATCCTTCTGAATGCGCAGTTCCTCGCTGCAGTTCACATCATCGTTTACGCAGGTGCAATCATGGTGCTTTTCCTTTTCGTGATCATGATGCTGAACCTGAATAAAGAAACAGAACCGACAAAACCGGTGTGGGTACAATTCGCGGCAGTCATTGCAGGTGGCGTACTCATGATCACTCTTATCGGTTCGTTGAAAGGTGCTGAAACAATAACGATGGCGCAACCGCAGAACAGCGAAATCGGACTCGTTGGTAATCTTGGAAAAGTGCTCTTCAGCGACTTCCTCGTTCCGTTCGAACTTTCATCAGTATTGTTCCTTTCTGCAATGGTCGGAGCAGTTCTGCTTGGTAAAAAACACACAGTACAGTCTTAAGGAAACAGCAGTATGTCAGCAATACAGATTATTCCGCTTAACTGGTACATCACCCTCAGCGCAATTCTTTTCGGAATGGGCGTTATGGGCGTGTTGTTCCGCCGCAACACAATCATTATCCTGATGTGTATTGAATTGATGTTGAACGCCGTGAACCTGCTTCTTGTAGCGTTCTCTGCGCATCACAGCAATGCACAGGCTCAGGTATTCGTATTCTTCATCATGGCAGTTGCTGCAGCAGAAGTTGCAGTCGGACTCGCAATCCTGATGATGATTTACAGAAACACGAAGAGCACTGACGTGAACTTCCTCAACAAACTGAAATGGTAACGAATCGCAATTGCGATAAACGATAAAGCATATGATTCAATTAGCCTGGCTTATTCCTCTTCTGCCTCTGCTCGGATTCCTGATCATCGGATTGGGCGGGAAGAAACTTTCCAAAGTGCTCGTCACAGCAGTCGGATGCGGAAGCATTCTTCTTTCATTCGCGGTTGCAGTCGGCGTGTTTCTGGAACTCAAAGGAACCAATCACACCGTTGATGTTTTCGAATGGATCAACGTTGCAAAACTCAATCTCGGATTCTCTTTCCTGATTGATCCGCTTTCTGCGCTGTTCGTTCTCATCATCACCGGTATCGGTTTCCTGATTCACGTTTACTCTTCCGGATACATGCACGAAGATGAAGGTTACGCACGTTACTTCTCGTACCTCAACCTTTTCGTGTTCTTCATGTTGCTTCTCGTAATGGGCAACAACTTCGTACTGATGTTCGTAGGCTGGGAAGGTGTTGGTCTTTGCTCTTATCTCCTCATCGGATTCTGGTTCAGGAAAACAGAATACAACAATGCAGCGAAGAAAGCTTTCATTGTAAACCGCATCGGCGATCTCGCGTTCCTCATCGGCATCATGATGATCTACGTAAACTTCGGATCACTCAACTACAATGAAGTTTTCGAACAGGCACACGCAAATGCTGCTAACGAAAGTCTCTTCAATACAATCGGCATTCTTCTTTTCATCGGAGCTTGCGGTAAGAGCGCGCAGATTCCGCTGTACACCTGGTTGCCTGATGCGATGGCGGGTCCTACTCCTGTTTCCGCACTCATCCACGCGGCAACTATGGTTACGTCCGGTATTTACATGATCACACGTTCTTCCGTGTTCTATGTAAACGCTCCGCTTGCAAGTGAAGTGGTTGCAATCACAGGACTCGCAACAGCATTGTTCGCTGCAACAATCGGCGTGTTCCAGACCGACATCAAGAAAGTACTCGCGTACTCAACGGTTTCTCAGCTCGGACTCATGTTCCTCGGACTTGGAGTGGGCGCATTCACCGGCGGAGTATTCCACGTTATGACACACGCGTTCTTCAAAGCATTGCTTTTCCTCTGCGCAGGTTCTGTAATTCACGCGATGAGCGGTGAACAGGATATTCGCAGAATGGGCGGACTGAAGAAAGCGCTGCCGATTACCCATCTTACATTCCTCATCGGAACACTTGCGATTTCAGGATTACCTCCGTTCTCAGGATTTTTCTCGAAAGACGAAATTCTCGCACACGCATACGAGCAAAATAAACTTTATTGGCTGCTCGGCATCTTCGCTTCAATGCTCACTGCATTCTACATGTTCCGTTTGTACTTCCTCACATTCCACGGAAAGTTCCGCGGCACACACGAACAGGAACATCACCTGCATGAATCACCGAAGAGCATGACTGTTCCGCTGATCATTCTTGCAGTACTTGCAGTTGGAGGCGGTTTCCTCGGAATTCCTGACGGACACAATCACTGGTTGCATTTCTTCCTGAAACCTTCATACGCATTCGGTCATTCCGGAACATGGATTTTCGATCCGCATCATTTCAACGCTGAAGAAGGTAAACTGATGGGCTTCGCTGTTGCAGGCGCATTGGCCGCAATTTATTTCGCTTACATGATGTACAGAAAGAACAATGTTCTTCCGGATGAAAGCGAAGCAACCATGGGCAAAACACAGCGCGTGATCTTCAATAAGTATTACGTTGATGAAATTTATGACGCAGTAATCCGCAAACCGCTTGACGTTATTTCTGATCTCGCTTACCGCTTCATGGAAATCCGTTTTGTGGATGCCATTGTAAACGGAATCGGAAACGGCGCTCGTTGGGCCGGCGAAGGTATCCGCCAGCTGCAATCAGGTTCTCTCGGCTTCTACGTATTCATGATGTCGATTGCCGCAATTGTCATTTTGTTCATCCAAATGTTCTGATCAAGTATCGAATAAGTTATGATAACAGCATTATTAATCGGTTTACCGCTTGTTGCAGCCCTGCTCCTGCTCTTTACCAATGGAGAAGGCGCCAAGCGCATTGCGTTCGTTGCTTCGCTGGCTGAACTCGGCCTTGCGTTGTTCGCTTTCTATCTGTTGCGCACAAGTCCGCACGACGAACATCTGGCTTCACAAATGACAATGAATGTGCCTTGGATCACTTCCATCGGTGTTGACTTCAACATTGCAATGGACGGAATCAGCATGGTGCTGGTATTGCTCACAGCTTTTCTTGTTCCGGTAATCATCCTAAGCGGTTTCGAAAAGAAACACGACAACCCTTCACTCTTCCACGCACTCGTGATGTTCATGCAGATGGCGCTCGTTGGTGTGTTCGTTGCACGCGATGGATTCCTCTTCTATGTATTCTGGGAATTGGCTTTGATTCCGATTTACTTCATCTGTTTGCTTTGGGGCGGAGAGAATCGCGGAAAAATCACCTTCAAGTTTTTCGTTTACACCCTTGCAGGAAGTTTGTTCATGCTCGCGGCACTGATTGTTCTTTACCTGAACACTCCTGTCGGCATGAGCGGTACGCATTCATTCAATATCAGCGAACTTTACAAGGCCGGTCAAAACGTACTATCTCCGACGGAACAATCACTCGTATTCTGGGGAATGTTCCTTGCCTTCGCTATCAAAATGCCGGTGTTCCCTTTCCACACATGGCAGCCGGATACGTATGTTACAGCTCCTACACAAGGAACAATGTTACTTTCCGGAATTATGCTCAAGATGGGAACTTACGGTCTGATCCGTTGGCTTCTTCCAATGACTCCGGATGCGCTTGAAAGATGGGCGCCGGTTGTTGTTGCTCTGTCAGTAATCAGTGTGGTTTACGCATCTGTGCTTGCTTTAACTCAAAAAGATTTCAAGCGCCTGATTGCTTACTCTTCAATCGCACACGTTGGCCTCATCAGTGCCGGAATTCTCGCTTTCTCCGTGAAATCGGGGAGCACAGAAGGCATCACCGGTGCTTTGATTCAGATGTTTGCTCACGGTGTTAACGTGGTGGGCTTGTTCTTCATTGCAGATGTTATACTGAGCAAAACAGGAACACGGGAAATCAACGAACTCGGCGGAATCAGAAATGTATCTCCGCAGTTTGCAACCCTATTCCTCATTGTTTTGCTGGGTTCAGTTGCGCTTCCGCTTACCAACGGATTCGTTGGAGAATTCCTTCTGATCAACGGCGTGTATCAGTATTCGATTTGGGCCGCAGCAATCGCAGGCCTCACGGTAATTCTCGGAGCGGTTTACATGCTTCGCAGTTATCAGGCGGTGATGCTTGGAGAAACCAACAAAGTAACTGCAGGATTCGCCGCACTTACTGCCAATGAAAAAGCAGTATTGTTTATTGTTTGCGCTGCGGTAATCGCATTCGGTGTTTATCCGAAACCATTGCTCGACATCATGCAGAATGATGTCAACGCACTTGCAACCATGATCACAGAATCTGTAAAACCATAAAGTAATTACGGCGTCAGGCCACAAAGCATATGAAAGCAATTCTCTTACTCTCCGGACTGGGCATCATCGCACTGTTTGCAGAACTTTTCAGATTCAGAAAAGCGCTGTATCCGATTGTCATTCTCGGTTTGCTCGGTACCATCGCAACGGCGGTTTCATACTGGTGGTATGATGACGGTGAATACAACAAGTACTTCGCAGGAATGATCGACTTCCAGGGTTCTGCGGTTGTGCTGTCTGTTATCATTCTGTCTGTAGCTTTATTGTGGTTCGTTATGTCGGCAAACTATCTGCGCACACAGACATCGGAAACGGATCACACGGCATTGGTGCTTTTCGCACTTGTTGGTGCGCTCATTCTCACTTGCTACACCAACCTTACGATGCTTTTCCTCGGTGTGGAAATTCTTTCGATTCCGCTTTACGTTCTTGCCGGCAGTCGTAAAAATGATCTCGGCTCCAACGAATCTGCATTCAAGTATTTCATCCTCGGAGCATTCGCGTCTGCGTTCCTGCTCTTCGGTATTGCATTGGTGTTCGGAGCTACAGGTTCTTTCGACAACCGCGCGATCGCTGTTTTTGTTGAGGCCAACAAAGCAACACTTCCGGGCTTCTTCTATGGCGGCGTTATTTTGATGATGATCGGATTGCTCTTCAAAATTTCCGCAGCTCCTTTTCACTTCTGGGCTCCCGATGTTTATCAGGGCGCGCCGACTGTTTACACTGCGTTCATGTCAACTGTTGTAAAGACTGCAGCCATTGTTGCAATCATGCGCATCTTCCTTACTTCTGTGTTCGGCGGTGTCGGTGAATTCTGGATTCCGATCATGGGTGTTTGTGTCGGACTCACTTTCGTTATCGGCAACCTTTCTGCAGCAGTACAAACAAGCGTAAAACGCATGCTCGCATTCTCCAGCATTTCACATGCAGGATTCCTTCTGCTAGCAGTAGTTGCTGCATCCAGCTTCTCTGCTAAATCAATCATCTTCTACACCGTTGCATATTCCGTTGCTTCTCTGGTTGCATTTTCCGTGCTGCTGAACATCATCCGCATTACCGGTGGCGATGATGTTGAAAGCTTCAACGGACTCGGCAAGAAAAGCCCGCTGCTTGCTGCTGTAATGACAATCGCATTGCTTTCACTTGCAGGAATTCCGCCAACAGCAGGTTTCTTCGCGAAATACTATGTGCTCACCGCGGCGTTCAGTTCTGATCATTACTGGCTGGCCATCATCGGAATTCTCGGATCTCTTGTTGGTGTGTATTACTACTTCCGCATCATCATCGCAATGTATTTCCGCGAAGCAAAAGAAGGTGCGGAATATTCCGTTGACGCGCAGCATCAGGCTTTGATGTTTGTTACTGCTGTTGCAACGATTGTGATCGGATTACTTCCTGATCTTATTCTCAACATCGGAGCTCCGGCTGCTGTTGTTGCGGAGACTCTGCAGAAGTAATCGTTCAACGTTGATCCGTTCACGGTTAGTCCGTTCGAACTACGAACGAATTCGGAATGCAGAAATAACGAACTGACAGTGAACACTGAACTAATTAACCTCGAATAATGAGCTGGATCAAACGAAATGCCCTTTCATTCTGGATTCTTGTCGGACTCCTCGCAGGTGTTGTTGCAGGCGTTATCGCACACGACATGATCTGGGGCAACATTTCCTCTGATGCGCTCTCTCCGGAAGTTCGAAAAGCAATCAAAGAGTTTGCTCAAACACAGGTTAAAGGATTCAAACTGTTCAGCGATATTTTCCTCAGTCTCGTAAAAGTGATTGTTGCACCGCTGGTGTTTTCATTGCTGCTGGTCGGCCTGGTAAAAACAGGCAACTTCAAAGCTATGGGTCGCATCGGATTGAAAACGATGCTGTACTTCACATTCGCGACATTGATAGCTCTTTCAATGGGGCTGATCATCGTGAATCTGTTCGAGCCGGGAAAAGCACTTCACGTAACTGAAGCAACAGAGAAAATAGTTGCGGCTAAAAAGTTTGAAGCCACGGATTTTATTCTCCACATCTTCCCGAAGAACATCATAGACTCGATGGCGCATAATGATATCCTGCCGATCATCGTGTTCGTTCTCTTCTTTGCTGCGGCTCTGTCCGCAATCGGAGAGAAAGGAAAAATCGTTCTCGACTTCTTTGACGCCATTGCGCACATCATGCTGAAAGTAACCGGTTATGTGATGTTCTTCGCTCCACTCGCTGTGTTCGGAGCTGTTGCGGCTGTCATCGGAGTTCATGGTCTCGGCATTCTTGCCGGCTATGTGAAACTGATTGCCTGCTTCTTCGGCGGACTCGGTGCTTTCATATTCATAGTATTACCTGCCATCTGTTTCTTCGCGAAAGTGGAATACTGGAAACTGCTGAGCATGATTCGCGAACCTATGCTCATTGCATTCGGCACTTCAAGCTCTGAAGCCGCAATGCCGAAAACAATAAATGCACTGGAGCGATTCGGTTGCCCGGACCGCATTATCGGTTTCGTGTTGCCGCTCGGCTACTCGTTCAATCTGGATGGTTCCATCATGTACATGACATTCGCAACGGTTTCCATTGCGCAGGCATACGGACATGATCTTACCCTTGGTCAACAGTTGACCATGATGCTCATGCTCCTTGTAACCAGCAAAGGACTCGCAGGCGTACCACGTGCATCACTTGTAGTTATTGCAGGTATGCTGGATGCTTTCGGTATTCCTGCTGAAGGACTCGCAATCATCATCGCTGTGGATTGGCTTCTTGATATGGGCCGCTCTGCAACCAATGTTGCCGGAAACGCTGTTGCAACGGCAGTCATCAGTCGCTGGGAAAAAGTGCTTGGGCAACCCGGAAGAGAAAATACTTCTGCGTAACTTACAGCGTACAGCCTGATTGCTGCAGGCTGATAACTGATCTCATTACATGCTTGATTTCCTCAAACAACTCACCGATCCTCAGTCTATCATTTCCTACGGAGGATTAGCGTTGCTGTTGTTTGTAGTATTCGCAGAAACCGGTCTGCTCATCGGCTTTTTCCTTCCCGGCGATTCTCTCATTTTCATTTCCGGACTCATCTGCCGAACGAAACCGCAATTGCTCGACACCAACATAGTTGTGCTGCTGTTACTTCTGATTGCTGCAGCAGTATTGGGCAACATCGCCGGCTACTTATTCGGCTACAAAGTGGGTCCACCTCTGTTTAAGCGGGAAGACTCCCTGATTTTCAAGAAAAGATATCTGGAAACCACAACTGCGTTTTATACAAAACATGGAGGAAAAACGCTGGTTTTGGGTCGTTTTTTGCCAATAATCAGAACTTTTGCCCCGATTTTAGCCGGAATCATCAAAGTTCCGTTCGGGAAATTCATGATCTATAATATCTCCGGAGCGGCGGCATGGATCGTTAGTCTCGGACTTGCAGGTTACTTTCTCGGGCAGTTTGCCTGGGTAGAGAAGAATATCGGCTACATCGTCATCTTTCTGATTGTTATCACCCTCATTCCGGTGATTACGGCATGGATACGAGGGAAAAGAGGTCCTCAATCAACCAATTAGAGTATTTGTGTTGCCAGTTATGAATTTACGGTTTTCGTTGAGGAAAAATGTGCGCAACTTCGTTTCGGTCGACACAAAACACAGCCCCGTCGCCAATAAAAAAACAGGTTTTCTATTCTGAAACCGATTTTGTAAGTTTGACTCCCTTTGAAAAAGCGTATTCACAGAAAATTAACAGTGTAACACCTGCTTCCTGCCGATTTTCAGTTAATATTGCTGCCCTCAAAACAAGTAACTAACGATTAACTAAATAAACATCCAAAACAAAAACAGCTATGAGCAAGAAGAAGTCCTCGAATATTCAGGCCTACTTTACGATCGGAATCATGATCGTGGAATACATCATTTGCTACATGATCTACTCTAAAGTGCTTGGTAACCCTGCGAATTTCGAAAACATGGATCCTGAAAAAGGACATCCGCATAACGTACTGGGAACAGTTTACAAAGGAGGATTCATCGTACCGATCCTTATGACAATTGACTTGCTCGTATTCACATTCTTCATTGAGCGTCTGATTACATTGTTGCGCGCTCGCGGAACAGGCAACGTTTCTAATTTCGTTGTTAACGTTCGCGAACTCGTTGAGAACGATCGTATCGACGAAGCAATGGCTGCTTGCGACAAGCAAAAAGGTTCTATCGGAAACGTTGTTCGTGCTGGTCTTGAAAAATACACGCTCGTAGCTAACGATTCATCAATGGATAAAGAGCAGAAAATGGCTGCTATCCAGAAAGACCTCGAAGAGTCTACTTCACTCGAGCTTCCTATGCTCTCTAAAAACCTCGTTATCCTTTCTACTTGTGCATCTATCGCAACACTCGTTGGTCTGATCGGTACAGTATTGGGGATGATCCGCGCGTTCGCCGCACTCGCTAACGCAGGTGCTCCTGACGCTAACGCACTCGCGATCGGTATCTCTGAAGCGCTTATCAATACAGCGCTCGGTATCACCGGTTCTTGCTTCGCGATCATTTTCTACAACATGTTCACTACGCAGATTGACCGTATCACTTACGGAATCGACGAAGCTAACTTCAGCATTCTCCAGACTTTCGCTGCTAAGAAGCACTAATCCGGAAACTGAAAAAGATTTTCAAATCTTAAACTGAAAAGGAAATGCCAAAAATTAAAATGGGACGCGCAACTCCGTCGTTGGATATGACTCCAATGGTTGACCTTGCGTTCCTTCTGGTAACCTTCTTCATGCTTACCGCTACTATGCGGACTCCGGAACCTGTTATGGTTGACACTCCGAGTTCTATTTCGGATGTGATCCTTCCAAAAAACACCATGCTTATCACCATCGACACTGCCGGTCGCGTGTTCTTCAACATCGAAGGACAAGAGGTTCGCACGAAGATGCTCGAGCGCATGATGAACAAGTTCCCTCAGGTAAAATTCACCGAAGAACAGATTAAAAAGTTCAGCGGAATGCAATCATTTGGAGTTCCAATTGCGGAATTGCCGGCCTACATCGATGCTGATGAAGCAAAGCGTAAGGCAATGGACAATGCAACGAAAGGAATTCCGATTGACACAGCCGACAACAAAGACGAATTGTCCTTCTGGATCAACTTCGGTCGTGTTGAAGCATTCACATACGGTGAGTTCCTGAAAGCAGAAGGTAAGCCATCTGAAGAATTGCGTATTGCGTTGAAAGCCGATGGCAAATCAGCGTACAAGAAGATTGACAACGTTATCGCTCTGTTCAAGAAACAGGATGTATTCCGTTTCAATCTGATCACCGATCTGGAAAGCGATCCTAACGACGCAGCTCCGGCTCCGGCTAAATAAACTGAACAACGGCAGCCGGATCAGAACATTCTGATCCGCGCTGTTCCGAATAGAATATTCAAAACAACCTAGAAGAATAAAACACTATGGCAGAAATTGCAGACGGTGGTGGCGACGGTGGTAAACATGGCAAGAAAGGCCGTGCGAAGAAAGGGAACCCGCGGATCGATATGACTCCGATGGTTGACCTTGCCTTCCTCCTGCTCACATTCTTCGTCCTCACATCCAATCTGAACAAAGCCAAGACGCTTGAAATGGCTGTTCCGAAGGATAAAACGGACGACGTAAAAACCATGGAAGTGGATGACGATCTCGCGAATACTTTCCTCATTGACGGAAACAAAGACGGAATCATTTACTACTACCACGGTAAACTTACTCCTGACAGCACTGAACTTTTCGAATTGAAACTCGATCCGGGCGCGAAACTCAGCATTCGCAAAACGATCAAAGAACAGAACGGAAAGATTCAGGAAAAAATGAAAGTGATTCGCGACACTTACAGAAGCGGAAAATTCAATCAGGATCAGTATTCCAAAATCAAAGGCTTTGTAACCGAAGCAACTCTTCCGAATCCGAAAGGAGATCCTGAAGCAATCGCAAACCTGAAAAAGGAAAATCTCACAGAGTGTGTGAGCCGATTGGACGCTGATCTTCAGAAGGGCGAAATGTCTGACACTACTTACCGCCGTGTTTCTGCGGTAATCCGTGGCGACGACCAGGCTCCTTTCTTCATTGTGAAATGGGGTGGAGATGCAACGTACGGAGAAGTAATTAATATTATTGACGAGTTGAAAATCGGTGATGCATCCAAGTACGCGCTGACAAAAATCTCACGCGTGGAGCTGGAGGCTTTGTCCGGTAAAACAGGTCGCAAATATCCTGAGCTGAACGAGCCTGCTCCGGCAGACCCGGCAGACGGAGGCACTAAATAATATTTAAGGTTTTATGGAATAAGGATGTGAACTGCATCTTTAGTACAGAAACCTCAATGAAAACAAACTCAGACTTCATCGTCTGAATTAAAAAAAGAAAACATGGCTAACTGGAGCAACGAAATTTCAGCCGAACGCAACGAGCTTGTGTTCGAGTCGCGCAACAAAGCCTACGGTGCATTCAAGATCCGCCGCGATTACGGTCGCATTGTTCTTGTTGCCGGAAGCTCTGCGACTTTTGCTCTGTTATTGTTCCTCGGAGTGCACCACATTCTTACACATGAAGAAGCTGTGGATACTGCGAAGAAAGAACAGAAAAACGTAGAAGTGGTTCTTAAAGATCCGCCACCGGTAGACAAAACCGCGCCACCGCCGCCACCGCCGCCACCACCGCCACCACCACAGGTGAAAATGTTCCAGTTCACTGAACCGGAAATCGTGGATGAGCCGGAAACTCCACCTATCGCTGTTGAACAAGAGGTTAAACTCGGTGCAGCAACGCAGGAAGGTGATGATGAAGACGCGCCGGAAGTAATCACTCCGACTGTTCAACAGGCGGTTGAAGAAACTTCTGACGAGGTGTTCACTTACGCAGAAGAAATGCCGAAGATGCACGGTTCAGAAACCGCATTCCAGGAATATCTGCAGAAGAACATCGTGTATCCGAACATGGAGCGCGAACAGGGCAAAACAGGTACTGTGTACGTTGAATTTGAAGTGGGCAAAGACGGCTCAATCAGCAACGTAAAAACAGTTCGTCCTGTTGCCGGAGCTCCGGGATTCTCAAAAGAAGCAGAACGTGTTATCCGCGGAATGCCGGCTTGGGAGCCTGGTAAAATGAACGGTCGTCCGGTGAAAATCAAGATGACAGTTCCGGTTCGTTTCGAACTTCAGTAATCCGATTTAAATTGTTCCTGAGCAACCCGGGTCAAGGTAAAATCACTCTCGTGCTTTCAGCTTCGATGGTGATCATATTCCTAGGTCTGGGTTGCGTTTTTATATTCACTGATATCTGGATTCAGGAATACCCGCGCCCGTTCCGTAATTACATCGGATATGTTCTTGCCGGTTGGGCGCTGTTCCGTGGATTCACTGTTTGGGTTAAATACAAAAACATCCGCCGCGAAGAAGACGATGAAAAACTATAGCTTTTTTCTGCTTGTGATTTCCGCTGCGCTGTTCTCCTGCAACAATCAGCCGGTACAGGAACTCGATTCTCCCACCAAAGGGAAAATCTCATTCTCCGTTGATCAGAATGTACAGGATCTGACGGAACAATTGATCGAAACATTTGAAAGCTCATATCCCGATGCGTTCCTGATGGCTTCTTTCAAATCTGAAAGAGATGTGATCAACGATTTGTATCAGGATTCATCGCGACTCGCAATTCTTACGCGACGTTTATCGGCCGAAGAAAGAAACTACTTCGAAAACGATCTGAAGTTCGGTATTGAAGAAATCAAAATCGCTTCAGACGCTATCGTTTTCATCGTGAACAAATCCAATACGGATACCTCATTCTCCAAAGCCACACTGCGGAAAATCTTACTCGGACAGGATTCACTTTGGTCGCAGATTACTCCCGGCTCAGAGCGCGGACGCATAGACGTGGTTTTCGACAACGGAGCTTCATCCAATTTGCGTTACCTGACCGATACTCTGCTTGGAGTAGAAAAGCCCGGTAAAAACGTTTTTGCGGCCGCTAATGCCGATTCTGTTTTTGCATACGTGAATCGCAATCCGGGGGCGCTGGGCGTAATTGCGCTCAATACCATCGGCGATCGCGACTCTGAAGTGGCCAATAACCGCAGAAATCTGGTTACTGTGTGCGCGGCAGGCGCGGATACACTGGCGGCGTATAAACCCAGCCAGGCGGCGGTTGTAACCGGAAAATATCCCTTCGTTCGCGACATCTACATCGTTAAAATCGGGAAACGAGCGGGTCTTGGCACAGGCTTTGCCTCCTTTGCATTGGGAGAGCGTGGACAGCTGATTGTGCAGCGTGCAGGATTAGCTCCGGCGGCTCCGGCAGAAAGAAAAATTCAATTAACCGAATACTAAGTACAGAGTGATTAATTTTACGCATATGAAAACGCACATCAGATTAGCAGCAGGAATTGCAATGTTTTTCGGAATGAGTTTCGCGATGAACGCGCAAACACTGAATGACGCAATCCGCCTGACTGAAAACGAACAGTACATCAACGCGAAAGCAGCTTTCAAAAAGCTTGTTGCTGCGGAACCGACTAACGGCGATAATTATTTCTATTTCGGAGATCTTCTTCTGAAGATGGACGATGTGGATTCCGCCCTGGTTGTTTTCCAGAAAGGCTGCGACATCGCTGCAACAAACCCGCTGGTTCACGTTGGTAAAGGCCGCGCGCTACTTTATGCCGGAAAAATGGAAGAAGGCATGAAAGAACTCGCGCAGGCTGAAGCATTGCTTACTGCACAGAGCGGCAAGAAAGGAACTTTGTCTCCGCGCCAGCAGGCAGTAATTTATTGTGAGCTCGCAGAGAGCTGGGCGTTCTGTCCGTCTCCCGATTACGATAAGGCAATTGACTATACCAACAAAGCAGAGAAACAGGACCCGACTTACTCGGACATTTTCCTCACACGCGGTGATATTCTCGTTGCCAAAGATCCTGTGAACGGAACTCCTGCAATTGAAGCTTACAAGAAAGCGGCAACTGTGGATCCGAAATCTGCACGCGCAAACGTTCGTATCGGACGCGTATACACTGCCGGTAAAAACCCGACAGAGGCAATTAGATACTACAACATGGCTATTGCCATTGAGCCGAACTTCGGTCCTGCTTACCGCGAAAAAGGTGAAGCGTGGTACCAGTTACAGAAGTTTGACTCTGCATCCGTTTGCTACTCAAAATATCTTGCATTGAACCCTGATTGCTATGCGTCATACCGCTATGCAGCGTTCCTGTACAAGTCAGGCAACCACGACAAAGCAATTGAGCAAGGCAACAACGTTATCGCTTGTGACAGCAACCTTGTAATTGTAATCTACCGTATCATGGGTCGTTGCTATCTCGAGAAGAAAACTCCTGAGCCGGCTAAAGCGGTTACTTACTTCAACATCTTCCTGAAAAAACAAGCGCAATACGGCAAGCCGAAACTGATGGCAGATGACTACATCATGCTCGGAAAGGCGCAGTCAAAAAGCGGAAGCGACTCTTTGGCAATCATCGAATTCAAGAAGGCAATTGTGGTTGACACCGCAAACAAAGATGTGTATTACGAAATCGGAACTTCATATTTCAAGATGAAGAAATACGGTGACGCGGCTGTATGGTACAAGAAGAAATATGATGCTGAAGCCGGGAAATCATTGACTCAGAAAGTAACTAACCTCAACGCTTACGCAAAAGCTCTTTATCTGAACAAAGAATATGGTCGTTCAGACAGTGCATATACTGCGTTAATTGCGCTCGATTCGAACCTGACTTACGGATGGCTCGGACGCGCACAGAGCAACGGTAAACTTGATCCTGATGGCGCTAAACTTCTTGCACGTCCATACTACGAGCGTTATTTCGCAATTGCAACTGTTGACTCAGTTACTAAAGCAAAGAACAGCAAAGACCTGATCAACGCCGGATTGTATCTTGCTTCTGCTAACATGAAAGACAAGAACTACGCTTGTGCTAAAGCATATTACCTGTTCGTTCAGGGATTGGATCCTAAGAACGCTACGGCGCAGGCGGGTCTCGAAGACAAAGACGTTAAAGCAGCTACCGCAGCAGAAATCAAAACCTGCGTGATGCCGAAGAAATAATTCAGAAATGAGTTAATGAAAAGCCCCGGACAGAAATGTTCGGGGTTTTTTGTTGAGGGAAGTCTGCGGCTTTATTTGATGTGATCTGATGTCTGCGAGTGATCAAATGCATGTTTTAAATTAAACCAGAGTCTCCTTGAATGTGTGTACAAGACAAAGGAGCATCGAATAACATCGTACATTCATTCCGGTTGCGCATCGTGCGAATACAATAATGATGCAACAAAAAAGTCCCGCCGACATTATCAGCGGGACTCGGATTCTATAATGTGATGTTATTATTTCTGCACTACGATTTTCTGTACTGCTGAACCGTCAACTGTGGTGATACGTACGAAGTACACCCCGTTGGACAGATCCGTTGAGCCTACCTCATTGCGGTAGCTCGTGATGCCGTAACGCTCCTCACTGCTGATGATGCGACCCGTTACATCGGTAAGATCTACTCGAACATCTTTTGCGTTTGCAAACTCAAAGCTCACTGTGAACACTCCGTCGTTTGGATTAGGATAAATGCTCAACGTATTCGC
>JAKLJE010000031.1 GCA_023151315.1 Bacteroidia bacterium
ACTTCTGAAATGATTCCGTTTTCATCAATGATAAATGTCGTACGCGTCATTCCGGTGTACGTTTTACCGATGAATTTCTTTTCGCCCCACACGTCGTATGTTTTGGCGATGCTGAGATCCGTATCCGCCAGCAAAGGAAACGGCAGATTATATTTCTCTTTGAAACCGCGGTGCGATTCCTCATCATCAGCGCTCACTCCTATCACCACAAATCCTGCCTTTAACATGTAATTGTAATTGTCGCGCAGATTGCACGCTTCTGCAGTGCATCCCATTGTATTGTCTTTCGGATAGAAATACAAAACCACTTTCTTCCCGCGGAAATCTTTCAACGCAATTACATTTCCGTCCTGATCTTTTCCGGAAAACTCTGGTGCCACATCGCCGGGCTTCCATTTTGTCTTGTGGACATCAGAAGCAATCAGACCGATAACTTTCGTCATGAACGTACTCATGCTGCAAAGTTACGATTGCGTTTGGTTACCGGATCAAATCATCGAACGCGGTTAAGAATCATTTGAGAATGATGAAGCTTGACTTCAAGCGGATACACGAACATTAAACGATACGATGTATGAATTCGCCATGCTAATAGGAAATGTTCTCGAAGTTCGAGAAAACATCTGCGATTCTGTGTGCTATGTTTCGCACAATTCCGCTATAGTTCTAATGTGCAATATCTTATCAATATCAATTTGCAAATTGACTCATCAGCAAATCATCGCATTTCAAAACTGCAAATAATAATCCTTCGTCAACTCCTTGTACTCCGCTGTATAACTGTGTCGCACCTGCGGATCGTTTTCCATCACCAATGCAGAATCGGAGATCTGATCTTTCTTCGTGAAACCGAATTGCATCAACCAACGCTTGTCTGCTTTTCCCGGAGATGAACGCACGCGCATCAGTCTTCGTAAATGAAGTCCGTGCTTCAAAGCAATCTCCACAAACTGCTCTCCTTCTTTAACAGGAAGAATCACGTAAAACTTTCCTTCTTTACTCAGAAGTTTCACTGTACACGAGATGAGTTCTTCAAATGTCAGATGAATGGTGTGTCGCGCTGCTGTACGACCGGCCTCCGAACTTGGAAGTGAATCAACAAAGTATGGAGGATTGCTGACGATGAGATCGTATTTGCCGTCGTGGATCTTCACGAAATCCTGCAGAGAGATATTCTGCACATGCACGCGCTCGCTCCAAGGACTTTGCGAAACATTGTACTTCGCTTCTTCGGCGGAATCAGCATCAATCTCAATCGCGTCGATTTCAGCTCCGCACTTCTGTGCGATCATCAGAGCAATTACACCTGTTCCGGTTCCGATATCCAAAACACTGCGCACTCCGTAGGTTTTTACCCAGGAGCCCAGCAAGACGGCGTCTGTGCCGATTTTCATCGCGCACTTATCTTGTAAGATCGTAAACTTCTTGAACGCAAATGTGTTTTGCGGCATAAAGAGCAGGTTCGTATCTAAGATAGGAATTATCGGGATGCGGGAATCGGTATTCGGGAATCGGGAATCGGGATGCGGGAATCGGGAATCGGGATGCGGGAATCGGGATACGGGATGCGGAAATCGGGAATCGGGATACGGGATGCGGGAATCGGGAATCGGGATACGGGACGCGGGATGCGGGATGCGGGAATCGGGATGCGGGATCCCGAATACCGAATACCGAATACCGAACTCCGAATACCGTATCCCGAACTCCGACTCCCCTATCGGCTGTAATTCGGCGCTTCACGTGTAATCACCACATCGTGCGGATGAGATTCACGGATACCCGCAGATGTAATACGGATGAATTTTGCCTTCTGAAGTGCTTCAATGTTTTTCGCACCGCAATAACCCATTCCTGCGCGAAGACCTCCGATCAGCTGATAAATGATTTCAGCCAATGATCCTTTGTAAGGTACGCGACCTGAAATTCCTTCCGGAACGAGCTTCTTGATATCGTCTTCAACGTCCTGGAAGTAGCGATCCTTAGAACCTTTTTGCATGGCTTCCAAAGAACCCATTCCGCGGTACGATTTAAACTTACGTCCTTCGTAAATGATGGTTTCTCCCGGTGACTCTTCGCAACCTGCAAAAAGACTTCCCGCCATAATAGTGCTTGCACCGGCAGCGAGTGCTTTCGGAATATCACCTGTATAACGGATTCCTCCGTCAGCAATCAGCGGAACGCCGGTTTTCTTCAGTCCTGCTGCAACCATCATGATTGCTGATAACTGCGGAACACCCACACCTGCGATCACACGTGTTGTGCAGATTGATCCCGGACCGATTCCCACTTTCACTGCATCTGCACCTGCCTTCGCCAATGCAACAGCAGCCTCTGTAGTAGCAACGTTTCCAACAACCACATCAACTCCGGAGAAGCGCTTCTTCACCAGTTTCAACATGTCGATAACGCCTTTCGAATGACCGTGAGCTGTATCGATAACAATTGCATCCACGCCGGCATTTACCAAAGCTTCTGCACGTTCAATTGTATCTGCTGTAACACCTACACCAGCAGCCACACGCAAACGACCCAATGAATCTTTAGATGCATTCGGACGTTCTTTAATCTTGATGATATCGCGGTAAGTAACCAGTCCGACAAGATTCCCATGCTTATCAAGTACCGGCAATTTTTCAATCTTATGTTTCTGAAGCGTTTCTTCCGCTTTCTTCGGGTCGAAACCTTTGTGAGTGGTGATGATATTCTCTTTCGTCATCACTTCCTTCACCGGTCGCTTCATGCTCTTTTCAAAGCGAAGGTCGCGGTTGGTAACAATGCCTACGAGTTTTCCGTTTTTCCCGACAACCGGAATTCCTCCGATTTTGTGTTCCTTCATCAGCGCGAGAGCATCTCCGATTGTAGCGGTATCGTCCAATGTTACAGGATCGAGGATCATTCCGCTTTCAGAACGCTTCACTTTGCGCACCTGTTCTGCCTGCTGATCGATGGACATGTTCTTGTGAATCACACCGATTCCGCCTTCACGAGCAATGGCAATCGCCATATCATACTCGGTAACTGTATCCATAGCAGCGGACACAATCGGAGTATTAACAATGATATTTCGCGAAAATTTTGAGGCAATTGTTACCTCACGAGGAAGAATCTCGGAATAAGCCGGAACCAGAAGAACATCATCATATGTGAGTCCTTCACCTAGAATCTGGGAATTGGCAGTCGCCATAAGAACGCGTGAATTTTAGTTGTCGTTAAAATTCGTGCAAAGATAGCGATTTGGGCGATTAAAACGCAAAGGAGTGTTATGGACACGTTAAACATTTTAAGAACATAAAATTGTCGTGTAACAAAGGTTACAGCTGGAAAGAAGCTGAAAACGGAGATTTGCATATGATAAAAATGGAAACCATTAAGGAGTTGTTGTTTCGTAACTGGACATTCATGCGGGCGTTACGACTGATTCTGGGAATATCGCTCGGCTACCAGGCCTGGCAGATGAATGATGCTTTCGCATGGATCTTTTCCGGCTTCTTCCTGTTTCAGGCATTTACTAATACAGGTTGCGCGGGAGGTTCTTGCGCAATTCCTACCGGCAAGAGAAATCAACCGTTAACTCAACAGGACCAACCGTTAGATAAACAAACCGATTAAATGGAATCAATCGCTGCATGATGGTGTAACAATTAGTTGTTGACACCGTAAAAAACAGCGACCCAAATCCATTTCCCCCATGGCACATGAGGTCCTAAACTTTTGTGCTTATGCGTATCGGTGGTAACGAATTGCCGGATTTAAGCTTCGGCCCTACCTGGGTTACTATACTTTCCCTTGTACCATTTTTCTTTAACCTGCTCATTCTGCTTTTCGTGGCATTTAAAGGTGCCCGAACTAAACTCAATTTCAGTTTCGTTTTGTTCCTTCTGGTTTTGTGCAGCTGGCAACTTACAGAGTCGTTCGGTCGAACCTCATTGACGATGGAAGGAGCTGCAATGTTTGTAAAGATTTCGCTATATCCGATGCTGTTCATTCCGGTATTCGGAACGATGTTCATCCTGCGATTGTCGGGCCAAACCCGTGTCGTTAATTCGCCGATATTCTTCATTGTTTATTTTGTCCTCCCCATTCTAACTGGATTTATTCTGATCACAGAGACTTATGAATATGAGTTGATCCGATCAAGCATATTTCAGTGGACATCGACTCCGTCGCGGAACATTCCCACTTTGTTGTTCTTTTCTTACATTATTATAACCTGTGGCGGCATGGTGTTTTTTGTATGGCGAGCCTATTTCCGCACCGATCTGCATCACTATCATTCCTCACAAATCTCTCTTCTCGCGTGGGGCTTTTCGATTCCGGTGATTCTGGGAATTGTTACAGAAATACTTCTTCCGGTATTCACCGACTCTGAAGCATTTCCTCTTACAAATATTTCTGTGCTCAGTTTCTCTTTAGCTTCTATATATGCACTTTATAAATCAAGAATATTTTTATCAGTGCCTAAGCACGAATGGAAATATATTCTCGATCACATGGATGACGGAATAGTGATCGTTAATGATGAAATGCAAATCCGATATGCGAACAGAAAAGCCAGTCGGATTCTCGAGACCAAACGAAGTCAACTTCCGGATTTGGACTTGAAGAAAAGTATTGCGCAATCAGGCATTGATCTTGTGCGATTAACCGCAGAGCGACCTGCAGTAGTGAAGTCTGAATTCAATTTGCTAACGGGTAAGGAAAGAACACGACGAGTGAAGGCAACTTTCAGAGTTTTTAATAACCGGGAAAATAATTCGATTGAAACACTGATAATACTTGCCGACGTTCACAATCTCCGTAAAGCGGAGGCTGAATCTCATCTGAAGTCGCAACAACTCTCTTCATTCCTTTATCGAACATCTCACGATCTGAAGAATCCGGTTGTGTGTATTGAAGGATTACTCACCTTGTACCGGGAAGGCTCATCCGAAGAAAAAGAGAAGTGTATTGATCTTATAGAAGTCAGCAATAACCGTATCAAGAATATCCTTCATTCCATGGCGGCGGTTACCCGATTCAATCAGCATCAGACGCAGATCGTGCCATTGAAAGTCAATGACATGATCATTCAAGTGAAGTCAAAACTTCAGGAAATGAACTCGCCGCTGGAAATTGTAACCAATATTGAAGATCATACAATCATTCATTCCGACAGTGTATTGCTGCAGTTTATTTTTACCGAGCTGGGCATCAATGCAGATCGCTTCCGGCGTCCTTTGATTCAACACCCGGTACTGGAAATACAGCACATCAGAAACTACAATCAGGATCGTCTGATTTTCTCAGACAATGGAATTGGAATTCCCGAAAAGGTTTCCGGTGAATTATTCGGAATATTCTTCAGAGGACATCTTCACTCCGGTACGGGAATGGGGCTGTACAGTGTTAAATGGATTTGCGATAAACTAGGATATCAGATTACTTACAGCAAGTCTGATGACGGTCGGACATCATTTTCAGTTACCATTCCACGCGCAGAAACCTTGAATGATTCAATGAATCAGGATTCGGTTGGTGAAGAATCTTTCGCTGACGCACTTAGTGCATAATACCGGCAAAAGCCTTTGACTCTGTGTCCACAAATCGAAGCAAAGCGTTCCGGTTTCTCTGTTCAGATTTTACAGCTTCCGCTGCTTTTTTCATTGACACCTTGTCTTTCGCAGCTATTACAACTTTAAGCAGCTGCATCCATTCGTTAACGCCGGGAGCGAGTACCGGTTTTGGATTCAGTCCGGCAATTTTTCTGGTCAGACTTCTCAACTGAGTTTCTGCTAGATCCGACTTCTCTGCTCCAATCAGACTCAGAATATAGAGAATCCGTACACTGCATTCTGCGTGAATGAGATTTTTGAATGTAACTGTATTCAGACAATCATTGAGAATTGAGGCGGCTTCGGAATACTTTTCGCAATCAAACTTCAATCCGGCTTGGAACAATGTTCTGTTTACCACGCCGAAAATATTGCCATTATCTTCAATGGGCCATTCCTTCTCCATCGTATTAATACCGTCTGAATCTTTCAGTTTTTGAAATGCGGATAACAGGAAGTGACTCACAATTGCTGTATGCGAACGATAGAGAATCCGGCACTTGTCTTTCAATATTGAATCCAGCGAGATTCTTGCATTTTTATGCAGACCAATTGCAGTGTAAAATTCGTAACTGAGGAAATGATGAATATCGGTCAGGAAGCGATACTGCGGATCATCCGGGTGTTTACTCAGAATTTCTGCCATTTCATCAAGCACATCCTGAACCGATTTATCCGAACCCGACAGCTCTACCGCATTTTCTACAAAGAGAGCGTAACTCACTTCTACAACCGACTTGCACATACGAATACGATGCGACTCATATAACCGTGAAAGATTGGTAAGTTCCTTGATGTACAATTTCATTACCTCTTTCAGTTGGATTTCTCCACCCATAAGATATTCGCCCAATGTGCGGGTGAAACGGGTAACGACTTCCTCTGCCTTTTCAAATGCCAGGAAATAGGCAATATTCTTGTTATATAATTGCTCGTAATGAAAATAGTCGCTGTGATGTGCATGCAGCTTTTTCAAAGCACCATACACCTGAGCAAGTTCACCGGGTTTATCTTTTTCACGCAATTCTTTCTCCAGAAACAAAAGAAGAAGAACGGCACTCTCGCGAGGTGTATTATTAACCAGGTATGGAATTGATGAAAGATTTTTCAGAAGATCTGCGAAATCGTCGGAAGCGCTCCTGAACAAAGTTTTTTGCACTTTGTCCTGCAAGCGTGATTTCAAAGTGTAAAATGACGCTGTTGAAATCCCTAATGAGTCTGCGGTAATTTCCGAATCAGGAGTACCGGAACGATACATTTCCAGCAAGCTGAGCATCTTGGAAGCTTTAGTCTCCTTAAGCTCCTCTTTCAATTTATTATAAACAGTTTCTTCAAGTTGCTCTATAACTTTCCGTACCATAAGCCCCTGTTGCTTTTAATGGTATGCTGATGGTGAATTTGGTCATGGAGTTCACCTGTGACTCCACACTGATTTCTCCGCCCAAGGCCTGTACAGTTTCGCGAACAATGTACAGCCCCAATCCTGAACCGGATCTGATGTTGTCAGCGCGATAGAACATATCAAAAACCGAATCCATTCTATCTTTCGGAATTCCTGTTCCATTATCCTCAACAGAAACGAGCACTGCACTCTCATTTCGCGTAACAACTACTTTAACGTAGCTGTTAGGAATACTTCTTGAGAACTTAATACTGTTTCCTATCAGATTGTTGAAAATAATCTGCCAACGATCCTTATCAGACTCTATCACGATCCTTTCCTTGTTAATATACTGGAAAGCGATCTTCTGCCCTGCTTCAGTATATCTGTGCAGATCAGCGGAAATATTGAAGAGCTCCCCGAAATCAATTTTCTGTATTGAAGGAACTTTTCTGTTGTTCTTGGAATACTGAATGATGTTGTTGATGAAATCATTCAGGCGTTCTGCGCTTTGTGCAATTCTGTCGATGTAAGGACTGGCTTCTTTACCATAACTTTCCTTCTTCATCAGATTGGTTAATCCGATGATGGAATTCAATGGAGCACGCAGATCGTGAGAAACGCCATACACCATACGATCCAGTTCCATGTTCGTGGACTTCAGTTCCCTGTTCTGAATCTGCAACTGATCTTCACGCATCCTGAGATGCGTAATATCACGGAGCATGATCATGCGATGTGAAACAGAACCGTGATTGTCAATAACCGGCACAGTAATAAGGCTTAGAAAACGTGTTCCCGCTTTACTATCCCGCTTTACTTCGAACTGAGAAATGCTTTTACTATCGGCTTCGCTCCAATTCCACTCCGGAAAAACACTTTTCAGGACTGTTGCCGCACCTGACTTCAGTTGCGTTTGGTTAAGCCCCGATAATACGATGAAAGCTTTGTTCACCAGAAGTATATCATCAGCACCGCCCTGGCTCTCTTCCGTTATTAATACACCTTCCTGAATCGATTCAAGAATTGCCTCGAACACCAACAATTTGTTCTTCTTCAGAATATCTTCGGTAACATTTCTCGACACTCCGATGATGTATAACGGTTGTTCCGAGGAATCGCGTAACAAAGTGATTCTCACTTGTACCCAGATAATACTTCCGTCTTTACATTTCCGTGCAACTTCAGTATTAATTGTTGTCTGCCTAAGTAATCTATCCCAGACTTCAGCATAAGAGGTACCATCTCTTTGCTCAGTTGTGATCAGGTTGATTGTATTACCTAAAGCTTCTGCAGAAGTGAAGCCGAAATCAACCTCACTCTGTTTGTTCCAATAGATAATCTTCCCCTCAATATCAGACACTATTACTGCATCACCCAGTGCTTCCAGCATCTGAACGAGTACGGAATGCTCTTTAAGGAGTTTTGTACGGATCACGACACCAATTGCTTCGTTAATTGATTCAATGAATCTTCAGTAAGTGGTTTGTGCAGAAAATCTGCCACGAGCTTGGACTTCCTTGCTTTCTCCTCGTCCTCCGGATTAATGGAACTCGTAAGCATAACTACTTTGAGATTTCTGACAAACTCCGCATCATACTTTTCAAGTTCCTCCAGAAACTGAAAACCATCCAGGATAGGCATATTAATGTCCAGGAATATTACAGTCGGAAAATGTTCTATGCCGATCGCAGGATTAGCAGCAAGATTCCGCAGGAACTCAATAGCACTGCGCGTACTGGTGTTAACGTATACAATGTCTGCAAAACGGCATCCGCGAACCATTCTTTCATTGATAAAATTATCAATGTCATTATCGTCAATTAGTAAAACATTACTTGTGAATGACTCCGGCTTCTTTACCATACTCTCTCGTTTTTATAATATTACGATAAATATAGATAATTCAGTGACAGAGTAAGTAATGTCAAGTATATTTGAATAATCCAACTAACTATTCAAATACTTTGGAACAGAGTGGCAAGAGCATAATTTCAATTCCTGATATCGGAATCAGTGCTCGTTTTTTAAAGGGATTTGTCTACATCATCAGTCTGAAAGAAACTCGTTCCTTAATTCGGATTGAGGGAAATTCAACAGACGTTACCGGTTATTCGCCGGAGGAATTACTCAACGGGAATATTACCATTGAGTCGCTCATTATTGAAGAAGACAGGAATGCATACCTCGCAAAGCGTCAAGAGAGAATCAATAATTCTTCTTCTGATGATTCCGTTAAGTTCAGAATAAAGCACAGAAACATCGGGACAATTCAGGTTGCAGAACGGATTATTATTGAGAACGACGCAATAGGGAATCCCGAGTATCTGATCGGTTACGTTGAAGATAAGACCGTAGAGAATCTGAATGCGCTTTCGATGCGACAGTTACTCGCATTCCGGGAAGCCATCGACAGATTCCTGATCTGCACTATCACGGACCGCGACGGAGTGATTATATACGCCAACCGCAAGTTCAGCAGACAATCCGGCTATACGATTAAAGAAATCCTCGGACAGACCCATGGTAAACTTATCGGTTCCGAACATCATGATGAATCGTTCTGGCAGCAATACTGGAAAACGATTTCGGCGGGTGAAAAGTGGACCGGGATAGTTCAGAACGTTGCCAAATCAGGCAAGAAGTATTGGGAAGAAAAAGTTGTGATTCCGATTACAGACAGCAATGGTGAGATTGTCAATTATCTGAGTCTGAGTAACGATGTCACATCAAGATTTGAACTGGAACGTAAGCTTCGATTCTTTAAAGAAGCTATCGACGTTTCACCGGATATGATGTTCCTGATTGATCTCGGCGATTTCCGGATATTGGATATAAACAGTACCGCCACACGGACATTGGGTTACACACCGAGTCGTTTATTGGAAATGTCGTTCCCGTCCGTGCTGGTCGACATAACAGAGAACGAGCTCCGGTTTATTACAGAAGAAGCAATAAAAATCTCGTCGGGTAAAGGAGTTATAGAAACCCGGATGAAGACTTCCGAAGGCGTCAACATAGATGTGGATCTCGTTTACTCTGTTTATCATTCTGTAAAGTGGGGACATCGGGTTATTTTTTCTGCCCGTGATGTTACGATGAGGAAAGAACTGAAGCGGGAACTGGAATCGCATAAAACCGGAATGATGGAAATTGCGCGTCTGGCCCAGATGGGTACCTGGGAGTGGCGACCGCACGAAGAAATTATCATTCTTTCTGCAAACGCAGCTTCTATATTGGAAGTTGGTGATTCGGAAACCACTATCACGTTCGCTGAATTTCAGAAAATGATTCATCCTGCTGATCTGCATATACTGGATAAGGCGATTGAACGCATATTTGATCAAGAAGAACCTGCAGCCTTCAATTACAGAATAGCAACCGCGGGAGGAGCTGAGAAACATCTTTCATTGAAGAGATATAATCTGAAAATCTCTTCGGATAATAGAATAGTATCTGTACAGGGATTCGCACAGGATATTACCGAAATCCGTTTAACTCAAATAGAGAACGAGTACTACCACGATAAGCTGGAGCAATTGGTTTTCCAGACATCCCATCATCTTCGGGCCTCGGTTTCAACTATACTTGGCGTGCTCGAAGTATTTAAAGCCGGAAAACCATCGCATACTGAAGTAGATACACTACTTAAGTATATATCAGATGCAGCAATAGAAGCTGATGACAATCTGAGAATAATGTTCCGTCGCCTTCAGGAGGCGCAATCGCATCGGAAATAAAAAGGAGCTTTTCCCAAAAAGCCCGTTTTTACAAAAACGCCCAAAATCTTACATCCGCAAGAAGGCGGGCTCATGTGGTTTAGATACGTTTCAGGGTCGCTGTAGGTTTGCTTCATCAAACCAACACTAAAAAAAACGGCCATGAAAAATTTCAATCTCTTCGCAGCAGCAGCACTTACAGTACTAACTGCTACAACAGTACCCGCACAGAATCCTCACCAGTTCGTTAAGGTTACCATGACCTCGAACTCCAACAACCCCAATCAGCAACCGGCAACCATGGTGGTGATGTTCGGACCCGGGGAGAACGATTCTCTGCAATTCCCTGACGCAGGTCACGAAGGAAGCTTAGGACAAATCGGCAACAACTGCTATCCGTTTTCTGTTACTTCGGACGACTATATTGTAACAAACCTTGATGCGCGTGGCGAGCTTAACAGATATACTGCTGTGCCTTTCGGATTCGTAACCAAAGATTCATGTGAAATCAAAGTTATCGCATCAGTAAGCAATTCAAACGGCGATACTGTAAATTACCTTCCTGCATACGTTTGGCTCGAACAGATTTCAACCGGTGAAAAATTCTCTATCCTCGGCGATACTGTAAAATTCAACTTGCCTGCTAACCTCGGATTCGCTTCAGATTTCATTCTGCATACCGGACCGGCAAACATCATTTCAGCGACTGAAGAAACGTGCTACAATGTTGCCGATGCTTCTATCCTTTTCAAAACCCCTAACTATACAGGCGCAACCTTCGAACTCAATAACTCCAGCGGTTCCGTAGCAAGTGGAGTGATGTCAGGAAACGACACCGTTATCACCAATCTCGCAGCAGGAAATTATGTCGCTGTTATCCGTATCAATAATGTAGCTGTTGACTCCTCAGACGTAACTATCAATCCGCAGAACCCTCTTATTGCCGATTTCATTGCAGATTACTACTCAATCATCATCGGAAACACTGTAACATTTACTGATAACTCAGTTGGGGGAATGACCTATGCATGGGACTTCGGCGACGGAAACTCAGACACACTCGCAGGGACAGTATTGCATACTTATCTGGCTGCAGGTTCATTCAACGCCAGCCTCACAATCTCAGACACTAATGGTTGTACTTCAACAGTATCGGATGTTATTGAAGTGAATTATTCAACAATTCAGAATCCGAACATCGGACAAAATCACACAAGCGGACAAGGACGCGCGGTTGAAATGGTGAGTGTTAACTATGCAGCAGGACAGATCTCTGTGAACACTGAAAGTGCTGTGAATGTTACAATCACTGCAGTGAATGGTGCGGTTATCTTCTCCGGAATGCAATACAACTCCAACCAACAGTACAATGTGCCTGCAAACGGTGTTTACCTGGTAACTGCCATCGACGCTCAGGGCAACAAGAAAGTAACTACTGTTTCCGCGTTCTAAATTAAATACGTCAATACCGAAACCCCAACAAATAACAACGGCCATGAAAACTTTCAGAAACTTCCTGCTCATCGATTCAGACGCTGAACAACGCGCGAGAATCCAGAAGTCGCTCACCAATATTGAAACGACTGTCCTCAGCGCAGCTACCTGGGAAGATGCACGAAGAATGGTGAACAGCGATTCGATCACCGGTGTTATTTTCGGATTCGGTACTGACCCGATGGAGTGTGTAAATGCGGCGAAAGCAATCAAGGCAGAAAAAAACGAAAAACATCCGCACGTTTACTTTCTGACCGATAAGGAGCCGGATGAGAATTGTGAACTCAATAAGGTGAACGACATTACTCAGTTTGTAATTGCCCGCAAGTCAGACTTGCATCTGGTAAAATCAAAGATTGACGAGTTCGAAAAACTTAATAACTGCAACAACTGTTCTGAGGATCACAACAACCTTAAGCAAGTCGTGAAATCAATGGAAAACTATATCCATGAAATCACAGACAGCCTCCGATATGCAAAAGTTATTCAGCAGGCGTTACTCCCGGGAGAGGAGTCGATGAACAGAATTGTTAACGATGCATTCCTCTACAACAGACCCAAAGATGTTATTGGCGGCGACTTCTACTGGTACACCATCAAGTACAACCGTGTCATCCTGGCCGTTGCCGATTGTGCCGGACATGGTGTACCAGGAGCGTTGCTGTCGATGATCGGACATAACTTCCTCAATACAATCGTTAACGAAAGAAACATAACCGATCCCGCTCTGATTCTCAAACACATGAATCAGATGATTCACAAACTCTTTGAAAAAGGACAGCTCAATTCCGCTTCCAAAGACAGTCTCGATATGGGTATTATTTCAATTGACCCGGATAGAAGAGTCGTTGAATATGCAGGTGCGAAACGCCCGTTGTTTATCTCGAAAGACGGTATCGTGGAAAAAGTAAAAGCAGATATCTACTCTCTTGGATCCATCACTCCTATTTCAACTGACTTCGCCAAACATACCATCCCGTTCGGAATAAAAGATTTCTTCTACCTCTCTTCCGATGGCGCTATCGATCAGTTCGGCGGTACGGAATCGCGAAGACTCGGAACCAAGCAGTTTGTTAAGGTCCTCGAATCAATGAGTCACCTCAACGCCGATGAACAAAGGAACTACTTCGATATGTTCATGAACAACTGGAAAAAACACGAGATGCAAACCGACGATATTCTTCTCGCAGGTATCAGACCCGGCTCGTTGGTGATTTGAAATGAAAGATCCACTTAAATCAAACACATGATTCTGATTATAGCCATTGCCCTCGTACCACTCGTAAGCTTCATTTTTCACAGCTCGTTAAAAACAGCTCCGTTGAAAACGGAAACCTCAAAAAAGAAGAACGACACCGGAATTAAACAAAGTTGATTCTTCTGAATTTCCTTACTTTCAGTGATGCTATCTGAAATACGGAAAGAAGATAACCTCAACGAGTATGACCCTGAATTCATCAGGGAATTATTCAACAGAATGAGTGGCTCGTATGAACGGGTCAACTATATCACCTCCTTCGGATTTTCTCTTCGGTGGAGAAGACAGTTTCTGAAGTCGATTGACAAGACAACGGAACCAATAAAGATCATCGACCTGATGACCGGAATGGGCGAAACCTGGGTACCGATTCGGGAACGATTCCCCTCAGCAGAACTTTCAACACTGGATTATTCCGAAGGAATGCTGGTCCACGCCAATCACAAAAATAAAAAGTCGTTCTCCGGCAAAGTAATCATTCATCATCAGGATTTACTGAAGAACTCTCTTCCCTCCGATCACTATGATGTTGTGCTCTCGGCATTCGGATTGAAAACATTCAATTCGCAACAGGTAGTTCGTCTGGCGGAAGAAATCAAACGTATCCTCAAACCGGGCGGTAAGTTCTCTCTCATAGAAGTTTCTTCTCCGGATAACGCAATGTTGCATGCACTTTATAAGTTGCATCTGAAACATGTGGTTCCGATTTGCGGGAAACTGTTTCTCGGAAATCCGCAGGAGTATCGCATGTTGTGGAAATACACCGAACGATTCGGCAACAGTAAATCGGCAGTTCAACAATTCCGGAATACAGGATTGAATGCAGAATATGTTTCTTATTTCGGAGGTTGCGCAACCGGAATACAAGGAAACAAATTGTGAGGGATTGACTATATTAGTAAGTCTTAAAACCCCGGCACAATGCTGTATTCAATACGTTTGATTCTATTCTTACCGCTGTTACTTTCCGGTTCTGCACTAATTCATGCACAAGTTGCTCCGTTCTTGCCAACAACATGGAATCAAACCTGCTATTACAACGATTCCTGTCCGACAGTGAGCAGCGGAGGTTCTTGCGGTCGTGCTTACACCGGATGCAATGCAACTGCAATGGCCCAGATTTGTAAATACTATTCCTGGCCGGCAAGCGGAACCGGATCACATTGTAACAGTAATCTTCCGGCACAATGTGTAAACTTCGGAGCACAGACTTACAATTACACAGCCATGCCTGCCAATGTCACATCTTCCAATGCTGAAGTTGCAAAACTGATGTATCATCTCGGTGCAGCATGCGACATGATGTATAGCGGAACCAGTTCCAACTCCTTCTTCAGTTCAACTGTTCTTAAAGAGTACTTCTGGTACACACCTAAAATGTACAGCACTGCAACTTTCATGTTCAATACCACTCAAGAACTGATTGATGCCATAAAACTGGAAATTGATTCAGGTCGACCTGTATTCGCCAAAGGCGGGAATCATTTTTATCTGATCGACGGATACAATGCATCAAATCAGTTTCACATGAATTTCGGATGGAGCGGTGTATACGATGGCTACTACGACATTACCAACGTTGTGAACGGCGCAGGTACATTTACTCCCGGAAATTTCATCTTCATGATCCGACCTTTACAAGGAGATCTGGAAACAGCCAACGACACAATTGTTGTAACCGCAAATGCAGGTGCTACCGGATTTGATTTTACGTCCATGTTGCCCTGGACAATCAGCACACCTACTCCGTGGCTCAGCACAGCGTTAACATCGGGCGCTCCCGGCTTTATCAATTTCAGTGACGGCAATACATTCACACCACTCGTGAACAATGGAGGAATTCGCTATGGCTACATTTATGTTCAGAATGCGAATGACATCGACACGATAGTTGTGCAGCAGGATCCTTCACCTTTCGGTGTGAATCCCGATACATTGTACTATACTGCTGCCGGTGGTGCGCAAAGTACTTCGCTCACGTATTATTCCTGGGCATCATGGACTTCAACCGTTTCTGCAGCATGGCTGATGGTTACGCCTTCCTCAGGAACCGGAAATGGCACTCCAACCATCACTGCAACTTCAAATCCCGGAGCCCCACGCTCAGGATTTGTAGCATTCTCCGGCGGAGCTTTCCGAGATACAGTCTGGATTATTCAGGATTCAAGCATCACTACCGGAATTCATGAATCTCCAGCACTTACGTTCGGATTATTCCCCAATCCGGCAAACAGCACGCTCACCATTTCAACTCCTTACGCTGAACAATTCAATGTAATGGTTACTGACGCAACTGGCAGAATAATGCTCAATGAAAAACACAGTGCAATGAATGCAGTTCTGGACATCGGAGACTGGCCTTCCGGAATGTACTTTATCCGTCTGTACGACGAACAGGGATCGTTCGAAACGAGTCATTTTATCAAGACTCAATAATCAGGATTGATTTAGATGTGCAAAAACTGAACCTTTTGCGTCCTTAGCTGTACTGCAACTAAACGAATCATAAGTGAAAATTTTCCTGACTTCTGCCCTGCTCATTTTCAGCTGCCTGACATCTGTCGCAAAACCCATTAATCCAATAATCGGAGATCAAAGCTATTATATGGCTTTTGGTAAAATGCCTGATCAGTTTTCGGATGAACAAGGGCGCATTCGCACGCACCTCTCTTACGCTGAATTTCTCCTTCGCAAACGCAACGTATCGCACTTGTCTGTAGAAATGCAGGCAAAACGCTCCCACGCACTGGATCTGTTGCATGAATACTGGACGCGTGGAGAATTTCCATTAAACAACGATTATAAGAATGAACGTCGACCGTGTTTCATTGACGACAACGGTACCATCTGTGCCGTAGGTTATCTCGTTGAGAAAACTGCAGGACGTGACGCGGCTGAACAAATCAACGACAGACACATGTATCAGGAAATTATGGAGATGAAAGATCCTATGATTTTTGAATGGATGCAACAAAATGGTTTGACAGAAGAAGAATGCGCCATTATTCAACCCAGCTACCCGTCAAAAAATGAAACCATCGTTTGGCTCGGTTATGCATTGGACTATCGCCTGCAAAATAATTTCTACCACGCCGTCTCAATTAAGTTCGTACGAACCAGTCAGAGTTGGTACACTTCCAAGCCATCCATGCTCAGTGAAGTGGAATTGAAGTACACAATTCTGAACGATGGTAATTTTGCAGCAAGCTTGGGATTTAAGAAGCCATATTCCTTCAAGCGTGTCCGTCGAGGCATGTCTTTAGGGTTAGCTCCTGAAGTTTTCCGATACAATAATAATTGGGGTGCTAATATTACACCTTCCTTGACTTACGCCAAATATACCCAATGGCTGCGCTTCAATCTCCAATACGGTTACGCCGTTCCTGTCATCAATGAGAACAGGTTCGGAACAGTTCGACATAGCTTCTCCGCCGGTATTGATATCAATATCGATATCATCAGCAGAATTAGAATTCCGAAAAGACCGAAAGACGAAGACAAAACGAAAGATTCCGGTGTCTGAACCTCTTGTTTACTTCAAGCGTTCAAATCTTGCCTGAAAGAATCGAAGATACTTCGGTTCGTAAACCATCTTCAGACCTTTCACTTTCGCTCTGCGTTCATAAGTACGAATCACAGATTCTGCAATTACATCCATGTGCGCCTGCGTGTAAACACGACGCGGAATGGTAAGTCGTACAAGTTCCAATGCAGGATAATAGTTCTTTCCGGTTTTACTGTTACGACCTGCGGAAACAATGCCTCGTTCCATTGTGCGTACACCCGAGTCGATATAAATTTCAGCTGCTAATGTCTGCGCCGGAAATTCATCCTGCGTGAGATGCGGTAGAAAGCGTTTGGCATCCAGAAATATGCCGTGACCGCCAATTGGTTCTGTAATCGGAATACCGGCTTCCAATAATTTCTGACCGAGATATTCCACTTGTCCAATACGCGCCTTCATGTGTTCATCATGCACGCATTCTTCAATACCTATTGCCATCGCTTCCATATCACGACCGGCCAATCCTCCGTAAGTATGAAGTCCTTCGTACACTACAACAAGATTGCTCGCTTCTTCAAAAACATCGTGATCATTTGTTGCGAGGAATCCTCCGATATTCACCAACGCATCTTTCTTCGCACTCATCGTTGCTCCATCAGTCAATGAGCAGATTTCATATACAATCGAAGCCACAGACTTGCGGTTGTATCCTTTCTCCCGCTCTTTAATGAACCATGCGTTCTCCGCCACACGCGTCATGTCCAGATAAATCTTGATACCGTGTTTCTGTGTAAGCTTACGCAACGCGCGCAGATTCTCCAATGAAATCGGTTGTCCGCCGGCCATATTCACCGTTGTGGCAACGCAGATGTAAGGAATCTTCTCCGCGCCATGTTTCTTGATCAACGCTTCCACTTTCGCCAGATCAATATTCCCTTTGAACGGATGCTGAGAAGTGGAATCATGTGCTTCATCAATAATTACATCGGAGAAAGTTCCACCGGCAAGTTCCTGATGCAATCGCGTTGTGGTGAAATACATATTTCCCGGAATCACATCGCCTTTCTTGATCATGATTTGAGAAAGAAGATTCTCCGCTCCACGCCCCTGGTGCGTTGGAATAAGATACTTGTAACCGTAATATTTCTTTACGGCTTTCTCCAGATTATAGAAGTTACGGCTTCCGGCATAAGCTTCATCGCCCATCATCAATCCTGCCCATTGACGATCACTCATTGCGGATGTGCCGCTATCGGTGAGTAAATCGATGTAGACATCCTCCGACTTGATCAGAAATGTATTGAATCCTGCTTCCTCAATGATCTTCTTCCGTTGAGCGGGAGATGTCATTTTCAGAAGTTCGACCATCTTAATTTTGTAAGGTTCTGCCCATGAGGGGCGCGGCTTTTTGATTCCCGGCTTCATAATGAGTATTTTTAGACCTGCAATTTTCAACTAATACCATAAAACGTTTATGACACATGTCATATCATTTTATGTTATCGGTACTTTCTGCTGAATTGCATTTCTGATATGATTGCACGGAATTGAATTCGACATGATAACTACAGAAGAAGCTCGCAACATCATTACAGGCCAGGCAAAAGCCGGCAACAGCGAAAGACAGTATCTTACAAAATCACTGGGAAAGATATTGCGTGAAGATTTGTCCGCCCCAATGGATCTGCCTCAGTTCGATCAATCAGCTATGGACGGATTTGCAATCAGATTCACGGATCTCGCAAACTTCAAAGAGTTTACGATAGTCGGAGAATCTTCAGCAGGAACTCCATTTAAACAGAATGTTCAAGCCGGAGAAACGGTGAGAATATTTACGGGAGCTGCGGTTCCTGAATGGGCAGATCATATCATTACCGTTGAAATGGCAACTGTAAATGGTGATCGTTGTGTCTTCAATGATCCAAACGGGATGTACGGACAACATATTCGGAAGCGCGGCTCGCAAATTGCGTCAGGTGAAATTGCTGTCAGAGCCGGAACGAAAATCAATCCTGCCACCATCGGCTTTCTTTATTCATTCGGTTTCACAGAGGTTGCAGTGAACCGCGAACTGGCAATTTCCATTCTCGTTACAGGTAATGAACTCCGAAAGCCGGAAGAAAGCATTGCTCATGGTGAGATTTACGAATCCAATTCAGTAATGCTTGCTGCCGCATGTCAGAGTATACATGAAACGAATGTACGTACAGTACACTGCAGGGATAACGAAAACGAACTTACCGAAACGGTTCGGCAATTGCTGGAGACGAGTGACGTTGTGATCGTTACAGGTGGCATATCTGCCGGTGAATACGATTATACAGCCAAAGCGTTTGCAAACTGCGGTGTTACGAAGCATTTCCACAAGATTGCTCAGAAACCGGGGAAGCCAATGTTTTACGGAACTGTATCGAAATCACATGTGTTCGGATTGCCCGGGAATCCGGCTGCGGCACTAACATGTTTCTATGAATATGTACTTCCCTGCATCAACAAACTGAACGGAGCTCAACAGCTTCAATTACCGGCGTGCAAACTTTCATTGGATAATTCCTGGAAAAAGAAACCGGGATTGGCCAATTATCTGAAAGGAAGTTTGACTGATACAGGTGTACGTTTGCTGCCCGGACAGGAATCCTTTATTCTGAAGTCATTCTCCGAGGCAGATGCGCTGGTATACATTCCGCAGGACGCAGATGAATCCAAATCAGGAACATCTGTTGAAGTCCACTTTCTTCCGTTTGGCTGATCATCACTATTGAAATCATGTGAAAATCCTTCACATGTGATATATATCATTTTATGACATTGATTATTAAGACAAATTTGCAACAGAAACATGGCTTACAAAGTAAAAGGCACGATTTGGATTGAAGGACCGGGAGGAACATTTCTCGGACTTGGAAGGGTAAATCTGCTTCAGAAAATAGCAGAAACCGGATCCATCAGCGAAGCAGCACGACGCATGAATATGTCGTATCGTCAGGCATGGGAACATGTAGATGCAATGAACCGTGAATCTAAAACTCCTATTGTAATAACCAATACAGGCGGACAAGGCGGAGGCGGAACAATAGTGACAAAAGAAGGATTGAAAGCGTTGAAGCAGTTCGAAAAACTCCACAAACGTTTCCAGTCATTCACCAGTCGCGAAACAACGAAAGTTAAGCTCTGATATATTTTTTATATTGCGTTATACCTGAACATGAATAACGGATAATGGAACAGCACACCACAGCACTTTTTCTGATTCTGCTGGCAACAGTGGCCTTCGCCTACGCTTCTGTAGGTCACGGCGGCGCAAGCGGATATCTGGCGTTGGGCGCTGTTATGGGTATAGCAGGAAGTGAGATGAAGCCTGTTGCGTTGATTCTGAATATTATCGTTTCAGCAGTTGCGTTCTTCCAGTATTACCGTGCCGGATACTTTCAACGGAAATTGTTCTGGCCTTTTGCCATCACTTCCGTTCCGGCAAGTTTCATCGGAGCTTTGTTCACGCCGGATGATAACATTTACAAAAAAATACTCGGCGTACTGCTCCTGCTCGGTGTACTACGCATTCTTGGTTTGTTCGGAAAAGGGAAAGAATTTACAAAACAGCCAACGGTGTACTGGCCGCTACTTGCGGGTGCATTGATAGGATTTCTTTCGGGATTGATCGGCATAGGAGGCGGAATTATTCTGACTCCGTTGATTCTGATTCTCGGTTGGGCCGGACTTAAAGAAACTGCGGCGGTATCCGCTCTTTTCATTCTTGTAAATTCTGTTTCAGGAATGATAGGACTGGCCACTAAAGGAATAAGCCTGGATCCTGTAATCTGGATCTGGATCGTAATCGCGGCAGTTGCGGGCCTTGCAGGTTCATGGGCGGGCAGCAGAAAAATCGGCGGATTGGCACTGAAGAGTATTCTCGCGATTACACTCACGATAGCATGTCTTAAACTGATTTTCACATGAGCAGCGTAAAAGACATCACCGGAATTATACTCGCAGGAGGTAAAAGCTCGCGAATGGGCAGAGATAAAGGTATCGTTGATCTCAAGGGCCGCGCAATGATTGAACATGTGATTGAATCGGCAAAAGCTGTAACGCATAATATCATCATCATCGCCAATAACGACAATTACAATCAATTCGGATTCCCGGTTTATTCAGATCTGATTCCTGAACGCGGACCAATCGGAGGAATCGTGACCGGATTACATTATTCACAAACGGATCGCAATCTAATTCTGAGCTGCGACATTCCATTTGTATCAGTGGAATTACTCCGCAAATTAGCAGAGACCAAATCAGAGGCCTCAATTATTGCTCCGGAAACAGAAGAAGGCACGGAACCGCTCTGTGCAATTTATCGCCAATCCAATGCTACTTACCTGCGCGAACGCATCAATCAGAATCGGTTGTCCATGCGTGACGCCTTGAAAGCTGCAGATTGCTACACAATAAAGATTTCCGTTGATGACAGCCATAGAGCTTCATTCATCAATATCAATACACCACAGGAGCTGAAACAGTTTAATTCAATCACCGCATGAAAACTGTTGTGAAATATTATGGACAACTTACGGATATCACAGGTTGTGAGTCCGAAGAGATGAACGGTACCTCATTACATGAAGTAGTTGCCAATGCCTGTCACAAACATCCGGCATTGGGTCAATGCAGTTTTTCAACTGCAGTGGGAAGCCGCATTGTTAAAGCCGATGTTACCTTGCAGGCTGATCAGACTGTGAGTTTCTTACCACCGTTTGCAGGAGGCTGATATGTTGAACAGCGAAGAAGAGTTGAGATATGCACGGCAGATTTCCGTTCCGGGATTCGGCGCAGTTGCTCAGGAAAAACTGAAAGCGGCAAGTGTGCTGGTAATCGGTGCCGGCGGACTCGGTTGTCCCGCCCTGCTCTATTTAGCAGCTTGCGGAATCGGAGAAATCGGAATAGCGGATCATGATACTGTTTCTATCAGTAATCTTCAGCGGCAGATTCTGTTTCATCAAACCGATATTGGCAGGAAGAAATGTGAAGTTGCCGCAGAACGGATTGCAGTGATTAATCCGCATGTCCGGGTACTATCGCACTTCTGTGCCGCAACTCCTGACAATATTATTGAACTGATTTCGAACTACGATCTGATTCTGGATTGCACCGACAATTTTGAAACGCGCTATCTGATTAATGATGCGTGCGTGCTTACCGAAAAATGCTGCGTATCTGCATCATTATATCGTTTTCAGGGACAAGTGTACGTACTCAATGCATTAATGAAAAGCGGAGAACGCTCCTGCGATTACAGACAGCTGTTCCCTGAAAGCGAGAGTCTGGCTTCCGGAATTAACTGCATCACTTCAGGTGTAATCGGATCAGTAGCCGGAATAATCGGAACGATACAGGCAACGGAGACAATTAAAGTACTGACAGGAACCGGAGAAACGTTGATCAACCGGATTCTTTATCTGGATTCACGCGACATGCAAACACAGATTCTGGAAATTGAACCGGAACCGAAAGCGGTAGGAACATTTCCGAAAAATATTGAAGAGTTACGCTCTCACAGTTATCATAAAACAAAAGTTTGTCTTTCTTCCGTACTGAACGAAGAAGAAATGCACCGTGAGATATGTAACGGCAATGTTACGGTAATTGATGTTCGTGAATATCATGAACAACCGGAACTGAACGTTAACAACAAAATACGCATTCCATTTTCGGAATTAACTTCCGAACATGAAGCACTGAAGGGATTGAAGAAAGTAATTTGCATTTGTCAGTCGGGCAAACGCAGCAAAATGGCTGTGCAGATACTGGCTGAATCGGGAATCGAAGCTTACAGTTTCTCGAAAGGTGTTGAAGACTGGAATTTGCACGAGGAAAAAAGTGAAGTGATATGAAGCGGTTGAATTTGCTATTGATCGTTTTAAGTTTTTCTGCTCTTCAGATAAGAGCTCAGATTGTGCATCATGAATTATGGTCAAGGATATATTTTAACCACGAATTACCGAAAGGATTCAAAATTGAATCTGAATATCAATTCCGTGTTCAGAATAAGCCTTACGAGAATGTCATCCCGACTACGCATCTTGCACATGTAGCACGCGTGTGGGTATATAAGAAAGCAGGAAAATCATGGCGCTTCGGTCTTTCCCCTTTTGCCATTTTCCGGAATTATCCTTCAATCACAACGGAAGACGATCTTGCGAAAACCAACAACTTGGAAATCCGATTTGCAGCCAATGCAGAATGTACATATAAGATCAGATCATTCGGACTACGCTATCGCCCCGGATTTGAAGAGCGTCTGACCAAACCCGACAACAAAGAAGAATGGACATCTTCTCCGCGGATGCGAAATCGACTGCAGATCGATTACAATTTTGCTAAAGTAGATTCATCTCTTGCACCGCTAACAGTTTCCGTCGGCGATGAACATTTCTTCCGAATTGAAGAATTAATGCACGAAGAACCGTGCTTTGATCAGAACCGTGTGTTTGCCGGAGTTGCGTGGAAATTCAATAAAATGGTTTCACTTTCTGCGAATGCATTCCTGATACATCGTCCGGGCAGTTCCGGATATAATCAGCATCGTATGCTGTGGATTAATCTTATCATCGAAATCTGACATGACTACAGAAAAGAAAAAGAAAACCGTATTTACAGCAGGACCTATCAGTTCTGCCTTCATTGGTGATTCCATACAAAAGCATACAACAAAAACCACAATCGGAGCGCATGATATCTTTCTCGGCCAAGTGCGCGCTGATGTGATCAACGGCAAAACTGTGTGTTGCATTGAATACACTGCTGAGACTGAAATGGCGGAAGAAACATTTCATGTAATTCGTGAAGATGCATTTGCAAAGTACAATCTTACCTGCATGCATATCTATCACAGTCTTGGAAAGGTAAACGCAGGCGAAATCTGTCTGTTTGTTTTTGTTTCGTCCCCGCATCGCAACGATGCGTTTGAAGCCTGCAGATATATTGTGGAGAGAATCAAGAAAGAAGTTCCGATCTGGGGCAAAGAGTATTTTGAAGACGATTCATACCAATGGAAATCCAATAACTGATGATCAGCATTACACATAAACACAATACGCTGCGCAAGGCTGTTGCCGCTGCCATCGTTACTGTAAGCTCCCAGGACACAATAGATGCCGTTGTTCAAAAACGCGTACCAAAGGGAGATGTCTTTGAAATGGCAAAAACTGCAGGCTTGTTCGCTGTGAAGAAAACAGCGGATATGATTCCTGATTGTCATCCGCTTCCGGTTGAATATACCGGAGTACGGTATAACATCAACGGGCTTAACATTGAGATTGAAATGGAAGTTCACACCATTTACAAAACCGGTGTTGAAGTTGAAGCCATGCACGGAGTGAGTGTTGTTGCGTTGACCATGTACGACATGCTGAAGCCGATTGATAAAGGCATAACAATTCAGAACATTCGATTGCTATCGAAGTCCGGAGGAAAATCAGATTTCAAAGACAAGTTCAGAAAAGATCTCCGCGGAGCTGTCATAGTATGTTCTGATACAATTTCTGCCGGTCAGAAAGAAGATAAAGCAGGTGCTGCTATAGCAGACAAACTCAAATCCTGCAATGTAACAGTTACGGATTTCAAGGTTATTCCTGATGAAATTGAAAACATTCGTACAACCGTTACAGCTCTGTGTGCCTCCGGTAATGACATGGTAATACTCACAGGAGGAACAGGACTTTCGCCGCGTGATGTAACGCCGGAAGCACTTGAATCACTTATTGAGCGTCCGGTTCCCGGAATAATGGAATTTGCCCGCAGCTACGGACACGATCGCACTCCATGGTCGATGCTGTCGCGAGGCGTTGCAGGATTCAGAGGTAAAACGTTAATTCTTGCTTTGCCCGGATCAACAAGAGGAGCATCAGAAACAATGGACGCTTTGTTCCCCGACCTTCTGCATGTGTTCAAAATTGCAGGTGGCGGAAGACACGATTGAGCAGATGGAAAGATGAAAAGCAAACTGAGATATCACCGATTGGTTGTAATCAGTATTGTAATTACTTCCATCTGGCTTACCTATCGCGGAGTGAATGCCGACTGGAAATATGAAAACGGTCAGCAAAAGGTTTCCGGATCCCGTGAGGATCAGGTGAACGAAGGCGTCTGGACGTGGTATTATCCATCAGGAAAGAAAAGAATGGAAGGCAATTTTTCTCAGGGAAAACGCGAAGGGAAATGGACAGTGTGGTATGAAAGCGGCGCAGTGCTGAGCATCACGAACTATTCCGAAGATCAATTAAACGGTCCATTTACCAAGTTTCATACAAACGGGAAAATTTCAGAAGCAGGAAATTACAGGAACGATCAGATTGACGGAAACGTAATTCGATATGACGAAGATGGTAATCAGTTACCGTGATTTCACCGTAAAAAATAAATCCCGCTTGAGGCGGGATTTATTCTCAATTCACTCCAACTCTATTCCGGCAACTCAAATCTTGTGGAACTGATTTCACCTGTAACATTGTCCGCAACCATCACAGCAAGAAAAACACTATCTCCCTCTTTCTCGATACTGCGGGATTTGATTATTCCGGTGCCCACAACCACATCTTCTGAAACCGAATTAATCGGATCACCAACACGCGGCATAAACGGATAACGGATCGTGATTTTCTCATCTTCCGACTGAGCGAATCCAAGTGCTGTATCAAAAAGCAGTTCTTCGAATTTCTCAGCCAGCATTTCCTGAGAAAGCTCCTTCTTCGCCTCATCGTTGAGCTGATTGGTCCACGATAACATTTTGGACGCCGATTCCGTTGCCAATGGTTTTCTCATGAACTCCGGAAACGGAGAGCGAACATGCTCGTGGTCCGTAAACCAATATTCAAGTGATGCGGAAATCATACCGGGATCCAAATAGGATTGCTCGGATAGTTTTTCAGATAATGTTGCAGCGTTCATAAAAATTGTTTTTAACCGATGAGTTCCTGTTCCAGTTTTTTCGCAAGTGGAAAAAGGACATTGTTCTCCAGGTGTACGTGCATGTGTAAGTCCTGCTCAAACTCTTTCAGACTCAGATAACTTACACGGAATGTGTTGCATGCTCCAGGCGGAACAGTATATCCGTTTGTAATTTCACTGATCTCGCGAAGCAAATTGCCCGCATTTTCGTGCTCCGCCTCCATCATGTGAATCGGATTGGCAACAGTTCCGAACATCGGCGGTTCAACCTTAGTATTACTGCGCTTAGCAACAGCCAGTGCAGAGATATACGGAAAAAGCACTCGCTCTTCCTTCATCATGTGATGCGTCAATTCATCCGCTACAGCACTGAAATTCGCGTACACTTTTTCCAGTTCGGGATATCCGTGTCCATGTACCTTGTACACTTTGTCCAGATACTGCATGATTACCGGAATTGTATCAGTCACATACGAATGATGCTTCTTCACGATATAATTGGCTAATGCATCGGCATCCATACTGTTAATCAGTTCCGCCACCGTATCCGAGCCTGAAGTAATCTTCGCCAACTCTGCACGAAGTTCGTTCTCGTTCACCTTCTTCTCACGGCATGCATCAGAAATGGTTTTCTTCCCTCCGCAACAGAAATCAATTCCATGACGGGTGAACACCTGCGCTGCCCGGAAATCTTTCTTTACGGTCTCTCCGATTGTAATTTGCTCTTCCATAATATTTAGATTTTAATTGTTCCGGTTATGCTTTACGGTGTAAAATTACCTGTATGCAGGAACCGATTTTATGATATATATCATACATCAGTATGATTGCGATCCGAACCCGAGAAAGCAAAAAACAAAAGGCCAATGAACTGAGCGGCAGCAAGAATAAACAGCGCGCCAGCCTTGTCAAGTTCACTCATAAGCTGAGGAATGGGCGCCGATAAAACGAGAATTATTTCCGTGATAGTAAATGCTGAACCGAAAATGAAAATAGCAATCATTAACGGAGTAGCTTTCTTCCTGGCTGTAATTCCGAATGTACCTAAGAGAAAAGAAGTAATGAATCCGAGAAGAACCAAATGAAGATAGGCTATAACAATTCCCCGTTGTGCTGCAATCCAATCATTGAGTTCCGGCCACACAGCCAGCAACTGCAGCATTGCTTTTGCAGCAAGCGAAATCAAAGAAACAGTAAATAGTATCCGGACAGCAACAGGTAAAGAGCGCAACCACAGATAAAGAGCCGGTGATATCAATCTGTAAAGCTGAATAAGAGCAACCAATTGCAGAACTGCACCCAGGAATGCCGCAATTACAATCCAGAGCGAATCCGTACACCATAAAGCCATTCCGGCGTAAGTGAATACCACTCCGCCCAACAACATACGCATGGGTTGCTGCAACTTCCTGTCTTGCTCCGGAGCTTCTTCACGACTCACAAAATGAAGAAGCAGTGCAAGTATCGCGAATAGCATCCAGCCGTTGTATTGAAAATGCAGGTAGAAATAAATACACATGAAATACAGAGGCTGACCGGCATATCCTGCTGCAGCAACAGGTCCCACTGACAACGCACCCAAAGCAGAAACCATTTGCAGGACCAGAGCAGTGCGTGCAAACACCACTGAAATTTCACGATTCGTTTCTGTTTCCTTGAAGAAAATCCAGGTAAAACCCAGTTGGGCAAAAATGTGTAACGTTGAGAAAAGAATAGACCAGAATGCGTATCCCTGCAAAGGAAAACTGACCAGCATGCCGACTACACTTACTATAAGTACAACGGTTGTGAGTTTTAATTTACGAACGATCTCAGGTGTATGCGGCAACCAGTTTCGTGTGAAGAGCGTAACGATTGCGGTAAACACCCAGCCGAGCATTGCCACATGAGAATGGGTGTGCAGTAAAAAGGGGAACTTGAATCCGACCAGACCTCCATTGTATTGCATATAGCGTAACAGGATGGCCGGTACAACGGCAAGTATTAAAAAGATGAATGCAACGCGCTGCAGAGAGCGCAGCAACGATTCCACAGCGATTATTTGTCGTTAACCAGTTTCCTTAAGCCGTTTTCATCAAGAACGCGGATGTTTTTACGGTCCAGACGAATCAACTTGTGCTTCTCCAGATCACTCAGCATTCGGATAACGGTTTCATAGGTTGTATATGCCATAGACGCATACTCTTTACGGGATAGCGTGTATGAAAGCAACCCTTTTTCAGACGAATCGTATCCGAACGCGTCAAGATTCCGGAGAATGGCAAATGCAATCCGCTCCTTCATTTCCATTCTGGAAATTCTACGGATAACTGTTTCTGTTCTGCGCAGTTCCTCGGAAATAAGGTTCATGTAATAGTAACAGAATTCGCTGTTGGTACGAAGCAAACTCAGAAACACATTGATCGGCAGAAATGACATTTCACAGTCAGTAAGTGCGACGCAAGAAGCCGGGTAAATCAGGCTCTTCCCTATTCCACGCAATCCTACAAGTTCTCCGTCGGAAGCCAGACGATGAATATGTTCTTCCTTGTTATCCACCGAGTAAATTTTAACCTTACCGGTATTAAGACAATACATTCCGGGAACTTCATCTCCTTCTTTGAATATGAGATCTCCCGCCTTGAATCGAATAGTTTCATTATGCGATTCAATCAGAGGTGTCCATTGTTCACCGAGATAACCGGTAAAAGAAGAAAATGATTTGGTTTGTTTGGGCGATTTCTTTTTCGGTACACCACCAGTATTCTTTTTCATATTTTCAATTGCGGGGATTTGCAACTTCATTATCCGCCAATGGCAACCATTGCGCGTTGATTTATATCCGAAGGTACGTCAGCATTGTCATCTGAAGGCTCATAACCTGCACGGATTGCTTTCTTTTTCTCAACCGACTTTCTGATGAGAGGTTCCAAGGCCTCACCGTTTCGCAATGCCGCTAACAAATCGGTTTCGGCTCCGGAAAACAAACAGTTTCTCATTTTGCCGTCGGCAGTCAGTCTCAAACGGTTACAGGTATCACAGAACGGATTCGTGATGGAACTGATTACGGCAAACGAACCGGCAAACCCATCTACACGGAAATGTCGCGCAGTGTCATTCGGCCCGTCAATCTGTCGCGTTACCTTTTCACCATACACGTTTCTCGCTGCATTCAGAATATCTTCATAACTCACGCAACGCGATTTGTCCCATTTGTTTCCATCGAAAGGCATGAACTCAATAAACCGGAACTCCACATTCCTATGCCTGGTATACTCTATGAAATCAATGAGCTCATCGTCATTCATTCCTTTTACAAGAACTGCGTTAAGCTTGAGTTTGAAATTCCGTTTCTGAAGCATTTCTATGTTCCGAAGGATACGTTCTGCATAATCTCTCCGCACAATTGATTTCATTCGTTCAGGATTGAATGTATCAATACTTACATTCAACGCACGTATGCCGCATTCTTCAAACACATCAACAAACTGATCCACGAGAACGGCATTAGTAGTAATTGCTAGCTCCACTCCCATTCCGGAAAGTGCTCTGATAATTTCAGCTGCATCTTTCCTGACCAGAGGTTCTCCGCCGGTTAAGCGGATCTTGCGTACGCCCAAACGTACAAACTCAGAAGCAATGGCAATAACTTCGTCTTTCTGCATGTAAGAACTTCCCGGCTTGAGTTCAATACCCTGCTCAGGCATGCAATACACACAACGCAGATTGCATCTCTCCGTAAGAGAGATCCGCAAATAATCATGTTTGCGTCCGAATGTATCAACGAGTGGCTGAACGTTCATTACTTCAGTTTTTTCATTGCCTGTTCGCTTACCGCCAGTTCCTCAGTGCTCATAAGTTTGTGCGCCAAAGGAAACAGTGTGTAGTCCTCTCTAAAGATATGCAGTTTCAGCAATTCTGTCAATTCACGGGCATTATCGCTGGCTGTATCGAGTATCAGTGAACGTGACGCCGGGTCAAGAATACGTGTCGCCAGTCCGTACAGATTGAACGACAACGCTCCCAATTGCACAAAACGATGATGATCGTCCTCCATGATCTCAATTGCCGTTGTCGGGTTCTCTCCTACACTGTGTTCGCCGGCTTTCATAAGCTTTTCGCGCAATACAGGGAAAAAGTGCTTTTCCTCACGTGCATTATGCAAAAGCAAATGTGCATCAAAGAACTTGTAGAACGCCGCGAAAGCACTGTTTATCTCGGGATTCATTTTGTATCCCGAAGCACGATAATCGCTTATAGCTTTGTCAAACTGATCGGTAACTTTCAGTAACTCCTGATGTTCTTTCATCAGCAACTGAATCGCAGGGTGCATCTCTTCAAACGGCACACCTCCCACTGCCGGAGGTGCATAAGCTTCAGGCGGATCAAACGGTGTGTGCTCTTCTGTATCCAGTTCCTTTTCGACGATACGCTTCAGCGGATCAATCTTGTTCAATTCCTGCATGTCGATTTCCATAGCGTTATGTTTAAAGGCAAATTACGGGGTTCCTGACAAATCATGTTATGATATATATCATTTCTTAAACTGATTAGCATTACGCTACCATGGATTTGAATAAGCAGGATTACCGGCGAGAGAAGTATCCGTCAGACATCGCAGAAATGCAACGAGATCCGACATTTCCTGCACGCTCAGATTCAAACCGTACACGTGATTCGGTTTTGTCATGATCGGATCCACAGTTGAAGTAATATTCACTCCCGTGTTGTAAAACATTACGACATCCTCCAGCGTAGCGAAACGTCCGTCATGCATATACGGGGCTGTTAACGCCACATTACGCAGCGACGGAGTTTTGTATTTCCCCATATCAGAAGGATCCCCGGTTTCACCATATACACCCCAGGTTTGCGGATTGTAAACTGAATCAAGCCCGTTGTTGTGAAAGCGATTATCTGTAAATAAACCAACAGGATGACAATGAAAACAGTCGCCACGCTCCGAGTTGAAAATTGAATAGCCGCTCAGTTCCTGCATATTCAGCATTTCCACGAAACCCATATAGCGGTCGAACCTGGAATCGAATGTCACTATTGATCTGACAAACTGTGCTAGTGCAAATGCCACCTCGCGTGATGTGATCACTTCTGTTCTGAACACTTTTTTAAATTCTGCACGATAGAACGTACTTGCATTCAGTCTGCTGATATCCGTTTGAAAAAACTGTTCAACTTCAAACATCATCGCATCCTCAAGTGTTCCCTGAACATGTCCGTTCCACAGAAAAGCAAAGTTCCAGCCGAGATTAATATGCGGCAGGCTGTTTACCGTTGAATCGCTGAAACTCAAGTTCTGATTGTGACAGGAAGAACAGCTTTGTCCGTTATTCGACAATAACGTATCATAATACAATCTCCTCCCCAACGCAACTCCTTCGACTGTCATAGGATTGGCCCCGTTCTCCGGCAATTGCGGAATCCAACCCGGGTAAACAACTTCATAAGGCGTCAGCGCCGGCGGTTGCGGCTCGCTGACTTCTTCCTTGCGGCAGGAATAGATCAACGTAAATAATATCAATGAAACAACAATTATTCTCTTTGTTATCGTTGCCGTTTTCATGATCAATTGTTTTGTTGTAATGAAAATATATCGCTGCCGTTGTCCCTGATTTTACCCATGAGCAATTGATTGCCCATAGTGTAATTCCCATCGTTGATGAAACTGTACGTGTGAGGATTCTGAAACCACTCATTAACATCCATTGTCAGTGTTGCAGTATGATTGATGTATTTCAATGCAAGCTGCGAATTGGTACTGCATGTGGGTAAAACCGAATCTGATCCGAGATGAACAGCAAAACCCCACAATGCAGCACCTTGAAAGTGACCTTCCAGTTTGATAAAGTGATATCCTCCTCCCATGAATTCCGGCCATGCCATTCCTGCATTTTCCATTGTGTTGGGCAAGTATCCATACTCGTTACGATTCGAATCAATCCCAACATTACATGTCATTCTGTAATAGCTTCCGGGAGCGATACTGTCCAGATGAATTATCATTTGAGGATTTTCGCGCGCATTTACATAGTAAATGCCATCATCATGATATCGCGATCCATTCGATCCGTAAAGTGTAATTCCTGAGATGTAGTATTCAAGATGTTCTACCTGATAAGATTCACCTGCCGCATTCTGATAGATCAAGGTATCATAGAGCAACGGACCATTACCGCAATTGTGCAGAACCTGAATACGCAACTCCGCATACTCGGGATCATAAGATTCCGTTCGGCAGGAAGCAAATACCATCGCGATGATTACAGAAATAATGCAGACCGATTTTTTCATGACAAAAAGAACGCCCCATACAAATCGGAGGCGCTGAGTTGATGTTGGTTATTTTTCTGACTTAAAAATGCCCGGCTTGAAGATCACCATAGCGTAAGCCCAGTTGTTCAGACCTTCATACTTTCCTCCTGCTCTCTGAAAAGCCATACTCTCAGTTGCCAGCATGTGTGAATATCCAAACTGAAAGTTTACTCCTTTGGTAAGCTTGTAATTGAAAGTGATATCAATCTCAGTTCCCATGCCCGGTGAAGCAGCTTTAATTGCACCTGTATTAGCCAAAGTGGAATCGTCAAGAATATCTGCAGCGGCCATGAAATAATGCACATCCGCCTGTACCCAGTAATTCTCGGAGTTGTAACGAACTTTCACGTATGGATTGATAAGTCCTGTTTGGCCGATATAATTGCCCACATAGAAATAATCCATGTAACCGTTGAACTTGTGGTTCGTTCCGTAATACGGATTGAATGCATGGTTCACTTCATTGTAAGCTTTTGTCGTATCTGTCTGACTGTTTCCTGAAATGTACTCGCCACCCAGAGTAAACCCGAATGCCTTTGATGGCATGAACGTGAACTCAAGTGCTCCGTACATCCCCATTACCGATTTAGGAGTTGTATCATTCGCCAGACTTGTCATTGAGTTCTCTTTACCGAACTGGCCGTAAGCTGCAGCATTCAATGCCATTTTGTTGTAAGCATCTTTACCTTCTCCTTCGACTTTCTTCCAGGTAAAACGGAATCCTGCTGTCTGACTGAAAACGGTATAGAAATTCTGAACACCCTGATAGTTCGTATAGTTAAACTGCTTTCCGTGATTGAGGAACAAAACGCTCAAACCCATGTTCGGATTGAAGTTGCGGTGATACCAAACGTAACTCATGGTCTTGTAGTTCAACGCCGATCCGAACGAAGTGGTATTGGTTTGGACTTTATTCTGATTGTATGTTAATCCGATGTGCAACGTATTCACTGTATCGGAGAACATGATCAGTGCAGCGTCGTGACTGCGCGCTTGCATTGCCCAATCCAGATTACCGAGTATGCGTGCATCATCATAATCAAGTTCCTGCCGTCCGATACGTGTACTCCAATGATTATTGAATGAATACTCTCCCCAACCTTCATGCAACATAATTTTTCCGTCTGCACGGGAGATCTGCGCAGTATCACCCCAAACTCTGACATCCTGAACGGAGAAGAACGTTTTGAACTTGTCTGCCTTATGCGAGAAGATGAGACGACTGCGTTGCTCAATGTAAAAAGCTGCCGGCTGATCGTCTTTCTGAATAAGATTTCCGAATCCATGCCTGTAGTCGGCACGTGTGATTACTTGTCCGTCCACACTGAACTGTGCAGAAACGGTTCCGGCTGTCAACAGTAACCCCGCTGCTGCTGCCGTAATGTAACTTACCTTTTTCATAAGTATGTGTATTGATTTAAGTTGAATCAGCTCGGACGTTCGCATCCTTTGCGCTGATAGTAATACCAGTTGATAACTGTTGCAAGCACCGCGAATGCCATAAGCCCCCAGAAGAACGAATTGGCGTTTCCTTTGCTTCCGATGATTGCACCCAATGATGCAGAGAAAATAAATGGTCCGTAAGCAGCAATCGCTCCTGTCCACCCGATAACACCGGCTGCCTGACGTTGGTTATGTGCAAACACAATCGGATACTGCCGGAATGTAGCTGCGTTTCCGATTCCGGTGAAGAAGAACAGACCCAGCATCACACCAACGAACATCGGGAATTGTTCCATGCTCGTAGGAGCAACAAGACCCATACTGGCAAGCATCACAGTTCCGGTTATCATGCCGATTCCGCATAAAGTGGTCAGCACGGCTCCGCCTGTTTTATCAGCAATGAAACCGAAAATAACACGGCTTGCAGAGCCGATCAGCGGTCCGTAGAATGCAAACGCAAGCGGATCAGGTGCATTCGGGAAATTTCCGTAAAGCGATTTAATAAGCATTGGAAACGCAGCGGACAATCCTGCGAATCCTCCGAACGTCATCACATAAGTGATTGTGCAGAACCATGTGTGCTTGTCTTTGAAAATATCCAGCTGTTCGCGGATCGAAGCTTTTACCGGAACACTCTTCAGCGTAAACCAGCACACAAACGTCATGATCAACAGGAACGGAATGTACCAGAATGAAGCTGTCTGCAGCCAGATATTTTTTTCTTTCACAGCAACAGTACTTTCATCATACTGACGGAGAATCTTCGCTCCTGCTTTCGGATTGATTTTTGAAATTACTTTCGCTTTCATCTTCGCAGGAATCGCTACGAATGCTTCAAGCTTGTTTCCGTTGTGCGCTTTAAGAATTGAATCTTTCTTCTTCTCAAGGGCTCCGATCAGTTTCGATTGTATTGCGGTATCCAGTGAAGTGAATATTTCCGCATGACGTGTAGAATCAACTGCGGAAATTGTTGCCGTTGCCTCCTTCGGATCGATACTGGTGAACACTTCTGCAGCGCCGTAGCTTGCAAGACCGATCATCACAGGAGTCATGAACTGAGCAACGCTCACACCGAAATTTCCTATACCGGCTTGAATACCGAGTGCGGTACCTTTAAGACGTTTAGGAAAAAACAGGTTGGTGCTCGGCATATAGCTGGAGAAGTCGCCGCCTCCGAATCCGGATGTGAATGCGAGAATCATAAACACCCAGAACGGTGTTGATGTATCCATTACTGCGAGACCGATACCTATCACCGGTAAAAGTTTGATAAACGTTGCAATTGTGATCACATGCCGGGTACCGTAAATCGGAATCAGAAATGTGTGAATGATTCTAAGCGTACCTCCGGCCAGGCCGGGCATTGCGGCGAGCCAGAACAACTGATCAGTAGTAAACTTAAAACCGATTCCGGGTAATTTCACCACAACAGCGCTCATCATGAACCAGGTGGCAAAAGAGAATATCAGAGTAATAGTTGTAATCCATAGCGACTTCCACGCTCTCTTCTTACCTTCCTTTTCCCAGAATTCATTGTCCTCGGGATCCCATTTATTGAGCCATGTTGACATAGATAATTGTATTTGGTGAATTGATTAACGAACGATTCTAAGTATCGGGCAATGCGCATCTTTAAATACTTCGTATGTGCGGTTACCCATTAGCAGTTTTCCTAACGGTGAAGCTTTGTGACTTGCAAGAACAATCAGTTCTGCATTACGCTCTCGACTTATTGCAACAATTTCCTGGGCAACATCACCTTGACCGAATATCGGTTCAACTCTTTCCACTTTCAACTCCCGGAGTTTGCTCGATTCATTGAGCAGTATTTCACGACCCTCATTGATCCATGTCTGCCGGATATTTTCCCACTCCGGAGAATCAGTGGCGAGCACTCCCGTACTATGGAACTTTTCATTCACATACAGCAACAAGACGTTTGCGCCGGTGTGATTTGCGAGATACGCCACCTGAGCGCGGGCTTTCTCCGCCAGTTCAGAATTTCCAACAGGATAAACAATGTTCTTGTATGCGAATGTTGCCGGATTGAGATCGGTTACCGGTATTTTAGTTAAACCGGAAGGAACGTGCGTCTGAATATCAAGTTCGATTTCATTCTGAACAACTTTAGCGCGTCCGCCTGGCCCAACCCAGGTTTTCGTCCACTTCTTCTGCGCAAAGTAGAGTACAACGAAAGCAACGATTGCAAGAACGATGAATGCGTAGAATCCGTATTGGAAAGTTCCTGTACTTCCTTTTGAAATTCCCATTGCGTTCGGAAGGAAGCTTCCACCCAGTGCTCCGATCTCTCCGATCATACTTCCTGCTACCGCTGTCGTAAGCGGCCAGCGTAAAGGAACCAGTTGAAACAACGCACCATTACCTGCGCCAAGTGCTGCGAAACAAAGCATAAACATTATCGTTGTCAGCATTAAGCCGATCGGGAAACTGCACACAAACATTGCAATAATCACTACTCCGAAAATTCCCATCAGCGTATTAATACCGCCCCATTTATCAGAAGCCCATCCGCCCACAACACGAACCGCACTTCCCATTAATGCAGCCAACATTGTCAACTGTCCTGCCTCGACTTTAGTTACACCGAACTGATCGTGAAAATATGTTGGCAGGAAGTTGGACAAACCGATAAATCCACCGAATGTGATAATGTAAACGAGATTGAACACCCATCCGTCCTTCTGGAACAAACATGCGAGATGTTCCTTGAGTGATTGCTTTTCGCGATCCGGTGGCTCTTTGGCAAAGATGATCATCACCACAATAGGAATCAGCATGAACAAAGAAGCCATACCGTAAACAGCCTGCCACCCGAACTTCATAGCCAAAGGCGGCGCGAACAACATGGCAAGCACAGTTCCGCTGTTACCGGCTCCCGCAATACCCATTGCGAGTCCTTTGTATTTCGGCGGAAACCAACCCGAACCGAGAGAAAGTGCTACCCCGAAACTCGCTCCTGCTATTCCGAGCAGCACACCCATCTTAAGCACGTCTGAATAATCTTCCACCACATAATAACCGAACAGCATTGCAAAAAAGATCAGCGTCATTTCAGTAAGAGCTGCATTCTTTCTGCCGATATACTGCGCAAGCAGCCCTAAAGGAAAACGCATAATTGCACCGGCAAGAATCGGAACCGAAATCATGAAACCTTTCTGTTCCGGGGTGAGATTAAATGATTCACTGATGAATGGTGCCATTGCACCATTAAGAACCCAGATAGCGAAACAGAAGTCGAAGTAGAGGAACGCGGAGAACAGTGTTGGTGCGTGTCCTGCTTTCAGAAATGTTTTAAAGCTTCCCATATACGTTTGATTTAACGGAACAAATGTATCGGGCAGCTTCGGCGCAAAGTATGACAATTGACGCCGTACATTATGATCTTTATCAGAACATGGCTTACACCATATTTAATTTTCTTCTTGTCGCTACAACCATTTCTTTGAGAATATCTTAAATAATAATGATTCAAAGAGGCAGAAAACAAATGGCGGCTTATTGGAGCGTTAAAGGCAAAACATGCAACACATCATATACAAAAGCGGCAAATCAGGTAATTAATCGACGGCAACATGACATATATCATATAAATATATTTTGTGATTTCAACTCACTTGAATGAAAGCAACTTACGCCAAATCTCTTCGACTATCTTATATCATGTTCTGATTTATATCATATTCAAAATTGAGCCACCTCATTTTACCCGCGACACTCAAAAGCAACCTTTGTCCCGTGAGTTGTTTCGAAACACGTTCATTACTAAATCCAGAATAACAATTATGAAAAGTCTGCCGAAAAAATCAAAGTTCCTGGTACGGATTCTCACCGTAAGCACAATAGTGCTGAGCCTTGCTGCCACGGACGCTTCAGCACAGGATGGTGAAGCAAAGTTCAAATCCACATGCGGTTCCTGCCATTCTATCGGAGGAGGAAAACGCGTTGGTCCGGATCTTCAGGGAATCGGAGAACGCCGCAAAGAAGATTGGCTAATCAATTTCATCAAGCATCCTCAACAAATGATCGATTCCGATCCTGATGCTAAAACGATGGCCGCAGAATTTCTTCCTGTTGTAATGCCCGATCAGCCGCTTACAGATGATGAGATCAAAGCTATTCTGGGTTACATCAACGGCGGTGCAGCAACTGCAACAGCAGAACCGGAAGTACCGGCACGCGCAACCGCAGATGCTACGAAAGAAGAAATCGACTTTGGCCGCCAGCTGTTCACAGGCGTGGCTTCCTTTGAAGAAGGCGGAGCTTCCTGTATCTCTTGTCACAACGTAAACTATAAAGACGTTGTGCCTGGCGGACTTCTTGCCAAGGACCTGACAGAAGCATGGTCAAGAGTTGGCGAAGATGCAGGTCTTATGGGCATTCTGGGCTCGCCGGCATTCCCTGCAATGCAACAGGCCTACGCCGATCACAAACTCTCTGAAAAAGAAATCTTCGCGCTCACCGCATTCCTTAATAAGGTGAATTCAGATAAAGCCAATCAGGTTGCCACAATGAATCCGCTTCACTACGGCGGTATTGCTGGTATCGTAATTGTGTTTGCTTCCATTTTCCTGGTGTGGAATAAACGTAAGCGCTCTGGAGTGAAGCACGATATCCTTAACAGACAAATCCGTTCCAAATAAATCCTAAACAACTAACTAATCATTTCAATTATGAGCTGGATAGAAGACATTATTTCTCCGAAAACACGTAAGTGGGAGGAGTTCTACCGCAATCGCTGGCAGTACGACAAAGTAGTACGTAGCACGCATGGAGTAAACTGCACTGGCGGATGTTCTTGGAACATTCACGTTAAAGACGGAATTGTTGTTTGGGAAACTCAGGCACTCGATTATCCGTTACTCGAAAACACGTTGCCTCCGTACGAACCACGCGGATGTCAGCGCGGTATTTCATATTCATGGTATCTCTACAGTCCAATCCGTGTGAAGTATCCGCTGATTCGCGGTGCTCTGCTCGACGCATTCCGCCGTCTTCGTAAAGAAACCGGTGATCCGATCAAAGCATGGGAAAAACTGCAGAACGATAAAGATGCACGTGCTCGTTATCAGCGTGCACGTGGCAAAGGCGGATTCCGTCGCGTGAAATGGGATGAAGCAGTTGAACTCATCACTGCTGCCAATCTTTATACTATTAAGAAGTATGGCCCGGACCGCGTGATTGGCTTCTCTCCTATTCCTGCGATGTCCATGCTGAGCTACGCTTCAGGTGCACGCTACCTGCAGTTACTCGGCGGCGTAAACCTTTCTTTCTACGATTGGTACTGCGATCTTCCGACTGCATTCCCTGAAATCTGGGGTGAACAAACTGACGTTTGCGAAAGTGCCGATTGGTACAACTCCAAACTCTGCGTTTCAATGGGCGCTAACCTGGGAATGACACGTACTCCGGATATTCACTTCTTCTCGGAATCAAAACACAACGGTACAAAAACCATTGTGATGTCTCCCGACTTCAGCATGGTGGCGAAACACGCCGATCAATGGATTCCTGTTCACGCCGGCAGCGATGGTGCATTCTGGATGGCAGTAACTCATGTTTTGCTGAAAGAGTTCCACGTTGATCGTCAGGTTCCGTACTTCATCAACTATGTGAAGCGTTACACGGACTGTCCGTTCCTCGTTGAATTAGAAAAACAAGGCGACCATTACGTGCCGATGAAACTTGTTCGTGCGAACAGAGTTTCGAAATATAAAAATGTTGAGAACGGTGATTGGAAATTCCTGAATCTCGATGAGAAAACAGGAAAACCTGTAATGCCGAAAGGTTCAATGGGGCAACGTTGGGATAAAGAGAAAACAGGTAACTGGAATCTCAAATTCGAAGACGGAGAAGACAATACGCCATATGAACCGGTTCTTTCTTTGCTGAACAACAAAGATGAAGTACTGATGGTGGAGTTCGTGGAATACGGACTCAACAAGAAAGCTGTTCGTGGTATTCCGGTGAAATATATCGACACTGCTGACGGTAAGAAAATCGCAGTAACAACTGTGTACGATCTCACATTCGGTCAATACGGTGTGGGTCGCGGTTTACCGGGTGAGTATCCGAATTCATACGACGATAAGAATCAGGCTTACACTCCGGCATGGCAGGAAATCTTTACCGGCATCGGAAAAGACACTGTTCTTCAACTCGCGCGCGAATGGGGAACAACAGCAGAAGCCACTAACGGAAAATGTATGGTGATCGTTGGTGCTGCAATCTGTCACTGGTTCCACAACAACCTGATGTACCGCGCTGCTATCATGGCGCAGATGCTGACAGGTTGTAACGGAGTGAATGGTGGCGGAATGAATCACTATGTAGGACAGGAAAAACTTGCTCCTATGGATTCATGGTCAACATTGATGTCGGCAAAAGACTGGCAAGGAGCGAATCGTTTGCAGCAGGGACCGATCTGGCACTACATCAATTCCGATCAGTGGAGATACGACGGCAATCAGGCAGAATACAACAGCATTCCTACCGGAAGCAAACTCGGTAATATGCACTCTGCTGATTTCGCTGCAATGGCAGTGCGTAACGGTTGGATGCCGTTCTATCCGCAATACAACAAAAACAATCTTGAGTTATCTGCTGAAGCTGCTGCCAAAGGAGCAAAATCTGATGACGAGATCCGCGCATATGTGGTAGAGAAACTGAAATCGAAAGAACTCGGTTACTGCATCATGGATCCGGATAACGAAACCAACTTCCCGCGCAACTGGTTTATCTGGCGCGGAAACGCGTTGATGTCAAGTGCGAAAGGACACGAATACATGTTGGATCACTATCTCGGCACACACACCAATAAGGTGGCAGATGAAGTGGCGAAAGATCACGTTTCGGAAATTCTCTGGAGAGAAGCTCCGAAAGGAAAAATGGATCTGGTGGTTGATATCAACTTCCGCATGGATACTTCAGCGTTGTACTCTGATATCGTTCTTCCGACTGCATCATGGTATGAAAAAGCAGATATCAACAGTACAGATATGCACTCTTTCATCCACCCGTTGTCTGCTGCAGTAGCTCCGGTTTGGGAAGCAAAAACAGATTGGCAGATCTTCCAGTTGTTCGCGAAAAAACTCAGCGAGCTTGCGAAGAACTACATGCCTGTGCCTGTGAAGGACATTGTGAACATGCCGCTTTCTCACGACAGCGCCGACGAAATCACACAGCCGCACATTCAGGATTGGTACAAGGGAGAATGTGAGCCGATTCCGGGCAAGACGATGCACAAGATTGTTGTTGTGGAGCGCGACTACACGAAGATTTATGACAAGTTCATTGCTCTCGGCGACAACATCACAAAGAATCAGATTGGTGCGCACGGTGTCAACTTCATGGCTGACGACGTTTATGGAGAAATGCTGAAAGACAAACGCCATGTTCAGCGTGTCGATGGAAACGAGTATCCTTCAGTTAAAGAAGATATTGAAGCAATCAACGCAATTCTCACACTGTCATCATTGACTAACGGACATCTTACCACCCGTGCATATTCCAACATGGAGAAGAAGACCGGCATGCCGCTCCTGCAACATGGTAAAGGTTATGAGCAAGTGCAGATCAAATACGCCGATCTCCAGGCGCAGCCGAAGCGTTACAACAACTCTCCGCTCTGGTCCGGACTCATGGATAACGGTCGCGCTTACTGTGCTTACACTTACAATGTGGATTGTCTTGTTCCGTGGAGAACACTTACCGGTCGTCAATCATTCTATCTCGATCATGACGGATACATTGCATTCGGTGAGCATTTGCCAACCTACAAACCATCTCCGACACCGAAAGCTTACGGCGATCTGCGTGTTACGGTGAACGACGGAAAAGCAAAAATGCTCAACGTACTTACTCCGCACGGTAAGTGGCACATTCACTCAACGTACGGCGACACCCTGCGAATGCTCACATTATCACGAGGCATGGAACCATGCTGGATGAGTGAGAAAGATGCAGCGGATCTCGGCATCAAAGACAACGACTGGGTTGAAGTGTACAACGACCACGGTGTGTATTGCACACGTGCATGCGTGAGCGCGCGTATTCCTTCAGGAGTATGTATCGTGTATCACTCACCTGAACGGACTTACACTGTGCCTAAATCGCAAATACGAGGAGGCAAACGTGCAGGCGGACACAACAGTTTCACCCGCGTGCATTTGAAACCGAGTCTGATGGTTGGAGGATACGGACAGTTCTCGTATCACTTCAATTACTGGGGACCTGTAGGCGTTAACCGCGACACACACGTTCTCGTGCGCAAAATGACCAATGTTGAATTCTAACGATAATAAAAACGAATAGTTATGGACGTAAGATCTCAAGTTTCAATGGTATTCCACCTCGACAAATGCATCGGGTGTCATACTTGTTCCATTGCGTGCAAGAATATCTGGACAGATCGCAAAGGTGCAGAGTACATGTGGTGGAATAACGTGGAGACCAAGCCGGGTACAGGATATCCGACAAAATGGGAAGACCAGAATATATATCAGGGCGGATGGGAACGCAACGGCGATTCAGTATCACTGAAAGGTGCAGGAAAACTCCGCGGACTGAAAAACATTTTCCACAACCCGTACATGCCTGTGCTCGACGATTACTACGAGCCGTGGACGTACAAGTATCAGGATCTGTTTACTGCTCCTGAAGGAAATGATCAGCCAACCGCACGACCTGTTTCACTCGTAACCGGAGAAACAATGGATGTGAAAGCCGGACCGAACTGGGATGATGATCTCGGCGGTTCGCCCGACTACGCACGTCAGGATGTAAACATGCAGAAGCTCACACCAGCAGAACAGGAAGTAATGTTCCAGCTTGAGCGAATGACATTGCATTACCTGCCGCGTATCTGTAATCACTGTCTGAATCCGGCCTGCGTGGCTTCATGTCCTTCCGGCGCGTTGTACAAGCGCGGTGAAGACGGAGTAGTACTCATCAACCAGGAACGTTGCCGCGCATGGAGAATGTGCGTAACAGCTTGTCCTTACAAGAAGAGTTACTACAACTGGCACACCGGCAAATCAGAAAAATGCGTGCTATGTTATCCGCGTCTCGAATCAGGACAGGCTCCGGCATGTTTCCACTCTTGCGTAGGACGTATCCGTTATCTGGGAGTGATGCTGTACGATGCAGATAAGATTGAAGCAGTTGCATCAGTTCCGGAAGATCAGATCGTGCAGGCACAGATGGACATCTATCTTGATCCGTTCGATCCGAAAGTAATTGAAGAAGCGAAGAAGAACGGAATTGCCGATTCCACAATTGAAGCTGCGCAGAAATCTCCGGTTTACAAATTTGTGAAACTGTGGAAACTCGCGTTGCCTCTGCACCCTGAGTTCCGTACACTTCCTAACCTGTTTTACGTTCCGGCATTGCTGCCTAGCGTTGGAACAGTGAACAACGGAATATACAACTCAAATACCAACGGTCTCTGGGGCGGAATCGACACAACACGTTTGCCGATGAAGTATCTCGCTTCACTTTTCTCAGCGGGAAATACAGAAACTGTTGCAGAAGTTCTCAAGCGACTCATGACTGTTCGCTGGCACCGCAGAAATGTAACCGTTGGAGACGTTGATGAGAAAACCGTTAACGCGGCTCTGGAAGACACTAAAATGGATACGGCAACAGCTGACGCCATTTTCCGTCTCACCACGCTCGCTACGTTCGACGAACGTTTCGTAATTCCTCCGGCACACCGCGAAGAATCCATTGAAATGCTCGAGAACACAGGCGATGTGAAAGGCAACACCGGATTCGGTTTCAAAGAAAGACCAGCAAGAGGACTCTAAACCATGACTATGCGAAATACATACAGCATATTCGCTGACGTGTTCAGATACCCTGAAAGCAATTTCACGGAGACACTGGATCGCGTCAGCGAGTATCTCCTCTCCCGCTGGCCGGTTGCCGCTGCAGAGTTTCAGCGCTTCAGCACTTACATGAAAAGTGTGAACGATGATCAGCGCGAAGAACTCTACACCAAAACATTCGATGTTCAGCCTATCTGTTATCTCGATCTCGGTTATGTAATCTTCGGAGAAGACTACAAACGCGGAGCATTCCTTCTTCATATGCAGGAAGAGCAGAGAAAACTGAACAACGATTGCGGCACGGACTTACCGGATCACTTGTCCAATATGCTAACGCTGATGGACATTACCGAAGATGAACTGCTGCGTCAGCAACTCGCTCACGACATTCTGATTCCCGGAATCAGAAAAATGATCGGGGAATTCGAACAATCGCGTGTGGAGCTGAAGGAACAGGTACTTCGCAAACTTCATAAAGCACTGATCGATCACGAACTCAATTTCGGTAATGTTTACCGCAACGCTCTTCAGGCTTTGCTGATTGTGCTGGAAACGGAATTTCCGGTGCAGGAGAAACCAGAAGAAGACGCCAACTACGGCGGCTTTATTCCGAATCCGGCTTCATTCTTTCAGAAGCGCAATGCAACCACCTTTGAAAACAATTATAAACTCGACTAGCTATGTTCAATGCCACGCTTAATCAGTTTCTGTTCGTAATATTCCCTTATGCCGCATTGGCGGTGTTCCTTGTAGGCTCCATCTATCGTTACAAGAACAAAGGATTCTCCGTCTCTTCCATTTCATCACAGTTTCTTGAAGGACGCAAACTTTTCTGGGGCAGCCAGCCTTTCCACTGGGGATTGCTGATTCTGTTCTTCGGTCACCTCATCGCATTTCTCTTCCCGCGTGCAGTACTTGCATGGAACGGAGAGCCGGTGCGACTTCTTATTCTTGAAATTGCTTCATTCGGTTTCGGTCTTTCCGCGTTCATTGGACTGGGATTACTTATCCTTCGTCGCGTTACAACGCCAAGAATAACAGTTGTAACGAGCAAGATGGACGTAGTTGTATTTCTTATTCTCCTTACACAAATCGTTTCCGGATTGTGTGTAGCGTACTTCAATCGTTGGGGCTCTTCATGGTTTGCAGCATTCCTCACTCCTTACCTGCGCTCCATCTTTGTATTCGACCCGGATATCACTGCAATTTCAGGTGTGAATTCATGGTGGTTGAAGATTCACGTGGTGTCTGCATTCTCAATCATTGCAATCATTCCGTTCACACGATTCATGCACTTCCTCGTTTATCCGGTAGATTATCTGTGGAGAAGTTACCAGCAGGTAATCTGGAACTGGGATCGCCGTACAATCAGAAACAGCACCAAACATTCTGAAGGCGAAAAATCAACCAACAACTAATCAGTTTAAAAACTGAACTTATGAAAACGAAAGGCAACAGTCAGCGGAGCGCGCTCAAGAGATTTGGGATGCTGACTTTCATCAGCGCATTAATGCTGACATTCGCCGGTCTGTTTACAGAAGCGAATGCCCAGCCCGACGGCAAAGCGATCTTCAAAGCCAATTGTTCATCCTGCCACTCTGCATCCGACAAAAAAATGACAGGACCGGGACTCCGTGGTGTATCGAAGAAACGTTCTGAAGAGTGGCTGCAGAAATGGGTGACGAATTCCATCGAGTTCGTGAAATCCGGTGATGCAGATGCAGTTGCAATTGCAGCCGAATTCAACAACATGCCCATGCCTCCGTTCACGCTGAGCAATGAAGAAATCAAGTCTGTTTTCGTTTACGTTGATGATCTGGAACAGAAAGAACTCGCAGACGCAAACAAGAAACGGGTTGCCGATTCACTTGCACAAATAGCAGCGGCATCCTCAACTGATAAAGAAGATCACAGGAGCAACATTCCCTGGTTACCGGTTCTGGTGATATTGGGTGTAGTCGGTGGACTGTTGTTCCTGTTCCTTTCTTACGTTAATCGTGTGATGGTTGATGCAACCGGCAAAGGCTTACCGTTTGTAGACACTACCGAAAACGGTTACTTCGAGAAAATGATCAACGAAAACAGAAGAACTGTTATTGCTATTGTGCTCATCATTATAATGGTAGCAGCCCGTACCTGCTGGAATATGTTGCCTCCGATGTAATTCGTATAGCATACCAAGATTGTTTCACTTTTAATTTCCGAAACGATGGCCTCACAGAACAATTCTAAAACAGAAAAACCGCTTTGCACGGGATGCGAAGGTTGTAAGACTTCCGTATTCTCCAGCTTACCTCCGGAAATTCTGAATCTGATGTCGGCCGAAAAAACCCACGCCGTATATAAAAAGGGACAGGTGATCTTCTATGAAGGGAACCTGCCCCACGGTGTGTTCTGTATCTTCTCAGGCAAAGTAAAAATTCACAAACTCGGTGATGATGGGCGTGAACAGATTGTTCGTTTTGCCAAGGCAGGAAATGTACTCGGTTATCGAGCAATGCTCAGCGATGAACACTATTACGCATCGGCAACTGCACTGGAAGATTCAACAGTATGCTTCTTTCCCAAGACAGTTTACATGAATGCGCTCAAAGGGAATCCGGATCTTGCTTTGCAAACCATTCGCCTTCTAGCCGCTGATTTGCGTTCAGCTGAAATGATGGTCACCAACATGGCACGCAAACAAGTAAAAGAGCGTATTGCAGATGCGTTGATCATGCTGAAAGATTATTACGGTACGGAAGATGATCAGCAAACGATCAATGCAAGTCTCACAAGGGAAGTGATTGCCAATATCGCAGGCACATCAACAGAAACTACGATTCGCACACTTGCAGCTCTGCAGAGAGAAAAAGTTCTCGGTCTTATCGGCAAAAAGATCCGGATTGTGGATCAACACAAACTTGAACTTATCGCACATCCTGTGGATCTGAATCATCATTGATTTGGGGATTGGGGATTCGGACATTCGGGATTCGGACATTCGGGATTCGGACATTCGGGATTCGGGATTCGGGGATTCGTAATTATTTCCCGGAAATTGCCCAAACCAGAATCAATACTCCGGCGATGAATGACCCGGGAATCATGAACATCGCAATACGAAGAAACTTGCGGAGATTGCTCAGATAAGAAATGGAATACGCGAGTCCTAATGCGAGCAACAGCCAGACTCCTGCAACAACAAACATCATAACAATGATTTTGCTGCAAAGAAAATCAGAACTGCAGCTTTCAAACAATGATGCAACGCAGCGTTCTCAGAATACTTCAGCGCGTATTCCTTCTCTCCTCACCTGCTCTGCAATTCGTTCAAGTATTTCCTTCGAAACCGGCTTCACACTGTGCAATGGCGCTTCACGATCCACAGAATACAATTGCACCAGCAACGGTTTGATTCGCTTCAACTCCTGAATCCACAAACTGACAGATGCCGCCGTGGTGTTATCGATAACATGTCCATCATGCTTTGCCGTCAGAAACATCGTTTGCACTTCTGCCTTACCGGCGTATGATTCAAGCGTATTTGTGATCTTCTGATACGTTGTTTCGCTCTGTGGTCCGTTGATCAACCGGAATGTCTGCGCATCGCCTGCGTCAAGTTTAAGAATGCGACGATCTGCTTTCATTAAACCTCTTCTCACCTGTTCACGATCTGCAAGCATGGCATTGCTGAGAACAACAATCTGCGTACCCGGAGAAAGTTCATCTCTGACTTTCGCAACATCTTCAACTATACCCGCAAACTCAGGATGCATTGTCGGCTCTCCGTTTCCTGCAAATGTGATTGCATCCGGCTTAACACCTTCCTGCTTCATCTGAATCAGTCTGGCACGCAATGCAGCTGCAATAACCAAACGATCTGCAAACTCTGCTTTCCCCCGCTTTTCTTCTGTCCAACCGCATTCACAATAAATACACTCGAAATTGCAGAGCTTGTTGTCTACTGGAAGCAGATTAATACCCAGTGAAACACCGAATCTCCTGCTTTTTACCGGACCGAATATTACTTCATTGAAAAGCATAACTCTTCTGTAACTCGCGAAAGTTAAATTCCGTATCACAACATAACGATGACATTTGTCAATGTGTTTTATGTTTTGAATCAGATTTCCTGTTGCATTGTTGAAAAGGAAGGCCGCATGTTAACAAGAATGAATGAGTGCCGAAATATTCTCCGACTAAATTGCACCTCAAATTCATTCTCTGAAATTTCTCATTTATGATAAAGTCAACTGATAAAAAAACAAAATCATCACGCGTGCTTCCTGTTTTCACACGCGAAGAAGTGATGAAGAAATCTCTCGCCTACTTTTCCGGCGATGAACTCGCTGCTTCCACATGGGTAAACAAATACGCCATGAAAGATGCAAACGGAAATTTTCTCGAAGACTCTCCCGATGCAATGCACAAACGCATGGCTGCAGAGTTTGCACGTATCGAAAGATACTATCTAGATCATCCGGTTAACGGATCTTACAACGGATTATCTGAATACGGTAAATCACGCGCTCAACTGACAGAAACCGAGATCTACGAATTGTTCAAAGATTTCCGTTACGTAATTCCCCAGGGAAGTGTGATGTCTTCACTGGGAAATCATAACGTGATTGCTTCGCTTTCGAATTGCGTGGTGCTTCCAGAAATCTTTGATTCATACGGCGGTGTTTTCTACACCGATCAGCAACTCGCTCAACTCTTCAAGAGAAGATGCGGTGTTGGAATTGATATTTCATCTTTACGTCCGGACGGCGCACACGTTTCCAACTCAGCAGGAACTTCCACAGGTGCTGTTTCGTTCATGGAACGTTTCTCCAACACAACACGTGAAGTTGCACAGAACGGTCGCCGCGGTGCATTGATGATCACCATGGATATTCGTCATCCTGACATTGAACAGTTCATCACCATCAAGCAGGATTTATCCAAAGTAACAGGCGCAAACATTTCTGTGCGACTGTCTGATGAATTCATGCAGGCCGTACACGACAACAAAGAGTTTACACTTCGCTTTCCGATTGAATCTGCTGAACCGCGTATCACGAAGAAAGTAAACGCACGTGAATTGTGGAACACAGTAATCAAAAGTGCGCACAACACCGCTGAACCCGGCTTGATATTCTGGGATCGCCAGCATGCGTATTCCACTTCCTCTGTGTATCCCGGATTCAGAAACGTTTCCACCAATCCTTGCTCCGAAATTGCCATGCAGGGCGGCGACAGTTGCCGTTTAATTGCGCTGAATCTTTTCAACTTCGTTGAAGAACCGTTTACCAGGAAAGCGAAATTCAACTTCGAGAAATTTGCCGCTATTACTTATGAGTCGCAGCGACTCATGGACGATCTCGTGGATCTTGAACTTGAAGCGGTGAAACGTATTCTCAATAAAGTGGAAAGTGATCCTGAACCGGCACACATCAAAGCGGTGGAACTGGAAACATGGAAACTGCTTTACAACAACGGGAAAGACGGTCGCCGCACCGGACTCGGATTCACTGCACTTGCAGATACGCTGGCCGCACTCAACATACGTTTCGATTCTGATGAAGCAATTAAAATCACGGATCAGATCATGCGTACAAAAATGGAAGCGGAATTCAACAGTTCCGTTGACATGGCGCTCGAACGCGGACGTTTCTCGGTTTTCAATTCCGAAATTGAAGACACTTCGGAGTTTGTACAAATGATGCGCGCAGAATTCCCTGAACTGTACACACGCATGCAGAAATTCGGAAGAAGAAATATTTCGCTCAGCACCGTTGCTCCTACAGGTACATTGAGTATGCTGGCGCAATCTTCATCCGGAATTGAACCGGTGTTCATGCTTGCGTACAAGCGTCGTCGCAAAGTGAATCCTGCTGATCCTGATGCACGTATTGATTTCACCGATCACATGGGCGATTCCTGGCAGGAATTCACCGTGTATCATCAGAAACTGAAAATGTGGATGGACATCAACAAGGAGAACGACATCAATAAGAGTCCGTATGCGGGTTCTACAGCTTCTGAAATCCGTTGGGACAAACGCATTGAATTGCAATCCGTGATTCAGAAATACACTACGCATTCGATCAGCTCTACCATCAATCTTCCTTCTGATGTGAGTGTTGAAGACGTTGGAGAAATTTACATGCAAGCCTGGAAGAAAGGTTTGAAAGGAATCACTGTTTATCGCGACGGATCACGTTCCGGTGTGCTTATTGCCGTTGATGAGAAGAAAGACAAACAGAAGAATGAAAAAGAATCCATTGTGGATTCACGTCCTCCGAAACGACCGAAAGAGCTTGTTGCGGAAGTGATACGTTTCAACAATCACAACGAGCCATGGCTTGCGTTTGTCGGTATTCTCGAAGGCAAACCGTATGAAATCTTCACAGGGAAAGCACAGGATTCATTTGTGATTCCTTCTTACGTTACACAAGGCTGGGTGATTAAGAATACGGGAGAAGACGGCAAGAAGCGTTACGATTTCCGTTATCTCGATCAGGATGGATTCCGAATCACGATTGAAGGTTTGTCGCGTTCATTCGACAAGGAATACTGGAACTACGCGAAATTGATTTCCGGTGTATTACGTCACGGAATGCCTATTCCGCATGTGGTGAACCTGATTGAGAATCTGAATCTGTATTCTGATTCCATCAATAACTGGAAGTCGGGCATTGAACGGGCATTGAAGCGATTCATTCCAGATGGAACAGAAGCTGTTGATCGCAAGTGTTCAGAGTGCGGTGATGCAGAAGGATTAGTGTTCGAAGAAGGTTGCCTGAAATGTAAGAGTTGCGGGCATAGTAAGTGCGGGTGAAAATATAGTACACGGATTGCACGGAAAATACAGATTACCACGGATTGATTGTCATACTGAGCGAAGCCGAAGCATGACAATTAATCCGTCCTTTCCGTGTACTATTCCATCACCATCAACTCCCTCGCATTCTCCATCGCCGCCTCACCCGGTTTACCCGCGCTCAGCATCTTCGCGATTTCCTCCACACGCTCCGCTTCATTCAAAATGCGGATCTTACTCACCGTCTTCCCTGCCCGCTCTGCTTTGTACACGTGCAGATGCGAATGACCTTTCCCTGCTACCTGCGGCAAATGCGTGATCGTAATCACCTGCATGTCTTTGCCCATCTCTTTCATGATGTTGCCCGCCTTCGCTGCTATGTCGCCTGAAATACCGGTGTCAATTTCGTCGAAGATGATGGTTGGTAATGCTGCACTCTTCGACAACATCGCTTTCAGACTCAACATCAATCGCGACAACTCACCGCCGGACGCCACTTTGTTCAACGGTTGCAGTTCTGCGCCTTTATTGGCATTGAAGAGGAATGTTACTTTATCGAAGCCCGAATCCTTCGGTTCTTCCAGTTGCTCGAATTCCACACTCAGCTGTGCGCTTGCCATTCCGAGACTGCTCAACAGTTCTTTCACTTTCTTGGAGAATGAAGCGGCTGCCGCTTTGCGTTTCTCTGTGAGTTGCGCTCCCGTTTCACGAAGTGATTTCAACAAACGTTCCGTTTCTTCTTCCGCTTCTGCCAATTGTACATCAACGGAATTGATGGCTGCAATTTTCTCTTCCAGTTCATTACACAATGCAATCAGCTCTGAAGTTGATTTCAATCCGTGCTTGTGCTGCAAACGGTAAATCGCATTCAGTCGCTGGAGAATCCACTCAATACGCTGCGGATCAAACACAATTTCCTCTTCGAGAATTCCCGTTTCCGCGGCAATGTCTTTCAGTTCAATCACAGTGGAATTCAAACGCTCTGTGAGCACCGCCACTTTCGGATTATATTTCGCCAGCTGTTGCAAAGTATTGCGAACGTCGATCAATCCATCAATCAGATTTTCTTCAGCAGCATGCAGCGCATATACCGACTTCGACAATCCGCTCTTGATGGCTTCTGCATTTTCAAGTGTGCCTTGTTCGGCTTCCAATGCTTCGATTTCATTGTCTTTCAGATCGAGCACCTGAAGTTCTTCGAATTGAAAAGTATAATAATCGAGATCTTTTTTCGCGCGCAGTTCCAGTTCGCGGAGTTCTTCCGTCTTCGCCAGAACTTTTTTGTAAGCGGAAAACTGTTCGCTGTAGTGTTGCAGAAGATTTCCCGTTCCGGAAACCGCATCAAGAACGGAAAGTTGAAATCTGGAATTCCCCAGTGTCAATGTTTCGTGTTGCGAGTGAACATCTACCAACATCGCTCCGAGTTGTTTCAGAAACGACAAACTCACAGGCGTATCATTCACAAACGCGCGCGATTTTCCTTCCGCCGTAACTTCACGGCGAATCAGAATCTCGTCGGTATAATCCAGATCATTTTCCTGACACAACTTTTCAATCGCTTTGGTCTTGATGGCAAAGCGACCTTCCACGATGCATTTTTTCTTCTTGTCGAACAGCACACCCGAATCGGAACGATCGCCGAGCAACAGTCCGAGAGCTCCGAGTAAAATGGATTTCCCTGCTCCTGTTTCACCGGTAATGGTGGTGAATCCCTTCTGAAAGTCGATCTCCGCTGAATCAATCAGCGCATAGTTGGAAATGTGTAATGCAGCCAGCATAGCGTCAATTTTCCCGTAAAATTATCGCGGGCGAAAACGGCGTGCTTGGAAAACTAAAAATTTTAGTCGGGCTCCCTGTCAGACCGAGTGTTCGCTTTGCGAATGTATCGAGGTCTGGACAGGAGCTGTTGATCGGGATGCTGCGCATTGATCGGTGTTCCTGCGGAACGATCGGTGACGCATTCGCGTCGATCGGGAGTTAATGGATCTTGCAATCCCCGATCGTGCGAAGCACACCGATCAGCACGAAGTGCCCCGATCAGCACGCAGTGCCCCGATCAGCACGAAGTGCCCCGATCAGCGCGAAGCGCTAAACAGCCACTCCAAAAAAATACCCCACCAACGCCGTCAATCCCATAGCCATAGTTCCCCAGATGGTAATACGCACGATCGCTTTTATCACTCCTGATCCGCCCGTTTTAGCAGCGATGCCACCGAGCAACATCAGAAAGAAAATTGCAGCACCGTAGAGGAAATATTCCATTTGCAGCACCGGAGCAAACAATACTACAAGCAGCGGCAAAACACCACCGATTGTAAATGCAGCACCTGAAGCTATTGCGGCCTGTATTGGATTCGCCTGACTGATTTCATTGATGCCGAGTTCATCGCGCACGTGAGCACCAAGTGCATCTTTCGCAGTGAGTTCTTTCGCCACCTGCGCCGCAGTTTCGGGTTTCAATCCGCGACGTTCATAAATCTGCGCCAGGATTTTCTGTTCTTCTTCCGGCATGGCTTTCAGCTCTTCCGCTTCACGCGCAATGTCGGCTTTCTCCGTATCGGTTTGTGAACTCACGGAAACGTATTCACCCGCCGCCATCGACAATGCACCTGCCACCAATCCTGCGAGTGTTGCCAGCACAATCGGTTCACGCGTTGAACTTGCAGCGGCCACACCAATGGCAATACTGGAAATGGAAATGATTCCGTCATTAGCACCGAGCACAGCAGCACGCAGCCAGTTACTGCGGTGTATGTAATGCGGTTCTAAATAGTTGTCGATGTTGAGCATGGTCGTGCAGACTTTGAAGTGTATAGTACGAAGTTACGAGTTTGCTGCGCAATGATCGGGATTCCCTCGGAATGATCGGTGCGGCGTTGCCGCGATCGGGACAGCAAAGCTGTTGATCGGGATTGCTGCGGAATGATCGGGATGCTGTGCATTGATCGGTGTTCCTTCGGAACGATCGGTGACGCATTCGCGTCGATCGGGAGTTAATCGATCTTCCGATCCCCGATCGTGCGAAGCACCCCGATCAGCACGAAGTGCCCCGATCCACACGAAGTGTGCCCGATCGTGCGAAGCACACCGATCAGCGCGAAGCGCTCACACATCTCGCAACTACCGCTTTCCCCGCATTATGCTGCACCTTGTAACTGAACGTCGACTCATTGCTAATCGTCACCGGCGTTAATCCGTTGGCTTTGCCGTACGCATTGAAATCAGATGTAGGAATCGCACGCAGCGCTGTTGTATCGTCTGCAGTAAACAACCACAAGTTGTAAGTCGTATCCGGATTCAGATCTTTAATAGTGATCGTGTGCGTGATGATCTGTTTCGTTTTCGGTTGCTTGCCGCTTGTCGCTTCTTTTGTGGTGATGCACGGAACCTGATAATACAAGTCGGTGTCGATGCGGACAGGAATACATTCCGACAGACTCTTATCCAATCCGGTGATTGCGAAACCGGCGTTGCCGCTTGAACCTTTCTTCCCGAGTTGTGTCGGAGATTTCGCCAGCTGATACGTGTTGCTGGTATAAATTCCTTTCGCTGCAGGTTTCATTGCAGATGTGAGATTCCGGTACGGTCCTAAATCCATTATGAAATTCCATGCAGGATTTGTCGGATCCGGACAACCTCCGTCGGCAAGCCAACCACCGGTTGCTTTCACACTGTTATTCGTTTCCATTGAAAAGCGGAAGTAATACGGAATCGCTCCGCCGTGCGGTTGCTGTCCTCCTACTACAAGTCCGTGATCGATGAGTACGATTTCATCTTCCGGAAAATATTTCGGATTACTCAGTGGCTTGTTCGATCCCCAACCGATTACAACCACAATGTGATCGAAATCCGGATCATTGGAACCGGCAAGAAAATCCTGCACGCCGAGCACAACAGGATGTCCGCTCACTACATGCCTTTTCATCCAAGGGATGAAATTCGCTTTCGTGTTCTGTGCTTGTCCGTAGAAATGCTCGTACGCCAAACGCAGATCCTGCAACACGGCATTGATCGGTTCAAACGCAGCGTTGTCTGCAAGTACACGTTTGTGTTCTTTGTTGTGCTCATACTTACGCCATATCTGCGGCAACACCTGACAATAATATTGCGCACGCGCTCTGAACCAATGCAAAGGCACGTTTCCGCTTCCCGGGTAATCTCCCTGCGGAGAACCGTCTACAGACCACGCATTACCGAAATAATTGTTCCACATCGTTTGCAAAGCCTGCGAAGCATTCTTCGGATCGCTGCCCCAGAGCTGCACGAAATAATCGGCCAGCAACTGACGCACCATGTACATGGGCACATACTGACCGTAAAGCAATCCGGCAGACAACAGCGAAGTTTCTCCGCAATAACCGGAAGCCGAACTCTGCCAGCTGTTATCCACCTATGATGCACCCATAATTTAGGACAGGAGGTTAAGGTGGAAAATTAAACCACTAACTTACCTGAGCCATGGAAAAAA
>JAKLJE010000032.1 GCA_023151315.1 Bacteroidia bacterium
AAGTCTAACGTCTACCGTCTGAAAAGCCCCATCGGGGCGAAATCTTCTTAGAACTTCAGTTCGGTTGATCAAGATTTTTCCTTGCTGCCGCAGGCGCCCGTCTCCCGTCTCACTTCTCATTCTTCTGCGGACTTGTCTCGAGCGAAGTTGAGTGGCTCAGTCAGACACATCATTTCGATTGTGGTTCCAAACCCCGAAGGGGTGTAATTATTATTGAACGTTTGTTCAAATGAAATACAATTCCTTGCTGCCGGCAGGCGCTCATCTCACGTCGCACGTCACAAGTCTGATATAAATCATTTACCCTCCATTCCCTCTCAATTGTTATATTTGCCACATGAAACTCGAGGAAGAAATCAAACAGAAGACCTTCAGCAGTCCTTATCAGAAACTGATACTGAATGTTTTTGTGACTTCATCCTGGTTCGGTTCCGAATCTACACGTGTTCTCAAACCATACAAAATCACGCTGCAGCAATACAACGTGTTGCGCATTCTTCGCGGTCAGCAGGGAAAACCGGCTTCTGTAGGATTGATACAGGAGCGCATGCTCGATAAAAATTCCAATGCATCCCGATTGATTGACAAGTTGGTATTGAAGAAGTTCGTTGATCGTAAGCCATGTCCTTCTGATCGGCGTCAGATGGATATCAAAATCACAGGTAAAGGTCTTGAGCTGTTAAGTATTCTTGACACACCAATGCAAATGCTTGACAGAGAACTGGCAGAACGCCTCTCTGAAGAAGATGCATTAAAGGTGAGCGATATTCTGGATCGCGTACGCGGTTAATCACCGTATCTCTTTCATAGTTTTTACGTTATTAGTCCGTAAATTGTGGTAATGCGCCGTTTCGGATTCGTTTTTCTCATACTCGCCGGAGTGATTCTGTTCTCCGCGGGATCTGCTTTATTCAGATCCCAACAAGTGAGCACATACGATTTCGCAGCAGGGAAGAAGAAGGACAAGAAAAAGAAGAAGAAGAAAAAAAAGAAACCGAAACCGGTGAAAAGCGATTGTGATCCGAAGTCGCTGACACGTACTTCCGCTGATTCCATGATTCTGAAAAAGTACGTGGCTATTTACAAGAACCTCGGTGGTGTTTGCTACATCAAACAGCTGCAGAAAATGGGCAAACTTGAAAAAACGGATGAAGGCAAATACACTGTATTTCTTGGCAAAAGCAAAGATGCGAACGACCGCATGGCTTGGTCAACTTACATGTATTGTCCCATAGGAAAGCCGGATGGCAGCGTTGCATTGGTTCAGGAAACCGGCGATACCATTCAGTATTGTACGTACAAGAACGAAATGAAAAACGGTATCATGTATTGGCTGAAGCCGCGCTATGGCGTTGTGGCTATGCAGGAATTCGTGAACGATGAAAAGCCCGTGCAGGTGATTCCGGATTACGATGGAGGGAAGTGAACTTTAGTTCGAAAGTTGGCGTACTGATTATCGCCTGCCGAATTCTTCCAATCGATCAAACAGTTCCATCACCGGCAATCCCATCACATTGAAATACGATCCGTTGATGCGCTCCACACAGTCGAATTTGCTTTCGGCGGCGGTTACAATCGACTTCTCAATCAACGCTGATTTACCAATGGAATTCAGAAATGCAATTTCTTCAGGAGAACACGGATTGAATCCGGCTTTGAGACATTCCTGTGCGCCGTAAGATCCTGCTTTGTCGAGCGGTTGGCAACGACGAACGTAATCTTCCGCTTCGCGCAAGGTCATTTCACGGAAACATACTTCGCTACGAACGGTGAAAGAGAATTCCTCTTCCGCTGTACGCAGACACACTCCTGTAAATACTTCGTGGCAGTTTCCGGAGAGTTCCATCAGCATGTCAACCGCCTGCGTTTCATCTTCAGGCTTGTTGAGTACGTGATTGTGAATCCATACAATGGTATCGGCGGTAATCACAAGTTCATCGCTGTGCAGTTCGTGCAGAAATGCATCTGCTTTTTTACGACACAGGTACAATGGAATTTCTTCCGCTTTCAGATGATCAGGAAATGACTCATCCACATCCTTGGTGCGCAACTCAAAGTCAAAACCGATTTCACGAAGCAGAAAATTTCTTCGTGGCGATTTGGAAGCAAGAATGAGTTTGTGTTTTAAGGAAGATGCTGCCACTGAACTGAATTTATTTCAGATTGCTCATCACTTCACTCGAATACAGGAAGAGGAATGAAATTCCCGCTACCATGATATACTTCAGCATTCCGCTCAGGAAACGCCAGTCTTTCTTGCCGGTAGCACTGTGAGTGCGCCATGCAAGATAAAGCACAGGCAATTGAAGAAGTACCAGAATGTAGAAAAGGAAATTCCATTGATCGAGCTGCCACCACACGTACTGAATGTAGCAAAGTGCTGACATCAGTCCGGCAATGAGTGTAATCACAATCCATTTCGCACGTGCGATTCCCATTACAATTGGCAATGTTTTGCAACCGTAAGCCAAATCGCCTTCATAGTCTTCAATGTCTTTCACTACTTCACGGATCAATGAAACGAGAAAGGCAAAGAGTGTATAAGACAATGTGAATGTTAACGGAAGATCGAGCAGAAGGATGCGTTGCTGTACAAGAGCCGGAAAGGCTTTCGACATCGACGTGAGTTCGTAGATCACGCCCAGAAGCGGAATCAATGCACTGAGCAAAGCGATAACGATGTTACCGATGAGGAACTGCCGTTTCAGACTTGTGCTGTAAAACCAGAGCAGGGCAGGAGCCGCAATGTAGATGAATGATCCTGCGCGGAACATGTCGTACTTCCAGGAAATCCAGAGTCCGATAAGTACACCGATAATGTTCAGGGTCATGTGCGAAACCATTGCCACACGGCGTTTCACGGTTTTGCCCACAACGTTGGTCGCAGGACGATTCACTTCGTCAATGCGTATATCAAAGTAATCGTTGATGATGTAACCGGCTGCAGCGATCATTACGGTAGAAAGCACCAGCAGGAAGAAATCAATTTCTGTGATCTGAAAGCGGATTACGGAATAGCCCAATTCAAATCGCGACTTCTCTACATACGGACGCAACATGAAGAAACGAATCATGTATTGCGTAAACGCAAGGATGAGAAGGTTGGGAAAACGTATAAGTTTCAGGAAATCCGTCACGAGGTAAAAATAGGAATTAATTTACTGATTGCGTGCTGCGAGATTTTACGAATTGCACTTCCTTTGGATCGGGGTGCTTCGCACGATCGGTGATCGGTGACGCATTCGCGTCGATCGGTACAAAGCGGATCTTCCGATCAATGCGCAGCATCCCGATCAGCACGGAGTGCCCCGATCAACGCGAAGCGTTCCCGATCAGCACGAAGTGCGAACGTCAGTTCAAGTAAAAAATAAATTCCTTGCTGCGCGCATGCGAATTACTACGAATTGTGGATTACGAATTTTGAAACACATAGGAACAGAGGAGTGCATAAGTTTCGCATAGTAAAAACGATTTACCCAGGTTTATAGTCTAACGTCTGTGCAGTCATCCCTCGGTACGCCTGAAATCTTCTTTCACGTGACTCCGTCAACTTGTTTGGCTACTCGGTCTGACAAAACCCCGAAGGGGTGAAATTATTATTGAACGTCAGTTCAAGTAAAAAAGAGATTCCTTGCTGCCGGCAGGCGCTCGTCTAAAGTCTACCGTCTAACGTCTATTACCTGCCTCAACACATCCCTCACACATCCTTCCCCTCCATTAAACGGCGAAACATACGTGCAGATTTCCCGAATCTCAATCGCAGCGTTGTAAGGACAAACTGCAATTCCGGCCAGCTTCATGGCATTGTAATCGGGAAGATCGTCGCCCATGTACATGATTTCATCATAATGGAATCCGTAAACTGCGGCAAATTCCTTCAGCGTTACTTCTTTGTCTGTACAGCCCAGATATACTTCCTTCATTCCCAAACTCAGGTAACGTGTACGTAACGATTCATCACGCGCTGCTGAAATAATCGCTACGCTGATTCCCGCTGCCGTTGCATCCATTATCGCTTGACCGTCGCGAGCGAAAAAAGAACGCGAAATGGTATTGTTACTGTGAATGGTAATCTTGCCGTCGGTCAGGACGCCGTCGATATCGAAAACGACTGCCTTGATGTTTTTCAGCCGCTGTTTGAAATTCAATGCACTCATTTTTTCTTCTTCACTGCGGATGAAATTCCATCCGTGACCGTTGTGTAAATCGCTGCAGCCTTCTTGTTTCCGGTCAGCAGCTTTTTGTGTTTAGCAATTGTCTTTTTGTCGTTGCGCATTGCCGGACCTGTTTGCGCTTGCGCAGGAGTCATTTCCGTTACTTTGAATGCAGTTTCGAGAATGAGTGGCTTCAGCAAATCAAAAGGAAGATTATTCTTCGCCAGAATCTCATCAGCAACAACAAACATGTGGTTACTGAAGTTATTTGCGAATACTGCCGCCAGATGAACATTCATTCTTTCTTCCGAATTCAGAATGTAAGCATGCTTGCTGATTCCGCCCGCACATTCCATGAGTTCTTCTGCCACTTCATCTGTATTTCCTTCTATGCAAATCGGAAATGCGTTGATCGTAAGTGTTCTTTTCTTTGATAGCGATTGAATAGGATAGAACACGCCGTGCTTTTTGAATCGCTTCAATGCATCAAGACTTACACTTCCCGATGTATGCGCAACAATTCCTTCCACTTCAGGCATTGATTTCACAACATCAGCAATGGCGTCGTCAGGAACGGCAATGATGTAGATATCCGCTTCCGCGTTAAACTTATTCGTGAAGAGTCCTTTTTCCGTTCTGCGAACAATCTGTGGAATGGAGGCTCCTGCTTTACGGAAAGCATCTGCGAGATGTGTTCCCGCATTTCCTGCACCGATAAATACTACCGTAATTCCTTCGAGGGGTTTCCGTTTTTTCATACGGACAAGTTACGCAGTTTCCGCTGGCGTGTTCTCTTCTTCAGAAACTTTATTCTTGCGGATGCGTTCGCGAATCGCAATCACGGTTCCGATAATCATTACAAAACAGCCGAGCCACAGCACATTAATTGCAGGAAACTCGGAAACTTCAATCACCACGTAATCCGGTTTCATGTCTTTCTTCGTGCTCGCATAAACATCAATCTTGCCGTTCTGCGGATTCACTTTCCAAAAGATGAGCTTTGTACCTGATTTCTCATCAATGGCTTCAATCTGCGATGTGGAGCCTGTTACTTTGTTCGCAACATACGACGCCGTCATGTAACGCTGCGACATTGTACGATCCGTAATGGTGAAGTGCGCGGTGATGCCGATTACGTTCGTGTCCGCGGTCAACGCGCTGTTGCCCATACGCGTAATACTGTCTAGTATGATGATGCCGTTATCCGCGAAGATCGTGTCGCCTTGCGCAACTGTGAAGTTTCTCGGCTGATCGTATTCTTCTTTCGAAGCTGTTTCCTTTGAAGCTGATTTATCAAGTGAGCTCATCGGAACAAACTTCACATAAGAATAAACATCTTTGAAAAGTTCGTGACGCGTATCCGGCTCCGCAGCATTTCCCATCATCGGATTCAGCTGAATGAACGGACTCAACGTAAACACTTTTTCTCCGGCGTCCATCTGATTGCGCTTGTGGAAATCTACATTGAACAGCACATAATCCGTTCCGTTGCGCACTTCCCACAATCGGGAAGAATACGTAACCATGTAATCTCCCATTGGCAAAGTATCTCCTTTGCGCAGATAAATATTCTCTTCGTTGCTTCCTTCTTCAGAAATGGAACGTACGTCCATGCCTGAGGTATTCACTGAAATCGTATTCTTCTTTGAAGTGGAAATCACCGCTCCTAATAACAACATTGCAAATCCGATATGCGCAATGGAAGCGCCTGCTTTGGTAATCTTGCCTTTGAACACTTTCTTCCAGTATGCTGCATTACCCGCAATCGCGAATATTGTTGCGAATACAAGCACAGAACTCAACGCCCAGATGTTGCGCTTCAATTCCGGTTGATGTCCGTATCCTGCACCGAAGTAAAGTAAATAGCCAAGCGCAATGGAAATTCCCAATGAAATCAGGAATGGCCAACGCAACTGTTTCATTACTTCTTTGATATTGGAGTTCTTATACTTCAGGAATTGCGTAACAGCAATGAGCAGACAGATGAGTACTGCAAACGGAATCTGCCAGCTGTTGTAGAAATAAATTACATTTTTGTCCGGTGCGAGTTTGTGATTCACCAATCCTTCCATCCACGACCATTGCGTGGAATCGTAAATGCTCTGAAGTGTGTTGTGAATACCGTCAATCGCAAGAAACTTGTTGATCACCGGAGCGGACGTCCAGAAGGCAATCTGGAATGCAGCTACAACCAATACGAGTGCGCCTATGAACATCCAGAATTCGCGCGACCACAGTTCTTCTTCTTTGTCCATTCTCGGGAAGGAGCGGCGTTGTGCAACGATCAACGTGCCGATAGAGAAAATCAGCAGAATCAACATGGAAACGGCATGCGATCCGTTCAGGAAAAGTACCAATGAAAAAACGGAAACTGCCGTGTAAATGATGGCCGAGATCTTATTGCGCGTCATCAGCACAACACTGAGCCATAGGAAGAATCCCATGTATGCGGTGAGTTCTTCGTTGAGTCCGTCTTCTGTAAATGCGTGAACAGATGTTTCTGAAAGAATTCCGCTCTTCGTAAGGAAAGTCGAATACACGATCAAAAGGAAAGATCCGATCGTTAACAAAAATGTAGTGAACAGCGATTGACCTTTGATCTTGTAAATGAGCATCACGTGTGCCGCGCCAACCAATAACATCCACGGAACGAGTGATGCGTTCTCCACAGGATCCCACGCCCAGAATCCGCCGAAGCTCAAGGATTCGTATGCCCATGCACCGCCCATAAGAATTCCGGTACCGAGAACCACAACTCCTATGAACGCCCACACTAATGCAGGCTTTTGCCAGGAGTAAATTTTACCTGTCCATAATCCTGCCAATGCATACGCGAAAGGAATTGTTACCAATGCAAATCCGCAGAACAAAGTAGGAGGGTGGATGGTCATCCAATAATTCTGCAACAATGGATTCAATCCGCGTCCGTCCTGAAACATCGGAATCTTCTGCAGATAATCCGGAATATTGGTCCATGGTAAGCCGATGTTTTCTTCACGCAAACGTATCAACGTGAACGGACTGCTTCCGATATGCGTTTCGCCAATGTACCAACCGATAAGCATGAGTGAAAGAAAAACCTGCACGAGAGAAACGAATCCGATTACCGGAGCTTCCCATTCACCGCCGCGACGAATAATGAACAAGCCGAGAATCGCGTGCCAGAATAACCACAATAGCGTACTTCCTTCCTGACCTTCCCACAACGCAGCGAGAATGTAGTTCATATTCAGATCGCGCTTGGAATGCTGCCACACGTATTGATATTCAAAACGGTGATTGATCAGCATTAACAGCAACGTCATGAAAATGGAAATCACCGCAATCACATGAGCTCCGTAAAGCAAACGCGAAGTGTTTTTCCACTTGCCATCAAGATCATCGGATTTTGTACGCAGATAAGACGCAACAACACCGAACAACGCAGTCACAAACGCAATCAGAACACTCAAATGTCCGATCTGTCCCCACAACGGCTGTTCGCCTATATATTCAATGTTTTCCAAAACTGCTTACTGTTTACAACTCCCTAATCCCGTTTACCGAATTCCGAATTCCGAATCCCCAATTCCCAATCCCAATTCCTTAAAGCGCCTGCTCCTGCCCGTTATTATACTTCGACGGACATTTCATCAGTACATCTTTTGCAACGAAGCTGTTTCCTTGTACTGAACCGATTACAACAAGTTGTTCTGAGCGTTCAAAATCCTGAGGCTTGATCTTTTTCAGGATTACATGCATTTCTTCTCCGCTTTTGTCTTTCATGTAAAATGAAAAGCTGTTCGGATCTTTCACCGGATCGTAAACGATAGGTTTGCTCAGAACCAGAGTTCCGGCAACGTGAACTTCTTCTTCAGGATCACTTCCTTTGGCTTCTTTGAAATCAGCATATGTGCTTGAATTTCCGAGAAGGGAAATCATGCTGAGCATTGCAATTGCAATGATGATGATACCGACAATGTGCGTCTTTTTCATGGCTACTTCTTCAAATCTTTTTCGAGACGTGATACTTTTCTGTCGAGACGGAAAAGATAAAACAGAATTCCGCAAAGGATAATGAAGAGCACTGCAAACACAGCATGAAATGAGGCGTGTCCGTGCAAGGCTTCGTACAATTTATCATCAACGGATTGTTGGGCTGCAAGCGGGCTGGCAAGCACAATCATCAGTATGAATAATGCGATCTGTTTCATTGGTTCTCTGAAGCTTCTTTAAGATTATGAATCCGTGTGCGGATCTGCGCAATCCACAATCCGATGATCACCCATCCTGCAACAGCAGAATAGAACACCGGACGCATAGTGCTGTCAAGGTCGTACTGATTGAATCCCGGATTTCCTCCGTTGCCCGGGTGTAATGTATCTGTTCCTTTCAATCGCGGAAGAATGCCGAGCAAAGCAATCATCATCACATAAGCGAAGATGCTGTAAATAGCACCGATGCGTGCGCGTTTTTCTTTGTCCTCCATGGAATTGCGCAGCACCACATAAGCGAGATAAGCAAGCATTGTGATTGCGGCACCGTTCAATTTCACATCATCCACCCACCACGCGCCCCATGTAACGCGTGCCCATACAGAACCAGTGATCAATCCGAGAATACCGAACAGAATTGCGGTGCGAATGGTTTGGTCAGCGATAACATCATACTTCGCATTGAATGTGCGCAGATAGCGGATGTGATTGAAAACTGACCAAGTCAACAACGCAATCATGCAGAACCACATGGGTACGTGGAAGAAAAGATTGCGAATGGATTCATACAGTACGTAGCGAAACGGGAAAGCGAATTGCTTACCTGCGTTCACATCCACTTTCGGTGTACACGATTGAACTATTACTGCTTTGAAAGTATCGGTTGTATTGATGGCAGAAGGCTTGAAGAGCAATCCGTCTGCAGAATTGTAAACTGCCAATCCGAATACCGGATCTGCTGCAGGAGCAACAGGAGGAAATTCTGCAATGATGTGCTGATCGTCGGTAACCGTGATTTTACTTGCGCAGGTTTTGATTTTACGCAACGTATCGTTCACGAGCCAAACCTGATTCTCCGCTTGGGAGAAATTGGTGTTGTATCCGGAAATGCTGACTTTGAAAGGAGCTTCAGAAGTGGAAGCATGATCGGAAACGGTATTCAGCAGTCCCGGTTTAACGCGGATCTGAAGTCCGGCGATCAAAGAAAAAACGACCAGAAGACTACCCGCAATTTTCCACCAATTCTGCTTCATTTTTTACTGTGATTTTAATCGCGCCAAAGGTAAGGAAATAAGAGGTAGGCAAGTCCCGTTACCAGCACATTCATCATTACCAGCGCCATTATGTACGACCATGGTGTTTCAATGGCAGCACCGTCAACCGCAATCTTTGATAATCTGATGGTTAGCATTAACAACGGAATAACAATGGGGAAGCCCAGAATCGACATCAAAGTGAAGTTATTTCCGGCTCGTGACGCGATGGCAGAGATCATGGTGAAGGCAATGCCTAATCCGGTACAACCGAGAAACAGAGTAGAGAAGAACAATCCTGTATCCTGCACCGGATTTCCAACGAGAATTCCGTAGAAGAAATATCCGGCCACAGCCAGGATGTTCATGAGAATCACGTTGTAGAGCATTTTAGCCAGAATCACCGCTCTCGGATCAACGAGGAAATAGAGATACAGCAATCGACCGCGGGTTTCTTGCTGAAAGCTTCTCGCAACCGCAATTACAGAGGTAAAAAGCAGGATTGTCCAGAATAATGCGTTCCAAACCGGTACATCCTTAATCACTTTGAAGCCGAACTTGCTTACGAATACGGTTGAAACCACATAAAGCAGCACACCGAACAAAGCGTATTTCTGACGTTGTTCCTGAAGAAACTCACGTCGCACCATTGCCCAAGTTTGCGCGCCTAAAGACATTGCGCAAAGATAGTACAGGAAGCTGGTGATTTTACTCTAATTTTGTGATTCACATCATTGACTATGAAACGCTACGGAATTTCAGCTTTGTTGCTGATTGCATTTACACTCACTATCGCTATGAAAACAGATCAACCTGTTAAAACGCTTTACGATTTCAAAGCGAAAACACTGGAAGGGAAAGACTACGATTTCTCAACGCTCAAAGGGAAAAAAGTAATGATCGTTAATACCGCATCGGAGTGCGGATTCACGCCTCAGTATGAAGCATTGCAGCGATTGCACGAACGTTATGATTCTACCGGCAAGTTTGCGATCATCGGATTTCCATGTAATCAGTTCGGAGGACAAGAGCCTGGATCTTCAACTGAAATCAGAACTTTCTGCACCAAGAATTACGGTGTAACGTTTCAGATGATGGAAAAGATTGATGTGAAGGGAGAAAATCAGCATCCGTTGTACAAATGGCTGACAAACAAATCTGAAAACGGAGTGGAAGATGCTCCGGTAAAATGGAACTTCCAGAAATTTCTCATTGACGAAAACGGGAAGTATGTTGATCATGCAGGTTCTGCTGAGCAGCCGGATTCTGAACGCATTATTAAATGGATTGAAGGGAACTAGTCCTTAGCATTATCAATGTAATTATGAGTTTTTTTTCGCGATTGATTATCAGTGCAGCATTCGGTGTGTTTGTTATTCCTCAAGTGCTTTTGGCGCAACCGTCGTTTCTCCGTGCCGATTTGGCATTGACAAAATCCAGAATGATCGGTGTCGACAAAAAGGAGATGACCGATAACTCATCATGGGCTGCCGGGATTTTGTATTCTCAAGGATCCGGCATTTGGGAAAATCACGGAAGATGGTATATCGGTGGAAGAATTCGACACTTGCAGGCTTCTCAAACGGTGTATGGATACGATTCCTTGGGACAATTATTACCCGGAGTAGAGTCGTATCGTTATAATTATGCAGAAGTGCCATTGGGTGTTGAGTTCGATGCATTGGCGGGAAGTAATAATTACTTTAATATTGGCATCAGCACTGAAGTTTTCGGAGCAATTCCATTCGGAGTAAAAGGTGTAAGAGATTATCCTGATGCTAATCCCTGGTCTAAAGATTACGAAAGTCCGTTTTTCATTTTGGGATTCGGCTTGAGCGGTTACGCAGGAATCAACATTAAGCCAATAGGAATTAAAGTGCATTATATCGGACAGTTTCCATTTATTCCCATCGCAAAACCTGCGCCTGACACGTATACGGGTCCTGAGTACAAGATCAAGATGCTTGCAACAAGCGGTTTCATGGTATCTGTTATGTACTTTCTATCGGAATAACAGGACACGCGCAAATACTTATTCTTAATTTCGTCTGATGAAAGTTGATATTCTCGCAATTGGTGTTCACCCCGATGATGTGGAGTTGAGTTGTGCCGGAACCTTACTCAAGCATATTGCTGCAGGTTATTCTTGCGGTATACTTGATCTTACGGAAGGAGAATTGGGAACACGTGGAAGTGCTGAATTGCGCAGAAAGGAAGCCGCACGCTCTGCGGAGATTCTTGGAGTGAAAGTGCGTGAAATCATGAATCTCAGAGACGGATTCTTCGTTACCGGAGATCCGGATCTTACTGAAGTCATCAAGCGCATTCGTAAATATCAACCTGAGATTGTGCTGTGCAACGCTGTTTCAGATCGTCATCCTGATCATGGTCGTGCAGCTAAACTGGTTTCTGATGCATGTTTCTATTCGGGTTTACGCCGCATCGAGACTGCACTTGATGGAGTTGCTCAGAAAGCATGGCGTCCAAAAGCTGTATATCATTACATCCAGGACAGAAACCTGAAACCGGATATCGTTGTAGATGTTACACCGTTTGTCGAGAAGAAGATTGAATCAATAAAGGCTTTCTCTTCCCAGTTTTTTGATCCGGAATCCAAAGAGCCTGTTACTCCGATTTCAACGGCAGATTTTCTTGAATTTGTAAAAGCAAAAATGCGCGTTTACGGTCGTGATATTCAGGCTGAATTCGCTGAAGGATTTACAGTGGAACGCGTGCCGGGTGTAGAGGATTTGATGAAGCTTCGCTAATAACGGATTCCGAATCCGGAAACCCGAATTCCGAATCTCGCATCACAAATTAAATATCGTCCACGCTTTCTCCGCCTGCATTTTCAGCATATCATATCCATTCTGAATCATTGCTCCGCGTTCTTTGCCGCGTCGTAAAAATTCCGTTTCTGCAGGATTGTAAACGAGATCGTACAGGAAATGATCTGACGTAATGTATTCGTAAGGAATCGCAGGCGCTTCGTTTACATTGGGGAATGTGCCCACGGGTGTGCAGTTCACAATGAGTTTGCACATACCGATTACGTATTCGTTCAGATCTGAATACTTCAGAATTGTTCTCTTTGGCGCGTTGTTCGACTGAGCGGTATTATCGTTAGCATTTGCGGAGTCAGACTGAGCGGAGCCGAAGTCTGACCGCGACACAAAAACACATTCCACTCCAATACTACGTAACACATACTCAACAGCTTTGGAGGCACCGCCCGTTCCTAGAATCAAAGCGCGTTCGTGTTGCGTAGCCAGAAACGGTTTTATCGATTGACGGAAGCCGTATACATCGGTGTTGTAGCCTTTCAGACGGAGCTGAACATTGTTTGTTGCATCGAGCGCATTATTGTTTGTCAGGCTGAGCGTAGCCGAAGCTTGGCAAACAACTGTATTCACTGCACCAACTACTTTCGCTGTCTCATCCAACTCATCCAACAACGGAATTATCGTTTCCTTATACGGAATGGTCACATTAAATCCTTTCAGATTCGGATGACATTTGATCAGATCAGGAACAAGGTTGATATCTGTAATCGGAAACTTCCGGTACATCGCATCCTTAATTCCTTCGCGCTGAAATTTTTCAGTGAAGTATTGCTCTGAGAAAGAGTGGGTGAGTGGAAATCCGATGAGTCCGAACAGACGAACACTCATGCGCTTTTCTTGGAGAATTTGTGGCGCAGGAATCCGATAACCATTGGTAAAACCGAAATGAGAATGATTCCGATTACAACAGCTTCAAAGTGTTGCTTTACCCATTCGTTTGTGCCCAGCCAGAATCCGGCAAGCGACATGGATGATATCCAAAGAAATCCTCCGGCAACGTCGAACGGAAGAAACTTCTTGCGGTATTCCATCTTACCAACACCTGCAACGAACGGAGTGAATGTTCTTATAATCGGAACGAAGCGCGCCATGATGATGGCTTTTGTTCCATACTTCTCGAAAAACGAATGTGTTTTGTCGATATAAGCCTGCTTCACCAATTGTCTTTTCCCGATACGAAGTTTCGTGGCTTTATCACCCAGGAATCTTCCGACAGCGTAGTTCACATTATCTCCGAGCACAGCTGCAACAAACAGCAATCCGATGAGCACAAAAATGTTCATGGCCGGATCCGGATCATTTACCGAACGCGCGCAAATTGCGCCTGCAGCAAACAGCAATGAATCCCCGGGAAGGAAAGGCATTACAATCAGTCCCGTTTCAACAAAGATGATCAGGAATAGAATAGCATAAATCATTGTACCGTACTCGCGCACCATGGCATCGAGATGGTCATTGATATGCAGAATAAAATCGAGGAAATCCTTAATCAGCTCCATGCTTAGTATTGCTGGATCGATGGATCAATTTCTTTCGCCCAAGCCAGAATTCCGCCTTTCATATTGTACACATTCGTAAAGCCGTATTGAGCTTCCAATGCATTGCAGATGGTTCCTGATCGTGCGCCGCTGCGGCAATGAATAATAACCGGTTTGTCTTTGGAAATACGATCGGTTTGAGAGAGGATTTCTCCCATCGGAATAAGTTCGGCACCGATGTTTGCAATCTCTGCTTCATGCGGCTCACGAACATCAATGAACTGAAAATCTTCTTTATTGTCGAGTTTCGTCTTTACTTCCTGTACTGTAACTTCTTTCATGATATTATGAATTGCTTATTCCGCTTTTGTGCCCTGCGGAAGGAATGTGAAGAATGTATCGCCGCGTAAACCGAGACGTAGCGTTTCGAGCGGAATTACTTCTTCAAATGCTATGTTGCCGAGATTAACGTTTGCTCCGAACTGTTTGATGAACCAAACCTGCTGCGATTTCTGTGGAGCTTCCCAAAGGATATTTTCAGGCTTCACTTTGGAAATGATCTTGTTCATCAGCATGGTGTGAGGCGATCCGTTACGATGGTAAATGCCCACGTTACCGCTTTCGCGCGCTTCTGCAATCACTTTCCATGAACCGGCCTCAAGTTCACTCAGCATCATGCTCGTCCACTTATTCGGGTGGATGATGATGCCTTCTTCTTTCGAGCCGACTTCAGACAACACAGTATAGTTCTTCGATAATTTATGAATGTACTCACACTTTTCGTCGTGCGGCATTACAATAGAACCATCGGAAACTTCTGCATGATCGAGCTTCAGTTTATCAATGAACTTCATGTAATCATCGAACTTCTTACGAATGATGAAAGCTTCGAAAAGCGTTCCGCCAACGTAAACTTTCAGTCCTGCGTCTTTATAGAGTTTTATCTTGTCTGCAACTTTTCCTGTGATAATGGATGTGCCGAATCCCAGTTTTACGAGATCCACAAATTCACCGCAGGCATCAACAAACATTTCCGCCTGTTTGGTCCCGAGTCCTTTGTCCATTACCATCGTCACTCCGTTTTTACGCGGCTGCGATGTGCGCTCGGGCAGGTGAGGAAGTTTAAAATTCATTGTTCCCATAAGTGGTGCAAAGCTACCAAAAACGGTGAAACCGCTTTATTTCCGGTAAGATTCAATTAATTCTACGAGTGAAACATTTTCGCGCAACTGAGGAAACTCCTCGAACATCTCTTCGTGCTTTTCAAAATCCTGATGTAAAGCACTGTGCAGATATTCCAACGCATCCTGCTTACGACCGGTATGCAAAAGATACGCGGCCATGCGGTACATCAACTCTGCATTGTGCGGATGATTTTTAATGCCTTCCATCAATGTTTCGATAGCCTTTTCTATCTGTTCCATTTCAAACTGAACTTTGGAAAGATCAAGCCAAATGGATGGATTCTCCGGCATTAATTGAGAAACGTGACGGTATGCATTTTCAGCTTCTTCATGGAATCCCAAGCGATGTTGAAAGTCACCGTAAGTGTACCAATATTCATGGTTTTCACCGTTCATATCCAGTGCTTTCTTCACGTAGTGAATTCCTTCACTAACACGTCCTTGCGCTTCAAGTGCAACGCCGATTCCCAACCACGCGTCAGCATAATCCGGATCGAGGCGTGTTGCCTTATGATAGTAGATTAATGCTGTGTCCCAATCGTTCTTACGCTCATAACATTCTCCGATGTAATAATGAGCATCAGCGCGCTGCGGATCAATGGCAAGTACTTCTGTGAAAGCACCAATTGCATCATCGGTTTCTCCAAGCATGAAGAATGTGGATGCTTTGTTGATCAGCGCAGGTACAAATTCCGGATTGATCGCCAAAGCATAATCGTATGATTCAATCGCCTTCTCAAATAATCCGTTGCGTGTATACGCTACGCCGAGATTGAACCATGCATATTGGTTGTATGGCTTACGATCTGTAAACTCTGTGAAAAATTTCACGCCGTCTTCCTGATCACCCGTCAATTCATAACAGTACGCCAATTCATTCAACGCCATGTCATGTTCCGGATTGATCTGCAAACAATGCTTGAGTTGAGGAATTGCTTCTTCGTATTTCTCAAGATTGATCAGCTCATAACCTATGCAGAATGCCACTTCGTCGGAAGGAGCATCATAATCTTTCGCTTTTTCAAATGCGGAAATTGATTTTTCGTGCAGTCCCATCTGACTGTAAATACTGCCACGTGTCATGTGAATCTCCGCGTAATACGGCTCAATGCGCTCAGCCTCATTCAGCACTTCCAACGCAATCTGATTTTCGCCCATCTGAATGTGCACCTGAGCTTTTAAAACGATAAACAGTGGTGAGTATGGATATTGCTTACGCGCTAATGCCGTTACTTTCATCGAAAAACGCAAAAGCCTGATTCTTAACCATCTGCTCGAATTCCTCCGCTATCTTCTGAATTGACTTATCCTCGTTACTCATACCTGAATAATGCTGTTAAAACAAAGGTATATTCTCAACGCCCTTTTCAAAGTTTTATACTGCTAAAACCGTGCAAAGTTATGAGCAAAACGACAAATTGTCCTGTTAGTATGTTTCCTCCCCTCGTTTTCGCGTCCATAAGTCATGAATGTATCTTTGCAATCCTCAAATCAAGACAAAACTGTGACACTGATTAAATCAATTTCGGGAATACGTGGAACTATCGGCGGTAAACCGGGCGAAGGACTGAGTCCTGTGGATGTTGTGAAGTTTACTGCTGCTTTTGGTACGTGGTTAATCCGCCAAACGGATGGTAAATCGAAAGTAACCGTTGTTGTGGGTCGTGACGCGCGCATGTCAGGCGAGATGGTGAATCACCTCGTAGCCGGAACGTTATGCGGACTTGGAATTGACGTTATTGACGGTGGACTTTCCACAACTCCTACAATTGAAATGGCTGTTGTTTCGGAAAAAGCGAACGGAGGAATTATCCTGACTGCAAGTCACAATCCGAAACAATGGAATGCTTTGAAGCTTCTCAACGGTAAAGGAGAATTCATTTCCGGTAAAGACGGAGAAGAAGTGCTTTCCATTGCAGAGAAAGATGATTTTTCATTTGCTGATGTCAACAAACTCGGCGCAGTGAAGAAGAATGATAAACTGATTGATCAGCATATAGCCTCAATTCTTGCATTGCCATTGGTGGATGTTGCCGCTATTAAGAAGGCGGGTTTCAAAGTTGTTGTCGACGCGGTGAATTCCACCGGAGGAATAGCAGTTCCTCAATTGTTGCGCGCTTTAGGTGTTGATCAGATTGTAGAATTGTATTGCGAGCCTACGGGTGATTTCGCGCACAATCCGGAACCGCTACCTGAGAATCTGCGTGACATTTCCAAAGCTGTGACGAAGAATAAAGCGAATCTCGGAATCGTAGTGGATCCGGATGTGGATCGTCTGGCTCTGGTTTGTGAAGACGGAGAAATGTTCGGTGAAGAGTACACTTTGGTTGCCGTTGCCGATTACATCCTGAAGAGCAAAGTCGGAAATACCGTGTCCAATCTTTCTTCAACACGCGCATTGCGTGATGTAACTGAAAAAGCGGGCGGACAATATTTCGCATCTGCTGTAGGTGAAGTCAACGTAGTTGAGGTAATGAAGGCTCAGAATGCAGTAATCGGGGGAGAAGGTAACGGAGGAATTATTTATCCTGAATTGCATTACGGTCGCGATGCTCTTGTTGGCATTGCACTTTTCCTTTCCCATCTGGCGAAATTCGGTAAGACCGTTTCTATGTTGCGAGCTACATACCCTGATTATCATATCTCTAAAAACAAGATTGAACTGACTCAGGGAATCAATGTAGATGAGATTCTTTCCGGAATTCAGGAGAAATACCGCAAGCAACCGATAAATACGATTGACGGAGTGAAAATCGAATTCGACAAAGAGTGGGTTCACTTGCGTCGTTCGAATACTGAGCCGATTATTCGCATTTATTCGGAAAGCGAATCGGAAACAACCGCTGAAAATCTGGCGAAAAAGATCATTCTCGACATCAAGGACCTTATTAAAGTGAAGCAATAGCGAATAGAGAAGAAGCTCCGGATTCCCCGGTTTCAGGAATAATATCCGGCAAGAACCGGTCAAAATCCGCCCGTTTCCGCCCCTTCAAATATTCGTAACTTGCGCCAAATTTCAGAGGCGAAACATGAAAGTTTACTTCGATAACGCAGCAACCACTCCGATGGATAAGGAGGTGGTGGAGGCTATGCTTCCGGTGATGACCGAACATTTCGGGAATCCATCTTCAATTCATGCCTGGGGACGTCAGACCCGCGCTATGATCGAACAGGCGCGCAAAACTGTTGCTCGTTTGATGAATTGTTCTCCTTCTGAGATTTTCTTCACTTCCGGTGGAACTGAAGCTGATAACATGGCAATCCGTTGCACTATTGAAGGAATGCAACTGAAACATGCCATTTCGTCTCCGTTGGAGCACCATGCCGTTTTGCACACGCTTGAAACTCTTGCGGATAAAGGTCTCATCAAACTCAGTTTGGTAAAACTGACAGAGAATGGTAAAATCGATCTTGATGATCTGGAGAATCTCCTGAAGAACAACGATCGCTCCTTTGTTTCTCTGATGCACGCCAATAACGAAATCGGGAACTTATTGCCGATCAAGAAAGTGGCGGAAATGTGTAAGAAATATAATGCGATTTTCCACTCGGATACTGTTCAAACGGTTGGTCATTACAACATCGATCTGAAGGATATTCCGGTTCATTTTATCAACGGTGCTGCACATAAGTTCCACGGTCCTAAAGGAATCGGTTTCATTTATGTGAACAGCGAAATTCATGTGGCTCCGCTGATTTTCGGTGGTGCACAGGAACGCAATATGCGTGGTGGTACAGAGAATGTTTACGGTATCATCGGCTTGGCGAAAGCGATGGAGATTGCGTATAATGATCTGAAGAAGCATCAGGATTACATTCAGGGACTGAAATCATATATGATTCAGAAGCTGAAAGCTAATCTTCCCGGCGTTTCCTTCAATGGTGATGCAGAAGGAGATTCTCTTTACACGGTTCTCAACGTTTGTTTGCCGGAAACTGACAATGCAGAAATGTTGGTGTTCAACCTGGACATTAACGGTATTGCAGCTTCTGCAGGAAGTGCTTGTTCATCCGGAAGCAACGTAGGTTCACATGTACTTCGCGCTATCGGAACGGATATGTCGCGCCCGTCTGTACGTTTCTCATTCAGCAAGTACAATACGAAAGAGGAAATTGATTACGCAGTAGCGAAGCTGAAAGAAATGTTTCCGGTGCCTGTAAAAGGATAAACCTCAGCTGATATCAAATGAAAAGCGTCCCCGAATTTTGAGGACGCTTTTTTTTATGTCTTTAACCTGTGTTACTGCGATATCAATTTCAGCACCGAAGTATTGCCAGATTCATCACGGAATACAGCTGTGAACATCTGTGCAGTTTCAGCACTGAAAGGAACACGTTGTCCTGCATTAACCTGAGCGTTGTAAAACGATTGTCCCAGCGCATTGTAAACATGTAGTGTTCCGTTGGCATGAATCATGAATTCATTGTTAGTGAATTGCACCGGTAAATCAGTTTCGGACTCCTCAATGTCTGTTGAGAGTACATTCACCACCTGCTGATTCGCATCACGTACCCAATCACATTGTGTATTAAAGGTGGCGTTCTGTACAATCTGCCATGATACCACGTGTATTCCGGCAGGGCCTTGAAAAAGAAATACGGAATCATGATCCATTGTAACAACGGTAATCATTCCAACAGTATAACACAATGTAGCAGCGTGATTCAGTCCCGCATTGTTAACAGTTGGAACTCCGTTCAGAGAACATCCCCAAGGAGAATTCCAATACACGTGTAGGAACACTGAATCTGCAGGTGTTGGATTTGCAGGACGAACGCGGACGCTGTCCACATTCATGTAGTTCATGGTTTGCGCACCAACGAACGTGGTGACGAATACCAATGCAAAGAGCAGGTAGATTTTTTTCATGGGTTTTGAGTTTGCTGATATAAAGTTAACCCATTACAAAAGCGGAAGCAAATTACTTGAGCTTCAGTTTTGAGAGTAAGTCGGGGCGCAGAATTTCAAGAACTTCTCCCGGCTGCAAATGTCCGATGGAGAGATTCTCAATGTGTGTTCTCACCAATCGCAAAGTCGGAAAGCCTACGGCAGCAGTCATGTGACGCACCTGACGGTTTTTTCCTTCCTGCAAGGTCAGTTGAATCCAAGATGTGGGAATGTTCTTCCGAAAACGTACAGGCGGATTACGCGGAGGCAATGCCGGTTCTTCAATCATTACGGCTTTGGCAGGAAGCGTTTTGTATTCTTCGCCATTCACTTTGATGGTCACACCTTGCGCCAACTTGCGAACTGCTTCTTCGGTAATCTGTCCGTCAACCTGAACGAGATAGGTACGGTTGTGTTTGTATTTCGGATCAAGCAGCTTGTGGTTGATCGATTTATCGTTGGTGATAAGCAGAAGACCTTCGCTGTCGGAATCCAATCTTCCGACCGGATAACAATCTTCCGGAAGTGAAACCAGACTTCCCAAACCTTGTTTGGAACCTTCACCGGTAAACTGACTGAGTACGTTGAAGGGTTTGTAGATGATGTAGTAACTGAACATTGTTGCAAAGGTAGTTTGTAAACAGATGCCGCTGACGTAGTGGAGGAAATGATGTCATGCTCAAATGATGCTATGCGCAAATTATTCAGTACATCAAATTCGTGGGTCGGTTTCTACTTCGGAAGTCAGGAAGCGCGGCCTCTCAATCTGAGCCATCAGCGCAATCTGTGGCGCAATTTATTTGCCTCAGATACCGCAGAGAAACGCAGATGATATTCACACTTTAATAATCTGCGTAATCAGCGAAGAAGGTGAGTTTAACTTCTTAACGCAGATTTCGCAGATTCCGTACGTCTAAGGTAATTACCCTAAACTCGCCTGAGCCATAAGCGTAATCTGTGCCGGAATTTATTTGCCTCAGATACCGCAGAGAAACACAGATGATATTCACGCCTTAATAATCTGCGTAATCAGCGAAGAATATGAGTTTAACTTCCTGACGCAGATTTCGCACATTCCGATCGTCTGCAGTATTTAGCTGAAACTCATCTGAGCAATCAGCGCAATCTGTGGCGCAAGCTATTTACCTCAGAATCTTCAATCCGACACTTTTCCGGACTTAACAGCGGATGTATCGACATTCAATATGGCATTGGTCGGCTGCAAAATTGAGCTCGTCGTTCTATGAACGTATTCTGCTTTTGCGTGCTGCATTATCAATTCTAATCGTGTATATTGATAGTCCAAAACACACACATGAAGAACACTTTTACTAAACTCATCAGTGCTGCATTTCTCACTTCAGCTGTTTCAGGAGTTCAGCTTCTGAACGCGCAGGCAGTAACATACAACTGGGTTTCTCAATCCGGTGGTACTACATACGATTACGCCACTTCCGCGTTTCCTGATCCTTCAGGAAATTTGTACGTAACAGGAATGTTTCGCGGCACTTCCGATTTCGATCCCGGCTCCGGAACTTCAAATCTGACAAGCGCAGGTGCAGAAGATATTTTCGTTGCTAAATACGATGCAACCGGTGCTTACCAATGGGCAGTGCGCATCGGTGGTGCCAATTCCGATATCGGAAAGTGTGTTTATCACTACTACGGAGGCGCAGTGTTTGTATGCGGAACATTTGAAGGGACAGTTGACTTCGATCCGGGTTCAGGAACTTCGAATCTGACATCGCAAACTGCAGCATCTGCTTTCATTCTTAAACTCGATCCATCCGGAAATTTCGTGTGGGCGAAAACCATCGGAAGCAACATGGGAACCAATCTCGAATCGTTCTATGTTGATTTTAACGGACAGGTTTTACTGACAGGAGATTATACCGGAACCGTAGATCTTGATCCGGGTGCGGGTACAGTCAATGCAATCACAACGGGTCAGACAGACGTGTTCCTCGTACAACTTGATGCGAACGGCAACTATGTTTGGGGAAAAACTTTCGGAGGATCTTCATTTGATCACTGCGCGGATGTTGCAGTAAACGGTTCAGGTGAAATTATTCTCACAGGATATTTCGCTGGAACATGCGACTTCGAACCGGGCAACGGAAGCACTACACTTACTGCTTCTTCAACTGATTTCTATGTGGCGGTTTATACTTCCACAGGCACTTTAACATGGGTTAAAGGAATTGGTGGAAGCGGAGCTGAATCCGGAAACTCAGTTGTTGTAACCGGAACTGACATTGCTGTAACGGGTTCATTCGAAAGCTCAGTAGATTTCGATCCGGGCAGTGGTTCAACAGTGCTTACTGCTGCAACAGGAATCAGTGATGCGTTTGTCATGACATTATCCAGTACAGGTAACTTCGGATGGGCTGCGGAACTTGGCGGTTCTTCCGTTGATGCGGGTCAATCTATTGCACGCGATATCGCAGGGAATCTGTTCATCACAGGACGTTTTTCCGGAACAGCGGACTTTGATCCGGGCGCTGGTACCGCGAACCTTGTGAGTGCAGGTAATTACGACATTTTCATGCTGAAGCTTACGGCTGCAGGAACACATGTCTGGTCGGGCAGAGTAGGAGGAACTTCGGGAGATGTTGGCAACTGCATTGTTGTTGATGGAAATGACAACGTTTATCTCGCCGGATACTTTGCAGGTACTTGTGATTTCGATCCGCAAGGTGGAACTGCAAATCTTACAACAGCCGGACAGGATGATATTTTCTTCGGACGTTACAATCAATCAGGCGTCGGAATTGCTGAGACCTCAGCTTTGAAAATGAATATGTATCCGAATCCCTGTGTCGAATCAATTCAGGTTGCTATGAATTCCAATGGTGCAACTGTATTTAATGTTTACAATGCAGGCGGACAATTGGTACTCACAAATTATTCATCAACCTCAACGGCTGTGATCAACGTGTCAGAACTTGAATCAGGATTCTATATTCTTGAGTCAGTTCAGGGCAGCAATATCATCCGTTCGCAGTTTGTAAAACAATAAGTGTGTCATAAATAAAAAAGCGGAGCTTCATTACGAGGCTCCGCTTTTCTTATCTCTGAAATACCGCTATTTCAGAATCACTTTCTCTGCAATTACTTTGTCTCCTGAATTCACTTCAACAACGAAAGTTCCTTTCCCTTTATCTGCAAGATTGATTTCCCGCTTCACACGCTGAGGCTGATCCATTGTGATTCTTTCGGTGTATACGGTCTTTCCGTTGGCATCACGCACGCTTAATACAGTCTTCTGTTTAGCCTGCACATCAAACTCCACATTAATTATTGCATCACTTGGATTTGGATAAACCACAAGACCGCGTTGCATTTCCGGTTTTGTTCCCGGTGCTTTTAGCGGAACCGGAGGCGCAGGTGGTGCCGGCGGAAGAATGATTGTTTCCTTCTTCACAACTACTTTGTGTTTTTCTCCGTTGATAACCGTATCGCGCTCCTGAATGTCAACGGTAACCTGTGATCCTTTCGGATGCGGGCCTGGCGGCATTGGAGGTGCAGGATGACTTCCATCTCCGGGGCCGTTACGCATGATCATCACACGTTGCGGAGGATGTGTACCCGGAGGCGGTGGTGGCATCATCGAATCGTTCATGATAACGATTACATTACGTTCTCCTTCTGCAGATGAATCGCCTTCAAGTACAATCACGTGTTCCATCGTCATCGGACCTGCGCCCGGTGGCGGCGGTGGAGGAGGAGCTTGATATCCGTTTTGCTCCATCCAAAGGAAGAGCGATTGTTGCTGTGCAACCGGAACAATGGTGTCCAGCGTGCGTTCATTACCATTCTGATTTTCGTGAATCACGATGTGAATGGAGTCGGGCTGATTCTGTGCAAACGCAAGTGCACTTAAGCTCAGCGCTGCGATAGTCATTATGGATTTGGTTTTCATAGTCGTTCTGTTTTGATTCTGATGCAAACCTAAGGCTATGATAAACGCATCGGGGTTAATGCTTACCTAAAGAACCTTAATGAATCCTTAACGGAATGAAAGTCACAGTGCAGCGAACTATCTTTGAATTATGAAAATCGGAATGAAATGGATTGTTCCTTCTGTGGCCATCGCTATCGCGGTGCTCATTGCGTTTCAGGTGATCTGGATTTCACGTGAAGCGGAAATGAAACATCATGATGAACGCCGCAGAATCATGGACGCAGTTGTAGCTTCTGCCCGGAATCTGGAACGACTCGACGCGGTGGAATTCGTTCACGAAACATTCGACAGCGTAATGTCTGATCTTCCCGGAATAAAAAATGATTCAATTACTGTTCGGCTGAGCGAAGATGGAACTCAACGAATCATGGTAATAAGCGGCGATACGGAATTGTCAAAAGTGAAAGTTCCTCCACAGCCACATCCTCCTTTGCCACCGGATGCTCCGCAAATTGTGATTGAGCACAATCAGATTTCCGACACCAATGTAAAATGGGAAACTTCCGGACAACGTACAGTCATCATGCGTCGCTCCGATCGTGTGAAATCTGCTATGCAGGACATGATCATGAGTTATGTGTTCAATACGGATACAGTTGCAACTCGATTTACGAAGGAGAAAACCGACAGCGTTGTACTGGAAAATTTACGCATGCGTGGAATTGATTATGCCTTTGAAGCATCGCTTACACAACCGCCAATGCGTCCGCCTTTACCAACAGATTCACTACGTCCGCGCGATTCCGTTTGGGTGTTCCGTGCTCCGTTGTTTGAATCGGAACCAATGCCGTTCCGCTCTCAATTGCGGGTTGAGATCCATCCCGACAACGGATCAGTGTGGATTTCTCTGTTGCCGCAAATCCTTTTTTCATTGTTCATCACCGGCGGAATTCTGCTGCTGTTTATGCTGATCTACAAAGAAGCGCTGCGACAGAAAAAGATCGGTGATATACGTCGTGATTTCATCAATAACATGACGCATGAATTCAAAACGCCTCTGGCTACAATGTCGCTGGCGGCGGATACGATCATGAATGATAAAGTAATCTCTGATAAAGAAAAAGTAACGTATTACGCGCAGCAGATCAAGAATGAAAACCGCAAACTGAACGAACAGGTTGAGAAAGTGTTGGATCTTGCGCTGACAGAGAAGAACGCGTTGGAGATGAATCTCGCCAACACGGATATTATCCGTTGTATTGAGAATGCAGTGGCAGCACTGAAGTTGCAAGCGGAATCATCCGGCGGATCTATTTCATTTACGCATGAAGGTACTTTCTCGACTATAGCCGTAGATCGTTTTCATATCGAGCGGTTGCTGATGAATCTTATCGATAACGCCATCAAGTACGGAGGAAAGCCACCGCTGGTAAAAGTAACGGCTCAGCAATACCGAGGCGGAACGGAAATCAAAGTCACCGACAACGGCAGCGGAATTCCGATAGAAGAATGGAAATCTATCTTCGAACCTTTCCGTCGTTTGCAAAGCGGAGATGTTCACGATGTAAAAGGATTCGGTATCGGTTTGAGTTACGCGAAAACCGTGGCGGAAAACCACGAAGGAACATTGTTCGTTTCGGAAAGCAGCAATCACGGAACCACATTCACGCTGATATTGAAACATGGCTGAGCCGCTTCACATACTATTGGCAGAGGACGATGAAATGTTCGGTAACATTCTCCGCGATTACCTCGTGTTGAATGGTCACAACGTCATGTTATGCCGTAACGGAGAAGAAGCGCGCAATGAATTTGTCAGCAACGATTACGATCTCATCATTACAGATGTGATGATGCCGGTGAAAGACGGCTTCACATTCGTGAATGAACTCCGCAAGATCAATAAAATCGTTCCGGTGATTTATCTCACTGCACGTAATCAGAAAGAAGACATTGTCCGCGGTTACAAATCCGGCGCCGACGATTACATCACCAAACCATTTGACTCGGAAGTGTTGCTGCTGAAAATCCAGGCAGTTACCGCGCGACAACGTAACACCATTAACAATCATACGCCGGAACATATCATCATAGGCAATTACATTTTCATTCCTGCAGAACGTGTATTGCAATTCGATGAAAACCGTGAACGACTTTCACCTCGAGAATCTGCACTATTGAGTTTACTACTTTCCCGTAAAAACGAACTCGTTGACCGCTCGGTCATCCTGAAAGAAATTTGGGGCGACGACAGCTATTTCAACAATCGCAGTTTGGATGTGTATATCACCAAATTGCGAAAGAGACTACAATCGGATGAGAAGATCGCGATTGAGAGTTTATACGGCGGCGGGGTGAGAATAGTGTTTTGAAATAGTTTATCCTTAATTTCAGGCATGACGAATAAGATTAATACAGCCATTTTTATACTTGGTCTGGTGTATCTTACTTTCAGTGAGTTTTTCTATGTGCAGATTGATGAATTCTCACTAATCTGGCTAGCGGCTGCAGTTATAACTGCGATTTCATTCATCGTTCTATTGGTTCAAATCGAGGGGTGGAAAAAGAAATCAATATGGATTGGAGTATTTCTTTCCTCCGTACTGATTTTCCTCTTGACACAGGAATTTCAGTTTAACACTTCGTGTGAACTTTATTTAAAGACGAATGAAGAAGTACTTGAAGATTTAGTTGCTGAGCTGAATAAAGATTCTGCAGACTATCATCTTGGTGCCAAAAACACAGATACGATTAATTACACTCCTAAAGATTTCCGTATTCGCGGTTATTTGCGCAGCGCTGACGCAATTTATGTTATCAAAGGAAAAAACGATGATGGTTATTGTGAGATCTATCTTGAACTTTGGGGGTTTCTTGACGCGCGATTTGGATTAGTTTATTCTCCGGAAGGCGTCCCGATTCGTGCAGGAAAGCCGCTAAAACATGTTGACGGACATTGGTATAGATGAAGTAATAAAGTAGCATAATTTATTTCTCGGTGTCTCCGTGGTTATTTTATTGATCCAGTCCGTGTCTCGGTGGTTATTTCATTGATCCAGTCTGTGTCTCCGAGGTTATTTCGTGGTAGCCGCTCCGTGGTTAAAATAAACTTTCAAAAACATTTGAAAGTTCGAAAACATGTCCTAATTTTGGTACATGAAACTCGACGAAGCACGGCGCCAATTCATCCAAACCTGGGGAACTTTAGGTTCGGAGTGGGGCATTAACCGTTCCATGGCGCAGGTGCATGCGTTGCTTCTCATTTCTCCGGAGCCGCTCTCAACGGAAGATATTATGGAGGAACTGAACATTTCACGAGGCAATGCCAACATGAATGTTCGGGATCTCATGAACTGGAATCTGGTGTATAAAGAACTAGTGGCGGGAGACCGAAAAGAGTATTTCACAGCGGAAAAAGACATCTGGGAAGTGGCGCGTCGGATTGCGAAAGAACGTAAGAAGCGCGAAATAGAACCGGTGTTGCAGAAGTTGAATCAACTCCAGCAAGCAGAAATTGATGCGAAGTCGCCGCAGGGAAAAGAGTTCAAAAAGACAGTCGGGAACATTCACGATTTCGTGGACCGCATGGACAAAGGCGTTGACATGGCTTTGCGCGCTGATGAGAATTGGTTCTTCGGGACATTGTTCAAATTGATGAAGTAAAAAATTTTATACTCATGTTTCAATAAATATTGAAAGTATGAAAACCTTAAAAGATCACACCCTCGTTTACGATGTCGATTGTCCGCTGTGTCGGGCTTATACTAAAGGATTCATCGCTTCCGGATTTCTGGACAACGGCGGTCGCACGGAATACCAGAAAGTAGGAGGATACTTTTCGCCTGAAATGGATCCGAAACGTTCACAGGATGAAATCGCTTTGGTGGATATGCGTACCGGAAAGGTGCGTTACGGTCTCGACAGTCTGATGTTCATTCTGGCGCAACGATTTCCGTTGATGATCAAAGCGCTGTCGCTTCCCGGAATTCGTCATGCCATCAACGTACTTTATAAGTTGATCAGTTACAATCGTAAAGTTATTGCGCCTGCAAAGGTCAATCCGGAACACCGTTTCCAATGTGCGCCTTCATTCAATCTTACATACCGTTGGGCCTACATTATTATATCATGGATTGTTACATCGATGCTACTATCTGCTTTCACGGATTTGTTTGTTCCGTTTGTTTCTCCCGGAAGTGTTTCCCGTGAACTCATCATCTGCGGAGGACAAATTGCATTTCAAGCTGCAGCTGTGAGTCTTGTTACCAGATCTAGGAGAATGGAATATCTCGGTAACATGATGACGGTTTCGCTCATCGGATCGTTGATGCTGATTCCTGCTTTAATCATTGGTGAAATTATTGCCGTTCCGGCTTTCATCTGGCTCATGTATTTCACATGCGTGGTCACATATATGTTATATGAACACATGCGCAGAATGAAAATCCTTGATCTCGGAATCGGCATGAGTTTATCGTGGGTGTTGTACCGCACACTCGTATTGGCAGTGTTGGCGGTGAATTCATTCATCAATCTTTAAAAAGTATCGTCATGAAAATCATACTCGCAGGCGGAAGCGGATTTCTGGGAAAAGCCCTTCAGCAATTCTATTGCGACAGAGCACAGGAGATTGTGGTTCTTTCGCGTTCCGTGAACACTTTGCTTCAACGAAAAGCTCCATGCAATGCCGTTCGATACGTTTACTGGCCGAATAAGATAAACGGTGATCGATCCTGGATGCAGGAATTTGAGGACGCGGATCTCATCATCAATCTCGCCGGAAAGAATGTAAACTGCAGGTACAATGCCGACAACCGTAAGGAAATTCTGCAATCGAGAATTGAATCTACAGAAGCGATTGCGGAGGCGATTCGTTCATCCGGACACGAACCGAAATTGTGGATCAATTTGTCATCGGCTACGATTTATCGGCATGCGGAAGACAAACCTCAGGACGAACTCACCGGTGAAATCGGAGATGGATTTTCAGTAGATGTAGTGAAAGCCTGGGAAGAAACGTTCTTCCAATCAAAAGTGAATTGCAGAAAAACGGCGTTGCGAACCGGCATTGTTCTGGGAAAAGCGGATGGAGTGATGACGCGATTGGTCCGTCTGGCAAAATTCGGTTTGGGCGGACATCAAGGTTCCGGCAATCAGAAAGTAAATTGGATTCACGAAGCTGACTTTCTGAACATCGTGGAATGGATTCGCACACATGAAAATCTCAGCGGCGTTTTCAATGTTGTCGCTCCTGAAGCCGTGAGCAATCGCAATCTGATGAAAGAAATCCGAACAGCGCTGCGTGTTCCTTTCGGAATTCCAACTCCTGAATGGCTGCTGGAAATCGGTGCGCGACTGATTAGTACTGAAACGGAACTGGTTTTGAAAAGCCGTTGGGTGAAGCCCGAACTATTATTACGATCAGGGTTTAATTTCAAATTTCCGTCAATATCACCTGCAATTCAGAATTTAACGCACTGAAGATTTCTCTTTTCGAATATGAATTGTGCGCAGTACTTTACACCAATTATTCAACGATCATGAAAGTCATTTTGGCCGGCGGAACCGGATTTATCGGAAATCATCTGCAGCAATTTTATAAGTCGCAGGGTGCGGAAGTTGTGGTGTTGTCGCGCAACGCAGACCGGGAAGTAAACGGAATCCGATTTGTAAAATGGAATGGAATTCCGGAGCATAATGCGGCATGGATTCGAGAACTTGACGGCGCAGATTTGATCGTAAACCTTACCGGCAAAAATGTGAACTGTCGCTGGAACGAAGTCAACCGAAGGGAAATTATTCGTTCCCGGGTTGATTCGGCTCAAGCCATTGGACAGGCAATTCAAACGCTGAATGTGAAGCCGAAAGTTTGGGTGAATATGTCCGGAGCGGATATCTATTCGCCGGATGTAACAGATATTCAGACCGAGGGCAAGCACACAGAATCAAACGGCTTTTTGGCTGAAGTTATTCGAAAATGGGAAGCCGCTGCTTTGACTTTTGCGAATCAAGAAACACGTATTTCGGTTCTGAGAACGGGTATCGTTTTGGGGAAGGAAGGCGGAGCATTTCCCGAGTTATTCAAACTTGCAAAACGTGGTTTAGGCGGAAAAGCCGGATCCGGGAAACAAGGTTTCAGTTGGATTCACGTTCAGGATGTGGTCGGAATCATTGAATTCGTCCGAACCAATGATCGGCTTTCCGGCGTGTTCAACTGTACAAGTCCGGGCGTAACAGACAATGCCGGATTTATGGCGGAATTGAGGAAATCGCTTGGTGCAAAAATCGGTTTACCGGCGCCGGAATTTGCGATTCGAATCGGAGCAATTTTTATGGGAACGGAAGCGGATTTGATCTTGAAGGGGCCTAAAGTCAAACCGGATAGATTACTTCAAGCCGGATATCAGTTCCGATTCGCGGAAGTGGCTGAGACTTTGTCGGTGCTGACGAAGTAAATTCCGGCAATTGTCAGAAAGCAGCAATTGATTAAGAGCAGATTCACTGCAGTCCTCAATTGGTTCCGATTTTAATCAGATTTTCTGATGAACTTTATTTAAAAATCGGCATCATGATTACATATCGTAAATCCGCAATTCGTTTCTGTTTGTGTGTGTCATTGACACTTTTTTCATTGGCTTCAACCGGCCAAAGTTGGATTCAAACGGATAAGATAGATGCTCCGGATCGACAGTTACAGGATATTTTCGGTTACGATGTTGCTGTAGCCGGAAACTACGCGATTGCAGGTGCAACATATCAGGATTATGATGCCAATGGTGCCAACCAAATATTAACGGCGGGAGCGGCGTATATCTACGAGAAAGGTTCGAACGGAATCTGGAATGCGGTACAAAAGATTTCGGCTCCGGATCGTTCTCAGGATGATCAATTCGGATATCGAGTGGCAATCAGTGAACAGGGAATTGCCGTGGTAAGTGCACCGTATCAGGATAAAGATACGGCCGGAAATCCTTCAATATCAAATGATGGAGCGATTTACATTTACGAGAGAAACTCTAACGGCGCGTGGACATTCAGGCAAAAGCTGATCGGAGCTATGTCTTCTGATTCCGGAGACTGGGCAGGAATTTCCCTCGCGATTTCAGGAAACTATATCATGGTCGGAAGTTATTTCGAGGATACGGACGGCAACAATCAGAACTACTTTGCGAATGCCGGTGCTGTATATGTGTATCGCCGGGATACTTTGTCCGGAATTTGGTCTTTTCATCAGAAACTGGCCAATTCTGATCGTTTTATGTACGATTATTTCGGAAATTCAGTAGATATTGAAGGAAATCGGGCAATAATCGGCGCGAATATGAAAAGCACGTTGGATTCGAATAATCAGTTGATCGCTTCATATGTCGGTGCCGCGTACGTGTTCGAACTACAGTCCAACGGTTTCTGGACAGAAACTCAAAAGTTGGTAGCTTGGGATGGCGAGCAGTTCGATACTTTCGGTGACGATGTGGCTATTTCCGGGAATTTTGTGGTGATTTCGTCGAATCATGATTCCGGAGACGAGAACAATCAGAACCCGCTTACGGATGCCGGATCAGCGTATATCTTTAAATATTCCAACGGGAATTGGTCTCCAGCACAGAAAATTGTGTCTTCCGATCGCACCGCAAACGATTATTTCGGTTTTTCCATTTCAATGTCAGGTTCGCAACTTGTAGTCGGCAGTCCATTTCAATGTCGGGATGCAAATGGTCAAAACTTTATGGCGAATCCCGGAGCAGTTTACATATTTTCTGATACTGGAAACGGCAATTGGGTGGAAACCCAGAAATTGGTTCAAAATGACAGAACTCCAGGATCTAACTTTGGATTTTCGGTAGCTATTTACGGGTACACGATCTTGGTTGGAGCACCGTACGACAACTTCGATGAGTTCGCAGGTAATTCCTTGCAGGCTGCAGGATCTGCTTATTTTTTCGAAGATCCAACGAGTGGATTCGCGGAAATCCCGGTTGAGGGCGATTTCAACATTTTCCCGAATCCGACTTACGGAAGATGTGAATTGTCCGGCTACGAAGCCGAAGAAGCCAGAATTTATGATGCCCAAGGGCGATTGGTTGTTGCGAAGAAGCTGAATGCGGGCCAGGATGTGCTGGATCTGTCCGGAATGGAATCGGGGATGTATTTATTGATTTTGGTTGGTGAATACGAGTATCCCGTAAAGCGGTTGATATTATTGAATTAAGAATTGAGGTAAATATGTTTAAATTATTGAAAAACAAAATGTAGTAATATATTTACTAAATATTGTTTTAGCCCGGATTAACAGTCAGATTCAGTGTTGTCAACCATATAATTTTACGTTTTTCTATCTTGTTTCAGGAGATTTGTCGCATTCCGGAACTATGGACCCGTACGCGTAGATGTTGTGATCTAAAACAACCAAATGACAGGAATTCAATTCATCAAAAAGGAATTATAATTAATATTATGTTAAGTTGTATTTCTATGAAATACAGTCATTTAAGCTGCATTTCGAATCCTCGCAAAACAATAAAGCCACCCTTTTGAGGTGGCTTTAATTCTAAGTTCGATACGGACTATTGCCCTGCCTGAACCTTTTTGATTTCTTCTTTGATCTGATTGTACTTATCGTTGTCTCCCAGATTACCATAGCAAACTTTCAAAGCCTGCAATGTGTTCAGATCTTTCGGATCGATAGCACGCGCCTTTTCAAGATAGTCAACAGCAGTTTTCAATGCCGGCTCCCACAAAGTTGAGTATTTCGCAGCATCAGCAATTGTTGAGTTACTACGCTCCTGATACTCGAATCCGTAATTGTAATACAGAATTCCCAAGTTGTACAATACATCGAAATTGTTCGGCTTCAGCTCCAGCGACTTTTTGTAGTTCGAAGCTGCCTTTTCGTGCATTTCTTCGTAATTCTTAGGTTTTGCTGCCGGTTTTCCGTCCGCACCAACCGGATTCGCGATACGATCGTATACGTTACCAACCACGAAGAACAACTCCGCATCGTCCTTACGCTGAGCCGTCAAAGCTTCCAATTGCGCCACTGCTTCTACGGTTTTACCTGCAGCCAATTTGATGTTCACATCTTCTGTAAGCAGATCAGCATCAGTCGGATACTTCTTCAAACCATCAGCGATAGTAGCTTTATAAGCAACAGTATCGCCTTTCTCGCGGTAGCACTGTCCGAGCAACAACCAGGTGTTTCCTTTACCGTAGTTGATCTCGGTCAAACGTTTGAAATGCGGAATCGCCTTGTCATACATTTTGCCGTTCATCGCACTCACTGCAGCATTGTTAATGTTCAGTGAATCAACAACTTTGCTGGAAGCCGAAATATCAGCTGCGAGTTCGAACATCGGCAATGCTTCTGCATACTTCTTCTGGCTGAAATTCGCCAATCCGCAGTTCTGCGTATATACGTAGCAATCGCTGATCTGCTTGTTCAGACCTTCCGGACCGTAAACATCATACTTATCCAAAGACTTGGCTTTCAGATAAGAATTGGTCGCTTCCACCAGATTTACAGTCGGCGTTTCTGTATACGCCATGCTCTGCTTCTTCCCGGCATCCGTGATATCCTTATAAGAATCCATCTTCTTATTGAATTCGTCCAGATAAATAGCCATGTAAACGTTTCCGCGGTAATACCAGGTCTTCGCATCGTCCTTGGTATCAGTATGAACGCTGGCTTCATCGATGTTCAGTTTCGCCTTGTCCAGCATGGTTTTCGCATACGCCGGATCTTTCTTCTTCTCAGCGTTATAGTTATCCAGTGAATTCTTAGCAGTGGTAACTTTCGCCTTCTGAGCGAATGCTACACCTCCGGCCAACATCACTGCAGCGGTCAACAAAAGGTATTTCTTCATAATCATTTATTATTCAGGTTTAATTTCATCGTTTTCAGATTCAACATCCGTGCCATCTTCCGGACCTTCATCCGATTCCGGCTCGTCTGCACTGTCAGCCATCGACGTATCTACCGTTCCGTCAACCGCTACCACTTCCTCTTCAGGGTCTGTTTCCACAGTTGTTACTGCTCCGATTTCCGCAGATTCATCCAGAGAAATCAGACGTACACCTTGTGTAGCGCGACCCATTACACGAAGATCCGATACGCGCAAACGGATAACAATACCATTTGTTGTAATGATCATCAGGTCATTTTCGTCTGTTACCGCTTTGATGGCAACCAACTGACCGGTCTTATCCGTTACGTTAATGGTCTTCACCCCTTTCGCTCCGCGACGGGTTTGTCTGTAAGACTCCACGTCCGAACGTTTTCCATAACCTTTCTCGGAAACCACCAGAATTTGTGGCGGATTGTTCGACGGAATTACAATCATTCCGATGACTTCATCCGATTCACCAGCCAGTGTAATTGCGCGGACACCACTCGCTGTACGGCCCATGTCGCGTACATCTGAGTTATTGAATCTCACTACTTTACCTGCCTTTGATGCAACCATCAGTTGATCTGACTCAGCAACCAACACAGCTTCCAATAATGTGTCTCCTTCGCGTACGGTAATCGCGTTGATACCGTTGGCACGCGGACGGGAATACGCTTCAAGAACGGTCTTCTTAATAACCCCGCGCTTGGTGCACATCACGATATAATTGTTGTTGATGTAGTTCTCGTCGGTCAGGCTGTTTACCTTAATAAAGGCACGAACCTTATCTTCCATCGGCAGGTTGATCATGTTCTGGATCGCACGACCTTTTGAAGTTTTGTTGCCTTCCGGCACTTCAAACGCACGCATCCAGAAGCATCTTCCCTGTTCAGTGAAGAACAACAAATATGCGTGAGTGTTCACCACAAACAGATGTTCCACGAAATCCTCGTCGCGTGTTGCTGACCCACGGGAACCTCGTCCTCCACGATTCTGAGCTCTGTATTCAGCCAAAGGCGTACGCTTGATGTATCCCATTCTTGAAATGGTAACCACCACGTCTTCGTCGGCAATAAGATCTTCCATACGCTGATCGTCGGCGGCATAAACCACATCGGTCTTGCGCTCGTCACCGTATTTCTCGTTAATCTCAATCAATTCATCTTTAATGATCTGCATACGCAGCGCCTCGTCATCCAGGATGTTGCGCAAGTGAGCGATCAGCTTCATGAGTTCTTCAAACTCTTCACGGATCTTATCGCGTTCCATGCCGGTGAGTACGCGAAGACGAAGTTCGAGAATTGCTCCTGCCTGAATTTCAGACAGAGAGAAACTTGACATGAGCTTTTCCTTCGCATCGTTTGGCGTTGCCGATTCACGGATAATACGAATCACTTCATCCAGGTGATCCAATGCAATCAGATAACCTTGCAAGATATGCGCACGCTTTTCAGCCTGCTCCAATTCGTATTTCGTACGGCGAACAACTACTTCGTGACGGAAGTCTACGAAGTGGCCGATCATCTGCTTCAGGTTTAACATCAGCGGACGTCCGCCTACCAACGCAATATTGTTTACGCTGAACGATGTCTGGAGCGATGTATACTTATACAACTGGTTCAAAACCACGTTCGCAACTGCATCGCGCTTCAGTTCGTACACTACACGCATTCCGTCGCGATCCGATTCATCGCGGATATCGCTGATGCCTTCCAGTTTCTTCTCGTTGATCAGGTCGGCAGTAGCTTTGATCATCTGCCACTTATTCACCTGATACGGAATTTCTGTCACGATAATTCTTTCGCGACCGTTATGTTCTTCAATGTTTGCTTTTGCACGCAGCACAATTCTTCCGCGACCGGTTTCAAATGCTTCACGCACACCGCTGTAACCGTAGATTGTTCCGCCAGTAGGGAAATCCGGAGCCTTCACGATCTTCATCAAACCTTCCATGTCAATGTCACGGTTGTCGATGTAAGCGATCGTAGCATTTACAATCTCTGTCAGGTTGTGCGGCGGCATATTGGTTGCCATACCTACTGCAATACCTGAAGCTCCGTTTACAAGAAGATTCGGAATGCGTGCAGGCAATACTGTCGGTTCCTCCAGACTGTCGTCGAAGTTCGGGCGGAAATCAACCGTGTTCTTGTCGATGTCCGAAAGCATTTCTTCAGCGATCTTTCTCAGACGTGCTTCTGTATAACGCATCGCTGCCGGCGGATCTCCATCGATGGAACCGAAGTTACCCTGTCCATCAACAAGCGGATAACGCAAACTCCAGTCCTGTGCCATACGCACCATTGTGTCGTACACAGAACTATCGCCATGCGGGTGATACTTACCAAGTACCTCACCCACGATACGGGCAGACTTTTTATATGGTCGGTTAGATAATACGCCCAGTTCGAGCATTCCGAACAACACCCTGCGGTGAACGGGTTTGAGACCGTCTCGTACGTCAGGTAACGCACGGGAAACAATTACGGACATCGAATAGTCGATGTACGCTGTTCTCATTTCATCTTCGATGTTAATCGGAATAATTTTTTCGCCTTCAGCCATGTCTTTTTGTCACAAGTTCAGTTTAGCACAGTTATTGATTTAAGTAGCTAAACAAGGTTAATTTTCAGGAGTCCGAAAGTACCCATTTTTCATTGAAGAAAAGGCTCGAAAAAGACCCTACTTATTAACCTAATTATTAACATTTTTTCGTGGATAAAAACGACTGTAAAAACGACTGAAAATTAGGATTGTATCTACATTTGAGATCGTCCGGTAAAACGTGTAATTTCATACGCTTACAGGCAACATGAAAAGCAAACCGAAAAGGTGATTTATGGAAGCAAAATTTTCGCCCCGAGTAAAAGACGTAATCACGTTCAGTCGTGAAGAAGCATTACGTTTAGGGCACGATTACATTGGGACTGAGCATCTTCTGCTCGGAATTATCCGTGAAGGTGAAGGAAGTGCCATCCGTCTGATGAAACAGATGAATGTGAACCTTCTCGATTTGCGTAAAGAAGTTGAATCGCTTACTGCCGGATCAGCACGTAAAACTGCTGCCAACCTCGGCAATATTCCATTGGTGAAACAGGCAGAACGTGCGCTGAAGATCACATATCTGGAAGCGAAGCTTTTCAAAAGCGCCGTTATCGGAACGGAACATCTTCTTCTTTCTATTCTGAAAGATGAAGATTCCATCGCTACAAAAGCGTTGAACCGTTTCGGTCTCGATTACGAATCAGTTAAAAACGAATTGGATTCCAATGCAGGCACCAGCGACGAAACACAGTCTCCGCGTTCTGAGTTTCCGGCTAATCCGGATGACGATGAGAACGAAGACGCAACTTTCGGTTCGAGCCAGAAGAAAATCAGCGACAGCAAGTCCAAGACTCCTGTGCTCGATAACTTCGGTCGCGATCTGACTAAAGCTGCTGAAGACGGTAAACTGGATCCGATCGTGGGCCGTGAGAAAGAAATCGAACGTGTGTCGCAGATTCTTTCCCGCCGTAAGAAAAACAACCCTATTCTCATTGGAGAACCGGGTGTTGGTAAATCTGCAATCGCAGAAGGTCTTGCGTTGCGCATTATTCAGAAAAAAGTATCGCGTGTGCTCTTCAATAAGCGCGTGGTATCTCTTGATCTTGCTTCTCTTGTTGCAGGAACAAAGTACCGCGGTCAGTTTGAGGAACGCATGAAAGCTGTGATGAATGAATTGGAAAAATCACCTGATGTGATTCTCTTCATTGATGAGATTCATACCATCATTGGTGCAGGCGGCGCGTCCGGTTCACTCGATGCTTCCAATATGTTCAAGCCGGCTCTCGCGCGTGGAGAAATCCAATGCATCGGAGCTACAACACTTGATGAATACCGTCAGTACATTGAGAAAGACGGAGCTTTGGAACGTCGTTTCCAGAAAGTATTGGTGGAGCCAACTTCTATTGACGAAACCATTCAGATTCTGAACAATATCAAAGCCCGTTACGAAGATCACCATAATGTGAACTACACAGAAGAGGCAATCAAGGCTTGTGTTACATTGACCTCGCGATATATCACTGATCGTCATTTGCCGGATAAAGCGATTGACGCATTGGATGAAGCAGGTTCTCGCGTTCACATTACCAACATCAAGGTTCCGAAGAAGATTCTTGAAGTGGAAGCTGAAATCGAGAAAGTAAAAGAAGAAAAGAATCAGGTGGTACGCTCTCAGCGTTATGAAGAAGCGGCGCGCCTGCGTGATAAAGAACGCCAGCTCCAGGAACAACTGGAAGCTGCGAAGAAACAGTGGGAGGAAGAAAGCAAGTCGCAGCGTGAAACCGTGAACGAAGAGAATGTGGCTGAAGTGGTTTCCATGATGACCGGCATTCCTGTTCAACGTGTATCGCAGAACGAAAGCGACAAGCTTGCGATCATGTATGATCAGCTGAAAGGAAAAGTAATCGGTCAGGACGACGCGATCAAGAAAGTGGTGAAAGCCATTCAGCGTAACCGTGCCGGATTGAAAGATCCGAACAAGCCGATCGGTTCGTTTATTTTCCTCGGGCCAACAGGTGTTGGTAAAACTCAGCTGGCGAAAATCCTCGCGAAATATCTCTTCGACAATGAAGATTCATTGATCCGAATTGACATGAGCGAATACATGGAGAAGTTTGCGGTTTCCCGTCTTGTTGGAGCGCCTCCGGGATATGTAGGTTACGAAGAAGGTGGTCAGTTGACAGAGAAAGTTCGTCGTAAACCTTATTCAGTAGTTCTTCTTGATGAAATCGAGAAAGCGCATCCGGATGTATTCAACCTGTTGTTGCAGACTTTGGATGACGGTCAGTTGACAGATTCACTCGGACGTAAAGTGGATTTCAAGAATACGATCATCATTATGACATCAAATATCGGATCACGTCAGTTGAAGGATTTCGGTACCGGAGTTGGATTCTCAACAGGTGCTCGTAAAGACAACAACGAAGAACATTCGAAAGGTGTTATTGAAAATGCATTGAAGAAAGCATTCGCTCCTGAATTCCTGAACCGTATTGATGACGTTGTGATGTTTAATTCACTTTCACGTGAAGACATTCACCGCATCATTGATATCGAACTCGACAAACTGTACAGCCGCGTTACTCAATTGGGTTACACCATTGAGTTGACTGAAAAAGCGAAAGACTTCATTGTTGAGAAAGGTTACGATCAGGCTTACGGTGCGCGTCCATTGAAGCGTGCGATTCAGAAGTATCTGGAAGATCCGCTGGCTGAAGAAATCATCAAATCCGGAATTTCGGAAGGTGATGTTGTAACTGTAGATTATGACGATGAGAAAAAAGACGTTGTGATCTCGGTTTCGAAACCAAAGTCTAAGAAAAAGTCAAAAGAAGAATAAATGAAAAACGCCTCGTGAAAACGGGGCGTTTCTTTTTGCAGTAAGTCCGACTCATCCCCCGCCCTTTTTCTTCAGGAAAGAATACACAACGGAGAAACCAATGTTCATCTGAGTGACATTTCCTTCCAGGTCGGAAGCAATATAGGCTTTGTGTTCGTCGAGCGCCAGTTTATACGGATCGAATCCGTAATTCGTGAATACCATTCCGAAATGCACGCCGATTGCGAAATTTCCTTCCGTGTAGAAGTACGCGCCGGTTTCAAATTCTCCGTAATTGAAAACGTAATTCGATTGAAAATTATCCGGAATGGAATCCATAGATAATCCGTAATAATGCATACGTGCCTGACCGGCGTTGATGGTAATGAATCCAGTTGCAGTTTCTGAGAACGCGTGATCGTACGAAATACTGATCGCGCCTCCGTTGAATTGTCCGTAGGTATTCAATCCGGGAATTTTATTGTCCGGCGTTTTCCAGATCACGTGTTTGTACGCGAGTCCGGCATTGAAACCCGAGAATATCCGGATGCGATACGAAAGATTCAGATCATAAATTCCGGTGAAGCTTCTTCGGAACGCTTTATTGGAAACAGGATGCGGAACATTCCCGCTGAAACGCAACTGCATTCTGTGCGCAAGAGAAGGATTCTCCTGAGCATTCGCAAACGTCAACGTGAAAAGTAATATCAGTGTCCCGAAAAACCGGATTGCCATCATGTAAATATAACGCATTATTCTGCAAAAAAATGTGTTGTGCAGTTACATGATCTGAGAATTGAAAAGCCGACGCTACTTTTTCTTACCGCATCCTGCCACCATTGTTCCGCTTCCGTAGATCTTAACATCAGGAAAAGCCGGCTCAAGAATACGCAGGGATAATGGCAGACCGCCGAACAATTCTCCAGTAAGGAAATACTGGTCTTTGCTGATCGCAAAACATTCGGGTCCTTCATCACTGGAAATGCGAAGCATATTGTATTCGTGATGTTCAATGTACTTACCGTTTTTGTTGTAGAACGCCACGTAAACATCTTCGAGCTTGCGTCGCTGCCCCGGCGCAGCTTCTTCGTGTTTCAGAAATCCTGCGTTGATTCCGATTGTTCCTGTTATTACCAAATTGCCTTCAGCATCCAATGCCACATTTACGCGCGACTTCGATAAACAACTGATGTTTGATTTCACCTTCCCGTTTTCATCCAGAATCGTAACAAAAACATTTTCGTGATTGGTAGTATCCACTTTTGCGCCGAACATTTTCCCTTCCCTCCTGCTCATGGATGTAGCAAGGTAAATATTCCCATTGCCTGCAGTAACACTTCCGAAGTAACTCAACGATCCGGCGGTTTGCACCCAACGGAATTTTCCTTCAGAAGAATACGAAGCGACATAAGCTTCCATTGCGGTGTAATACGGACCTGCTCCGTACGGAACAACTGCAAGTTTAATGATTGATCCTCCAAAACGTGCTCCGCCGACATAAGAACCGCCAAGCAGAATGTTGCCTTTTGAATCGAACGCTACTTCAGGATCTGCTCCGTATGTGCAACACGATTCCTTCTGATAAGCCAACGCATCGCCCCAAATGATTTTGCCTTTCGCATCAACGTAAATCAGAAAATCGCAACCTCCTTTGCCGGCATTCAGGTTGATGTTCTTCGTAAAACGTCCTTCATCTGCATGACCTGCAAGAACAAATCCACCATTCGGGTGTGCTTTAAAATCGGTGATGTCCGCCTCCAATAATTCTTCAATCGCGATGGTCTTGAAGTTATCTCCCGTTGAATCAAACCAACAGAGTTTGTAGCAATAACGATCTTCGTCATCATCGGAATCATCTTCTTCATCGTCCGTTACTTCCTGATCTGAATCGTAGTAATAATGATTGCGGGGACGCTTTAACGGCATATAAACCAGAGCTACCAATTCGTTGGTGTTGTCATATGTTGCACCGTATATTCTGTCTTCCCGATCAGGGCTGTAATAATGCCATTTTAAATCCCCGGAAAAGCTGTAAATGAACATGTAATTACCGGCTCTTGACATCGTGTATTCATCAATTTGCGTTGAACCATCACTGCTGAATAAACCTGCTTGTTCGGTTCTGTAATTCATTTGCCCGGCAGTTCCTCCAACACAGATTTCCTGTCGCTGCACCGAAATTGTTTTGAACGTCAGTTCAAGTCCGGTATTCACAGAACAACTGCTCCACAACATTTCCTGGCTGTGAGCAAGCGCTGAAACCAGCAACAATGCAAGTGTGAAATAGATCTTACTGCTCCGAATAAAATTCGTTTCCATTATTGTCAATGTAAAATTCAACTCCTTTTCTTTTTACACGCAACAGCGTTCCGTGTAACCAGGTTTCATTGCGGATTTCTTCATAAGCAAAACTGCTTATCGGTTTTCCTGCTGCGCTGATAATACCTTGCTTATAACTCTGCGTCCCTACAAAGTAACGGTTCTCGATAGGCCACATGTATGAAAATCCTGAGGAAGGAACCAACTTGCCGTTCACATCAGCATAAACGGAAATTCCGTTTCGGGTGCAAATGAAACCCTGATTCTGTCCCAATTGCCTAATCTCGTCGTATTCCATCGGCATAACAAGATTTCCCATTGTATCGATTAGTCCTGTGAATCCGCGCAACTCATCTTCGTACTTCACTGTTCTTGAAAGTGTAATCAGATTATTCATGCTGTATCCCAAACCGCTGCATTCCGGAATAGGAATCTTTCTTCCGTACTGATCCAACATCTCTGCATGGTTTATTCCATACGGATTGCCTTCTTCCGGTTCATTCCAAATTGCGCAGATTCTTATTGCCGATTTACCATCGCGGTAATTGGATTCTATCAAGCGTATATCACGATAAATCGCGGGAATGACCGGCCGACCTGTTCCATCGATGTATCCTTTGAATCCGTAATATGTTCCGTTCTTTCGATCGACTTGATAAAGTGGTAATGCCATGGAAGTGCAATGCAATCTTTGCCCGAGCCACACCATGGAATATTCCCAATCGTCCCAACGCTTCAAAGTGTAATCAAACAATCTCCAGGAACCGTTTTCTTTCAGTGCAACACCACCCAAAGGAAGCAATTCAATTTCTTCAAACTGTGTCTGAACCGCTTTTTCTCCGGTGGCAAAGCTGTACAATTCATATCGGTTGTAATACTTACCCTTTTCATCTCTCATCACAAGACTGGAACTGAAATAATAATTATTCCAGCGGTTAATGCGCTTGAACTTGCATGGAACAACGACTTTGGTTTTCCAATCAATGAAACCGTATTGGGGATTTTCATTTTCCCCTTTGTCGCTGATCAGAATGTACTTACTGAACGTCCCGCCCAAATACACAAAATAATTCTTTAGTACCAAGTGCTCTCCGTTCGCATAATAGAAATGATTCACTTTTCCCTTCTCGCTTTTAAAAACTACCAGTCCTGAATCTTCGAAGATGCGCATCTCACAATCTTCCGGACAGAATTCCGTGTCTTTTGACTTACGATTATAGAATCCATATTGTTCCGTATTCCTGTTACGAACCATGATGAAATCGCTTGCAACACGAACCGGTTCTGCTTTCCCTTTGTAAATGGAAACGAAATCGGAAGTGAACCATTCGTAAGTTTCTCCGTCTACGCTCACTTTATAAGAAGTTCCTAATTCCTGAATGGAATGATATTTCGCATCCAGAACCACTTTCAAAGAACTGTCGAGCAAGCCGGTGAGCGATGAACCGTTAGCCTGACGAACTGCAACTTTCACAAAACCGTTTACCGTGTGCTCCGGTGCAAAATCATACTTCGCAGGAAGTACATACTTCCCTTTGGAATCGATGATGCCGAACTTGGATTTCTCGGTTCGAACTACAATCCAATTCTGATTTTTCTTGTACTGCGCTGCTTCCGTAAAGTGTTCCTTTGAAATGGCTTTGCCCAAAGTGTCGCAAAGTGTAATACCCGATTTATCCTTTACGGCAATTACGTTAGCATTAATTTGCTGCACGGACAGATAATCAATCGGGAGAAGCAGTTTCCTGTTCTTATCCATGACGCCCCACTTTTCATTCTGCTGCACAAAAAGCAAATTGCACTTCGATGGAACGACGTTCTGATAATTTTCTTTCAGAAAAGATCGCTGCACTTTGTCGTACACCTTCCACTCTTTTCCTTTCAGGAACGGAACAAGCTGCTGACTGTACAGCTGTAACCCTGCTGTCAAGAGAAACAAGGTGAAAACTAAATCCTTTTTGCGCATACCTAAAGGTACAATTAAGCAAACAGAATTTAACTGTAATGCAACACTTGTTCGTGCAATTGAACAAACGATGGCAAATACATTATATTTGATTCATGCGAAGAATAGTTTTGCTTGCTGCATGTTTACTTTCGTATGCGCTTCATGGGCAGAAGATCGTCTGGAATTCATTTGTGGACTACGGAACGAGGATCAATGCGAAACAAACAAGTTCGGATGGTAACGGCAATCTTTATGTAGCAGGCGAATACGAAGGGGAATTGCTCTTCGGTTCTGAACGTAAAGACACCGCGATAACGAAATATTGCTCATCGAACTGGCACAAAAGTTATGTTGTCCGCTACAACAGTTGGGGAAAACCAACTATGGTTGTTCAATTCAAATCTACGGGCAGCAATTCTGATTTGACGTACATCACTGCGATCAAAGCATTACCAACCGGCGAGTGTCTGATTGCTGTTGATGCGCGCAGTCATTTCGATTTTATCGGACCTACCGGGATTCATGCTAAAAGCACAAAAATGAATCAAGGTGATAATTTGTTCTGCATCAACGCGGATGGAACTTTGAAATGGTCGGCATCTTTCAATGTAGGCAATATCAACATTCTCGAATCAGCTCCTGACGGAACAATTTATCTGCACGGTTCATTCGGAAGATATTATGCGATGGACAATTGTTTGATGACGTTGTCGGCCAACGGATCTCCATTGGATACTGTTCGCCTGAACGGAGGTCGCATACAATCGATGCGCGTAACTGAGAAGGAAATTTTTGTTTGTGCTTTGCAACCGTCCACCGGTCCTTGGTACGACAGAAAAGCTCCGCATTACTTTGATTTGCAGAACGACAACTTCGGATTGTTTCGCATCAACAGAATCACGATGAAAGCAGAGAAACTGTTCGAGATCAGCAGCCCGATGCGTCAGGGTTACGAACGACCATCGCCGCAATACTTCCGGGGTGAATTTAACAGCATTGATGGTAATCTTTTCTATGATGTAATAATTCCAACGGAATACGGCGCAACAACATTCCTGGACAAACGCTACACCAAGGAAGAAGGAGCTGTTCATCTTATCAGACTCAACACGAAAGGCGAAGGTGTATTGGATAGAGGAATCATGAGTGGAAGTTCTGATGTATCATTGTTTTCGCTTGGCAATGGGAATGTAGCGATATCATGCACTGCTTACGGACGCGCATTTCACTTCGGATCGGACAGTCTTGTTTTGAATGAATACGGTCCGTATGTGTACGAAACGGTTGTGATGAAACTCGATCGAAACTTCAATAAAGTGTGGTGGTTTTGTGCAGGTGGAGCTTCTTCTTATAATCGGCATACACAAGTTGCCGCAGGCGCGGGTGGCCGACTTTTTATTACTTCTGTGTTGATGAGCGAATCGGAAGTACTCGGTCGCAAGCAGAATTTTCGCTGGAGAGGCGGAATGTACGTGATGGAAATTGCGCAGTAGGTTTATTCTGTTCTCAGAACCTGAAATACACAAATGTTCTGTATTCAATAGAAGTGCTGTAACTCAAGGCCAGGACAAACAGCACAATTGAAATCAGTGTGTACACGATATGTCCGCGGGTTCTGAGTTCCGTTTGAAACAAACGATCCTGAATATTTCGCGTAAATGTTGTGCAAGCGAAAAAAGCGAAGAAGACCGCACTGAAGAACGGCAACCAGAATTCTGTTCGCGGCGTATGTTCTCCTGTTGAATCATTCAAACCGAACAAAGCACTATGATAATCGGCAATGCGCTCGCTTCCATGCATAAAGAAAAACGACATGGAATACGTTATGATCAGCACCGTTAAAAACGTTGCGAAAACTTTCGGAAGTTTGAAAGAAATCGCTTTTTCCGCAAGGAACATCATGCCGTGAAATAATCCCCAGAGCAGAAAATTGAGTCCGGCTCCATGCCAGATTCCACTAATGATAAACAGCAGCAAAACATTGAATGCCGTTCTCATTTTGCTACCGGCATTTCCACCGAGCGGGATGTATAAATAATTCCGCATCCATCCGGTGAGTGTCATGTGCCAGCGTTTCCAGAAATCTGAAATTCCAGTGGAGAGTAAAGGATTATTAAAATTCTCCGGTAAACGGAAGCCCAACATCTTCCCTATTCCTAACGCGATATCCGTGTATCCCGAAAAATCGAAATACACCATGAGCAATCCCGCAAACAATCCGAGCCAGGCATCACCTGCGGAGAGAATTTCAGGATCCACTCCGTACATCGTGTGCGACACATAATATCTGGAAAGCTGATCGGCAATCAGCACTTTCTTTCCTAATCCGATTGCGAATCGATAGAAGCCGCCGAGCCAGTTCTGCAGATTTTCATTGGCAGAACGATCTTCCAACTGTGTTGAAATTTCACCATAACGTACAATAGGGCCGCCCAGCAATTTCGGGAACATGAGAATGTAAAGCAGATAATCCTGAAACTTTTTCAATGGTTGCTGCTGACCGCGATACACATCAACGAGATACGTAATCGATTCGAATGTGTAGAACGAAATTCCCAGGGGAATTGCCGCGATTATCAGTGATTCATCTGAAGCGCTTGCATGATAACCGAAAACCGACGCGATCCATAATCTGTACTTGTACCAGACAAGAAGAGAAAGATTCACACACAGTGATAAGGCGAGATATAACTTTCGCTTCCTCCCCTGCTCAGCAGCGATGAAACGCACAAGGACAAAGTCAAGTGCTGTTGTGCCGAGTAACACGAATACAAAGACCGGTTCAAACCATGCGTAGAAAATCAAACTTGCGGCAAGCAGCAATGAATTTTTATACTGTCGCGCCGCTACTCCGTAAATGAAAAGAAATACGGGCAAGAAAACAGTCAGAAATATGGCCTTGTGAAAATCCATCAGCGTTTGCTCTTCCTTTCCTGCTCAATTACATAAATCGCATCGCGGTACAACATGGAATCAACAGGCATCTTTTCCTTGTTGGCTTTTTCAATGATAAGCGCGTACCAGTTTTTATCGTTGCGTATAGCTTGCATCTTGAATGCTATATCTGCAGAACTGATTGTATTAGATGGTGCAACCGAAGCGAAAATCGGTTTTGGTGCAGGTGTGTATTTACCTGCGCGAATCTGCTCCTGCATCTGAGCATATGCTTGTTCTATAAATCCCCAACCTAAATCCGGAAGGTTTGCATCCACGCAGTAAAACAAGACTACATCGTGTGAAAGACATTGCGACCAGGCTTGTGTTGTATCTACAGCAGTCATCGATCCGTTAAACGGATGCCAATCGCGATTGTAATAGTAGAAGTCGATCTTACTGTAAACAGTTTGATAGAACTTCCACGGATTGTGCGACCAGTAATAGCTATCGCCTATAACCAACGCAGAAGGCAGATTTGCAGGCGCGTTGTTGCTGAAATGATACTGTGGATACGCAAGCGGAAACCCTTTCGGCGGATACAGCAGATTCATGCCGATTCCGATATCTGCATCAATTTCATTTGCAGTATCCTTGAAAATGATTTGATCGATAATAATGCGCGGCAAAACTGTTCTTCGCTCCTGCGCAATACGTGATGTGATGCTGTCTGACACGATCGTAGCACCATAAGTACTCCAGTGAATTCCGCATTTCGGGAATAGCGGATACTCTGTTTGATTTCTGAGAACATCGAACCATGAAGCAACATCAATAAACGGAACTGCGGATTGCTTCAGGTAGCGACAATACACCTCATAGTTCGTTGTATCCGGAACTACCTGTTCCTCTTCCGGAAGATACGCATGGAAGAAGGATGCTTTGCCGGGCGCCATGACCACTAATACCGTCTTGCCCTGATTTTCCAATTCTTCCTTCAGAACTTTCAGTTTCAAAACACGATCACTGATTTCTTCACTGCCGATAAAATCTTTTCCTTGCCACGCACGGATGTACTTCATATCGAACAGGTACGAATCTTTCCCTACAATCACTGCGTTCGTATATGAATGATTCCAGAAACTATATCCGATCTGATTGTGGAGTCGCATGAGCACATTACGGAAACCGTAGTTCTCGTTCAGCCAACCCGCTTTCTGTTTCTGATAGGAACTATTGAACCAACCGGTATCGCTCAACTGCGGATTGTTCGGAACCTTTGGCGTGTATCCGTCCAGCGGTTTTACTTCAATGAACTCTGTCCATTTCTGAATTCCGGGAAGGAAAAGCACAATAAATATCACTGCAACCAGCGATTGCAGGACATATTTATTGGCTTGTGAATTCATGTTTTGGCTGTGTGCTTTTTCGGGTTCGCAAGATCAGAAATTGGGGGGAAATTTTGGAATTAAAAGGCAGTACGTAACCATTCTAAGGTTAAACTTTCAAAAGCCCCTGCTATGAACTATGCGATTCTTGTTAAATTTAAGCAACACGAGTGGTGATACATGAAAGGCACTCAATTTAACTATAGGAACCTTGATTGAGGTCAGAATATCCGTTTTGGTTCAATTGACAATTCTATTGATTTTTCGGTCTAGTGTACAAGGGTATTTATGTATTCCACGGATATTATGAATCCTGAGTTTACCTTTTTTGCTAATGTCAGCTTCCCCAAAGTTCGGCCGATTAAAATTAGAGGAAAAATTAAACAACCACTAATTTTATCAAGCCATGAAA
>JAKLJE010000033.1 GCA_023151315.1 Bacteroidia bacterium
AAGCAACATCAGACAAATGGCATCTATCCGAAACTCGAGAAGAAAGCTGTGACAATTTCTATAATCACGAATATGAATTCCGAATTAATCGGCACGACAAAAAAAGAGCAACTATACCTGATAAAGAACTACTGCAGAAAACGGTATTTCGTTTACATACTTCACTGTTCAGATAAAACATTATACGTCGGTATTACGAATAATTTGCTTCAGCGCTGTTTCCAACACAACAATCCTGTTGACAACCATTCATATACCGCGAAACGACTTCCTGCAATTCTCGTTTATGCAGAATCATACTCGTATGTAGTGCATGCTATCGAAAGAGAAAAGCAACTGAAAGGTTGGACTAACGCTAAAAAACTCGCTTTGATTTCTGAAGACTTTAAATCAGTCCATTCATTCGCTGAATGCAAGAATGCTTCATCGCACAAACTTTACAAGAGACAAGAATTGTAATCGCGACAGTTTAACCCGGATACAACACAATGTCAGATTGAGCGTATCCGAAGAATGACATTGGTGTTTATGGGGACACACTAATGTCAGATTGAGCGTCGCCAAAGAATGACATTAAAGCTTATAGGAACAAACTAATGTCAGACTGAGCGTCGCCAAAGAATGATATTAAAGCTTATAGGAACAAACTAATGTCAGACTGAGCGTAGCCGAAGTCTGACATTAGTGCTTACTTCGCCTCAATCACAAATTCCGTTCTTCGGTTTTTAGCGCGACCGGCTTCTGTGTCGTTAGTATCAACCGGTTTAGTTTCTCCGTGTCCGAATGCGCCTGTGATCTGCGATTTCGGAACGCCGAATTTAGAGGTCAGTGCTTCAAACACTGCAAACGCGCGCTCGTTGGAAAGATCCATATTGCGGTTATCATCGCCTACATTGTCGGTGTGACCATGAATGGAAATTTTCATCTTCGGATTTTCCTTAAGATAGTTCGCGAACTCTTCCAGCACCACCATAGACTCCGGAGCCAACACCGCAGAATTTGATGCGAAGTTGATATCATTGATACGATACGCTTCACCGGTCTTCAACGGTTTGATTTCCATTGGCTTCAATTCCGTCTTCGTTTTCGTAAATTCCTGTTTTCCGCTGATCACGGTTGACGTGAACGCAGCGCCTTCCTGTTTTACAGTGAGCACATAATCGTCTTTTGAGGAAACTTTGATCGCAGCAGCAAATGAACCTGAAGCAGTGTCTACAACCGCTGTTGTTTTCTCTTTCGTACGAACGTTCTTCACTTCAACAACCGTTGCGCCGTTTGCCGGATTTCCTTCAGGAGTTTTAGCTGTACCGGTAACAATCACCACTTTCTCCGGACGCGCTTCTTTGTAAAGTTCAAACTGATAAACGTCCCAACCTCCTACTCTTCCCGGTAGTGAAGAATTAGAACAGAAGAAACCGGTTTCACCATCGGTGCTAACAAAGAATCCAACATCATCACCTTCTGTATTTATCGGCTTCCCGATATTCACCGGATTCTTCCAACCGCCCTTGCCGTCACCGCGCGAATAAAAAATATCGTACGCACCCAAACCCGGATGTCCGTTCGAAGAGAAATACAACGTCTGACTGTCGGAATGAATAAACGGAGATTTTTCGTCGTACTGCGTATTTATAGAGTCGCCCAAATTAATCGGCGCTCCCCACTCTCCGTTAGCCATCTTCTCTGTTTTGTAAATATCAATTCCGCCTTTTCCACCGGGACGATTACTTGCGAAGTACAATGTTTTTCCGTCTGAAGAAATTGATGGTTGAGAATCCCACCACACAGGATCATTCACACGTTCACCGATCGGACGGATTTCTGTCCACGATCCGTCCACTAAATCCGAAGTGTAAATATCTGTATTGGCTCCTTCCGGACCTTGCTTTGTGATTGTGTAGAACAGATGCTTGTTATCGATAGTCAACGTTGCACTTCCTTCATTCGGATTTTTGTTGAACGGATCAGGCATAGAGTGACCTTTATCAAATTGTCCGTTCTGTCCGCGTTCACTTGAAGTGAACACTTCCGTTACTTCCTGTGATGCCCAAACGCGATCCATCTGATTCACAGGCAAGCGTCGAATGAACAACGCCATTGTATTATCAGGAGTGATGATTGCGAGATACTCATCTTTGTCCGTTGAAATTCCGGGAACCGGTGAAGGCGCAAAAGGACGAATGTTCTTGTCGATGGTGAGATAGAATTTTGACCAACGCACCATCTCTACAGCATTCTGAGAACGGAATTCGTAATCCTTTCCGAGTTTCTTCGGATCATCCGTTTCAAACTTGATATATCCATCCAGATATTTCGCCGCTTCCGCCCAATTTTCTTCCATGTAAAATTGCTGTCCGAGCAAATAATACGGCTCTGCACCAATTGAAGGACAATTCTTAATCGCAGCTGCGAGATAAGGCTTCGCCATTGGATAACTCTGTGGATGATCATCAGCATCCGCTTTGCGGATATACATGTTCGCAAGTTCAAGATTGGCTTCTGCCCAATCCGGTTCCAGCGTAATGCATTCCTTCAGGAAATCCATCCGTTCATTGAACTGATACTTCTTGCGATCCTGAGACTTTTCAAAAAGCTTAACGGCTTCTTTGTTGTCAGGAGCATCGCAACCTCCGCCACCGCTTTTCGGGGTATCCTCATCATCCTGCGCCGAAAGCGACACTGTGAAACAAATCGCAATTACAAATGAAAAAACTGTTTTGAATGCTGTTTTCATACTCATGGTAAGGCCGTTACTTTCTTATAACGAAAATTGTGCCGTTTTGGTACAAAGAAAGGCGCAGTACTTCTACCGCGCCTTCCGATATCATGCAAAATACTATTTACAATTGCTGTCTACTTGCTTTTGCGCCGCACCTATAGCATCCGCTTCTACTTTGTCTGCAGTCGCTTTCGCCTGCTTATTCGCATCATCAGCTTTTTTGCGCATTGCATCAGCAGCCGCTTTCTTCGCCGCTTTCTCCCAAGGATTCTTGAAGCTCTTCTCCACTTTATCCGCCTCAGCATACGCCGAAGTCTTCGCATCATCCGCCAACTTGTAAGCTTGTTGTTTCTTCGATGCGGCATCTGCTTTCACCTTGTTCAGATTATTCTGTGCTTCAACGCAGGCTTTGTTGATGACATCTTTCTTCATACTGTCCACTTTCTGTGTAACTGTATTCACCACCTGATCTTTCAGGTTGTCCATCATGTCCTGACCGGCTTCTTTCAAGTTTGTTTTCACTGTTGGTTCAGTAACTGTACCACCGAATAAAGCCTGCACGTTCACCATGTCGCCCAACTGGAATGGAATTCCTTTCGCCTGTACGCTTGACACCATGCCGTTCAATGCTGTATTTGCCGGACCGAATTCAGCACGCGGAATGGAAATATCCATCACATAGTTGATCGTTTGATCTACACCGGTTGATCCTCCCATTTTACCTTTTGCCTTTCCCGCAGTGAAATCAAATGGTTCTGTAGAAACGCGACCATTTTCAATCTTGAAGCTTACCATTTTCAAATCCTGCATAGTGACTTTGCTGAATTTGTTCATCTTCAAAGCTTCGTCGAGTTTTTTCATTGCAGGGAAACCGTCAATCACCACCTGCTGCGTAGCAAGTGTGCCCTGACCATTCATCGTTTCAGTAATCGGCATCATGTCAGAACCGAGATCGCTGGTGTAATTCAATGTAGTTGAGAAACGACCGGTTGTGTATTTCGCAACAGGAGCCAATTGCTGTACGGTATTGAATGTTTTGAAAGTTTGCTGAATGTCGAAGTTCTGAATATCCATATTGAACTTCACTTTCGGAACCATCACATTCTGTGTATTGTAAAATCCGTTGAGCACCATTGAACCGCCCATGAGATTCATCTTCAGATCAGACATATCGACTGCACTGTTGCGAATAGTGATTGTACCTGCAACGTTGTCCATGTTGATATCGTCATAAATGAGTTTCGTAATCGAAGACTTCAATACGAAATCAATGTTCGAAGGAACCGGAATAATTTCCATAGCAGAAGTGTCTTCCGCAGCAGGAGCTGCGCCTTCAGTTTCTTCACCTGCAAACTCATTCAGATCCATCATGGATGAATTGAACACAAAGTTTCCGCTGAGCAAGCTGTCTTTAAACAACCATGCCATGATGTTATCTACACGACCATTCGCATGAACATCATTCTTGCCAAGTTTGCCGTCGAACTTCGCCAGCTCCACAAACTTCGGAGAGAACAACATACTTAAAGCAGAAATAGAAGTTTCGTAAGTATCCGTTTTGCCTTTGTAAATCATGTTGGCGATATCCAATTTGCCGGAACACTGGAACTGATCATACTGTTCCTTCTCGATCTGAGACATGCGTCCTTTCATCTTGATATCAGCGTCAATGTTTCCGTTGAGTTGGTCGTCTTTCTCCAATGGCATAAACTCTTTCAATGAAGCAAGATTAAGTTTCCCTTTCACCCAACCGTCAAGGCTTGCATCTGTTTCAGGAGTTGCAACATGCAAAGCTGCGTCAATCGGATTGCCGCCGAAATCCATATGGAACTTATTCAGGTCGATTTTCGTGTCGTTCGTAACACCGGTTGCATTATCAATTTTACAATCGATATTGATCGCCGTTACCGGCTTGGGAACAGAAGGATATTGGAACATTCCGTCTTTCACCTGAAAGTTCAATCCGAATCCCGGTGAAAGTTTGCTCGCGTCGCTGTATGTACCTTTCGCATATCCGTCAAAAGCAAGTGTACCTGCTGATTTCACATCTTTGAAATCTTCCGTGTAAGCACCCGGAATCAGAGAAAGGAAACTCTTGAATTCAGCTTGCTTTGCTTTGAAAGTCAGATCCATTTTGTAATCCGCTCCCGGCATTGCAAAGAATCCATCGAAACCGAAACCAAGATCATTCAGGCTCACTTCATTTTCCTTGAAAGTGAATTTCCAGTTGATCATGTCCACATCGAAATCCGCTTTCGCCACAGTTTTCACTTGATTGAGGTATGACATTCCCTCGTATTCACAGGTGAAACGCTCAATGGTAGTCATTGTTTCCATTCCGAAAAAGTCTTGTGTAAAATCACCTTTGAGTGTATGAGTGAAATCATCAAGAACAGTTTTCACTGCAAGCGATGCATCATCATAAACGATGTATGCATTGTTGATTTCCAGATTACTCAACGTCATTTTGAACTTAGTAGGTTCGGATGAAGTCGGAGCTGCGGCTGCGGTATCAGTTGATGGTTTTGTAATATCCCAATTGGCGCTGCCGTCGGGAAGTACGAGTGCAAAAATGCGCGGACGTTCGAGCTGAATAGAGTTGATTTTATATTGTTCACCTGAAATCACACTCATCAGGTCGAGATCAAGTTTTAATGAAGGAATTTTCGTAAGCGTATCTCCTTCGAACTTGTCTTTACCTACGATTGTGAAATCGCTAATGGAAAAACGGAAGTCAGGAAAACTGCTGATGAGTGAAAGATCGAATTCACCGAATGTAACTGTTGCATTCAGATTGTTGTTCATCTCTTCCTTCGCTAGAGCAATAATCTTGTCTTTGAAAAGGAAAGGCAATGCAATTGCAGTGATGAGTAACAATACGAGAGTGATTCCTGACCATTTCAGGATTCGGCCCAGCAGGCTTTTCTTCTTTTTCGGAGTTGCGTCTGTCATAGTGAAAAAATGTAATCAAAGATAACGCAAGGCAGCGAGTGAACCCCGTGCCTAATCGTTAATTTTTCCACTGAAAATGAGCTGTAATGTGAGCAATTAAGCCCTTGCCGCCCGAAATCGCAACAGGTGATCGGCAATTGTAAGGGCAGACATCGCTTCCACTACCGGAACAGCACGCGGTACAACGCAAGGATCGTGTCGTCCTCTGCCCATCATTTCTACCGGTTTTCCCTGTCGTGTAACCGTCATTTGCTTCTGTATGATTGTCGCCACAGGTTTAAACGCCACGCGGAAATAAATATCCTGTCCGTTAGAGATTCCGCCTTGAATTCCGCCTGAATTATTGGAAGATGTTTCAATATCACCGGAATGCTGTCCGGGAACAAATGCGTCGTTATGAGCAGAACCGAACATCGACGCAGCTCCGAATCCGCTTCCCAATTCAAATCCTTTCACGGCATTGATACTCAACATTGCCTTACCGATATCTGCGTTAAGTCTATCGAAAACCGGCTCTCCCAATCCTGCCGGAATTCCTGTGGCCACTGAAGCAATTATTCCGCCAACTGTATCACCGTTTTTGCGGGTTTGTTCAATAAGCTGAATCATCTCGGCTGCAACAACCGGATCCGGACAACGTACGGCGTTGGTTTCAGCGAGTGAAAGATTCATTCGCGAATAGTCGGTCTTCAAAACAATATTTCCAACCTGACAAACCCATGCCTGAACAGTAATGCCCTGTTGTTTCAGAAACATTTTCGCGATTGCGCCGCCCACGACACGACAAGCAGTTTCTCTGGCTGAAGATCTGCCACCTCCGCGATGATCCCGCAAACCGTAACGCTTTTCGTAAGTGAAATCAGCGTGCGAAGGACGATAGATATCACGAAACACATCATAATCCGATGATCGTGCATCCGTATTGCGAATGATGAATCCAATCGGTGCACCGGTTGTTTTTCCTTCGAAAATTCCGGAGAGAAATTCTACTTCATCGGATTCTTTCCGTTGCGTAACAATACGTGATTGACCCGGACGACGTCGTTGCATTTCGGCACGCACCAGTTCGAAATCGAATGTCAATCCGGCAGGACAACCATCCACTACGCCACCTATTGCAGCGCCGTGTGATTCACCGAAAGTGGTGAGACGAAAAATCTGTCCGATTGAGTTACCTGCCATACGGGCAAAGTTAACCAACCAAGCGAAATACTAACGCGGTAATATCAGTTTAACCGCATTTGCCGCAGCGAAAATACCGAGACCGCCTTCCACATTAGTGTACATCAAAGTAGGTTCTGAAAACGGATCTCCGCCCTGACTATTGTTGTAAAGTGAATTATGGAAGTTGTAATAATCGTAGTTACAGTTCAACATCCAAACTTCAAAACCCATGATGGAGTCGTTTGGTAAGTTAGCTTGAAACCAGCTCTCTCCTGATCCCGTCAGAATTTCACTGTCCGCAGAATTGTCGCTGAACAAGTCAGCGAAGCGATTCAACATCAATGAATCATTCAACGCACTGTTCCACATTCTCGTGTAGCCGCAGAAGCGATAGTAATTCACACCTCCTGAAAAATCCTGAACGGCATAACGGAAAATCGAGCGACCGTATTCGTAATTCGGATCACTATACTCAATCGTATCTTCCACTGTACAAGTAAAACCTGTTGGAGGCAAGAGCGGAACTGTTGTACTCGCAATCGCATGTCGTCCTGCCGGATCAATAACTTCAAGTCGGTACTCGCTACCTGCAAGAATAGAAAACTGTGAAGTATTCACTCTATACAGTTCCAGATTGGAATCGTAAGGCAAAACAATGGATGTATTGTTACCATAAAGCGTAACAGTTGCATCGGTGACTTCCGAAGATTGCACGTTCGAACCGTTTCCGAAAACAGGGGCGCTGAGCGTCACTTTCACTTTGATAAATGAATCCTGAGGCGTTACAAAACACGAAACGACTAATTCAGGTTCAGTATTCGGCAATTCAATATCAGCATCCTGTTCGCACGAAACGAAAATTGCCGGAACAAGTATCAGTAATAAAGCTAGCTTTTTCATGATCAGAATTTTACGGTCCATGACACGGATGGAATTAAAGGGAACAAAGAAACCTGCTTCAGCTTACGGTTGCCGGAAGGATAATCCGTTGCGATGTAATAGAAAAACGGATTCTTTCGGTTGTACAAATTATAAACGCTGACTTCGAATGTGCGTTCCCAATACTTCATGCTTCTGTGAAATTGAATTCCGGCGTCGAAACGATGATATGGAGCCATGCGGAAACTGTTTTTCTCGCCGTAATCACTTACGAACCACGGCCAGTTGTTTACTGAAATATCGGACTGACCGGCAACAGGATCGTGCTCATTGATCTGATACTCCGCCTGCGGTAAAGTAATTGCGCTGCCCGTACCGAATACCCATGTCGCTGACAATGTTATATGATCATTGACTTTGTAAATGCCTACAAGAGAAATGTCATTGCGACGATCATATCGCGCGTAAAACTTCTTTCCGAAATTGATGGAATCAAACTGCAGCTCGGTCCATGATAGTGTATAACCCACCCATCCGGTGAACTTTCCGAATTTCTTCTGTATCAGAAATTCTGCTCCATAACTCCACGCTTGTCCGTTGGTCACGTTCTGTTCCCATTGAATTTCATCTCCTTCGGAAGGATCACCTACCAACAGGAAGCTCGCTCCATCTTTATAACCTAACACATCCTGAGAATGTTTGTAATACACCTCTGTTGAAAGCATCACTTTGTATTTCGGGATATCACGAGCATAACCTAATGCAACCTGCCATGATCTCTGCGGTTTTACATTGGCAGTTGCAGGCACCCACAAGTCTGTAGGCAATCCGATTCCGGTATTGGACAGTAAGTGCAGATACTGATTCATGATAGAGAAAGAAGCTTTCAATGCAGATTCGCGATCCAGCTTGAAACGTACTGCGGCACGTGGTTCAGGTCTCAGGTAGTTTTCTTTCTGGGTGTTGAAGTGACTCAGACGGAATCCGAGATTCACTTTCAGTCGTTCTGTGATTGACCAATCGTCCTCAACGTAAACTCCGCTTTCATAGGCTTCCAGAACACGCTGACTGAACTCATTCTCCTGCGCGTTGGAGCTCTTTACCACTATCGCGCTCGGACTGAAGCGATGGTACGTTGAAATCACACCAAACTTTATGTAATGATCCGGATTCGGAACAAAATCAAAATCATACTTTAATGAAAAATCACGTATTCCGGAAGAGTACTTCAATTCAAAAAAGTCCGTACCGTCTTTCATCTCATAACCGATATCAAGAACATAGTTTGTAAAAATGAAAGATGTGTTTGAGAAGAGTTTATCATTCCATTGGTGATTCCAACGCAACGTTGAAGTGGCATTTCCCCAACCCATTGAAGCTTTATCGCTGTAATCTCCATCTGCATTGAACTTTGCGTAGAATTTATCGCGACCGAAATATCCGCTCAGATAAAGACGATTCTTCGGATTGATTTCGTAATTCAGTTTAGCGTTGAAATCATGAAAGAAGTAACCGAATTTATTGTCTTCAGGTAAAAACGGATAAATCAACGCATCGATATACGTCCTACGTCCGCTCACGAGAAAAGAAGATTTCCCTTTGATAATCGGCCCTTCTAATGTTAACCGGGAAGAAATAAGTCCGATACCTGCCTCGCCGTGAAACTCCTGCTTGTTTCCTTCTTTCATCTGCATCTCCAATACAGAAGACAATCTGCCTCCGTAACGCGCAGGAAATCCGCCTTTGGTCAATTCCACTGACTTCAATGCATCTCCATTGAAAATGGAGAAGAATCCGAATAAGTGATAAGCATTATATACAGTTGCATCATCAAGAATAATCAAGTTCTGATCCGTTCCGCCTCCACGAACATAAAATCCCGAACTTCCTTCGCTGCCGCTATGTACGCCCGGCATGAGTTGAACCACTTTCAACACATCTTTCTCTCCCAACAGAGCCGGAATGGTTTTGATCTGCTCCACCGGAATTGAAATCTGGCTCATCTGTGTTCCGTCGCTGATTTTCTCGGTTTGCTCAGCGGTAACAGTAACAGTGTTCATCTGAAAAACGGCAAGGTCTACATTGATCACGGTGTCCTTGGTGAGCTTGAACTTCACGTTATAGGGCTGATAACCCACATAAGTCACGAAAAAATCAACGCTGTCTGCCGGAATGGTAAGAGAATAGAATCCGTAGTTGTTAGTGATTGTTCCGGCCTTGGTTTTGGTGTTCACTACAGCAACACCCGGCAGATTTTCCATACTGCCTTTTTCACGAACGTAGCCGCTGATTGTATACTTCTGCTGAGCAGAAACTGAAACGGTCAACAACATTCCAATTGCTACCGATAGGATGTTTTTCATACGGGGCGAAAAATAAGTACAATTCACGTCTTAAAGTCGTAGAATTTTCAAGTGGTTGCCTGATGAAAATAAGTGGTTATGAACAAGTGCTATTTCAGAGGGAATTCCGCATCTTTGTTCACCTTATGTCCAAGCGAATTCTTATAAAAAACATTCGGCAACTCGTTCAGTTGCGAGACAATGCACCGGAGAAAGTCGCTGGTGCTGAAATGAGTGAACTACCTGTCCTTGAAGACGCATGGCTGGCAATTGATAACGGCCTTATTGCAGATTACGGATCCATGGAAGAATTTCCGGGGATTTCTGATTGGAACAGTCTGGAAATTATTGATGCCAATGAAGGACTTGTGATGCCTGCATTTGTTGATTCGCATACACACATCGTTTATGCAGGTTCGCGTGAAGGTGAGTTTGTTGACAGAATTCGAGGACTCAGTTATGAAGATATCGCAGCACGAGGCGGCGGAATCCTGAATTCTGCCAAGAAGCTGCGCGCTACCTCAGAAGATGAGCTTTACGAGCAAGCTGCTGGCAGGATACGTGAAGTGATGCTGCTTGGTACAGGTGCTATTGAAATCAAAAGCGGTTACGGTCTCGATATGGAAAGCGAGCTGAAAATGCTGCGCGTTATCCATCGACTGAAAGATAATTTCCCTCTGAACATCAAAGCAACTTTCCTCGGAGCTCATGCAGTTCCGGTGGAGTTCAAGGATAATAAGCGCGGTTATATTCAGCATCTCATCAATGATATGATGCCTGCAATAGCGAAGGAGCAACTTGCGGATTACTGCGATGTTTTCTGCGAGCGTAACTATTTCACACAGGAAGAAACCATTGAAATACTTGAAGCGGCAAAAAAATACGGTATGAAACCCCGCATTCATGCCAATCAGCTCAGTAATTCGGGAGGAGTTCAGGCAGGAGTTCAGGTGGGCGCTTTGAGCGTGGATCATTTGGAATATGTAGGTGATGAAGAAATTTCCGCACTGAAAAACAGCGATGTTATGCCTACATTATTGCCCGGCGCAGCATTCTTCCTCGGACTTCCCTACCCTCCGGCTCGAAAAATGATTGATGCAGGTTTACCCGTTGCAGTTGCAAGCGATTTTAATCCGGGAAGTTCACCAAGCGGTAACATGATGCAGATGCTGAGTCTGGTTTGTGTTACGCACAAAATGACTCCCGAAGAAGCGATTAATGCCGCAACAATCAATACTGCATATGCAATGGAACTGAGCAATTCACACGGTTCAATTACACGTGGCAAAGCAGCTTCCCTCATCATTACAAAACCGGTTCCGTCAGTAGCGTATTTGCCGTATTATTTCGGACAGAATATGATTGAACAGGTAATTATAAATGGTAATATCATTTCTAATTCAAACTGAATTATTCAGAAAAGACAACATCTCATTACTTCCATTATATGAAACAAATCATCGAGTGCGTTCCGAATTTTTCCGAAGGACGCGACATGAATATCATCAAGCAGATTACTGATGCCATTGAATCTGTTGAAGGCGTTCGACTTCTCAATGTAGATCCGGGCAAGGCCACAAACAGAACCGTTGTAACGTTTGTTGGTGAGCCGAAGCTGGTTTGCGAAGCGGCTTTCCGTGCTATTCAAATTGCCGGAGAACTCATTGACATGAGCAAGCATAAAGGTGAACATCCGCGTATGGGCGCAACTGATGTTTGTCCTTTGATTCCGATCTCCGGAATTACAATGGAAGAAACCGCAAAGTATGCACAGGAATTGGGTGCACGTGTGGGCAAAGAATTGAATCTGCCTGTATATCTCTACGAAGCAGCACAACCGAATAAAGATCGTAACAACCTTTCCATCATCCGTGCGGGTGAGTACGAAGGATTCTTCAAGAAAATCAAACTTCCGGAATGGAAACCGGATTTCGGTCCTGCGGAATTCGATGCGAAACGCGGTGCAAGCGTAATCGGCGCACGCGATTTTCTCGTTGCTTACAATGTAAATCTCAACACAACTTCCACTCGACGCGCAAACGCCATTGCATTCGATGTACGCGAAGCAGGTCGTACCGAGAAAGACGCGAAAGGAAATATCATTAAGCAAACACCGGGTTCACTGAAATGTGTAAAAGCGATTGGCTGGTTTATTGAAGAATACGGCATTGCACAGATTTCTATGAACTTGACGAACATTTCCGTTACACCGGTACACATTGCTTTTGATGAAGTCTGTCGCCGTGCTGATGCAAGAGGTATTCGCGTTACAGGATCTGAACTTGTAGGTTTGGTTCCATTGAATTCCATGCTGGAAGCGGGACGCTATTTCCTTCGCAAACAACAACGTTCTGTCGGAGTTTCAGAAAGCGAACTGATCAAGATCGCAGTGAAATCACTCGGACTTGATGAACTCGGTCCGTTCAAACCTGAAGAACGTATCATTGAATATATGCTTCGTGACAAAGCAGATTCCCGACTTGTGAGCATGACAGTTGCCGGATTTGCAGACGAAACTGCGAGTGAAAGTCCTGCGCCTGGCGGTGGTTCCATTTCTGCTTACATGGGTGCTTTAGGTGCTGCATTGGCTACGATGGTTGCGAATCTTTCATCACACAAACGAGGATGGGATGAACGCTGGGAAGAGTTTTCTGATTGCGCTGAGAAAGGACAGAAATATCAGGCTGAATTGATTCGTTTGGTTGATGAGGATACAAAATCGTTCAATCACATCATGGCTGCTTTCGGATTGCCGAAAGGAAATGATGAAGAAAAGGCTGCACGAACCAAAGCAATTCAGGACGCAACGAAGTATGCTACCGAAGTTCCATTCAAAGTAATGCAAGCCGCATTCGATTCAATGGAAGTGATCAAAGCGATGGCTGAAACAGGTAATCCGAACTCTGTTACCGATGCGGGCGTGGGAGCGTTAGCGGCACGTTCCGCTGTTATGGGCGCATTCCTGAATGTGAAGATCAATGCGGCCGGACTAACCGACAAAGCTTTTGCATCAGACATCATTGCCCGCGGACAAAAAATTCAGGAGCAGGCAATGGCGAAGGAGACAGAGATCCTGACAATAGTCAACAGCGAGATCAACCGAACCACTTAAAAGGTTCAGATAACATTTCATGGGCACGTCCCGTTTAACGAGTATGGGACGCATCAAGCAGTTCATCAGTAAATACCCTGCATTGGGAAGAGTGATCTACTTCTTCCCGGTTCAGTTGGTGCTTGTGCAGCTGAAAAAGAATCCCGCTCTCATTTTATTCTGGCTCATCCTGACCGGGTTTGTAACAGGAAAGATTGCTGCCAAATATGGTATTCCATTGTTGTTCGTCGATCCGGAATATCTGGGACAAGTTGGTTTTCTGTCGTTCTTCATCATCGGGTTCGCCTGCGGAGGATTCATTATGGCGTACCAGATTTCCTGCTACATACATAATGCCTTTCGATTTCCGTTTCTCGCAACGGTAAGTCGACCATTCGTGAAGTTCTGCATGAACAACATGATCATTCCCGGTGCATTCATTATCGTTTACACTTGGCGCATAATCGACTTTCTGCTTCGAGAACCTGTTTCGGGCGGACAAATACTCGCGGATCTGTCCGGATTCTATTTGGGAGGAACCGTTTTTATTTCAGTTTCACTATTCTACTTCTTCAAAGCCGGAAAAGATCTTTCTCAAATGTTCGGCTTAAAGGAGAAGTCAGGTGCCAACAAAGTGAAACGCCTGATGATGTTCCGTGATCCTAAACTGAAGAAACTCAGCTGGAGACAGATTCATGCAGGTAAAGAAGCGAGAGACTGGCATGTTGAGACTTATTTCATCTCATTTTTCAGAATTCGTCGCGCCCGTCCGTTTGAACATTACGACAAAGAATTACTCAATCGTGTGTTCAGACAAAATCATGGTCGTGCAGTGATCTTTCATGTTGTTGTAATTGCAACATTGTTGATATTCGGCCTGCTGCGCGATTTTCGTTTCGTAATGATTCCTGCCGGAGCAAGCATATTTCTGCTCTTTACGTTGTATCTGATGTTTACAGGAATTCTTAACACGTGGTTCAGAGGCTGGACAACATTGGTAAGCGTAATTCTGATTCTCATACTGAACTGGGCCGCTCAATTCAGCATCTTCGGAACTCATACGCAAGCGTACGGTCTCGATTATTCTAAGGAAAAAGTCAATTATACTTCAGAACATATCAATGCACTGGCCAACGATAAAGCAATTTTCACTCAGGATTCTTTGAAAACCATTGCGATGCTGGAGAACTGGCATCGCAGAAACGCAACTCCGGAAAATCCGAAGCCTAAATTGACCTTGATGACATGCAGTGGTGGCGGCATACGATCTTCGCTATGGACGTTCTATACCATGCGTTATCTCGATAGCCTGACGAATGGAGCATTCATGAAAAGCAATGCGCTTATTTGCGGATCATCAGGAGGAATGGTTGGAGCAGCTTATTACCGCGAATTGTATCTGAGAGATCAGAACAATGAAGATCACGCACGGTTTGAACCTTCACATCTCGAAAACATCAGCGCTGATTTGCTGAACCCTGTGGCATTCTCAGTGGCAGTAAATGACTGGTTCCTGCCCTTACGAAAATTCGAATACAAAGGAAGTTCATACAGCATGAATCGTGCATTCGCTTTTGAAGATGCCATGCATGCTGCTACAGGCTATGTCCTCGACAAGCAGATGAAAGATTATCGTTTGCCTGAAGAACAAGCAGTAATTCCAACAATGATTCTGGCTCCGACCGTTGTGAATGACGGACGTAAAATGATCATTAGTTCACAATCTGTTTCATGGTTGATTTCCGCCGGAAACAATAGCGCGATCAATTGCAACTTCAATGCAGATGCATTTGAATTCAGCCGGCTTTTTCAGGAACAAAAACCCGAAGAACTTCGATTCTCATCAGCGTTGCGCATGAGTGCTACATTCCCGTACATCACACCGCTTACTGAACTGCCAACACAACCTGAGATTGAAGTGTTTGATGCCGGAATGCGCGACAACATTGGCACGGAAAACATTCTTCGGTTTATGTATGTTTTCAGTGATTGGATAAACACACATACTTCCGGAGTCGTGGTGGTTTCCACGCGCGACAAGAAAAAAGTACGGGACATACCTGATGATGGAGGTGGAAACACCATATTCCGTTCGCTGACAAAACCGATCAGCAGCTTCTATGGAAATCTGTTCGGTGTACAGGATTACAACCACGACTTCGAAATTCAACTTGCTGATTCATGGCTGAACGTACCGTTGGACATTCTCGATTTCGAATTGAAAAATGAAGAACCGGATATCATTGCACTCAGCTGGCATTTAACAGAACGTGAGAAGCAACGTACTTATTCCTGCATCAATGTGGCAAACAATCATGCCAACGCGTTACGTTACGCATCCTTGCAGAAAGGTTCCGTTCACCAACCGTAAACTTTCAGGAGATATCTCTTTTTCTCACGTGTGGCGCGTGTAGACGGATTCAGAAATTCCGGTGTAAGAAATTGTACACCGAAATGCTTGTACTCTTCATAAGTGGAGAAGCTGCAAGGTGAATTAATGATCGCGTTGTAACCTTCCTGATCGGTATAAATGTAAATTGTATCGTAAACATTCAGTGCACGATTGATCTGTACGGAATCCAAGCCGATGTAGTTCGCAGTTACTCCACTGTAAAAATCAATAGAATGTTCGAATGTATTGCTGCTGATGAAATATTCTTTTTCCTTCAATCCCAATGATGCAATCGTTCTTCCAGCGGCATTGCTAGACTGATACTTCAGCAGTTCAGGATAGAACCAGGAAAAACCGACAAAATAGCAACCGATTAATGCTGCCAGCAATGGAAGAATAATGCGTTCCGTTATTGTCTTTCTCGCAAACAGAAAAGCAAACATGGCAATCAGCATCAGCAATGCAATCAACCAAGTAAATATCGGCGCTTCAGGAAAGATGTATCCGATGATGAGGAATGAAATACAAGTCAGCAATACTGCGCTCAGTATGTACAAACCTGCAATTGTAACAGCGAGTTGCTTTCTCGCAGCATGGATCACATCAGCAACAAGAAAACGCGCAGCTATTATTGCAGCCAGAGGAAAAGTAACATAGATGTAATGCGGCAACTTGTACTTCGACAAACTCAGAGCTGTGAAAATCAAAATAAATCCGCCGGTGGCAAATGCTTCGTTCAGATAACCGGATTTGAAACGTGATCGGAACAGTACAATGAGATTTTTACCCAATCCAAGAACGGTTAAGATGCTCCATGGGAAGAATGCCCAAAGGAAAGTATGTGTAAAGAAGAGATTGGTTGCTCCGTTATCAAACTTTGTTCCCCACTCGCTGTCGCCGGTTATTCTGCCGAAACTCTGCGTCCAGAAATAAAATTCAAGACCGGAAACACCCGTTTGTCCATTCACAGTTCTTTCTGGATGTAAATCATATTGATGATAAAGACCGATACACATTGGAGCGATAACAGCAGCAACAACCGCGAGTCCGATCAGCCATTGCCAACGGAAAAAATTTACCCACTGACGTTTGTAAGCAAACTCACAACTCAGTGCCATTACCGGCATTACAATCCCAAGCGGGCCTTTGGATAACATTGCCAATCCGACTCCCATAAAACCGAGAATAAGACTGCGCCAGGATTTCGTCTTCACATACAGCATGATTTGCCACAGCGAGAAAGCGAATGAACCCATCAAAAGCGTATCGGTTCTTACATCATTCATCATGATGAAAAATCCTAAACAAGATGCAACCATTAATCCTGCGAGTGCAGAAGTAACGCGATCATAAATGAGTTGTGCTAAACGGATGGTTGACCATACCGCAAGTATTCCGAAAAGAAATGAAGGAAGTTTATAAGCGAAATTGGAAACTCCGATCAGCATCATGCTGAAAGACGACAACCAGAAAAGAAGCGGAGGTTTATCGAGGTAATGGTCATGACGATTGTGAAGTTCAAGCCAATTATCACTACCAAGCATTTCACGTGACATGGACGCGTACTGAGCTGCATCAACATCCATCACATCCACCAATAAACCGGGAATGTAAACGATGAAGAATACAACAGTGAAAAGTGTCAGTAGCCGCGGACTGATACTGAAACTCTTATCGTGCTGCAGCTCTGTGTTCATACCGTTTAATACTTATGCAATTGAAGCAGCTTCTCTTCAAAACGCGAAACCGGAAGGAAATTCTGCTCCAATTCAGAAGCGAACGGCACAGGTGTATCTATACTTGCTACACGCATTACAGGAGCATCGAGATGATTGAAGCAATGTTCAGTTATCAACGATGCGATCTCTCCTCCTATTCCACCGGTGAGAGTATCTTCATGAAGTACCAATGCCTTACCGGTTTTTCTTACGCTGTTGTAGATTGTTTCCGTATCAAGAGGCAACAAAGTCCGGAGATCCACAACATCTGCAGAAATCTCAGGATGCTTGGCCAATACTTCTTTCGCCCAATGTACTCCGTATCCGTAAGTGATAATGGAAAGATCGTTCCCGGTTGCAGCCATTGCCGCTTTCCCGATTTCAACATTATAATAACCATCAGGAACTTCTCCGCTTATACTTCTGTAAAGAGCTTTGTGTTCAAAGAACATCACCGGATTCGGATCTTCAAATGCCGAAATGAGCAAACCTTTGGCATCACGCGGATTTGAAGGATATACGATCTTCAGTCCCGGAATATGAAAGAACCATGCTTCATTTGATTGAGAGTGGAAAGGTCCTGCAGCAACGCCGGCGCCAGTCGGCATTCGAATCACAACGTCTGCGTTCTGTCCCCAGCGCCAATGAATTTTGGCGAGATTATTTACAATCTGATTGAATCCTTCCGTAACGAAATCGGCAAACTGCATTTCCATCATCGCTTTCATTCCTTTGATAGACAATCCAAGCGCAGTACCGACAATTGCAGACTCGCACAACGGCGTATTGCGTACGCGTTCTTTACCGAACTCTTTTACAAATCCGTCAGTGATTTTAAAAACACCGCCGTACTCTGCTATGTCTTGTCCCATGAGAACAAGATTCTCATGTTTCTTCATGGATTCGCGAAGCCCGTCGGAAATCGCATCAATCAATCGTTTATCACTTACAGTTGATGACGGTTCTGCCTTCACGAAAGTGTGAGGTGCGAACAAATCGCGAACTTCATCTTCTGTATTTGCAACCGGCCGCGGATCTGCGAATGCTTTTTCCAGTCCATTATCAATTTCCGATTTGATGGAAGCACGAACAGTATCAATATACTCCTGAGTAATCACTCCGGATTTCACCAACCAGCTTTCATAATTGGTCACAGGATCTTTCACGGCCCAGCGATCCTGCAATCCTTCCGGATAATATTTCGTTCCTGACGCTTCTTCATGTCCGCGCATGCGGAATGTTACACACTCTAACAAAAACGGACGCGGACGTACACGCTGTTGACGTGAAATTTCATTGACAGCATGATAAACTTCGAGAATATTGTTGCCGTCAACCTGCACAGCTTCCATTCCGTATCCGATTCCTTTATCGATAAATTGCTTGCAACGGAACTGTTCAGATGAAGGTGTAGACAATCCCCACTGATTATTTTCGATTGCAAAAATCACCGGCAATTCCCACACCGCTGCAACATTAAGTGCTTCATGAAAATCGCCCTGACTTGCGCCTCCGTCTCCTGTAAAAACCAAAGTCGGACTCACTTGTTTTTTCAGAACGCCCGCGAGTGCAATTCCGTCGGCAATTCCCAATTGAGGACCGAGGTGAGAAATCATTCCCACGATTTTGTGTTGCTGAGAACCAAAGTGAAAAGAGCGATCGCGACCTTTCGTGAATCCGGAAACTTTGCCCTGAAACTGCGCGAAGAGCTGATGAAGATCCACTTTACGTGAAGTAAATACTCCAAGATTACGGTGCATAGGCAGGATGTAATCTTCCTTTCGCATAGCGAGTGCCGCACCAACGGAAGTTCCTTCCTGACCGTAACCTGAAAACCACTTTGAAATGCGGCCCTGACGAAGAAGAACAAGCATTTTTTCTTCGATCATTCGACAAACTTGATTGGAGTTTCAGCTGTAATCATGGTTGTTTACTGTTGCGCAAAAGTACAGAATAACAAGTGGAGAATCGGTCAGGAATTAATCCGGAGATCAGTAAAGGGCAAAAAAAAAGGAGCGATAACGCTCCTTTTTGTCAAGGTAAACCTTGAATTACTTGATCAGCTTCTTAGCAACTGAGTCAGCGTGAGCAGCAGCAGCTGCAGAGTCAGCAGATGCTTTAGCTTTTGCTTCTTCAGCAGCGATAGAGTCAGCTTTCTTAGTAGAGTCAGCTGCAGCAGCCATCTGAACCTGAAGCATAGAGTCAGCCTTTGCGATAGAATCCTGCATTTTCTTAGCAAGATCTTCTGCGTTTCCGCAGCTAGCGAGAACTGCCATTGAAGCAACAGCAGCAATTGCGAATACTTTTTTCATTTTGGTTGTTGGTTGTTTGGTTAAAACTGGCGCAAAGATATATGTTGGAACGACACACCAAACTTAAATTCTAATATTTTTCTAAGGTTTTCAACCGCGCTATTAACAAATTCGCGCGATTTAAGGGGTTGGATACCGGCCGAACAATAAAAAAACCGAGGACGAAGCCTCGGTTTTCCTTAAAAGTTGGTCAGATATTACCCACGACCTGAAGTAGCTTTTACAGCTTCTTCTTTAACTTTTTGCTGGATTGTCTTAGGCTTGCCAGTTGGTTTAGCATTAGCGATAGAGTCAGCTACGCGAGCTGAATCAGCCTTGCGAGCAGCTTCAGCAGCAGCAACTGAATCAGCAGCTTTTGCAGAATCAGCTTTAGCTTTAGCAGCAGCTTCAACAGCAGCTACAGAGTCAGCAGCTTTAGTAGAGTCAGCTTTACGTTTTGCTTCATCTTCTCCACCGCCACAAGCAGCGAGAGACAACATTGCAGATACTGCAACGAAAGAGAGAACTTTTTTCATTTTGGTTTAATAGTTTTTGGTTAACCGGCCGCAAAGGTAGGAAATATTTTATATCTGCAAAACTTTTTGGTAATCCGGCCTGAAAGTGTACTTTTGCATGACTTTTGCAAGACAATAACCCAAAATAAAAAACCAACAAAACAATGAAAAAGTACATCTTCACCACAGCTGCTATCGCTATGATCGCAGGAACAGTGACATTCACTTCTTGTAAGAAAGAAGACACTACAGCTCCGGTTATCACAATCACCGGCGGAAACACAGCTAGCCACTCTTTGAACGCTACCTGGACTGCACCATCTGCAACTGCAACTGACGATGAAGACGGAGATCTTACCAGCTCTATCACTGTATCAGGAACAGTTAACGAGAACCTTTCTGGTACTTACGAACTGACTTACTCTGTAACTGACGCTGCTGGTAACACAGCTTCTGAAGTTCTTACTGTAACTGTTGCTAACGACGCTGCTAACTTCTCAGGTAACTACAACGTAGCTGATACTGTTGCAGGTCCGCTTTATTTCGCATACACTCAGATCGTTACTCCAAGTACTACAATTAACGGACGTATCGGTTTCAACAAATTTGCTGACTACCAGAACAACACTTCAATTTACGCTACTATCAGCGGAACTGTTGTTTCTCTTCCTAGCCAGACTACCGGGCCAATCGGAACTAACAACCACGTTCACAATTTCGTAGGTACAGGTGCTACAGTTAGCGCAACTGACTTCAACATTTCTTACACTGACACTGATCAGACTGCATCTGCAACTGCTACAGGAATCATGTGGCTTCGTCACCAGTAATCGATTTTTCGATTCGACAAAAAATCCCGGGAATTCCCGGGATTTTTTGTTTTGTGCAATACCGTAATTTTGACTCATGGCAGCAAAAGAAAACAAGAACCGCAACGGAGGCCTGATTTACTCAACAAATCCCGATTTTCAGCCTGAATCTGACGATTCTGAATCGTATAATGAAGATATTGGCTCTATGAATCTTCGCATCTTTCTGGATCGCCTGGGAGGAAATAAAGTTGTGACGCGCGTTTCTGGATATGAAGGAAGTCCGGAAAATCTCGAAAAATTGGGCAAAGAGCTGAAGCAAAAGTGCGGTACAGGCGGATCGGTTAAAGATGGTGTGATCCTGATACAGGGCGACAAGCGCGACCAAGTATTGCAAATTCTGATAAAATCGGGCTTTAAAGCCAAAAAAGCGGGTGGTTAATGGAATATTGTACTGATTTTCTGAAGGGAATTAAAGTTGTAGAGTTAGCCTCCATTCTGGCAGGCCCATCCGTGGGAATGTTTTTCGCAGAACTTGGTGCGGAAGTGATAAAGGTGGAAAATCCGAGGACGGGTGGAGATGCCACTCGTCAGTGGAAAACGAAATATGAAGATGCTTCTTCACCGGTTTCGGCTTATTACGCCAGTATCAATTGGGGTAAAAAAGTTGAATTTCTGGATCTGAAATCTGATGAAGGTAAAAAACGTGTGTTTGAACTTCTGGAAACTGCAGACGTACTTGTTTACAACTACAAAGCAGGAGATGAAGTAAAACTCGGGATGGATTACTCTTCTCTCAAAGAACGTTTTCCTAAACTGATCATCGGACATATTTCCGGTTATGATCTCGATGATCATCGCCCTGCGTTTGACCTCGTATTACAAGCAGAAACCGGCTTCATCAGTATTAACGGAAGTCCTCAAACCGGTCCGGTAAAAATGCCACTGCCACTCATCGATATTCTCGCAGCTCATCAACTTAAAGAAGCGATGCTGGCGGGATTGATCCGCAGATATAAAACCGGCAAGGGCGGTTATTTTCACGTTTCATTGTTTGATGCGGGTGTTGCAACCTTAGTCAACATGAGTAATAATGTTCTCATGGGCGGTATGGATCCTGGCTTGACAGGCTCTCTACATCCGAACATTGCACCGTATGGTGAAACGCTAAGAGCATCTGATGGTAAATCCTTCGTACTGGCTGTTGGAACCGACGAACAATTCAAAGGACTCTGCAAATCACTGAATGCACCCGACGAAGTAATAAATCGATTCTCCACAAACGTTATTCGCGTTCGTGAACGTGAAGCTTTGGATAACGCATTAAACACTCTGGCTGCTGAAATTCCCGGAGCGGATTTAGCAACCAGAATGACTGCTAACAGCGTACCTTATGGTAATGTAAGGAGCGTGAAAGAAGTTGTAGAGAAATTGCCGGAGCGATATTTTCTCCGCGAAAAAACTGAAGGCGTAAATACCGTGCGCATACGTTCAGCCATGTTTCAATACAAGGAATAATTTTCTATATTTGCTAACCCCCATTCGGTTTGGATCTAATGGCAAAAAGGATTCTTCTACTTCTTCTGATAATACTTCCGGCGTTTGCGTTCGCTCAGCGTAACAAACGTTATAAGTGGGAAGCATGCATTGGTATAGGCGCTGCGAATTTCCTTGGTGATCTCGGAGGCGCAAACCAAATCGGTACTAACGGAGTGAAAGATCTGGAGATCGTTCTTACGAAACCGGCAATTTCTATTAACGCTCGTTATCGTAAAGGCAGATATTGGGGATACAAAGGCGGATTCTACTGGGGACAGGTAAGCGGATTCGATTATCTGACTACTGAACGTTATCGCAACAACAGAAATCTCCATTTCAGAAGCAATATTTTTGAATTCTCATTGATGACGGAGTTCTATTTCACAAAAGAACGTCCGGGTCACATTTACAAGTACAAGAAACTAAAAGGCTGGAGACACATTGATGCTCAGTTTTATTTGATGGGCGGAGTTGGTGGATTCTGGTACAATCCAAAAGCATCATATAACGGCACGTGGATTTCTCTTCAACCGCTCGGGACAGAAGGTCAGGGATACAAACCCGGAACGAAAAAATATTCTCGCTTTACCGTATGCGTACCTGTTGGAGTTGGTATGAAATCAGCACTCAACCGCCGCTGGAGCATTGGTCTGGAAATCGGAATGCGTAAAACGTTTACGGATTACATCGACGATGTGAGCACTGTTTACTACGATCCGGCAGAAATTGCAGCGAATAATCCTTCTTTGTCACAGGCCGCAGTATTCTTTGCAGATCCTTCACTTGGAAATATCACAGCTGCGAACAACGGCGGTGTGGATCCTACTGCTGTAGGACAACAGCGTGGTGATGCAACAGACAACGATGCATACATGTTCGTGCACGTTACTGTGAACTACAAGATCGGTAAGTTCCGCAAGACGAAATCCAAGTTCTGATCCTGGATGTTCAGAGTTACGGAACCGGTGTCACCGGAAGACTTTCAGAAGATTTTTGACTTACGTTATCATGTGCTTCGTGCGCCCTGGAATCAACCGCGTGGAAGTGAACGTGACGAAGCGGAACATACATCAGTTCATGCAATGATCATAGATGCTGATGGACGCTGCATCGCAACCGGTCGCTTGCAGTACAACAGCAGTGAAGAGGCTCAAATCCGGTTTATGGCCGTGTCCAATGAATTCCGCGGACAAGGACTGGGAAGAATGATATTGGAGTTTCTCGAAGGTAAAGCGAAAGCAAATACTTCAGCAACAATTGTGCTTCAGGCCCGCGAAAACGCATTACGCTTTTACAAAGATGCAGGATACAACATTGAAGAAAAGACGTTTCTGCTGTTTGATGCGATCCAGCATTACAGAATGAGAAAAACACTCTGATCAGGAATCACCTTTCTCCCACTCTTCCGATTTCTGTTTGCGACGGCTTTTCTGCTCTTCGCTTGTGATGAATTCACTCAAAAGATGAATCAGCGATTTTTGCTCCTTCGCGCTGAGCTGATAACCCAAGCTTACTTCCTTGTCTTCATAGTCAAAACGAATGGAATCGCAATCGGTATTCCAGAAATCACCTCCGATATTCTTTAGCCAATTCGGTGAATCACTTCCGGAAGGCCGGACGTTTTTCATCGCAGTGAGTTGATAGTCGTTTACCCAACCACGACCTTTTACGTCTTTCTTGTACTTAAAAGCATCGCCGTTGATTTTGATTACTTCAAATCCATATTGCTTCCATCTCCACAATCTTGCAAGTACATACAGAAAGTAAGCCCAGAAGGCCAGCCAGATAATCACAACGAGTTTGGTTTTGTCTTCGGAGATCGTGGGGAAACTCCAGATCATCATTACCCCGCCGATAATCCACAGGATCAGCAGCAGCAACACAAAACGATTCTTCTTCTTATCCGTAACTGCGGCAATAACAATACTTGTTCCTGCCTCATTCTTCACTACGGATATGCGATCACTGAGAAATTCCATTGGCCTTGTTCCTGAACGGACGAATAATCAAACGCATTCCACGATCGTAATTGATGTAACTGATCGTCCAGTTCAGCAAAACTACAAATCTGTTTCTGAATCCTACGAGAAACATGAGGTGAACAAACATCCAGATCAACCATGCGAAGAATCCCTGCGTTTTGAGCCAGGATGTTTCCACAACTGCTTTATTCCGACCGACAGTTGCCATACTTCCTTTATCGCGATAAGAGAAAGGCTTCCATTGCATTCTTCCTTGCGCGCGAACCAGATTTTCTCCGAGTTGTGTAGCCTGCTGTATTGCCACCTGTGCAACTTGCGGATGTCCTTTTTCAAATACAGGATCGCCCTCAATCTGCGCGGCATCTCCCAGAGCAAAAACGATCTGCTGATTTTTAACGCGATTCATTCTGTCCGTCAGAATGCGTCCCGATGGTGTAATCACATCCGGCGATAAACCTTCAATTGGAACACCCTTCACTCCCGCCGCCCAAATCAAAGATTTCGTGTGCAGTGTTGTTCCGTCAGCCATTGTAACTGTAGTTCCGTCGTAATCTTTCACTCTCTTATTCAGAAGAACATCCACGCCCATCTGACGCAGATAATCCAAAGCTTTCTCCGAAGATTTTTCATTCATCGCACCCAAAACACGCGAGCCTCCGTCGATGAGATATATCTGCATTCTTTTGAAATCAATTTCCGGATAGTCGTTTGGCAATACATGCTTTTTCAGTTCTGCCAACGCTCCTGCAAGTTCAACACCGGTTGGTCCTGCACCACAGATGACGTAATCAAACAATGCTTCTTTCTCTGTTCCTTCCGGCATCGTCAATGCCTGTTCGAAATTCTGCAGAATGTAACTGCGCATATCCAATGCTTCACGAACCGATTTCATTTGCAGCGTAAGCTCACGCAGTTTTTCGTTGCCGAAGAAAGATGTATCTGTTCCGGTAGCCAGAACCAGATAATCGAATGTAACATCTCCGATATCCGTTGTGAGCACTTTACTTTCTGCGTCGAAACGTATGGCCTTCGCCATTCGGAAGTAGAAATCTTTATAGCCTTTGAAAATTTTCCGCAACGGGAAAATAATGGAATCAGGTTCTATACCTGCTGTTGCCACCTGATACAACAATGGCTGAAAAGTGTGGAAGTTGTTGCGATCAATGAGCACAACCTGAAACTTGTCACGCAGCTTGCGCACCAGTTCAATTCCTGCAAATCCGCCTCCAATGATTACAACTCTTTGTTTCTCTGATGCGGGAATATCCATAATGTAATCAGTTAGATCGTGACAACGCTTCAAGTGCCAAGCGATAACCTTCGAGTCCGAGACCGATGATAATTCCTTTGGCTTTCGGACCGACGAATGAATTATGCCGGAACTCTTCGCGTGCAAGTGTGTTGCTGATGTGGACTTCAATTACCGGAGTTGAGATCGCTGCTACTGCATCGCCAATTGCAACTGAAGTGTGCGTATATCCACCGGGATTGAAAACGATTCCGTCAAATGTAAATCCGACTTCATGCAATTTATTGATGAGCTCTCCTTCCACGTTGCTCTGATAGTAATGCAGGTCAATATCAGGAAAATCGTTTTTGAGCTTCATGAAATATTCCTCAAAACCCTGAGTTCCGTAAACAGAAGGCTCTCGTTTTCCCAGCAGATTCAGATTAGGACCGTTCAGGATGAGAATTTTCATGGGACAAAGGTAATGGGAATTCGGGGAATGGGAATTGGGTGTTCGGGCATTCGGGATATAAAGTAGTGTCGGGATTATGTAATTTTAGAATCGTGAGTTGGAAATCGGACATAGCAGGATTCAGAACCTACATGAAGCTGGAGAAATCGCTATCCGGTAATTCTGTGGAGGCGTATGAGCACGATGTAATGAAATTTATCCAGTATCTCGAGCATGCGCAATTGACTGTTGCATCTACTGAAGTCACCACACAGCATATCCGCAGTTTTCTGGAGTGGATCAGCAATCTGGGAATGAGGGCTACAACACAAGCACGTGTTTTGTCGGGTTTGCGGGCTTTCTACCGATACATGCTTATGGAGAATCTGATCAATACAGATCCGACGGAACTGATTGACGGACCCAAAACAATTCGTCAGTTGCCGGACACCTTGGATTATTCCGAAGTCAATAAACTGCTTGAAGCCATTGATCTGAGTGCGACGGGAGGAGAACGCAATCGCGCCATGCTGGAAGTACTATACGGTTGCGGTTTGCGTGTATCAGAACTTGTTGGTTTGCGTATTTCGGGAATTCATGAAGCGGAATCGTTCATCAGCATCATTGGCAAAGGGAACAAAGAACGTCTGGTGCCGATTGGAGAAACAGCTTTGAAGCACATTTCCATATACAGGACTCAAGTACGTGCCATGCAGGAAATTCAAAAAGGTGAAGAAGATTTTCTGTTCCTGAATGCACGTGGTCGCAGAATGTCGCGCGTGTATGTGTTTACAATGATCAAAGCCCTTGCAATGAAAGCCGGTATCACTAAAACGATTTCGCCGCACACGTTCCGTCATTCTTTCGCAACACATCTTGTGGAAGGTGGTGCCGATTTACGTGCAGTGCAGGAAATGCTCGGACACGCTTCGATTACAACAACGGAAATTTACACGCACATCGACAGAAGATATCTGAAAGAGCAAGTCATGCGCTTTCATCCGCGTTCCAAATAAATTCAATCAGGAATTGGATTCTTTCTCCGCGCGAGCTTCGAGCAAATGTGCGCGCTCATCACCGAGATATTTCTCTACGATCCAATGGAAAAGATAGATAAGCGGAGTAAGCGCAACCGCTATCATCAGTTTCAAAGTGTAATTCGTGAAACCGGTAGACCAGAATTGCGACATGGTGAAGATTCCCGGTACAACAAATCCGATGTAAAGAACGACGAATGAATCTATCAACTGGGAAATAACCGTTGAACCAGTAGAACGCAACCAGATCATCTTCTCGCCTGTTCTCTTTTTCACGAACCAGAAAACGAAAGAATCCACCAACTGACCAATGAAGAATGCGGTGATGCTGCCGATGATAATCCACAACGACTGTCCGAAAACCGCGTTGAACTGGGCGTCATCTGCAACACCAGGCACAACAAAAGCGGCTGGTTGCATTGCAGTGTAGACAATCACAAAACACAGTGCGATCATTGCCGAAGTTATCACGGAAACCAATCGCAGAATTTTTCTGCCGTAGAATTCGTTGATGATATCAGTAGTAAGAAACACCACGGGCCACGGAAAAATACCAACTATTGAAACGTAAGTACCTAATGATCCTAAGTCAACCTGAAACAACTTCGAGCTGATCAACTCAGCAGTTACAGCGCATGTGATAAACACAGCGATCAGTACGATGAGTAATCGAGTTGTTTTTGAAAGTATCATTTACTTCAGCTTATCTGCAAACTCCCGCACTGCACTGACCATCTTGTTCAGCTGATCATCCGTTGTGCAATAAGGTGGAATTAAATATATCACATTTCCCAATGGGCGGAGAATAATTCCCCTTTCCTGAAAAAATCCGGCTACGCTCTCCCCGACAACGTTAAGATAACCCGTTGCTTCGGGTGATTTGAGTTCAACAGCGAGAATTGCTCCGCACACACGGGCGTCGAGAACAGAACTTTGTTGACGTAACTTCTCAACTGCATTTTTCATGAATGCGGCTATGCGCTCAACAGAACTCAGAACCTCTCCTTGCTCAAACAATTCAAGACTGGCACACGCTGCAGCACATGCCAAAGGATTCGCAGTATAGGAATGTCCGTGAAAAAATGTTTTAGTGCGATCAGCAGTTAAATATGCGGAGTAAACTTTCTCTGTGCAGAGTGTTGCTCCTAAAGGCATGAATCCACCGGTAATTCCTTTCGAAAGACAAATAATGTCAGGTTTAAAACTGCAATGATCCGTTGCAAACATTTTTCCTGTGCGACCGAATCCTGTCATGACTTCATCGGCAATGGTAATAACGTTGCTGCTTTCGCATACATGCAATAATTCATCCAACGCTGAAGCTTCGTACATGATCATTCCGGCCGCACCTTGAACCAATGGTTCGAAAATAAACGCCGCCGTATTGTCGTCAATTGCGTTCTTTAAAGCTGCAATACTTTCCTGCTCACGTCCTTGCACCGGCACAGGAATGTGAACCACATCAAACAGCATTGGTGCAAATGCATTACTGAAAACGTTTCTTGCACCAACCGACATACTTCCGAAAGTATCACCGTGATATGCATTTTCAAACGCAATCACCTTTGTGCGAACTTGTCCTTTGTTGTGCCAATACTGAAATGCCATTTTCAGTGCAACTTCAACGGAAGTTGAACCGTCATCGCTGTAAAACACTTTATCCATGTAAGGCAAGTGTTTCTTCAATAGCTCGGCAAGACGAACAGCAGGTTCATGTGTATATCCTGAAAACAACACGTGCTCAATCTGATCGAGCTGTTGCTTTACTTTATTTGCAATGTAGGAATTGGCGTGACCATGAATGTTGACCCACCATGAAGATATCGCATCAATATATTCACGACCATCCGCGTCGTAAACTAAAGCACCGTCACCTTTGACTATTGGTACGTTGGGTTCAGAACCGAGCTGTGGCGTAAATGGATGCCAGATGTGTTTTTTATCGCGATCCGCTAAAGAGCTCACTTGAGTTCAGGCGCAAATTGTGCAGCGTACTTTGAAACAACATCGCGATTGATGAGCGTTTCTTTCTGGATACGGCCTATGCATTTGTGACCGCTGTAGGAAAGAATGATATCTTCCGACAACTTATGCGGAGGTCCGTTGAAGATAATTCCCTTAACAGGAATGTTTCGAAACTTCAGCGCATCGATTGACAAAATAGAATGATTGATACTGCCGAGATAATTCTGAATAACGAGCACCACTTCTGCACCGGTTTTCACGATGAGATCCACAATAAATTCCTTGTCGTTCAACGGAACCATAATTCCACCAGCTCCTTCAATCACTAACGTATTTGATGTTTCGGGAACATTGATTGCTGCCAATTCGATATGCTTGCCTTCGAGTTCAGCGGCAGCATGCGGCGACATGTATTGACGCAGCACAAAACTTTCAGGGTGAATTTTTGTTTTCGAATTCGAGATATACTTTTTCAGTTTATCTGAATCCGTCGAAAAGTAACTTCCTGTCTGAACCGGTTTCCAATAGTCGGCATGCAGTGCTTCGCAAATGATTGCGGATGCAACGGTTTTTCCTACATCAGTTCCGATTCCGGTAACAAAAATTTTACCCATAAAAGCGCGTACGTGGTGTTGTTGAACCGTTAAATATACGACTTTATCGAAAGAATATTAACGATGATCGGCATCGGATTTTATCAACACATTCATCAGACGGTCAACTTCAGCTTTGGTGTTAAAGCTGTGCAGAATAACACGAAGTCTTTCGACACCCGGCTCAACCGTCGGAGCTAGAACGGCGCGAACGTCAATAGATTCGCGAAGACATTGCTTTGACAATTCCCGGACTTTTGAATTTCCCGGAACAATTACTCCTTGTACAGGAGAATGAGAATCAGTAATCGAATACGCACATGATGATGTTTTGTGCAGAGCGCGGAAATAATCAATCAACCCCGAGAGTTGCGATCTTTCACTATCGCACGCTGAAGCGAATTTTACGGCTTCGCGAATTGCAATTACATCACGTACAGGAAGTGTAGTCGAATAAATAAAAGGTCGCGCGAAATTAACGAGATACGTACGCAGCGTTTCTGATCCGCACACTGCTGCTCCATGTACGCCGTATGCTTTCCCGAATGTAAAGAGTCGCGCAAATACACGATTTTCAATCTCATTCTCTACACACCAACCCTTGCCTTGTTCGCCGTAAATACCGCCGCTGTGCGCTTCATCCACAATGAGTGCTGCATTATATCGTTCACACAGTTCTGTCAATTGCTTAGCATCCGGACTGTCGCCATCCATGGAATAAACTGATTCAACAACTACCCAGATTTCATTGGTGGATTTGGACAGAAGTTCTTCAAGATGGGTCAGATCATTATGACGGAAAGACCAGGCACGGCAACCGTTCATGCGGATTCCATCACGCACAGAGGCGTGAATTTTCTCATCGTACAAAACTGTTGAAGTACGTGAAGGCAATGCCGACATCAATGCCACGTTTGCGGTATAGCCGGAATTGAAAATCAAAGCTGATTCACTTCGAAAAAAATCAGCAAGAAATTTTTCGGTAAGATGTGCAACAGCAGAATCTCCATTGAGCAAACGTGAACCGGCGGAACCGTTCCATCGGAACTCACCGGATTTCATTACCAGTTCGTATTCCGCAGCAATAATGTCATGAAGTTCGTGAGAGCGAGATAAGCCCAGATAATCGTTTGAACTGAAATCTATCAGATCTGCATTTGCAGGTAACAGTTTGCGCAACGCATTCTGTTCCGCTCTTACATTCAATCTTTGATTCAGGAAATCTCCGTAAACGGAAGCGGACATAATTATTTCAATTCGTCGATTACAGAAGGATCGTAACGAATACCGATCATGAGAGAATACGTTACGATATTGTGTCGTACGAGTCCGTACGAATCCACCGCCTGATTTTTGAAATACTTGAATTCGCAAACCGGGCGCAGGAAGAGGGAAACACCGGGATACACCGTCATTTCACCGATCGGGCTCAGATTCACAAACGTACTTGTAGCAAGCGCATCGGAACCGAAGAGATTGATGCGATCTACGTTGTTGAAGCTGAAAAATCCGAGGTTCATGTTTGCACTCAGCGCCCATTTTGAACGGGCTTCAGGCCAGAACGGCACCTCCATCTGGAAGTACAATTTATCGAAGCGGAAACTCTCATCGAAAATAACTCCTGTTTGACCTGAAGTTTGCTGAACGGTATTCTGTAATAGAATCTGAGTAAGGAAGAATCGTTCGAAATTCATTCCCAATCCGAATCGCAGATTACCTGCCGGAAAAATTACTCCGAGGTCGTAAAATGTAGATGAATTCTTCGCGCGGAATTTGAGATCACCGGAGTGTAAAGCACTTCCGTTCTGATCATAAATAGAAGTTTCGCGTAGCTCAGAGTACCAGTGCGCGGTGCCCATACCGTAAGCTGCGTAAACGAAATACTTTTCGTTGTTCATCTTAGGCACAGAATACCATTTCTGCGCGGAAAGGATGCCGCACGACAATACAAGAATGAAAGTTAAAAGTCGTGCGTAATGTTTCAAGATTTTGCGAGTTCAGATTCGGTTGGTTGTTCAGATTTATTAGCGTACTTGAACGGAGCGCGGGAGCGCAATCCGAGAATGCTGAACAGGTTCATATCTTCATTGAATGCAGGATTCGGTGTGGTGAGCAATTTATCACCTGCAAAAATGGAATTAGCTCCGGCCATGAAACACAACGCCTGCGCTTCGTGCGACATGTTCATTCGTCCTGCAGACAAACGCACTACAGTTTTAGGCATCACAATACGCGTAACGGCAATCATGCGGATCATGTCCCAAATCGGAACAGGAGGTTGATTTTCCAAAGGTGTTCCTTCCACAGCAACAAGTGCATTGATCGGAACTGATTCAGGATGCGGATTGAGTCCGCTGAGCGTTTTGAGCATTCCCAAACGATCGTCAACAGACTCGCCCATTCCGATGATTCCGCCGGAGCAGATGGTCATTCCGGCTTTGCGCACATTTTTCAATGTGTTCAAGCGGTCGTCGTACGTGCGTGTTGTAATGATATCGCCGTAGAATTCTTCTGAAGAATCGAGATTGTGATTGTAAGCGTAAACACCGGCATCAGAGAGTTTCTGTGCCTGATCTTCCGTAAGCATTCCCAAAGTGCAGCACACTTCGAGTCCGTGAGTGTTGATGGTTTTCACCATATCCAGAACGCGATCGAAATCGGAGTTGTCGCGTACTTCGCGCCATGCAGCACCCAAACACATGCGTGATGCGCCACCGTTTTTAGCACGTGTAGCAGCTTCGGTAACTTCATCAACTGAAAGCAGTTTATGTACTTTCACTTTGGTCTGATAACGCGCTGCCTGCGGACAATAACCGCAATCTTCTGAACAACCACCTGTTTTAATGGAAAGCAAAGAACTCACCTGCACTTCCTGAGGATCGAAATTCTGACGATGCACAGTAGCAGCTTTGTAAACCAATTCCAGCAAAGGTTGGTTGTAAAGATTTCTCAGTTGGTCAAGAGTCCAGTTGTGACGGATATCGCTCATAATCAATTTATCAAAGATAGAAAACTGACGCACTTTTGCAATCAGACGGGCAAATATACGGGGATTCGGGATTCGGGATTCGGGCATTCGGGCATTCGGGAATCGGGATTCGGGCATTCGGGAATCGGGATTCGGGCATTCGGGAATCGGGATTGGGGAATCGGGAATCGCGAATCAGGCAGTCGGGATTGTCATAGGTCTAAGGTCTAAGGTGTCATGTCTTGATGCTATCTTTGCCGCATGCGTATTGACATTATCACAGTTTTACCTGAATTGTTGCGTAGTCCGTTTGAACATTCGATCATGAAGCGGGCGCAACAGAAAGGACTTGCTGAAGTTCATTTGGTGAATCTTCGTGATTATGCAACTGATAAACACAAATCAGTGGACGATTATGCATTCGGCGGTGGCGCAGGAATGGTGATGAAGATTGAGCCGATTGCAGCGTGTATTGATCATCTGAAAAGTCAACGTGAATATGACGAAGTGATTTATATGTCGCCCGACGGTGAACTTCTCGATCAGCCTTTGGCAAATAAAATGTCGGCACTGAAGAATATCATCATCCTATGCGGTCACTACAAAGGAGTTGATGAACGCGTACGCGAACATTACATCACAAGAGAAATTTCCATCGGTAATTATGTGCTTTCAGGTGGCGAATTAGCTGCTGCAGTAGTAGCCGATTCCATCATCAGATTGTTACCGGGAGTTTTGAATGATGAAACTTCTGCATTGAGTGATTCATTCCAGGATAATTTGCTTGCACCGCCTGTTTACACTCGTCCGGCTGAATACAACGGATGGAAAGTTCCCGATGTATTATTAAGCGGACACGAAGAGAAAATTTCTCAATGGCGACATGAAAAAGCTGTAGAGCGTACTCAGCAACGCAGACCCGATCTTCTGAAATAATTACTGCGGCATTTGAGGTCCGGCAGTAGCTTTTCTGTATTCGTCAGCGTCTTTTGTAGTCAATTTCAATTCATGTTCCGCCAACAGTCGACGTAACTCATCCGCTTCTTCCTTGCGTACAACGTAAGTCTTGGTCCACGTGTCGTGCCACCCGCGTTCTCCGAGACAGGAGAATGCTTCAAACGGCACCAAGCGACTCAGTGAACGCAGAAAAATTGTCCCTGCATCCGGTCGCTGTCCGTATTGGTCAATTACGGTTCGTCCCAGAATCAATTTAGCAGGAGTACCGCCGGTCATCGTTTCGAATATTGCATAATAGAGCACATTTATAAAAATGCCCATGATCGCAATCCAAATTGTAAAGGATGGTCCGGGAGTTCCTAATAAACCGGCGCCCATGGCCATTCCGATTCCGAACTCGATTACGAAACGGATAACGCTAATGAAGACCAAATCCAGCAGATAATGCCCGAAACGGGCCCATCCGCTGACCACATTAACTTCGCGTACACCGTAAAATTCCTGTTGCACTTTCTGCAAATTTCCTTCAGAATCGCGGAACTCGCGGGTTCTGTATCTCACTTTAGGAATGTCTTCAATCGTGGGGCGCTTGTAATCGTTCATAATGCGCAAGATAAATAACACCCCGATTTGATAAATGAGTTGCACAATTGAGATATTCACGTATATTTGCACTCCATTTTTGGGAAAATTAAATAGAAAAGCGCCATGAATCTGCTTCAATTCGCTGAAAGTCAGCTCAATCCAAAGTCATCTCATCCTGAATTCAAAGCAGGAGATACAGTAAATATTCACTACAAGATCAAAGAAGGCGACAAAGAACGCGTTCAGCAGTTCACTGGTGTTGTTCTTCAGCGTCGTGGTCATGATGCGGTTGCATCTTTCACAGTTCGCAAGATGTCGAACGGTGTAGGTGTTGAGCGTATTTTCCCATTGCACTCACCATTCATCGAAAAAATTGAAGTGAAGAAAAAAGGTGTTGTACGTCGTGCACGTATTTTCTACCTGCGTGGTCTTACCGGTAAAAAAGCACGTATTCAGGAAAAAATTCAGATTTCTGAATCTGCAGAAGCATAATATCAGGATCCTAAATTCTGAAAACCCGTTTGTTCACACAGGCGGGTTTTTTTGTTGATATTCCGGTAAAGGAAAGTTTAAACATTCGCTTTAACTTTGACTTCGTTCAAGTGAACATCCTACCGGCAAATCCCCCACAGCCGGAACCACTTGTGCCACTCTACGGAAATGATTCGTACACACGTGCACAGGTTCATTGCAGGTTTATTGCTGATAGCATCGCATCAGTTGTTTTCTCAAGCTGCGTTCACTGCAATAGGAACACCTTACACGCAAGACTTCAATACACTACCCAATACAGTTGACGGGAGCACGTCTCCGTGGACGAATAACACCACGATAACCGGCTGGTACATTGATGAAGGTATAGGCGGTACTTGCGGAGGAACATCCTGCGATGATCAACCAACTATAGAAGCAACCTATACCACGCTGAATAATGGAGGGAATACATATATCTATGCTTCAGGGACAGATCGTAGTTTAGGCTCACGTGCTGCGGGTTCAACCGGAACCAATCACATTGGATTGCGACTCGTGAATTCGACAGGAGGTCCAATCACTTCCATATACGTTGATTACTACGGTGAACAATGGTCCATTGCGGAAAACGGAACCAACGTGAATACTTTGGTATTCAGTTACCAAACCGGAGCAACCGTAACAAGTCTTACTGCCGGTGTATGGACAACAGTTGCGCCTCTTTCGTTCACTCAAATTTATACCAGTGCACAGAGTGCGGGAATGGGCGGCACTGCGTGTGGCGGAACCAGTGTGCAATGTCTCGCACTAGACGGAAACTTAAGTGCGAATCGTGTGCGTATTCAAGGTTGTATAGATGTGGCAATTCCTGCGGGGCAAGAAATTATGCTGCGATGGAGTGATCTGAATGATCCGGCCAACGATCATCATATGCAGCTCGATGACATTATGATTTATCCTTTCGATGTCAATTGCACAACAGTGCTGCCTGTAGAACTTCTTTCATTCGAGGCAGAAGCATCCGGAGCTGTTTCACTATTGACGTGGTCAACTGCGACTGAAACGAACTGCGATTATTTTTCGGTGGAGCGATTAAATGAAAATAATGTGTGGAATGAAATCGGGCGTGTGGACGGAAACGGAACGACGTCTCAAACATCATATTACAGCTTCGTTGACGAAACGCCGAATGAAGGAGTAAACTATTATCGTTTGCGTCAAGTAGATTTTGACGGAAGTCATTGGTACAGCCCTATACGCGCCGTACACTTCGGTGATGTAGAATCGTTTGATGCACAAGTGAACTATTCCTGGTCGTTGCTTAATTACACGCTGAACGGAACAGTAGGACAGACTCTTATTGAAGTATTCAATTCCGAAGGACAACTTGTTCATTCAGAAAAAACATCAGACCCATACGGGAATTTCATTGCTCCGGACGCGGCAGGAATTTATCTGATCCGATTCTCGAATCAAAGAGGAACAATTACAAGAAGAGTTGTGATTACGCCTCAGTGGTAATGAAGCGCACGCCGCTCACCGGAAACAATTCTGAATTCAGCAGATCTTCGACTTTAATTCCTGTATTCACATAAAGTGAAAGGAAACTTTCTGAGCGTTCCTGCAAAGTTCCGTTCGGAAGAATCCGATCGTACTGCTTCTTCAGTTGTCCTGTGAATACTTCTTCTCGCTGCTTAAGTGCACGCATCATTCGAACTTCAACAACTTTCAATGATTCTTCAGCCTTCTTCATTTCAGCATCAGCAAATGCGCGTAATGTTGAATCCGCAAGCGCTGCTTTTTCGGTGATTGTTGTACGAAGCAGATTAAGAACTTCCTTTTCATTCTCCAATGAAAGCTCCTCTCCTGCCCGCTCAGCCAGTTTGCGCTTCAAATGCTCATCGTAGTTCTCGCTGAAATCACGCGGGGCAATATTGTTCTTGTTCATCCATTCGAGATCTTTCGACGTGATTTGCACAGCGAAATACCGAGGCTGAAGAACTGGATACGAGACATGATAATGATCGAACATTGATTTATACTGCAGCCAATAAGCAAGTTCGCCCGGACCACCAACATATGCTACATTCGGCAGAATGATTTGCTGATACAAAGGACGAAGTACAACGTTCGGACTGAAAACTTCAGGATCTGCATTCAGCAACTCAATCAGTTCAGATTCTGAAAATTCTTTCCCGGAATCTGTGAGACGATAACCGCTATCTGTTTTCTCGATACGTTCGCGTTTTCCATCCGACAAATGAAACAGATTTACCCGTCGCGGGTTCACCTGTACATCGTACAATTTTCCGCTGAGCCAGTTTGAGGTTTCATTCACCAACTTTTCAGCATTACCATGGATCAAATCATCACGAAAAACAGAGGTTGCGATTTTTTTAAGTTCCGTATTCTGCGGATCGATGACAATTACCTTATCTCCGAACAACCAGTGTACAAAACTACGTGTTGCGTCAGCAAGATTTTTTCCGGAAGCGTAAATCTCCTTGAGAGCTGAAGCAACTTCCAAGGCACGCGGACTGCTGCCTAAAGTATTTACAATCTCTTCGAGAGCAGAATGAAAATCGTTGAGTTGCAGTTTGCCAGCAGCACCTGATTGTTCAGTATTCCAAGTGATTTTCTTACTGAAGAGATTCACGCTGCGAATTTCATCGATGTCGTGATCTTCGGAAGCCATCCAGTAAATCGGAACAACGTTCGCGTTATACATGGCAGACAACTTCTCTGCAAGCTGAATCACGGATGCAATTTTATACACGAAGTATGCAGGTCCGCCCGCAATGCACAGTTGATGACCGGTAGTAACTGTGCAGGAATTATTCTGTCGGAGGCGATCCATCAATGAAATTGGTATCGCGGTTCCGCTGTTCTCGTATTGCTTTGTGATCACATCACAAAGTATGTTACGGTTGTACTGTCCGGCGTTAACTTTCCTAATAGCATACTCGTAACCTTTCTGGTCGGGGCGAAAATCGTAAAGTGTATTGAGATCGGGATTTCCTGCGACGTAATCGAGGAAAAGGCGGGAAAAACCCGGAAGTGATTGGATGTTTATTTCTCCGGCGGAGCGCATAGAGTGCAAAGGTAATACATTGTCACTTAGTGTTGTCAGGACGTGCTGTCAGGACTTAAGTCCTGACAGCACTCAGTACCCAATTGCTAACTTTGCAACATGAAGCACAAGAAACTGCCGGTACGTGAGAATCCGTGGATAACACATACAACGGAGAAGATTTACGATTCGCCCTGGATCGGTCTGACCAAGCATGATGTAACGAATCCGAACGGACATCCCGGTACGTATTCAGTTGTACATTTTAAAAATCTTGCAATAGGAGTTGTCGTTCTTGATGAAGAGTACAACACCTACATTGTCGGCCAATGGCGTTATCCTCTCAATCAATACACGTGGGAAATTCCGGAAGGTGGTGGAAATCCCGAAGTTGCTCCAGTAGATAGTGCGAAGCGTGAGTTACTTGAAGAAACGGGAATCACTGCGAAAAAATGGACTCAGATTTTAACCATGCACTTGAGCAATTCGGCGTCCGATGAATATTGTATACTCTTTCTTGCAGAAGACCTCGAATTCGGCGAAGCTAAACCGGAAGAAGACGAAGACATTGAAGTGATGAAAATTCCTTTTGAAGAATTGTACGATCGCGTAATTGACGGAGAGATTACGGATAGTTTAACGGTGGCAGGAGTGCTGAGAACTAAAATTATTTTAGACGGCAGACGTTAGAAGTTTGACTTGAGAATTCGGAACAATTTCACAACCTAATAATTGAAAACATGGAACTTTTCCAGATTCAGATCATTGAAACTGCGGCGGTGATTGCTGCCTATGTTGTAACGCACTACCTCACCAGAACTTTCGTTAACAATTCGCTAAAGCACACGCAGCTTCAACGCAGCCGCAGAAAAATGATTATAAAAGCCGTTAACCTAATGGCTTTTCTTGCGGCCGGAATAATCATTGCAGCTATCTGGGGACTGAAACAAAGTGAAATTGCTGTATTCGTAGGAACAATTCTTACAGCATTGGGAATTGCATTCTTTGCACAATGGTCATTATTGTCTAACGTAACTTCCAGTTTATTGCTTTTCTTTAATCACCCTTTGAAAATCGGAGATACAATAAAGATTCTGGACAAAGATTACCCCTTTGAAGGAGAAGTTTCAGATCTGACCTACTTCTTTGTTCATCTTAAAACTTCTTCAGGCGAAATAATCACGATTCCGAACTCAATATTCCTGCAGAAATCTGTTTCTGTAATGGAGAAAAATCTGTAAGGGAACACTAACTGAATTAACTTGTGGTATTACACGAAAATCAACAGAGCCCTACGTTTCCTTATCCACAAATATTACACAGTTCATTAAATACTCTTATTAGAAATAAAAGCTAAACTTCAAGATAATGGCGAACATTAATCCACACTTCAATTTCAACGGCAACGCAGAAGAAGCCTTCAATTTTTATAAATCTGTATTCGGCGGAACTTTCACAAAGCTTATTCGTTTCAAAGAACTTTCCAGTGAAGAATTTCCTGTACCGCAGCATGAAGAGAATAAAATCATGCACATTGCATTACCCATCGGAAAAAGTGTTTTAATGGGAAATGATGTTCCCGAAATGATGGGACGTACAAACGAGAACGAAAACAGAAGTAAAATCGTTGTCAACACAGAAAGCAAAGCTGAAGCCGACACAATTTTCAACGGACTTTCAGCCGGCGGACAAATTGAAATGCCGATTTCTGATAGTCCTTGGGGAACTTACTTCGGTATGTTCAGAGACAAATATGGTATAGAGTGGATGGTGGAGTTCGATACCAACAATTAGAACTGATTCTCAGGAATCAATTTTCTTTTCGTTGCATTCATTTCCCAAAGATTTTCCTGCGGTGCTTTACGCCCCAACTTTGTAACTCAGCGATCACTTTCTTCAATGATTTTGCGTGCTGTGTAACAGTATATTCAATGCGAACAGGAAAGTCATCAATGACATTTCTCTCAATCAGTTTATTCGCTTCCAGCTCTTTCAATTCCTTTGCCAGAACCTTGGTTGAAAGTTTAGGAATACTTCTTTCAATTTCACGAAAGTGTTTATTTCCTTCAGCTATGGAAATCAGTATGAGCAGTTTCCACTTGCCTCCTATTATATCCAGAGTATCCCGAACCGGGATAACAACGGAAGTACAATCTTTATGCTCTTTCTTTTCCATCCGGATATGAATATTGATTACCTAAAGGTAACTGATTACAAATGTAAACCAGTTGTCAGTAATTTAGCGCAATATTCAAACTTCAAATAAATATTTAATATGACGGAGATAAAAAGATCAAAAGCACTGCACATCACATTGTGGATTGCTCAGGTTTTGCTGGCTATAGGGTTCGGTTTGGCCGGATTCATGAAAGTAACTGCACCTATTGAGCAGTTGGAGCAAAGTGGAATGTCATTTGTTAATGACTACGGCGCAGGAATGGTTCGTTTCATCGGAATCAGCGAAATATTAGGCGCACTCGGTTTAATACTACCGGCTGCATTGCGAATCAAACCTATACTTACACCGATTGCCGCTGTTGGATTATCGATCATTATGATACTCGCGACGATTTACCACGTTTCCAACAACGAACCGATTGTCGGAGCACTAGTGTTTCTCGCCCTGACATCTTTTGTAGCCTGGGGTCGATTCAGCAAAGCATCGATACAGCCTAAATAATTCAGAAATATGATGACTCGAGTAATCCAGAGGTTTGTGAAATAGATGGGACTACTCGATACGATCATTCATTGTACTTCATGAATCTGACAGCACCCGATCCACAATTGAAGAAGTAAATACCCGGAGCCAGATCTTCGATTGAAATACTGTAAGTCAGGTCTGCATCCAAATTCAACTTATAGGAACGTACTGTGCGTCCATCTGAAGCCACAAGGTTCAGAACGTCTGTTGACGGTACGCTTTGAAACTTTAGCACAACGTAATCCGAAGCCGGGTTCGGATACATTTCGAAAAGAGGAGCGGCAACTAACTCTCCGGTACCCAGATTAATGAACTGCGCCGTATCCAGATCGAACGCCTCTGCATTGATAATATATCTGTCGGTTGGTAATGAGCCTTCGTATTTAGAAACAAGTCCTACCAGTTTTATCCGGTGTTCATTATAATTGGCCGGCACAGTGTACGTGTAATGACATTGATACGATGACGCGAATGATACCGTTGAAGGAATAATTCCCGGTGTACCGAAAGCTCCGCCCAGATACGCACGCGCAACAAAGCGATGACAGTAATTGACAATAGGATTTCCGGCATTATAAAACGGATGACCGACAACAGAGTTATACGCGTTACTTTGGTTGTATCCTGTACCAGATCCATACACACTGTCTTCAACAACTATGCAGTTGAAACGCATATTGCCGGATTCCGTACCTGTAAAGAATACACGCAGGTAAACATCCAGCTGTCTGCTGGCTGTTGAGAAAATCACGGAATCAAAGTACATCGTTGCGGTACTCGGATTTGACAGAATGGATGTTACCTGAGCGTCCCACAAACTTCGTGATATAGAATAGCCAGTCCTGTTCATTGTTGCGGTGGGATAAGCCAACGTATAGAAACTCTGAATCATTATACCATCGTTGATTTCCATTGAGTCACCTACATGCACGGCAACAGGAATCGCACGTGGGTGATGTTGAATAAGCGTATCAAGATAGAGATATGCGTCAGGCTCGTAAGTCACCCAAGAACCTGTGAATCGTTCAACCACGCAATTCTGCAATGAAAACTGAGCATTCACAACACGTACAGTTGCGACGAGAATAACCAGAAATAAAAATCTTTTACTGATGCTCATAATGATCTGTTTTAGTTCAATTAAAAGTAGCATGTGATTCTGCCTATCGGAATGACTGTAGTCATTCCGTTCAATGATTTGCAACACAAAGGGAGTTCCTAACGTGAGCAGCTGATGAAAGTGATAAAACACGAGTTAAGGCTCAGCTCTAATAACAATTAACGGTCGACGGAATTGTGAAAAAGCCTTACTTTGTACACTTAAAAATTCACACCTCGCATTTGTTTACATGATCAGAAATCTATCGCTGCTCTTTTTCTGCTCCGGAGTCTCAGCCATCATCTACCAGATTGTATGGCAACGCGTATTATTCGCTTCTTTCGGAACGGATGTTGAATCCATCACAATCATTGTATCTGTTTTTATGCTTGGACTGGGACTCGGCTCGCTTCTTGGCGGCGCGATGTCCAATGCCTCCGAACGGAAACTGATCAACTATTTCATTGTATTCGAAACTTCAATTGGTTTGTTCGGTCTCATCAGCATTCCTCTCATCGAGTACATCAGTGTAATTACTTTTAATCTCGGTGCGGCCTGGTTGCCATTTATTGTATTTGCGATTCTGATGATTCCAACGTTCGCAATGGGAGCTACGTTACCTGTTCTTGTGACTTATCTTTTCAAAAAGACGAAGTCTGTCGGGAATTCCGTTACCAGACTTTACTATATCAATACTCTCGGATCTGCGATCGGTTGTTTTATTACCGTCGGAATACTGTTTGTTATCGGCACGCGTCAATCCACGGTTTATGTTGCTGCCACGCTTAATTTTCTGATTGCGTTTCTCACATTCATTAACACTCGTAAAAAAACAGCTGAAGCATGAATCTCAGATTAGCACTTATCATCTCGCTGATCGCCGGATTCGTCAGCATCAGCATGGAAATAGTTTGGTTTTCCATACTTGGGTACGTATTCAAAGGCCATGCATTCACATTCGGAGCAGTGTTGTCACTCATTCTGTTTGGAATTGCATTCGGAGCGAAATACGGATACAGATCTGTAAAAAATCCGGACACAAATGTTCTGCAACTCATTTCCAAATACCTGCTTTATGCGGCAATCATCAACTTCCTTGGCTTTCCTGTTATTGCATGGTTGATGACTATTCACAGCGCATTCGGAGCATTGCTCGCAGTGAATGTTGTAACTGTATCGGGATTGCTGGGTTGCATTTTTCCTTTGCTCTGCCATATTGCAGTCAGCACGGATGAACAAAAAGTAGGAAAGCAAACTTCCCTGCTCTACGCTGCGAACATTATAGGCGCAACATCCGGCCCGTTAATTACGGGCTACGTTTTGTACGATTACTTTTCTCCCGAAGCTATTATCAGCGGACTTTGCATTGTTCTTCTTTTGCTTGGAATGATATTACGGTTACTGTCTGAACGGGGAAAAACGAATCTCAAGTATGCGGGGATTTTTATGTTGCTGATAATTGGTGTCACCATATCACACAAAACCGTTTACACTAATTATCTGGCTAGACTTCAATACCAGACGATTTTCGGTGATGACAAAATATTCAAACACGTATTTCACAACAGAAGCGGCACGATCACAGTAGACCAGGAAGACAGGTTCTTCGGAAGCGGCGCCTATGATGGAGCAATTAATACCGACCCTTGGGTATTTAACATCAATGCCATTGATCGCGCTTACATGATTTCAGCTCTTCACCGTTCTCCGGAGCGTGTACTGATGATAGGGCTGAGTTCCGGTTCCTGGGCAAAGGTAATTTCGGATTATCCGCTGGTTAAAGAAATTACGATAGTTGAAATTAATCCGGGATATCTCGAGTTGATTAAGAATTATCCGGAAATTTCTCCGATTCTCACTGATAAACGTATTAAAATCATCATTGATGACGGAAGAAGGTGGCTCAAAAACAATCCGGAGGAGAAGTATGATTTAATCGTAATGAATACAACCTATTATTGGCGTCAGAACAGCACCAATCTTTATTCATTTGAATATCTGTCCATGGCTAAAACGCATTTGAATAAAAACGGTGTGTTGTATTGGAATACAACGAAGTGCGCGGATGAAATATACACCGCGGCACATGTTTTCAATCACGTTGTACGCTATGGCACTTTCGTAGCGGGAAGTGACAGTCCGTTCGATCTTTCATACGAGGAGAAGGCTGCCAATCTGATCCTATTCCGCCGTCAGGGGAAAGTCCTGTTCACACAGGAGAAATTCAAAAACACATACAACGAACTCCTTGCCGTTCCGATTAAGGATGTGCATGATTCAATTTTACAGGAAGATTTGTGGCTGATTACTGACAATAACATGGCCGGAGAATACAAGTCGGATATCTGGAGAATCTTTTCAGGTTTTACATCATCCGGCTCATCAGCAAAATAAATCGCGCTACACTGCTGTGATTTAATTTAACAGGAGAAATAAAAAAAGGAGAAAATCACTTTTCTCCTTTTTCAAGCTGTTTATAAGCCGGGCTATTTACCCGCAAGAAAAGCAGTTGCATATTTCTTTCCGGAATTATATAATGCTGTTTGTTGCTCCTTGGTTAATCCAAAATTCGTTGGAGAAATTCCCAGATTGTCAATTACAATAGAGCGACTTTTTTCTTCCGGATTCTTATCGAAGTCGATCAACTGTGCATCCAGCATTGTTTCGAATAAGTCGGCGATGTATTTCAACAAGTGATCGTAACCTAAATCACTTGGAGCCGGAGCAGGTCCGAGATTTTGCAGATACAATCCTAAAGTACTTTCATTCGGCGATCCGCCGTTATCGAAAATAGTGATCGGGAAATTGTACACCATTCCGCCATCAACGTAAAGGTGGTTGTCCGGATTATTATTGGAAAACTGCCATGCTTTGAAGAATAATGGAATCGACATGGACGAACGCACTGCTTCTGCAACAATAACGTTTGGTGTAGTCGCAAAAGAAAACTCCCTCAGATTCTTTGCATTGAGATCTGTAGCGAAAACATGCAGATCAGCCATACCGTTGTTCTTGAAATCGGTGAAGGTTGCATTCTCGGATAATCCTTTGTTCTTTATCTGCGTCTTCATCCAGTTCAGAAATGCATCACCTTCATACAAACCGTATTTGGTAGCCACACGAAGCGGATTCATACCATCTTCGAATGATTTGAAATCCGTAGCCTGAACGATGTTGTAAATTTCTTCCGCCGTGTAACGCAGACTGACAAGTGCTGCTGTAATCGCGCCGGCTGAAGTCCCGGCTACACGTTGTGTTTGCTGAAGTATGTTGTTATCCTGAAGCACTTGAAGTGCTCCCGCGTATGCGATTCCAAGAACTCCGCCTCCTTTAAATGCGAGGTTGGTGATATTTGTTTTCATAGGTTGGTGATTTGTTTTACGCTCCAAGTTTACGTTTTTTATATTGATCAATTATCCCGATACAATAACTATTCTTTTTGATTGCAGATAATTTAATACGCAAAACTCATCAGCGGAAGCAATATTTTATTAAAACAGCCAGTATGAACCTACAGCCACTAAATTTGTCTGTTGATCATTTCAATACATGATGAAGAAATCCCAGGATGAAAGAATTGCTCAGATGACTTTTGCATCTGTATATCCCCTTTATGTTGCCAAAGTCACGAAAAAAGGGCGCACAGAAGAAGAATTGCTTGTTGTTATCAGTTGGCTGAGCGGGTATTCTCAATCGGAAATAATCCAACTATCCAAATCAGCAACCACGTTTGAAGAGTTCTTTACTCTTGCACGATTGAATCCCAACGCAGCATTGATCAAAGGAGTGATCTGCGGGTATAAAGTAGAAGACATCACAAATCCGCTGACACAGAAGGTTCGATATTTGGACAAAATTGTGGACGAACTTGCTAAAGGTAAATCGCTGGAAAAAATTATACGTACTCAGTAACTTCAATATCATCAAGGTTTTATTGGCTTATATACTATCTATTCAAACATATGAAACGGGTGCTTCTGCTGGCAGTTCTGCTCGTAAGCGGAATTAGTGAAATTAAATCTCAATCAGTATCTATTTTTCTCGGCGGCGGAATAAGAAAACCATTTCCTGTCATGAGTTCTGCAGATATTTACAAGAAAGGATTCGGAATTGACGGTACATTCGGACTCGGTGTTGACAATACACTTATTACAGCAACCTGGGGAACAACGGCTTTGTTCCTTCATCAACCAATCGGGAGCCATACCAATGATGATTTTATGCAATTCATGGCCGGCATGAAATACTACTTCAACAAGAAAGCTACTGTAAATCATATTTTCGCGCCATACGCTATGACGCAGTTGGGCTTTTGTAAATTCAAGCCTGTGTTTGAGGCCGGAATCGGTTATCGTTTAAGCGCCATTGAAATAGGTTGCTTCTTCAATACAGTGAAGCGCGCGGATGCGCCGGGCTGGGTTCCGACTGTTGATCTGCGCCTGAATCTGAGTTTGCTCAGCGACACTAACATTTAAGTTTACCAATTCAAACAGCAGCGGCGTGAGCACATCAATTCATCCCTATATTTAGAAATCCAAAATCAAATTTGAGAACATGAGTGAGCAGGTTGATGCGATCATCCGCAAATCAAAAAAATGGAGGGACGAATTTGACGCTTTACGTGCAATTGCGCTCGCCTCCGGACTTGATGAAGAAGTGAAATGGGGCCAACCGTGTTATACATTAAACGGGAGTAATGTGTTCCTGATACACGGTTTCAAGGATTACTGTGCCCTTCTGTTTTTCAAAGGAACCTTGATGAAAGATCCGCAGAAAGTGCTTATTCAGCAAACAGCAAATGTTCAATCAGCCCGACAGATCAGATTTACTTCGTTGAAGGAAATTCTAAAACATAAATCTGTATTGAAGAAATACATAGACGAAGCTGTTAAAGTTGAAAAGTCCGGAG
>JAKLJE010000034.1 GCA_023151315.1 Bacteroidia bacterium
TCTGTGAATGATTTTTGACCCTTGACTGTCAGATCAAGTCTCGACTATTACAAATTAAGATTCTTACCGTTAATTACTTTGATGTTGATATGTCTGCGGCTTCTTTACTATTGTCTATAAAGCTAGAAGGAGTTACTTTGTCTAACCCTTCCAATGTTAAACTTTCGAATGAAGCCAATCCTTGATTTAGAGCATTCCAAGATCAATATTAATTCTCAATGTCGTTGATGTTAAATGTATAATTTAAACCCAAACTCTTCAAAGGTTCGATAATTTCGTTCAATTCATCAATATGTCTTTGTGTAACCTTATCATCCGGATCGTGTAAATCGGAAATGTATTCAAGGCTAGCCCGTATTATCTTTAAAGTTTTAGAATCCTTCGCAAACCGATCATATGAGTTTATGCAGAAAGTAAGAAAAGGATGCGTCAAATTGTATATAAATGAATCATCGACATAATTAATTTCTAAATCTTTATATAGCCAAATGCTTGTCATTATTTTGCTGCTTTGAACTGATTCTAAACCATGATAACTGCTGTTCATTATTTTTTCGAACACACCTTTAGCGTTTAAATATTTGTTGTTCGGGATCCGAGACAAACACTGGTACCTTAGATTGTCGTGAATGATAATTGTTGGGACGTACGCATGCAATCGAATTAATGCTGCTCTAATATGATTAAATGAACCATATCTGTTCCCTAAGCAAGAGAGTAAGGGTCTATTTAGTTGTTTGGATAATGTTTCCGGTCCTTCGACTTCAGTAATTAATATTAAATCAGCGAATTTGACTACAACCTGAGACAATGTTAGTATCTCACTAATTCCGTGATTATAGACTTTTACATATATAAACTCCGAAATATCTCGGGTAAGTTCATTACAAATGATCTTGTCGCTGAAGTAGGCAGTTGAATTGCGGTATAGGAAATCTTGTGTTTTATCAACCAACTTTTCTAAATCATACATTGCTTCGTATTTATACTTGACTTGACGAAGAAGCTGTAGTTCGAGCTGTAGTATTAGTTTGGCTATTTCTTCAATTTCAGTAAATGAGTTTCTGTCGATATTAATTTTCTTCTTTTTCTTCAGATTTATATTGCCAATAGTTGTATGGACTATTGAGGCGGGCAGTTCACAAACGAATACGCCCTTTTGCGAGACAGAAATTTCGCTCATGACATGACGAGGGTGAGCACCATCAAAAGCTTCGTAATCAAATAAATTTGTCGCTACGTCGAGGTTGTTTTCATCGTATTTGTATAAAAATAAAGTGCATTCACCTTCAAAATCGGCATTACTTACGTTTGCATTGAGAACCTCTATTTGAGGTGCAATTTTTTTGTTCTGCAATTTAAGCCGCGCTCTTATTTCTTTGTCCGCATTAACTGCTAGAGGTATGGAGTGCATAACTTGGTTCTCTCCATCAATGCACACCTGAATGGGAAATTCAATGTGTTTAAAAATTCTCCTGATGTAAGCACATGCCGTCGCAGGTTCAAACTCTACGGAAATTTCACTTTTTAAATATAACGTGATTGAAGTGCCTTGCTCCAAGCGGTTAGTTTTGTCAAAAAAATGAAAGTAACTTTTGGGATCTTGATCTATTCTAAACTTGAGAACTGAGCTAGTAGAAGTTTTAGTTTCTATGTCCACGTATTCTGCCATTAAAAAATAGGAGAAAACACCAACTCCAAATTGTCCAATCGCTTCATATTGCGTTTTTACTTTTTCCTGCTCATAGAAACTACTACCTAAGCGTCCAAAGAAGTTCTCGATAATGAATTCGTCCATTCCGGCCCCATTGTCTTCAATGGTTATTTGTTGTTTATTGATAACAACTTTTATCGTAGGTATATACGCGTTCCCTTGTGTAACTTGCCGATATCTACAGGAATCGATAGAATTTTGTAAGGCCTCCCTTAATGAAGTATAACGATCGTTATAGAGATCTTCCCCAACAAAAGCTTTGACAACCTTGGGTACATCAAATGAGTATTTGATCCCTTTAGGATCAAAATCAATAAAAGAATAGTTTGCTTCAACCTTAAGAAGCTTAAGCGAGAACCGTCTATCCTCTGTATTACCAATTGTTCGAATAATTTTCTGACAATAATTAATATTTGATTGCACTTTTTCAAACTGCTCTTCAAGCGCAGCGTGAGCCGGATGGTCTGAACATTTAACTTCAAATACTACTTTGTCCTCAGTAAAATTGATTTGAGTAGTAGCAATATGCTTTGACCATTCCCTAGCGCTTTGCTCATTATTGGGCAAGTAATACTTTGTAAGTAGTTTTGGCGTACGAACATTAGTAACATCCAACTCATCAGCTATACGAAGAACAGATGCTAAATAAGGTAGGCAAACAAAATCACGACTGGCATTCCTGACAAAAAACTTGGTTTTGTAAACATCCACATTGCCAAGATCTACCTTCCGATGCCCTTTGGCAACCAATCCAATTGCCTCGGCGTACTTCTTACTAGGGATTTTCAGTGACTCCCATTCATGGAGAATGAATTTTTCACTTAGCTCGTGGTGTATATCACGAATAAAATCTTGGGTAGTTAGATCTGGATGGTTACCACGATATTTAACTATATCTTCTGTTGATGCTATTTCTTCGATTCTATCAGCAGGTAGGCACATTCCTATATCATGCAGTAGGCAACTCATTCCAAGAATATAAAGTTCGTCTGAGTTCAAATTTTCAATCTCAGATTTAGTCAACAAAGTTGAAGCAAGTTCAAAAACGTGCTCAGTATGATTTATGGAGTGATCAGTATATGTAGCGAAGTTGTTTTTATATTCATTTAGTAGCAATTTGACCTGCGCAAAAGTTTCTTGCAGACTCGCGTGCAGTTTAGGATCCCTAATGGCCAAGATACTTTCAATTGCATTCATCAATTATAGAATTTTAGTCTACTTTTTTATTGACAATAAATATAGGATGAATAAGGTATTAATTATAATATCAAAAATATTTAATCACTAAGTCTTAGATTAAGTTGCAACTCAATAAAGTAATCAATCTTCAGGCATGTCTCATTAGCAGAAATTGCTAATATTTAACTTCACGAGAATTTCATGTAAGTCTTTTACGTCAGCGCTTCGTAAGGTGCAACCTTCAAAAGGTACCCACCCTTGTAGTTTTGTTGCGAGTTTCGAACGCAGAATTCTGTCAAAACAAAAAAGGACAACCGTTCAGTTGTCCTTAGTAGCGAGAGAGAGACTGGCTTTGCCGGACTCTGTTCACTCATGCAGTGGACCAAAACAAGTCACGCTCCGCGTGGGAACAGCAAGCTTCACAAAAACAAAAGCAAGCATTTGTTTTTGCTTGCTTTTCCTGTTCGACCACTTGTTTTGGTCATCAAGTAGCGAGAGAGATCCCGATAGCTATCGGGATCGAACTACGACCTCAGCATTGAAAAAAATAAAAAAGGACAACTTTTCAGTTGTCCTTCGTAGCGAGAGAGAGACTCGAACTCTCGACCTCAGCATTATGAGTGCTGCGCTCTAGCCAGCTGAGCTACCTCGCCATTTCGCTCAAATTCAGCGATTTTCCCAACATTCCAAAACTGTTTGTTGCGTTTCCGGCTAAAAAACGCCATTTCCGGATTGGGAGCGCAAATATAGTATTTTCCTTAACTCCAACTATTTCTTGGTGAAAACCGATGGTAATTATTTGGACTTGCACATATCGGTTTTTTATTTACTTTTCCGCGAATTTTAGAAGTAGAACGAGCAGATTGTATTGCGGTAATGGCGAAATCCAAAGCGAAAAAGGCAGTGAAAGCCAAGGCTGTTAAGCCCAAAGCGAAACCTGTTGCCAAAAGCAACAAAAAAACAGTTGCACCTAAAGCTGATAAAAAAGCGAAAAAGGCGCCTGTTAAACCTGTGAAAGTATCCAAACCTGCAGCGAAACCTGCGGCAAAGAATAAAGATGCGGTAAAGGCTCCTGCTGTTCCCGCCAAACCTGTGAAGGCAGAAAAGGTGAAAGCAGCTGAACCTGCAGCCAAACCTGTGAAGACAGAAAAGGTGAAAGCAGCTGAACCTGCAGCCAAACCTGTGAAAGTTGCCGCTCCGCCTCCGGTGAAGTCCAAAGGAAAAGAGAAACCTGTGCTTTCTCCTGAACTCGCAGCGTTACCGAAACTTCCTTCACACATTCATCTTAAGAAACAAAAAGGTAAACTGGCTCCAGGTGAAAAACGTATCGTAAAAACAGAAGTTATTACGCATCACGTTATTTCCGATAAACCTATTGAACCGGAAAAGAAAACAAAAGCGGAACCGAAAGGGAAATACCAGATGGAATTCATCATCCGCTGTCCGGTTACCTTGCTTTATGATTTCATCAGCACTCCAAGCGGACTTCAGGAATGGTTCGCTGATGACGTGAACCTGAAGAACGACATGTACTCCTTCAATTGGGACGGACAGATTCAACAGGCGAAACTTCTGAATGCGAAAATCGACAACTACCTGCGATTCCGTTGGGTTGATAAGCCTGAAGGAACGTATGTGGAATTCCGTCTGTCGCAGGATGAACTCACCGGTGAAGTCAGCCTGATTATTACAGACTTCGGTGAAAGCGAAGATGACATCATTACCAATCGTCGTTTGTGGGAAACCCAGATTCAGCGATTGATCAAAGTGATGGGCGCTTATTAATTTCCACTCTTCATAGTTACCTTTGTTCGGGATGCAGCATTACAGATCTCTCATCTCGCACGCGCGATTGTTTTTCATCAGCTGGATTATTTTTCTGGCGGTTGGGCTTACTATTCTGTATGCTTATTCCACTTCAGAAATTCATCTGGCAGTAAATTCCAGATACAACGCGTTTCTCGATTTTATCATGCCGTACATCACACTTATTGGTGACGGATGGACACTCACGATTTTTTGCGTTTTGGTTTTTGCATGGAATCGACGTGCAGGATTGGTGGTCGGATTTGCAACACTGCTTCCTTCAATGATCATTCAGGGGTTGCGCATGACAGTTTTCAATGGAGAACCACGACCGAAATGGTATTTCACGCACGTGGAAAAAATCGATCTGCATTACGTCGATGGAGTTGAGAATTGGTTGTATGATAGTTTTCCTTCAGGACATACGACGGCTTCATTTGCATTCTTTCTTGCGCTCAGTTTTTGTTTCGAGAAACGTTCGCTTGCACTTATGTGCTTTTTAGTTGCGCTGGCAATCGGTTATTCGCGCATCTATCTGTCTCAACATTTTCTTGCAGATGTTGTGGCGGGATCTGTGTTCGGTGTATTCTTCTCAACACTTGTAGTTGGAGAATCCATGCGTTTCAAACTCATTAAACTTCCTCTTCCCTATCCGTTCCGTGCAAAACAGTAATCTCAGATATCCGCTTCTGATATTCCTCGGATCGCTGTTGCTGTTCGTGCCTTTCTTGGGCAATGTGCATTTGTTCGATTGGGATGAAATCAACTTTGCGGAATGCGCACGTGAAATGATCGTTACCGGTAATTATGGCGTAGTGCAGATCGACTTTTTCCCTTTCTGGGAAAAACCACCGCTGTTTATCTGGATGCAGGTGCTGTGCATGAAAGTTTTCGGAATGAATGAATTCGCTTCACGACTTCCAAATGCGTTGAGCGGAGCAGTTACACTTTCTGCTCTCTTCATCATGGGTCGGAAAATTTCGGGCGAACGCTTTGCCTGGAAATGGGTACTGATGTACGCCGGTTCTTTGCTTCCTCAATTTTATTTCCGTTCAGGAATCATTGATCCGTGGTTCAATCTTTTCATCTTCATAGCCATTTATCAATTCGTTAATTACACGAATGAACTTACTGATTCGCCTTCCGCATTCTTCAACAGAAGAATCGCTATTTCCGGATTGGTGCTCTCTCTTGCTGTGTTAACAAAAGGACCTGTTGCACTGCTCATTTTCGGATTGTGTTTTCTGGCCTTTCGACTGATAAAGCGCAAACCGATTATGTTGTGGAAGCATTTCGGGTTGTATGTGATTGCCGCATTACTTCCGGCAGCACTTTGGTTTGCTACGCTTGCCGCAATGGGGAAAGCGCAATTGATTGTGGATTTTATCGTGTATCAAATTCGATTATTCTCCACAGAAGATGCAGGACACGGACACAACTTCTTCTATCATTGGTACGTTATTCTGATCGGTTGCTTCCCCGCTTCAGTAATTGCATTACATGGTTTATTCAAAAACGGAAACGCTTCTCCCTTTGAGAAACACAACTTATTGTGGATGCGAATTCTTTTCTGGATGGTGCTGATACTTTTCAGTATCGTTCGTACCAAGATCATACACTATGCATCGCTCACGTATTTCCCGCTTACGTTTTTAGCGGCGCACAGTCTTACTCAACTCGAATCCGGGCATTTCAGAATCCGAAAATGGATCGGTATTCTCAATGCAGTTGTCGGAACAATTCTCGGACTTGCATTCCTGCTGCTTCCTTTCTCTGATCAGTTGATTCCGGCACTCATCAGAAACGGAATTATTAAGGATAAGTTTGCTGAAGCCAGTTTTCTCGCAGGGACGAATTGGCTCGGATTTGAATGGTTCATCGGAGTATTGATGCTTGCCGTTACTGCATATTCTTCCTGGCGATACTTCAGAAATAAAGCGGATCAATATTGGAAATCCATTTCCATCGGAGGTGTTCTCGTTTTTTCGCTGGCAATGTTTATTCTTGTTCCGCACGTGGAAGACTATACACAGAATGCTGCCATTGAATTCTGGAAATCGAAACGCGGAGTGAATTGTCACCTTGAAACATTGGGCTATAAAAGCTACGCACAATATTTCTACGGAGAGACACATCCTATGTCAATGGAAGGAGATAAACTGTTCAAAGACTTTATTTCCAACAAAGAAGAAGTTCGGAATAATTCAATTGTCACCGTTGAACAAATGCGGGAATGGAAACGGGAATGGTTGGTGAATGGTAAAGTGGATCGTCCGGTTTATTTCGTTTGCAAAAACACTTATGCCGCTGATGTTGCAGATTGGTGGCCACACTTGAAACGCATTGGTGAAAAGAACGGTTTCGTTTTCTGGGAACGTTTGCCTGAATAAAAGCGAAGACAGATATATCAAATTTCAATACAGCTGTCCTTCCGCTGATCACATTTGTTTTCGAGGTTCACAGAAACGTGAGTTGCTTTTCTAAATTCGTGTATGCGTCGTAAATGGATAATCATTTCCCTGCTGGGAATCTGTTCTCTCAGCGCCGTTGTTGTCTGGCCGCGCCTTTCCGATTCCGCACGAAATTATATTTCAAAGATTCCAGTCAAAGCAGGAACGTATGTTGAAGGCAAGTTCAACGGTACATACGCCAATGCGGACAAATCATTACCACCACTACCCGATTCACTAACTAACGTCGACACGTTACTGATCGCATGGAAAAGCCAGTACCGCATGCAATTGTACTATAAGGGCAAGCTTCAGAAAACGTATATCATCGGTTTAGGTCAGGAACCGATCGGACATAAACAGCAGCAAGGCGACAATAAAACTCCTGAAGGGAATTATCGCATCATTCAGAAAACAGTTGGTCCGTTTACAAGTGGTGGTAGCAGTGCGTGGCTGGGAACACGATGGATGCGTTTGAATTATCCGAACAATGCAGATGCGAAATCAGGCCTGGACAGGAAGTTGATATCAAGAGACGAATACAACAGAATAGTTGCTGCGAATAAAGCAGGAAAAGAACCTCCGAAGAATACGAAACTCGGTGGAGGAATCGGCATTCATGGTTGGAACGGAAGCTGGCCAGGAGAAGATCAGCAGGACCTGACCTGGGGATGTATCAGTTTGCAAAACGATCAGGTTGAAGATTTGTATGATCGCGTAGGACTGCAAACACGAGTGATTATATGCAAATAAAAAACGCCCCCGGTATCGAGGGCGTTTTTCAATCAATTCAATTACGATTAGTGATTCACCACCAAACGGGAAACTGACTTAGTTGCTCCTGTTACCAGTTCAACCATGTACATTCCGTTAGCAAGTGATTCAGTATTCACAACTGTAGTATTTGCTCCTGCAGGAACAACACCTTTGTTTTCGGTAGAAACAAGCTCACCGATTGAGTTGTAAATGTTGATCACTACTTCATCATTCTGCACCAAAGTATAGTTCAGGTTAACAGATGAATTCGCAGGATTCGGAACGAGGTTCATGCTACCGGAAACCAATGAATTCTCTTCAACTGCAGTAGTACCGATGTTGATATCATCAATGTAAAGGTTATTTCCGTAAGCGGAAGTTCCAACGAACTTGATGAGAAGGTTTGTTGCTGTTGCGTAAGATGTAAGGTTTACAGTTTCTGTTCTCCACTGCGACGCTGATGTCGGAGTGAAGTTAGTTGTGCTGGCAGCAACTGTAGAAAGAGTTGAACCTGCTTTATCATAAACTGTTGTCCATGTTGCACCGCAATCTGTAGAAACCATTACTTGCAAACGATCCTGTTCTGCCTGGTACTGACGGTAAGCAAGACTGAACGTCATGTTCGGGTTCCCAGCAGTTGTCATGTCGAAGTTTCCGAGTACAAGGTCATCAGAAGTTCCGGAAGCAGCATTGTAGAACGAAAGTTTAGCACTTCCTGTTCCCTGCTGGAATCCGCCAACAGATGCACGCGTCCAAGTGTAAGTATCATTATCATTGTTCACGATACCAACGATTCCCGGAGGGAAAGTAGTTGATGTGAATCCTTCAGACATTGGCACTGAAACTGCTGCACCGCCGTAGTAAAGGAAAGATGAAGATTTGGTATCTGCTGTTACGTTAACGTCAGGTGATCCGTTCGGATTTGCTGTAGAAATTACAACAGGTACATTGCCTGAAGCGCCGTTGTATGTTACAGCAGGAAGTGTAACTACAGATGTAGCTCCCGGAGCAAGACTTCCTGTCCAGTTGTAAACCGGCTGCGGGTTACCGCCAACGCTTACGTTGATATCCAATGAAGTCAATGTAGCAGAACCTGTGTTCTTAATTGTAACTGAAGGTGTGAATGTCAATGAAGAACAAGCAACACCGGTTGGAAGACCTGAAACTGCAGTTGGCTGCGCATCATTAGGCAAAGCAATCGGGCTGGTGATTGCAGCTTGTTGTACAGCCTTGTCTCCGTCACTTTGGATGAAAGCAGCTACCTGCAGCTTGTTGATATCATAGATGTAAGATGGAACCGCAACTGCGAAAGTTACTGTTTGTGCATCACCGTTGTTCCAGGCTGAAGGAAGTGTAGTTCCGCTTGCGTTCGGAAGCATCTGACGCATTACACCGTAGAAATCCAATTCTCCGTTTGTGCCCGGCGCAGTTGCAAAGTTGATTTCTTCTTCCAGCAACGCAACATGAAGTTTCAAAGCACCATTAGATGTGAATGCCTGAGAAGCAGTAATATTTGCAGTGATGAAAATTGAATCGAAATCAGTGGACATTGTATGTGTCAGACCAAGAGTGAAAGATGAAGGCGTATTGTAACGTGTATCAATTTCACCTTGTGTCAAACATCCCGGATAACCAACATATGCATTGCAATCGTCTGCAATATCTACACCGTCAACTACGCCGTGAGGAACACCGTTTACTCCGTAATAAGAAACACGTGGACCAACCCAAGTTTGAGTCTGAGTGTTCATTGGGTCAACTCCGGGCCAGTTCGTCTGATACTTAATGGCTACAACTTTTGTTCCGAGGTTTGGAGCAAGAAGTGCGTTAAACGCAGGATTTGCTGCTGCACATGGGCCGCAAGAAGCCTGAGTAAACTCCTCTACAAGCACCATACGCTGTGATTGTGCATTGAGAGCTGCAACTGACAAGAGAGCTGCTGCTGCTAGGTAAATTTTCTTCATTTTTCTGTGTGTTGATTGAGAATTAATCTGAGCATTTCAGGCTACTATATTCATAAATTTTAATGTTAAAAGCAATTTTATTCGCCCCTGTTTTCCTACTATTTATCAATAAAAAAGACGCCTGCATCGCTGCGGCGCCTTCTGAGAGAAAATTGTCTGATTAGTGACTTACTGAAAGTCGGGAAACAGAGCGTTTTTCACCGGCTACGATCTCCACGAGATATACGCCGTTTGCAAACTCTTCAGTATTCAGAACAATGTTCTGCTTTCCTGCAGCCAATGTGCCTTTGTTCTCTGTGTAAACAACTGCTCCGATTGAGTTGTACACGTTCACAGTAACTTCCTCCTTATCGGTCAGATCAAATGTCAGATTAGCGGTGGTGTTGGATGGATTCGGGAACAAATTCAAATTGTTTGCAGCCGTATTTTCTTCAACTGAAGTAGCGCAAACTGCATTGCTGATATTGATTTCGTCTACCCAAACGTTGTTACCATAGTCATTGGTGCACTTGAACTTCACAAATACTTTGTTCTGTCCTGCAAATGATGAAAGGTCAATACATTCAGATCGCCACTGGTTTGCAGTCGGAGTGAATGCTGTTGTAGATGCTCCGGCTACTGATGCAAGTTGTGATCCTGCTTTGTTATAAACGTTAGTCCAGGTCGCTCCGCAATCTGAAGAAACCAATACTTCAAGACGTTCAGTATAGTTGGCACTGTAAATACGGTGCGCCACTTTAAACTGTAATGATGCTGTTGTAAGAGTGCTCATGTCAACCGGCTCGATATAGAATTCGTCAACTGCTCCTTGCGTACCGTAGTTGTAGCAATCCATTTTCAATGAGCCGCTGTTTGTTGTTGCGCGCGTCCATGTAATTCCGTTGTCAGGATTGGATAGAACCCAGTTCGCATAAGGGAATCCTGTTGACGCGAAACTGTTTGCTACCGGAGCTGCAGTACCGGTTGCAGTATTCACATTGAATGAATATGTCTGCGTGTTGTTCGTATTGTTATCGTCACCGGTGAGTGTTGTTGTAATTGTCATTGTGTGAGCACCGGCAGTGAAAGTATTAGATGGTAAAGTAACTGTTGTAGTAGCTCCCGCAGCCAATGAACCTGTCCAAGGTTGGTTTGAAGTCGGGCCTCCATCATATGAATAAGTGATAGTGCATGAAGTCATAACAGTAGTGCCGTTGTTCTTCAACTCAAAAGTCGGAGAAAAGGTCGTAGCACACTGAAGAGCCACAGGACCTGCAGTAGCGTAAGCATCGTTAGTGAACGTACAACTGTTGATGCTGTTAAGAAGTCCTTGAGCCGACGCCTGACCTACTTCATAGATCTTATTATCCGGACAAACTTTATAAACTGTCGGGAAATAATTGATGTCGTAGTTGTTGTTGAAAGTAGCAGTTTGAGCACCCGGGTCAATGATAGGATAAGTTGTTCCTGTTACCCAGTTACCCTGTGTGTTCCCTCCTGTTCCGTTCAAATCGGCGATTGTAGTCCCTGCATCACCTTCAATGAAGAAAACCATGATTTCATTCGGAACAATTGTTCCGTTAGGACCATACTCATCATAGATATCACGAAGTGCATGAGTATTGTGATAACTCCAACAAGGTCCGCACCAGGTTGCAGACACATCAATGAATACTGTTTTACCTTGAGCAGTGAGCGTATACAAATCCCACGTGTTGTTGTTCAGGTCTGTAAATGTCCAGTTCGGAGCTGTACTTCCCGGAGCGAGCTGTGCGAACAGCGACGCGGAAAGCACAAGTCCTGCGAATAGTGATAACCCTTTTTTCATGATTTGAAAGTTTGATGTGAGTTTGAAAATGTTAGTTGAGCGCAATTATTGACGTCTATTTTCCAACATTTTAACCAAACTTCCAATAATGGGTTAAAATAGAGCAAGAAACTGGTAGTTATTGCAATTAGGCTTTTTGGGGTAAATCAGCGTACAGCCCGTCCGTTACACGTCAAATCGTGCAAATTGGGCATAAACCAATTCCAGACATAACTAAAATCAAGTGTATTGCCGGTGAGTGTTGCGGTACCGGATACCGTAGCCGAATTGCTGCAAAAAAACTCATCGTTGTCCTGAGCAGAAATAGTGAGGACATTGTTATCTCCTGTAGCTTTTATTGTGGCCATACATGATGAACCTCCCAAAACAGCTATGTCAACGGTATTCCAGCCAGTTCTTGTAATGGAAATTCCGTGTGTAATTACAGTATCCTGTAATGTGGTTTGATCAAGGATTGTATCGGTTAACGTCCACGTACCACAGAACTGATCTACTTCGTAAGCACAACTGCCATCGTTGACATTTGCATCCGGATTGTAGTTGGTGGAATTAGGATCAGTACAACCTTCAATACGTTTATCTTTTTTGCATGAAGCGGAACCTATAACGAACAAGGTCAAGAGTAATGCAGTGTACAGTTTAATCATGCCTTCAAGATACGAAAAAGCAGTGCTGAAACAGTAGAACTACTTTTTAAGATGGTACAGATCTGATTTCATCAATCCCCATTTATTAAAACGGTGAATGAAGGATACAGACATACATCCGATACCGTACTTCAGACTACGACTGAAATTGATTGAAGATGCTTCTTCAAAGTATTTTGTCGGACAGGTAATTTCAGCAATTTCGAAATCCTTGTACACAATTTGTGACAGCATCTGATTGTCGAACACAAAATCATCGGAATTCACTTCAAAATTGATGGACTCCAATACTTCCCGGGAGAAAGCACGGTAACCGGTATGATATTCCGACAACTTCTGACTGATCAGAATGTTCTGCGCAAACGTCAGGCAACGGTTGAAAATGTACTTATACATCGGCATTCCGCCACGTAATGCACCTTTACCAAGAATTCGGGAACCTAAAACCACAGGGTAAACACCGTTCGCAATAAGGTACGCCATTGAATAGATCAACTTAGGCGTGTATTGGTAATCCGGATGAAGCATAATTACGATATCCGCACCAATCTCCAGTGCTTTGTTGTAACAGGATTTCTGGTTACCACCATAGCCCTTGTTCTTTTCGTGGCGAATGATATGTTTAATTCCAAGCGACTTCCCCACTTCCACTGTATTATCACGGCTGGCGTCATCAACCAAGACAACTTCATCGACTATGTCGAATGGAATTTCATCGTAAGTTTTTTTTAACGTAAGTGCGGCATTGTAAGCCGGCAGAACGATAACGAGCTTTTTCCCGAGAATCATGGCGGCAAAGATAAACTATAGATCGATTGTTTATTGCGTCGGTTTCCTTTGTTTGCGCTTACCTTTGTAACATGAAATTTAAACTGGTTTCTGACTACGAGCCCACGGGCGATCAGCCGCAGGCTATTGAACAACTTGTGCACGGACTGAAAAACGGGAATCAGTTTCAGACTTTGCTGGGAGTAACCGGGTCCGGTAAAACATTTACTGTAGCGAACGTCATCAATCAGATCCAGAAACCAACGCTCGTATTAAGTCACAACAAAACACTGGCCGCGCAGCTGTACAGCGAATTCAAACTGTTCTTTCCGGACAATGCCGTTGAATATTTTGTTTCTTATTACGATTACTACCAACCGGAGGCCTACATCGCCACTACTGATACTTACATCGAAAAGGATCTTTCCGTTAACGATGAAATCGAAAAACTCCGACTGAGCGCCTCCTCTGCCCTGCTCTCCGGAAGGAAAGATGTGATTGTGGTTTCTTCAGTTTCCTGTATTTACGGAATCGGAAATCCTCAGGAGTTCAATGAAAGCGTTATCAATATTAAACGTGGACAGAAAATCAGCCGGAATAAGTTTCTTCACCAGTTGGTTAATTCACTTTACTCAAGAACGGAAGGCGATTTCTTCAGAGGAAATTTCCGCGTAAAAGGTGACACCGTAGATGTCAATCTTGCCTACGCAGATTACGTGGTTCGCGTGTTTTTCTTCGGTGATGAAATCGAAGAGATTGAAACATATGAGTCTACAACGGGACGCGTTATCGGTAAATATGAAGAGATGAATATTTACCCTGCTAATATCTTCGTTACGTCTCCCGAAACTTTGAAAGGTGCCATTCATCTTATTCAGGACGACATGGTAAAGCATGTTGAGTATCTGAAATCCATTGATAAACACATCGAAGCTAAACGACTTGAAGATCGTGTAACATACGATCTTGAGATGCTGAGAGAACTCGGATACTGCTCAGGTATTGAGAACTATTCGAGATACTTCGATGGACGAAGCGCAGGAAGCCGTCCTTTCTGTTTGCTTGATTACTTTCCGGATGATTATCTGATGGTGATTGATGAGAGTCACGTGACACTGCCACAAGTCAAAGCAATGTGGGGCGGAGACCGATCGCGAAAAGAAGCTTTGGTAGAGCACGGTTTCCGACTTCCTTCTGCATTGGACAACCGTCCGCTGAAATTCGATGAGTTCGAATCCATGCAGAATGAAGTGATTTACGTGAGTGCAACGCCTGCGGAATATGAACTTCAGAAGAGTGAAGGAATTGTAGTTGAGCAGGTGATCCGACCTACAGGATTGCTTGATCCGATAATTGAAATTCGCCCGAGCAAAGGTCAGGTGGATGATTTGCTGGATGAAATTTCGAAAGTAACTGAGCGCGACGAACGTGTACTTGTAACTACGTTGACCAAACGAATGGCAGAAGAACTTTCAAAGTACTTTGCCAATGTTGGAATTCGCACACGTTACATACACTCGGATGTTGACACTCTTGAACGCGTGGAGATCATGCAGGATTTGCGCAAAGGAATTTTCGATGTTCTGGTCGGCATCAATCTCCTTCGGGAAGGTCTCGATTTACCGGAAGTTTCATTGGTTGCCATACTTGATGCAGATAAAGAAGGATTCCTCAGATCTGAGCGTGCTTTGGTGCAAACTGTAGGCCGCGCTGCACGTAACGTAAACGGAAAAGTGATTATGTATGCCGACAAGATCACGGATTCCATGCGTAAGACCATTGACGAAACCGATCGCCGCAGAAAGAAACAGATTCAGTACAACTTCGAACATGGCTTAAGTCCGCGACAGATTATTAAATCAAAAGATTCAATGTCTGCAGTACTTGCTCAAACCAGAGGCAGCGGAGAAAAGAAGAAAGCAGCATCAGCATACGCAGAAGAAAGCGATGTGAACCTGAGTATTGCAGCTGAACCGGTTTATCAATACATGACACCGGAGCAATTGGACAAAGCCATTCAGAAAACGAAACGTTCGATGGAAGCTGCTGCAAAAGAAATGGACTTTATTGAAGCGGCGCGACTGAGAGATGAAATGTTCGCCTTGGAGAGATTGAAGAAAGAGAAAAAATAAAGAGGAAGAACATTCCTCTGTTGTTCTACTGTGATCTTTTATAATGGACTTGGTAAATCCGCTTCAGAGAGTCTTCATTGATCAGAGGAATGGTAACGAAACCTGTGTCATTCCATGTTACCGCCTCTAACCTATCCAGAGTTTCACCAACTGCTTCACCATTCTCATTCATGTTGTACCACTCTCCGGTGTGCCTTGTGAGTATGTCCGGATATCCATCTTTGTTCAGATCCAGAATCCAGCTGTCAGTTTCGTAGCTTGGTCCTTCACCGGCAATACCGCGAGCCAGCATGTATTTCCTTTCGATCAGGCCTCGTTTCTTACCGTACATGTAAATCCACGATTCTTTTCCTCCATAGATCCATATGTCGTTTGTGTCGCCTTCTGCAACGATGAATGCCGTATCTGATTTAAAATTTATTTTCATCAACGGAATTAAAAAATACCCCGTTGCTGCAGCGTCCGAAGGTGTGCAACTGTTACCGTTTTTCAGAAACTTATCTAGAGATGTTATTTCTTCTGAATTCCATTTTGTACGATCGAAATCGTCCGGACCGAAATGCAGTGAATCGTTAATTCGGAAAATGTGCACCTGAAACTTTGATCTCATGTATACTGCATCAAAATCTTTGCAGAACGCAGAAGCTAATAGCAACAGCAAAACGATATACAGAGTTCTCATTGAATAAAAAATCCCGATCACAAAGTAATCGGGATTCTCATATTTTAAATTCAGATCTATTTAGACAATTCTACAGGTTGTTCAACAGCATTGAACCCGCTCATGAAAGTAGTATTTCTCTTGATGCGCTTATGACGCTGACGTTTCTGATGTTTAGTGCCGCAAGCATGCTTCTGACCGCATGATTCTGCAACAAAAGCAACAGAAGCGAAAGCAAGAAGTACGAAAATCGTTTTTGCAGAAATGAACTTTTGAATTGATTTCATGATGTGATGATGTTGTTTGTGAGTGCTTTACAATATTAAGAATTCCGGAATCCAAATCCAAATTCTTAATACGCACCGTTTCGTTTTCTTATGAACCATTCCAGTGTTAGTAAGCCCATGAGAATCGCGAAAATCCACCAGATTTGGATCAAATCCATCATTTTTTGCGGGTTGTAGATGACCGGACGAATATCTTCCCTGCCTTTAACGAGGTCAGCCAGTCTCTGAAGTTCTTTAGGATAAACCACGGATCCGTTATGAGTAGCAGCAAGATTATACAGCAACTGATGATTGGCTGTTGTAACAACTCTTTCAGCCATTAAGGCTGTTACTACAAACTTTCCGCTTTTCGTAAATGTTTCCGTTCCGATTTTGGTACGAGCCTCCCACGTATATTCTCCGGGCGGCAACATTGGTGCGTCAAGATGATAAGCACGAGTGGTTTTAGAGAATGTATTGTTGTACTTGCGGCCTTGTTCATCTGTAATGTCCATGAACACTTCAGTGTTCTGAATAAGTTCGAAACTGCGATTATAAACTTCTGCATCAAATGAGGCTCTCTGATTTTCCGGTACTGAATTAGGTGCAGCAACACGAAAGAAACTTTTCTCTTCTATCAGTGATAAAAATTGAATCGTCTTGCCAATGAATTCATTAAATGATTCATGGTTGCCGTTCTCTGCAAAATCTGCCAATCTCCAACGCCAGATTCCTTCTCCAGTAAATACTGCAGTCTTTCTGCCATTCTGCTCAGAGAATGCCATTAACGGATAATCTGTATTAAGTGTTCCGATTCTTTGTTTCAGTAAAACCGAAACGTTGTTCCCTGTTTCAAATCCGGCAAACGGAACCTGAACTGCAGGCATGCGCTGAAACCAGCTCAGTGTATTTTCAGAAAACGAAAACAGAGGAAAATCTTTTACGATTACAGGTTGGCAATCATTCGGGCGACTACCATTCATTTCAATACTGATTCCGGTCTTGCGGGCGTTGAAGAGATTGTATCTCGCCTGCACACCGGTAATATACCAGATCGGAATTCCTGCTGCATCAAGATCGGTGAGCAGTTTTTGAGCCTGAGAATTGTCTGCCGGAATAGAATGCAGAATGGCCAGATTGTATTTACTGATTTCCTGCGGCACATCATTAAGAAGCGCTGTGGTTACCTGATAATTGTCGTTGCTTTCAATTGACAACTTAAGCGCAGCAATATCCGGATGCGGTGCAGCTCCAACAACAAGTATCTTCTGTCGTGAATCCAGAACTTCTACAAAAAAATCATAGTTGTTATTCGCGGTATTTTCTTCTCCGTTAACTGAAGATACGTTCACGGAGTAACGTTGAATTCCTGTAGCTGTAGCCTGCAATTCACACAACACGGTTGATGTGAAATTATCTTCGTTAACCGTTACACGTTGTGTATTGATAATCTGTCCGCCTTTGCGAACTGTTACATTCACCGATTCTCCTTTGCATTTATCGGCGTGCACAATGATCTCTGCAGGAAACTTATTTCCCAGGAAAGCCACTGAATTATGTCTGACGTTTTCTATCAGCGCATCTTTCTTCACGGTTGTGTCACCCAACGCTACGCAAAACAGTGGCGATTTCAACCACTCTGCAGCGTATGCAGGACCGGTGCCACGATTATATATTCCATCAGTAGCCAGAATAACCGCTCCCAGATTGCGATCACTGTATCTCGTTTCCAATTCATCGAACATCTGGCTGATATCTGTTTCCTTATGAGAGAAGGAGGAATCTGATCCTTCGGAGAAGTGATCACCGAAAGAATAGCGAACAACAGTGTAGTTTTCGCTTAAGGTGTTTTCCAGATCATTTAACTGAGCTGGAAACTCAGAATTGTACCAGGCGGAATCTTTGTTCGCTACAATGGACGCTGAATGATCCGTGGCGATTACAATAACCGGCTTCTCCACTTCTCTGAAAACCGTTTTCAGCAGTGGCGACATGAGCAGGAACGCAATTACGCTGACCGATAAAAAGCGCAGAAAACCAAGCAGCGCAATCAGTCCTTTGGACATCACGTTTTGCTTACGCTCGCGCCAATATAAAACACCGGCATAAGCTACCCCCGCAATAATACAGAGCAGGAGAAACCAAGCCGGTGCTTCGGTAACGATTTTAATATTCAAAATGTAATTAATGTTTTACGTTAACATTCCGCCGCAAACGTTGATTACCTGCCCCGTAACATACGAAGACAGATCGCTTGCAAGGAACAGTGTTGCTTTAGCTACATCTTCCGGAGTACCGCCACGCTTCAGCGGAATTGCATCGCGCCATGACTGTACCACTTTTTCATCCAGTGCACCGGTCATTTCAGTTTCAATGAATCCAGGTGCGATTACATTGCAACGGATATTGCGGGAACCGAGTTCCAATGCAACCGATTTAGAGAAGCCAATGATTCCGGCTTTGGAAGCAGCATAGTTAGCCTGACCTGCATTGCCTTTTACTCCTACCACTGAACTCATATTGATAATGGAACCTGAGCGTTGTTTGAGCATTGGACGCTGTACTGCTTTCGTAAGATTGAAAACAGATTTGAGGTTCGCATTGATAACTTCATCCCACTGCTGTTCAGACATACGCATGAGTAATGTATCGCGCGTGATTCCGGCGTTGTTCACAAGAATATCGATAGTGCCCCACTCAGCTACAATAGCATTCACGAGTTCATCCGCAGCTTTAAAATCGGCCGCATCGGATTTATAACCTTTGGCTTTTACACCGTACGCAGCGAGTTCTGCCTCAAGAGCGCGTGCTTTTTCATCAGATGAAACGTATGTGAAGGCAACATTGGCGCCTTGTTTAGCGAAAAGTTCGGCAATCCCCTTTCCTATTCCACGGGTCGCACCTGTAATCAGGGCATTTTTTCCGGTGAGCATATTCATAAAATGTATTTTTTCGTTGACTCCAAAGATAGCAGAAAGACGATGAGCACGGTGTTGATTTCGACATTTGCCCGTTTTAAACTGACGAGGACGAATGGATGTTTCGACCTGTAAATATCGCTAGAGAAATTAACCTGTTAACGTGAATAATATTTATTAAAAAACACTGAGCAGATGATGTATAAGTTGCTGCGTACACTATATTTGTCTTGTTCTGCCGCCCGGCAGGACATCATTATGAAGAGCAGCGCTTTTGGGGTTAGGCGTTGCTCTTCTTTTTTTGTCCCGGTTTTGGTCCGCGTTTTTTGCGGAGTTTGGATTCCAGCCATAAGTCAATAGGGATCAATTCAGCAGTTCCATACCTCCACATATACTCAGGGTCAGAATTCAAATGAAGAATCTTCTTCATTGTCGGCTCGTTAATGTTACTAAAGTCTAAGCCTGTTTTTATTAGTTCCCCGAAAATTTTAACTATCAATTTCGTCCTGCCGGGAACCTCATATTTATTTTTGTTCCGCTGAAGATACCGCAATAAATTTTCGAATGCCGTCTCCGCCTCCTCCTTCTTGTGCAATTCTGTAAAAATCATGACGCGGAAAATTCTTACAAACAATTCCCACCCTGCCTTGTCTGATGAAAGAACAAACTTCTGTCCGACTAATATTGCAGCTTCCTTGAATTGACCCGCCGCAAAATGGAGACAGGCTTTAAGTACCTCAGCTTTCGCTTTAAGAAGTTCCGATAACCCAACTACACTATTGAATAGATCATCAATGATTTCCATAGCGGAATTGAATGATCCCAGATGATACAATATTTCTGCGCGCTGAATAAGTTTATACTGCATATCAGGGCTATTCTTTAGAGAAACATCAATGGAAAGCGTATTGTATTTTAAAGCTTCAGATAGTCGCCCCATTTGAAATTCCATGATCGCAATATTGGAATATTGATTGGAAATTCTGGCTTGAGTTTTAACTGATTCATATCTATTCAAGAGTTCTAAATTTTCTTTGCATTTTAATATCGCAGTTTCAAAGTTCCCTTGCTGTTCGTACAAGGCAGTTTCCATGTATCCAAGAAAGTACTTGACGGTTGGGGACTGATATTGTAAATAATCCGACGTTAACCCTTCAACTGCCTTTTTTAAGAATTGAATATGCTGTTCAGGAGTTAAATTTCCTTGATATCCATGTAGCTCTTGATACTTATTGTACCAATCAAATGCCCGCAAATAAGCTGCGTATGTATCTGTTGCTTCCTTAATAGCAGAATCCCAATTTTTATAAGTTGATCTACCTCCAATAGCGGTTGACTGACCTTTCAACAAGTTTAATATTTCAAGTCGAACAGAATAGAATTCATACTTCTCGCTAATTCGCAAAGCTTTAATAAGCAATGGTGTTCCAACTTTTCTTCCTTGTGCTGTAACCCTCAGAATATAAAATTGAAGTAACATTTTACGTACAATCACAACCATTGCCATATTGTGATCAGCACTTTCGAACATTCGGCTAACGTTGATATCAATCAAGAGCGTGTCAAGCAATTTATAATGCAACCTTGAGCTAAGGCGAACAATTGCCCCTTCATTGACCTTACCGTATACTAATTCTGAATAGTACTTAGAAGTCTGGTATGGGTTCTTCAAAATCGCATTAAACAACCGACACAACAAGGTGTGTTCATTACCTCGCGATGCGAAAGCATTAAGGTAGCTTCGCGCGACTTTAACCTGCTGATTATTCAGACAAGTCACCAGAAGGAACAATTTATCGTTCATCAATTTGACCGTCTAAAATAGTAGAAAATGTCGTTGTACACCCAACCTACGATGGCAATTTTTGCATCACCATCTTAAACAAAACACAAATGAAAAAAACGACCCTTGCCCTCGCCCTTCTTCTCTCTTTAAGTTACAACTTGGTTGCTAATCCTATTGAGCCTAATCAGTCACAACTAACCTCGGCTGTAAAGAGACTTCAATTTGACGAGATCAATAACTACATGCTCCAGAAGCACAAGACACAAGCATTAAGTGTAACTGGCATTGAGAATTCAGAAGATCTGATTGTATTAGGTGCCAACAGTAAGTATTATCTACTTGAAATAGAAAATGACATAGTCATCATTAGTAGTGAGATGCCAATGTAATAATGTAGTTATTTAATCCTTACTTAATTATACAGATGCATATGATTAACTAATGAATAAATAAAGATTTTATTATATTACAGATATATTTAAATTAGTAAAAGACGAATGACCAAATATTTGGTGTTCGTCTTTTGCTTTTTCAGCATTTTTTTTCATAACATTACCTACAACAAATTAAACTTATGTCCACCCCATCACTCAAAGAACGCCTGCGTTATTCCTTCGAGAATACGCTTTCCTCCGGCCCGATTGCGATAATTGGCTGGCTCGCTGTTGTTTCACTCTTTATCGTACTCATCGCAGGTACTGTCATGTATTTCACCGGTGCTGCTTACGGCGATGATAAAAGCTGGATAGAACAAGCATGGAACAGTTTGATGAGAACATTTGACGCTGGTAATATGGCAGATGATGGTGCTCCGGGTGAAGATACTCCTGCTGATTGGTTGGTTCGCGGGGTTGCGCTTACTGTAACGATCGGCGGTATTTTCATAGTGAGTACACTGATCGGTACAATTACATCCGGCATGGAAGGCGCTATTGAAGAAATGCGCAAAGGCCGTTCCAAGGTGCTTGAAAGTAATCACACTCTCATTCTTGGATGGTCTCCCAAAATTTTCACAATCATTTCAGAACTCCTTATTGCAAATGAGAACAAGAAAAAGCCGCGCATTGTAATCATGGCGGATCGCGATAAAGTTGAAATGGAAGATGAAATCCGATCAAAATTCCCTGATACCAAGAATACCAAGATTATCTGCAGAACAGGAAGCCCACTTGATCTTGACGATCTGAAAGTGGTAAGTCCGCATGATGCAAAATCAATCATCATTGTGTCTCCTGAAGATGCGGATCAACCCGATGTTTACGTAATCAAATCAGTTCTTGCAATTACAAATAATCCGGATCGACACAAAGAACCTTATCATATCGTGGCTGAACTTCGTGAAGAGAAGAACATGGAAGCAGCTGAGCTGGTTGGTAACAACGAAGCCGCACTTATTCTCTCCTCTGATCTTATTGCTCGTGTAACAGCTCAAACTTGTCGTCAGTCAGGTCTCAGCGTGGTTTACACCGAGCTCATGGATTTCGACGGAGCGGAGATCTATTTCAACACTGAACCGAAACTCGTTGGTAAAACGTACCGTGAAGCGATTTCTGCATACGAAGATTCTGCGGTAATGGGTCTGATGCGCAACGATAATACTGTGATGATCAATCCGCCAATGGATACCGTAATTGAAAAAGGCGACCAGATCATTGCTATTACTGAAGATGATGAATCTCTCATCATTGCAGATAAACCTGCTCCTGCTCCTGATAAGTCTGCGGTTCGCGAAGGACAACGCCCGGCAGCCGGAAAAGAACGCACACTTGTTTTAGGTTGGAATGAGAAGGGCAGCATGATCGTGAATGAATTGGATAACTATGTCGGTGCCGGTTCTGAATTGTTGATTGTTACAGAAGATGAATCTGCGGTTGAAGAAACAAAAGAGATTGCATCGACTTTGAATAAGCAGAAACTCATATTCAAGAAAGCACCTATAACTGAACGTGCTGTACTTGATGAAATCAAGGTTACTTCATTTGATCACATTATTATTCTCTGCTCAAATGAGAAGCCGGTTCAGGAAGCGGATGCAGAAGTATTGATTACCCTGCTCCATCTTCGGAACATTTCGGAACAGGAAGACGCTAACCTGAGTATTGTAAGCGAAATGCGTGATGTAAGAAACCGTGCACTCGCTGAGATTGCCAAGGCTGATGACTTCATTGTAAGCGATAAGTTGGTAAGTCTGCTCCTTTCTCAGATTTCAGAAAACAAACACCTTGAACTCGTGTTTAAAGATCTCTTCCGTTCTGAAGGCTCGGAGATTTACATTCGCGACATTAAGGATTACGTTGAACTTGGTAAGCCGGTGGATTTCTACACTCTTTTGGAAGCAGGTGCTATTCGTTCGGAAACCGCAATCGGATACCGAATTGCAGCGCATGCACATGATGCTGATAAAGCATACGGCGTTGTCTGCAATCCGAAGAAATCAACCAAGGTTAAATTCAGTGAAGGCGATAAGATTATCGTTCTCGCAGAAGATTAACAGCGGAGTATTATTACTGATAAAATTAAAAGTCCCGTTCAGTTTCTGATCGGGACTTTTTTGTGAACCAGTTTAAAAGCTGATTACTTATTCAAGATTCAGAATAAAGTCCTTGTCCATTTCAGGTTTGAAGGAACTTTTATCAAGGATGTTAATTGACTCCATAACAGTCTTGCAACCGGGAGCCTCCACTGAAATGGAATATATACCCGGCGCGAGAATTATAACGTAACGGCCGGTGTTTCCATTCGGAATGTAAGTACCAACCAATTCTCCTGATTTTGTTTCATTCACGGTAATGAACACTTCGTTAAAGGCCGGCTTCTTCGCTTCATTGGAGAATTTGATCATTCCATGAACAACGGAATAATTCGGTTCAACATCATTAAATGTTACGCGGTAAATATCCAGATCTCCGAGTCCGTCTTCACGTCGGGCTGAAATGTATCCATAGCGTCCGTTTTCTGAAATGCGGAAGTTGCTGTTATCTTCCGGTGTGTTAATCGGATATCCGAGATTTTTTACACCGATGAATTTCTGAGAAGCCGCATCAAAATCGGATTTGAAAATATCATAACCTCCCATGCTGGTGTGACCTTTCGAAGAGAAGTACAAAACTTTTTCATCAGGTGACAAGCTCGGAAAATCTTCATCGAACGGTGTATTGATTTCTGCTCCGAGATTCACAGCCGGGCCCCATTTACCATTCGGAAGTCGCTTTGAAACATACAGATCCATTCCACCGAATCCGCCAGGACGATTGCTCGCAAAGTAGATTGTATTGCCATCGTTCGTGATGCATGCAGCAATTTCAAAATACTTTGAATTGATGTTCTCATCCAACTTGATCGCTTTCTTGTATGCGCCTTTTGTTTTGTCGTATTCCGCAAGGTGAAGATCTCCTGTTCCCACTTCATCATCGTAATAAACAAGCATGTAAAATCCGTTGGCCGACATTCCGGCTACTTCAGCATTTCCATCCGTCGTACTCAGCGGTGCGCCGATATTCTTGGATTTCATGAATCCGCCTTCATTCACTCGCGACAGACTCATTGTGGAGAAATAGCTTCCGTCTTTCTGACGCAGATTTCCATTGTCGGAACGACGCGTGTTATAAACGAGGTAAGATTCATCAGACGGAACAAAAGGTGCGTAATCCGGATAAGGAGAATTTACACTGCTGCCGAGGTTTTCGAATGTTACGTTCAATGGATACTTCATCAACTCGCGCGCATTATAACAGTTCTGAATTTCACGATCCACATCGGCAAGATTCTCCGCTTTACCTTTTCCGGCAGCTTTGAATTTATTGTAAGAAATCAGAGCATCATCGAATCGATAAGCAAAGTGATACGCACGTCCAAGCAGATACATTGCATCGGGTTCGTAACCCGGTTGACGTGTTACGAGTTCCAGATAAGGAATTGCTTTTGCTTTATTGATGTTTGTATTCAGATAACATACACCGATCCGGTAGTTAAATTGCATGTTACGCGGATCATCAGCAAGAAGATCAAGGTAAAGCGTTAATGCTTCATCGTAGTTGGCCGCTTCGAATTTTTCGTTGGCAATTTTAACTTCAGGTTCAGCAACATCGTTGTCCTGCGCATACGCTGACAACCCGAGACACAAGAATAGAATTAGGAAAAATCTGTTTTTCATGGGTAGGGAATTCGGCGGCAAAGATAGTTAATCGTAAGCAGGCTCAACCCCTGAAAAAAGGATGATTTGTCAATATTCAGGGCAATAAGAGCTTGAACTCATGATCTCCATGCGTACCGGTCATGGAAAGAGGAAAATGAGCCGCATTGAAATTTCCCATGAACCAGTTACGACCTGTTCTTACAATCAGAATCAAACCGTGATCATCTCCCATCGCTGAAAATTCCTCGGTGTTTTGGTGTCTGGAGAACGCAGGAATTCCATGCGTTGCTCCTATCCATTCGCGCATTGATAATACATCTTCGGTCACAACTCCGATTTCACTCACTCCAACAATTGAGCTTGCAGAGAACGCAGGTGCATTTCCGGCCGCTCCTATTCCACCGCGCGCGATTAGCTCAACAATATTTCCTGCAGGATCAAAAAAGTAAATGGATTTCGCCCACCAATTCGGGAAATCAACAATAACGCCTTTGTCTTCCGGACTGAACACCAATTCAACTCCGCAATTGTTCATCCATTTCACCGCATCATTCAGCTGATCCGGTTTAATATTAAATGCGAAATGATACTTTGCGTCGCGATCTCCGGGAATAAAATTCACACGTGTGTGCCCGGCCTGAAAAGAAAATCCATCAGTGTCGGATCCCGCTTCAATTTCCTTGAATCCCAAAGCTCCGTTGTAAAACTTTTTCATCTCATCGGGATGAGGAGCAGCGAGTGTGAGTTCTGTGATTTTCATTCGGGTTTGATTAAAAGTGATCAGATTTTGTGCATGAAAATTTTTCCCGGATTCAGAATCATCTTCGGGTCAAACGTCTTCTTGATTGCGCGCATCAATTCCAGACGCGTATTATCAATAGCAATTCCGATATAGGGTTGCTGCACCAGTCCGATTCCGTGTTCACCGGAAATTGTTCCGCCTAATTTCACACACAGTTCAAATATTTCAGTAATTCCTTTTGGAAGTTCATTGTTCCAAACTTCATCAGATAAATCACCTTTGATGATATTCACATGAAGATTGCCATCACCTGCGTGACCGTAACAAACCGATTTGAATCCGTACTTCCTTCCTATTTCCTTTACACCTTTCAGCAATTGCGGCAATTCCGCACGAGGAACAACAGTGTCTTCTTCTTTGTACACGCTGTTTGATTTCACAGCTTCTGCCACTTTGCGTCGCATCTTCCAAAGCATTTCTTTTTGCGCTGCAGTATCGGCAAACAAAACTTCTCCTGATTCGTATTGCGCTACAACTTCAGCAACCCGCTCGGCATCTTTGTAAAGTACATCCATGTCGTTGCCGTCCACTTCAATCAATAGATGCGCCTGAACTGTTTCCGGCACATCAACAGTGATATCAGAATTATAAGCGCGAACCCAATCAATCGCATCACGCTCCATGAATTCCATTCCTGAAGGTGTTATTCCCGCTCTGAAAACAGCACTTACCGCTTCACATGCTTTCTCTGCGGAATCGAAAGGAACCAGCATCACAAGATTGTGCTGAGGATACGGAATCAATCGAAACACAATCTTCGTTACAATTCCCAATGTGCCTTCACTGCCAATCATCAAATGTGTGAGATTGTATCCGGTAGAATACTTCAACACATTGGCGCCTGTCCATACAATTTCTCCGGTGGGTAGAACCACTTCCAGATTCAGAACATAATCGCGTGTGGTTCCGTACTTCACCGCTTTCGGTCCCCCGGAACTGTGCGCAATATTGCCACCTAAAAAGCAACTTCCTTTCGATGCGGGATCAGGCGGATAAAAAAGACCTTTCTCCTTTACCGCATTCTGAAACTCTTCATTGATTACACCTGGTTCAACAGTTGCCTGAAGATTGCGTTCATCAATTTCAATAATGCGATTGAATCGTTCCATGCTCAATACAACACCACCATGAACGGGTAAAGCACCGCCGCTCAATCCTGTTCCTGCGCCACGCGGAGTAAGTGCAACTGAGTTTTCAGAACACAACTTCACGACTTTACTGACTTGAATTGAATCGGCGGGAACCACTACCACGGCCGGACGATAAACAAGATCTTCTGTTTCATCCTGTCCGTACCTTTCCAACAGCTCGTCGCTGGTATGAACGTATTCATTCCCGCAAATGCTGCGCAACTCCTGAATCATGTCCGTATCAGGCACATTATATTTCATCACTGTTTGCATCCTTTGATCCGTGTTTTTATCCTTCGGAAACCGAGAGGCAAGCCGACGCGGATAAATCATTAAATTCACCCAAAATTACTTTAAAACCAGCCAATCGGCGGATCATTCAATTCAGGTATTCCACGTAATTATGAACATGAAAAGATTATTCTCCTTTGTTTCCATTGCGGCACTATCATTTACGCTTACCGCGCAATCCGTTAAGCAAATCACTAATGAGGACATCTTCGTAAAGGGAACATTCCGTCAGGAAAATGTTTACGGTATGAACTGGCTGAAGAGCGGCGAACATTATGCGGCATACGGTTCAGGAGTTGAAGGCAACCAGCTTTTCCGATATGAGATCAAAACCGGAAAGAAACTGGACATGATTTTCGATGAAGACGAACTCGTTCCGGAAGGACAATCAAAGCCGATTAAAACCGCAAGTTTCTTTTTCAGTCCTGATGAATCCAAAATACTTTTTACAACAGAAGTGGAATACATCTACCGCTATTCTACACGTGAATTCTGTTACGTGTACGACGTTGCAACGAAAAAGCTAACGCCGCTTTCTACCAATGGCAAGCAGCGACTCGAAGCATTTTCTCCGGACAGTAAGAAAATCGCTTTCGTGCGCGATAACAATATCTTCATCAAGGATCTTGTAACAGGAACCGAAACTCAGGTTACGCAGGATGGGGTGATGAATAAAATCATCAATGGCGGAACAGATTGGGTGTATGAAGAAGAATTCGCATTACCGAATGGAATGTACTGGTCGCCTGACGGAAAGAAGTTAGCCTTCTATCGTTTCGATGAGAGCATGGTCCCTGAATTTCAGATGACTGTTTACGGAAACGGACTGTATCCCGGAGAAGATGTTTTCAAATACCCGAAAGCGGGAGAAAAGAACTCTATCGTGAGCATTCACATTTACGATCTCGCTTCGAAAGCTACAATACCAGTGAATGTAGGGACGGAAACCAATCAATATATTCCACGTATCGAGTGGACGAATTCTTCAAGTGTACTTTCGGTGATCCGCATGAATCGCCTGCAGAATAAACAGGAATTGATGCTGGTGAATTCAGCAGACGGAACCTCCAACGTTATCCTTACTGAAACCAGTGCGCAGTATCTGGAAGTTTGTGATGATCTCACTTTCCTTCCCGATGGAAAAACATTTCTCTGGAGTTCCGATCGCGATGGACGCACGCATTTGTATCACTACAATATGGACGGAACATTGGTGAAGCAAATCACCAAAGGATGGTGGGATGTGATTTCATTCTACGGCTACGACGAGAAGTCCAAAGTTCTTTATTATCAGTCCAACGAAGGATTGCCGTACACGCGCTCGACATTCAGCATTAAGCTTGATGGAAGCGGAAAGAAGAAATTATCAATGAAAGATGGCAGTAATACAGCCAACTTCAGTACAGGCATGAAGTATTTCATGAACTACCATTCCACTGCAAATACTCCGAATTACATCACCATGAATTCTGCCGACGGAAAAGAACTGCGCGTATTGCGTTCGAACGAGAATCTCATGAACACGATGCACAATTACGGTTTTGCTAAGAAGGAGTTCTTCAACATTAAGAATGCAGATGGCGATACTTTGTATGGTTGGATGATTAAACCGATTAACTTTGATCCGAACAAAAAGTATCCGGTGTTGATGCATGTTTACGGCGGTCCGGGACACAACACGGTGAACGACGCCTGGGATCGTGATCTGGCTTGGCACGAAATGTTGACGCAGAAAGGATACATTGTTGTTTCCGTTGACAATCGCGGAACAGAATATCGCGGAGCAAAGTTCAAGAAGTCAACTTACGGACAGATGGGTAAATTGGAAAGTGCCGATCAGATTGATGCTGCAAAATGGCTGCGCAATCAGTCGTACGTTGATCGCGACCGTATCGGAATTCAGGGTTGGAGTTACGGCGGATATATGTCCAGTTTGTGTCTTGCTGTCGGATCGGATTTCTTCAAGATGGCAATTTCCATTGCGCCGGTAGGAAACTGGCGATTCTATGATTCCATTTACACGGAACGTTATATGGGTTTGCCACAGGATAATGCGAAAGGTTATGATGCATATTCGCCTACAGAGAACATGGACAAAGTGCGCGGAAAGTTGTTATTGGTTCACGGAACCGCGGATGACAACGTGCATTTCCAGAATTCAGTAGCGATGGCTAACGCATTGATTGCGGCGAACGTACAATTCGACTTCTTCATGTATCCGGATCAGAACCACGGAATGGGTTCAGGACGTTATCATTTGTATGTTAAAATGACGAACTACGTCCTGCAAAATCTGTAAAAAAACGCGGGAATAGCTGATTATTCCCAATTCCTGTTATCTTCGCAAACGTTCAAAAACAAACTAATAGCATGTCAGAAACCAAAAAAGGGCATCCGCCAGCGCTTTACCTCTTGTTCTTCACTGAAATGTGGGAACGCTTCAGTTATTATGGAATGCGGGGAATCTTGATTCTCTATTTAACGAAACAGTGGGTTGAAGGAGGTCTCGCAATTGACGAGAAAGACGCTTCGCTTATTTACGGTTTCTTTACTGGTTTCGTTTACTTCACTCCACTGATCGGTGGATGGTTGGCTGATAATTTCATCGGACAACGCAAAGCAATTACGATTGGCGGTATTACCATGATGCTCGGTCAATTTGTATTGTTCGCGATTAACACCCACGTGGGCTTGTATATTGGCTTGTTCCTTTTGATTATCGGAAATGGATTCTTCAAGCCGAATATTTCCACATTGGTTGGTCGTCTTTATCCGAACAACGATCCGCGACGTGATTCTGCGTTTTCGATTTTCTATATGGGTATCAACCTGGGCGCGTTCCTTGCTCCGTTGGTAATCGGATTATTCGCAGAAAATCTGTTTGCAGTGAAAGACGAAACAGGTGCAATTATCACTTACGGTTATCGCTACGGCTTCCTTATTTCAGGTATCGGTATGCTTCTCGGACAGGTTCTGTTCAATGCTCTTGCAAGCAAGTACCTTGGCGAACTCGGAACGAAACCGGCTCACCTCGAAAATTCTTCTGAAGAAGAAAAGGAAGCAAGCAATCGTCCGATTACAAAAGAAGAAAAGCAGCGCATGACTGTAATTTTCATTCTTACGGCATTTGTGGTTTTCTTCTGGGCTGGTTTCGAACAAGCCGGTTCTTCATTGAGTCTTTATACAGATAAGTTTATTGACCGTACTGTTGGCGGATTTGAAATTCCGACCTCTTGGTTCCAGGCAGTGAATCCATTATTCATTGTTGCATTGGCTCCATTGTTTGCTATTTTCTGGACAAGTAATCTTGGTAAAAAATTCTCTACACCTGTGAAAATGGGATTGGGAATGGTATTGCTTGGAATCGGCTTCTTCTTCATGCTTGGTGCTGTTGCAGAGCGTGGTGGTGAAAATCCGGACGTTACTGTTAAAGCGAGTCTGATGTGGCTTGTATTGACTTACCTCATTCATACTATTGGTGAATTGGCATTATCGCCTGTTGGACTTTCCGTAGTTACTAAACTGGCTCCGGTTAAGTTTGCATCGTTGATGATGGGCGTTTGGCTTCTTTCTTCATTCCTCGCCAACATTATTGGTGGGTTTGTAGCCGCGTTCGTAGAGTCGATGGGTGCATTCGCAATTTTCGCAAGCATTGCCGGCTTTGTAATTTTCCTGGGATTGGTGATGATCGCTTTGAAAGGGCCTATCCTGAAAATGATGCACGGCGTACGTTAATCCGTACAATTGGCACAGAATATGATCAAACCCCGCAGATGCGGGGTTTTTTCTTAAATTCGTATGCCATGAAGAAATTGTTTTCTCTTTTTGCAATTACAGCTGTTGCGGCTGTATATATCGGTTCATCAGCATTCCGTCCGGGTGATCCTCCGGCGGTTAAACCTGCCACAGAACAAGTGAAATGGTACACGATGGAAGAAGCTCAACGCCTGAGTGATTCTGTTCCGCGTAAAATTTTTGTAGACTTCACTACAAGCTGGTGCGGATGGTGTAAAGTGATGGACGCAAATACGTTCTCGCATCCGATTATCGCGAAGTATATGAATGCGAATTACTATTGCGTTCGCTTCGATGCTGAAACGCATGACACCGTAACGTTCAATGGCCAGAAGTTTTTTAACCGAGGCCCGGTAGGGACGCGTAGTGCTCATGATTTTGCCATCGCCGTTTTACAAGGTCGACTCTCCTACCCTTCATACGCATTTATCGGTAAGGAGCGAACAACAATTTCAATTCTTCAAGGATACATGCCTCCTGAACAATTTGAACCGTATCTGCATTATTACGCGGAAGAGAAAGAGAAAACAATGACCTTTCAGGATTATCAAAAGATTTTCAAGAGCGAAATTCCGAAGCCACGACAGCCGGACGGTCCTCCGCAAAACTGATACGTGTATTTATGGAAGCAGAATTACACAATACAGTTCCCAATCTGAAAGAACGCATCATCGCTGTTCTGAATTCGCGTAAGCTCACGTATAAGCAACTTACAGAGTATCTGGGAGTAACTGAGGAGCAACTGGACCATGCCCTTGAGCAGAATACAATTGAGATCCGTACGCTGGAACAGATCTCTAAAGAACTTCGTATTCCGTTATATAGTTTTTTCCGTCATCCGGAAGAAACCGGCGACAGCAACGAGCATCCTTATTACAACGTGAATATCTGGGCACCTGAAGAAATTCACATGCGTGTTGAGAACGAAAATCTTCGTGCCGAAATCGAACGACTGCGTCTTGAGATTGCGAAGAAAGAACTACTTATTCAGGGTCTGGAAGAGCAATTGAAAAAGGAAAGCTGATCTTCAGCTCAGTCCCAGAATCTGCAGCACTTCCGCTTTACGACGGCGCGATATTTCCACCTGCGAACCGTCTTTCATCTGCAGATAACCACCATCGGATTTGATAAGCTTGACAACGCAGTCGATGTTCACCAAATGCGTTTTGTGTACTCTGCAGAAATTCGGCACACCCGAAAGAAGTTCTTCAAAATCTCCTAATGTTTTTGAAGAGTGGATCCGTTCTCCTGACGTTGTAATGATGAATGAATAATTGCTATCTGCCTCTATCCGCAGGATATCAGATGTACGAATGAACCGAACGTCCTGTATTCCCGGAATTGCAAGTTTCTGCATGGCGGGAGCGTTAGAGAGATTATCGCGAAGCACATCAATATTTCCGCCTGCAGCGCTGTTACGTTTCTCAGCCACGCGTGCTACCGCGTTTCTCAGCTCTTCCACTTCAACAGGTTTCAACAGATAATCAACCGCGCTGAGGCGTAAAGCAGGAATTGCATAGTGAGCGTAAGAGGTAACGAACACAACATCTGCAGCACCTGTCTTACCGCTTTCAAGGAGCTTCAATCCGTTTCCGCCCGGCATTTCTATATCCAGAAATATCAGATCCGGATTTACCTGTTGAATAATGGCTTCAGCCTCCGCAACCGATCCCGCCATTCCGGCAATTTCCACTTCCGTACAGAATCGTTCGAGCAACGTTTTCAATACGTCGCGACTCTTCGGTTCGTCATCAACAATTATTGCTCTTATCATTCGTCCTGCAAATTAATCAAGCTTAATATCAATTCCACTTTTGTTCCTGCAATTGCTCCGGATTCATCAAACACATCTTCAACCGTTACCCTATCGATCATCGGACCGGCTCTTCCCGTAAGTCTTAAACGCTCGTTGGTGATCACCATACCAAAGGACCTTCCTTTGGTTGTACTCGCCAGTTTGGCTGCTTCCCGTCTGCCGATACCGTTATCAGTAATTGTAATACGCAATGAATCTTTTACTTTATGAATTTGAATATTAAGTTCAGGAGAACGCTGCGTCAGTGGCTGCAAACCATGCCAGAAAGCATTTTCAACGTAAGGCTGCATCAACATTCCCGGAATTCTCAAACCGGATTGATCAAGTTCAGGATCAATTTCCAGATTAATTTTCACCGGCTTGGAAAATCGAAGTTGTTCGAGCTCCATATACAACTGCAGCAACTCAATTTCATGTTTCAGCGGGACTGTATTCGACTGAGATTGTTCCAATACAAGTCTGATCAGTTTAGAGAACCTTGCCAAATACGTATATGCCTTTTCACTGTCATTGTGCAACACGTAGTGCTGAATGGAATTAATGGCATTAAAAATGAAATGCGGATTCATCTGTGCGCGCAAAGCTGAAAGTCTTAATTCCAACATTCTGCGTTCCGCTGTGCTTCGCTCTGCTGTTTTCCTGCGAACTACACTAATACGTGCACGTACGGCAAAATAAACTATCGCAGCAATACTGATCACGACTAAACCGTAAAACCAATATGTAAGATAAAATGGTGTTGATACGGTAAAGAACAATACAGCGGGTTGCTTGCTTGGAATTCCGTTGGCGTTCAAAGCATAAATAGTAAGCGTGTACTGCCCCGGGTCGATATTGGTCAGTGATAATTCTCTGCTGTCCGTTGTAATCCATTCCCGTTGTGAATCGCTGATACGATAACGATAACGTAATGTAGATGCGTTTGGTAAGCTCACACCTTCATACATTACGACCAAACGATTATTGCTGTAATCCAAATAGATTGAATCTCCACCAGACAGCGTATCGTTTCCTGCTATAATTTCCGTGATATAAATCGGAGGAGCTGTCATGTTCACCAGCAGTCGGTTCGCAGGCACCCAACATAAACCTTCCGGGCCGGCCATCCACAGGACATCATCCTTCACATCAAGCATGGTCACTTCATTCGAAAGAAGCCCGTTCGCAGTGGTATAACGCGAAATGGATGCTGTTCCCGTTAATGGATTGAAATTGGAAATTACTGATACGCCTTTGTTGGTTCCAACCCACACGTTTCCTTTTGAATCTAAAGTAATACTGCGACAAGTATTGGAAGACAATCCATCATCTGTAACGAAATGATGAGTTTGTCCGTGATCCAGAACAAAAACTCCATCACCGCGCGTAGCAATCCAGAGACAACCGCAAAGATCCGCTACCATATCATCAATGCGCGTATCCAGACCGGGATATGTTTTGCCCAGATATTCCGGAAATGTATCACGCAGCTGCCATAAGCCGTTCATTCCGCCGAGATATAAATCATTACCGAGATAACAAGCTGAAATAAATCGCACCGGCGATTGACTGTATTTTACTTCCCGTAAAGAACTGTCGAGCCAAATGAAGTAAGAATGCGAAAATCCGAATAAAGTATCCCCGGAAGGGTGACGCGCAAATCCTTTGATATGCCTTTGAGTATATACTTTACCGTTAGGTTGCAACATGGAATCAAGACCGTATGTGTAATCGGAATTGGCAAATAGTTTACCCTTAAACTCGGATGCAACTTCGATTGCTATTTCGGGAGTGCGTCCGATAGACTTCACGGCTTGTCGTACAGAACCGTCTTTGTTAACGCGTATAAGGCATACTGTAGAGAAATTGTGTCCGAGCAGTACACTGTTACCATTGAGCAAAGACATTCCTGAAATCGGATATTCCGGTAAACCTTCGCTCGTTGTAAGGTACCCGAAATCAAGTCCTGCCAAAAACATCATTCCTTTTCCAACGGTTGCAAACCACAGTCCGCGTTCAGGATCCTGCAGAACGGCACTTACACTATAACCTTTTAGATAGTTGATTCCTTTATTATTCAAATCTCCACCTGCAAATCTTGTAGTACCCTCCAGCAATTGGTTCACCCAGATATCTCCGCCGCGTGTTTGATCCAGACCGATTATTGTTCCGGGAAATTCGAAAGTGGTAACGTTACCGTCAGGATCAATTTCATAAACGAAGTTTTTGAAAGAGAACAGAATCCTGTTGTTGGCAGTTAGCAATGTGCGCATGTTAATTCCCACTCTGACATTATAATCGATGGGAATACTTGTAAGATGACCGTTATGCGAAATGCGCGCAGATGTAGGTGATTGAAACAAATTGGTACCGCATGCATAAAGCTGCCCGTTTTTGTCTGTCCACAATTCTCTTGTACCGGTGCCATTGAACGGTGTCGCAACATGTTGTAATACTTTATAACCGTCGTTCGGTTGAATTCTGTAACAACCTCCGATGTACAAACCTCCTACAATTACACAATCGTTTTTGTCAATGAAGAAAGTGTAGATTGTACGCTGTCCGTTTCCATACAATTCTATCAGGGAATCATTAGCCGGAATTCCATTGAATCGATTGTTCTCGAAATATCCTACGGCTCCACTGAAGGTTTGCACCCATATTCTGCCTCTGGAATCTTCCCGGATATGAAATACAGTATTGTCGGGCAGACCGTTTCGAGTGGTAAAAGTGGTCAAGGACAAACCATTGTAACGGCAAATTCCGGCATCAGTGGCAATCCATAAGTAGCCCTTAGAATCCTCATGTAAATCGTAAACTTCGGAACTCGGTAAACCTTCCTGAATAAGCACCCTTTTGAATCCACCTGGAATGCTAC
>JAKLJE010000035.1 GCA_023151315.1 Bacteroidia bacterium
AAACTGAATACCATATTCCGCGTGTTTGATACCGAACAGGAAGCAACGGAATATTATAACAATGAAAATCAACAGTAATGAAAGCAGATGTTTTGTTAGGCTTACAGTGGGGCGATGAAGGAAAAGGTAAAATCGTTGACGTATTCACACCGCGTTACGACATTATTGCACGATTTCAGGGCGGTCCGAATGCCGGACATACTCTGGAATTCAACGGCATCAAACATGTATTGAGAACGATTCCATCAGGAATATTCAGAGAGAACTCCATCAACATCATCGGTAACGGTGTTGTAATCGACCCGGTTGTTGTGATGAGTGAAATTCACGCGCTGGTGAAAATGGGGGTTGATGTAAAATCGAAATTGCTGTTTGCACGGAAAGCGCATCTGATTCTGCCTACGCATCGTTTACTTGATGCGGCGTCAGAAGCATCCAAAGGCAAAGAGAAAATCGGTTCCACATTGAAAGGTATCGGACCGACATACATGGACAAAACCGGTCGCAACGGAATCCGCGTTGGAGATATTCTTCTTCCGGGCTTCAAAGCAAAATATGATGCGCTGGTTGAAAAGCATAAGCAGATTCTGAGTCACCACAACTTCGAATACAATCTCGGAGAAATGGAACCGGAGTGGTTTGCTGCAATTGAAGAATTGAAAGCGTTCCAGCAGATCGACAGCGAACATTACGTGAATGAAGCAATGCGCAGCGGTAAATCTATACTTGCTGAAGGCGCACAAGGTTCGTTGCTAGACATTGATTTCGGATCATATCCGTTCGTGACGTCGTCCAACACCATTTGCGCAGGAGCATGTACCGGATTGGGAATTGCACCGAATCGCATAGGTAATGTATTCGGAATTTTCAAAGCATATTGCACCCGAGTTGGTAGCGGCCCCTTCCCTACTGAATTGTTTGATGAAGTTGGACAAGGCATACGCGATCGTGGTCACGAATATGGATCAGTTACCAAACGTCCACGGAGAACAGGCTGGCTTGATTTACCAGCGTTGAAATATGCAGTAATGATCAATGGTGTAACTGAACTGCTGATGATGAAGGCCGATGTACTCAGTGGCGAGAAAACAATCAAAGTTTGCACTGCATATAATTATCAGGGCAAACAGATTGATCATCTTCCATTCGATTATTCACCGGAGTTGCTGACGCCTGTTTACACGGAGCTTCCGGGATGGAACGAAGATCTGACCGGTGTGAAATCTCCTGATGAATTGCCCGCATCATTGCACGCGTACATCGATTTCATTGAAAAATACATCGGTGTACCGGTTTCTGTAGTTTCTGTAGGTCCTGACCGCACGCAGACGCTCATGCGTAAGCAGGTTGCTGTTTAAACTGTTTAACATTTCCATGCATCGCATCTGTTCTCATGGCGTGAAAATTGTGTCTTCACACACCGTGAAACAGTTGACCATTCTCTTCTTCGTGTTATTCAGTTCAGGAATATTTGCCCAGCAAGGCAAACTCATCAACCTGAAGCATGCAGACAAACTCATCGGAGATAAAGCCAAAGGCTATCAGCGTTTGATCGGAAACGTGCAGTTCGAACATCAAGGTATGTTAATGAACTGCGACAGTGCTCACTTCTTCATGGAGCAGAACAAACTGGATGCGTACGGTCACGTGTTTATTCAGCAAGGAGATTCGCTGCGACTGTGGAGTGATTTTCTGACCTACGACGGCAATTCTCGAATTGCAGTAGCAAGCAAAAATGTGAGATTGGTTGAAGCTGACATGACGCTTACATGCGATGCAATTACGTACGACACCAAATTGCGTTACGGTTATTACAATACCGGCGGACGTATCGTGAACAAGGATAATGTGCTGACGAGTCAGAACGGAAGTTACTTTTCCGAAGGAAAGATTCTTGCATTCCGTTACAATGTTGTCTTGAAGAATCCGCAGTACGAAATGAAGTGCGACACGCTGCGTTACCTTCCCGGACCGAAAATCGCTTATTTCCTCGGACCGACAACCATTCGATCCACAACCAGCAAGAATTATATCTATTGCGAAAACGGATTCTACGATACATACCGCGACATTGCGCAGTTTGAAGAGAATGCATTCATTGTATCGCAAACGCAGACATTGCGTGGCGACAGTTTGTGGTACGACAGAAAGAACGGATTGGGAAAAGCATTCGGAAAAATTGAAATCAGAGATACAGCTCAGAATGTAACGATTTACGGAATGTATGCGGAGCATTATGAGAAAACGGAAACTTCATTGATTACCGGCAACGCTATTCTCGTTCAGAAATTCGAGAAAGATTCATTGTATCTGCATGCCGATACGTTGAAATCCATAACCATTCGGCCGAAAGATGAAAAAGGCAAGCCGCAATATGCCGACAGTCTTGCAGAAAAAGTGGTTTACGGTTTTCATCATGTTGCCTTCTACAAAACCGATATGCAGGGAAGATGTGATTCTCTGGTATGGACATCAGCCGATTCAACAATGCAGTTGTTCGGTGCGCCTGTTTTATGGTCGGAAGAAAGCCAGCTGACTGCAGAGAAAATGGAGATTATTATCACGGATGGAGCAATTCACCGTCTGGATATGCACGTGAACTGCTTTATCATTTCGAAAGAAGACAGCACCAAGTTCAATCAGATTAAAGGCAAATCCATGACCGGTTATTTCGCAAACAATGAACTGCGAAAGATCAATGTAGATGGTAACGGTCAGACGTTGTACTACGCACAATCGGAGAAGGAGTTCATTGGAATTAACCGTGCAGATTGCAGCCGCTTGACGATCTATCTGAACGAAGAGAAAGTGGAATCCATTTCGTTTTACAGTCAGCCGGAAGCACAACTTTACCCGCCTGGAGATCTTGCACCAAGTGAGGCCTTACTGAAGGATTTCAAATGGAGAGGAACAGAAAGACCGATGCGTGTGAAGGATATCCTGAATCACTTGTAGCGCGATTACGCCGGAATCATTCTGGAATGCCAGCTGTTCTTCACAGGTACTTCCCACTTCGAAAGAAAATCCGTTTTATCGCTGATGAGATTATTGAAGACGATGTTGTCTCCGGTTAATTCTCCACGCTCCATCATCTGTTCGAAGTGATACAGTTTCACTGTTTGGATCTTCGTTTCCGCGTCGCGGTAAGCCACGAGCATTCTATCGAACAAATTGATTTTATAATCCTGCTCCAACTGCTGCATGAAACGAACTGATTTATCAATTCCGCAACCGCTGGCCTGAGCAGTACGTTCATCTACGAAGAGCACAATAAAACGATTGTACACCACGTCGATTGCAGCCTTCATCAAATTACCATGAGATGACCATTCCATGAGAAACATGGCCGCCTTGCGACGGATTTCATTGGCTTCGATATCTGTCAGTTCGCGATCGGATTGATATACCCAAACGCGACTGTGAGACGGCATTTCAGAGAATGTGAGCATGGACAAAATTAGATGTAATGATTGCAATTTGCAAAAAGCAAAAATGAGCTGCATCCTTTAACAGATACAACTCATTTTCTTTTAAATATTCAGATTAAGCACGTCCGAGACGCCACAACATCTTTGTATGCGACCACAATGCACCAACAAACGTTCTGTTTGAGTGGTATGGTAAATTGAACTCTTCTGCTGTCTGACGCACAATCGGTGCCAGTTTGCGGTAATGCACATGACTGATTGCAGGAAACAAATGGTGTTCAACCTGATAATTCAGTCCGCCAACATACCACGAAAGCAACCAGTTCTTAGGAGCAAAATTCGCTGTGGTAAACAATTGGTGAACTGACCAATCGGTCTCCAGATTTCCTGACGGATCAGGCATAGGAAACTTCGTGTCTTCAACAACGTGTGCCGGCTGGAAGATGCAAGCCAGAATGAATCCGCAAAGAAAATGCATACAAAGGAATCCGATCAGTATCATCCACCAGTCAGCCTGGAAGAACATGAAAGGAAGGAAAACTGCATATGCGTAATATGCGAGCTTAGTAAGGATCAGAATCGCGTATTCACGACCGAAGCTCAGTCCTTTCATCTTCAACAATCCCATTTTCTTGTAACGGTGCAGTTGATTGAAATCTTTCGTGGTAATCCACATCATGGTCATCATTCCGTAGAAGAACCATGCATAGAGAAACTGGAAGCGATGAATTTTCTTCAAAGGAGCATGCGGAGAGAAGCGCAGAATTCCTACAGGAGCAATGTCCTCATCATGTCCCTCAACGTTTGTAAACGTGTGGTGAAGATGGTTGTGCTGCAATTGCCAGTTGGTAGTATGTCCGCCTACAATGTTGAGGCTGTGAGCGAAGATTTTGTTAAGCCATGGAAAACGTGACATGCTGCCGTGGTTGGCATCGTGCATAACACCTAAACCGATTCCGGCCATTCCGATTCCCATTCCCAGAAAGCCGAGAAATACTGCGAGATTTCCTTCAATTACTCCGAAAAGCATCAGGAAGTACGGAACAAAGTAAAATGCATGCATGAGCACTGCTTTCACGATCATTGGTACTTCACCGAATCTTGTTTTTGAATTTGATTTGAAATACTGATCAACACGTTGATGCAGAACTTTAAAAAACTCGCGTTGTTTGTTATTGAACTTAATTGTGTTTACTGAACTCATTTGTTTGTTTTAATTCGTTACGCGGGGTTTCACAAATATCGTGTTGAAATGACTTAAAACTGTCTGACAATGATCATGAACAGACCGAATTATCAAGCTATTGTGTTAATAAGTCAAAAATTGCATGATATCAGCTAAAATAGGAAAAGCTTTACAGTTCATTTGCTGTGGCAATAAGCTCAGCAACGTCCATCACTTTTGTCTGAGTTTCCTTATTGAAATGTTTCACACCGTCTGTCATCATTGTCATACAGAACGGGCATCCTACAGCAATTACATCCGGATTTGTTGAAAGAGCTTCTTCTGTTCGTTCAACATTCACTTCTTTGTTGCCTTTCTCCGCTTCCTTAAACATCTGTGCTCCTCCGGCTCCGCAGCAAAAACCGTTCTGTTTACTGCGTTTCATCTCGTTCAGTTCAACATCCAGTTTCGCTATAACTTCACGAGGTGCTTCATAAACATCGTTACCTCTTCCGAGATAACAAGGATCGTGGAACGTGATTTTCTTGCCTTTGAATTCACCGCCCTGCACTTTCAGTTTACCCGAGTCAATCAGTTGCTGAACCAACTGTGTGTGATGAATCACTTCATAGTTGCCGCCCAATGCAGGATATTCATTCTTGAGTGTATTGAAGCAATGCGGACACCCCGTTACGATTTTCTTCACTTCGTAACCATTCAGAACAGTAATGTTTGTCATTGCCTGCATCTGAAACAGAAACTCGTTCCCTGCGCGTTTAGCAGGATCGCCGGTGCATGATTCTTCAGTACCGAGGACGGCGAATTTCATTCCCACATGATTCAGAATACGAACAATCGCTTTCGTGATTTTCTTCGAGCGATCATCGAAACTGCCTGCGCAACCCACCCAGAAAAGAATCTCCGGTGTTTCACCACGTGCAAGCATTTCTGCCATTGTAGGAACCTGTATTGGCTGTGACATGTTGAATATTATTTTTCGAATACCTGAATCTTCGCTTCGCGTTCCACAAGATCAGTGAACTTGCCTTTGAACTGTGTTGCGCGCACCATGTGATTGTCAATCCAATGATAATTGCCTCCGCGAGGTTTTCCCATCAGCAAACCATGCCAACGGAAGCCGTTCTTAAGCAACCATGCTTCGGTTACTTCACGATGCTCTTCCGTACGTGATGTAAAGAACGTAATGATGTGTCCTTCATCGTACCACGCATTGATTGTTTCCAAAGCATCAGGATACAACGCAGCATCCATCATGCGCCATGGTTCTTCATTAGGAATATCATCGCAGATTGTCCCGTCGATATCAATCAAAAAGTTCTTGATATGCGTAGGCAACACCGGACTTATTTTCTGTCCATTCTCTTCTGCGGGTTGCAACAATTGATCTTCTGCACTCATAATTATTCTTCGTTAGCCCAGTTCAAACGATCAGCCGGCGAAAACTGCCAAGGCGCGCCGTTGTTCTCGATATTTGTCATCATCATGTTCAGTTCAGTCGGAGAAGCCGACTGCTCCATCACGAGATAGCGACGCATATCCACTATGATTCCGAGCGGGTCAATATTCACAGGACATTCCTGCACACAGGCATTACAACTTGTACATGCCCACAATTCTTCCGGTGTGATATAATCTCCAAGTAACGATTTGCCATCGTCCTGAAATGTTCCGCCGTTTGCATCCATGTTCTTGCCGATATCATCAGCACGATCGCGAACGCTCATCATGATCTTACGAGGAGAAAGTAATTTACCGGTAATATTTGCCGGACATGAAGACGTACAACGACCGCATTCCGTGCAGGAATACGAGTCCATGATTTGCTTCCATGTCAGATCCTGAACATCTTTCGCTCCGAAGCGCTGCGGAGTTTCCGGTGGCGGTGGAGGCGTAAATGAAGGATCGAGCATCGCTTTCACCTCTGTAGTTACAGATTCAAGATTGGTGAATTGTCCTTTGTTCTTGAGATTGGAATAATACGTATTCGGGAATGCAAGCAGAATGTGCAGGTGCTTGGAATACGGCAGATAGTTCAGGAATGCGATGATGCCAACAATGTGGAACCACCATGTAAAGCGTTCAACAAACACAAGTGACGAAGGTTCAAGTCCTGAAAGCATTGGGGCCAGCAATCCGCTGATCGGGAAAGCAGAAGCTGAAATCTCATGGTAATGAGCGTGACCGGCGATCTGAAGATTGCGATCCGCAGCGTTCATAAATAAAAACGCAGACATCAATAACACTTCGGTGATCAGAATGTAATTAGCATCAGAACGCGGCCACCCGTCAAGATCTTTGCTGATGAAACGCTTCAGCTTTACCACATTTCTGCGTGCAAGGAAAATCAGACAGCCTGCGAGTACCAGAAGTGCAAGTACTTCAAACGTTGCAATCAGGAACGTGTACAATGGTCCGAGGAACGACAGTACGCGATGTGTTCCTGCAACACCGTCAATCAGGATTTCGATTACTTCAATATTGATGATGATGAATCCAACATAAACGAAAAAGTGCAGAATTGCCGGCACGGGGCGTGTCACCATTTTCGATTGCCCGAGGGCAACGCGAATCATTGTTTTCCAGCGTAAGGATTTGTTATCGGAGAGTTCAACATCACGGCCTAGCAGAATGTTGCGTCTGATTTTTCCGATGTTCTTCGCGAAGAGAAATCCTCCGGCGCCAAGCAGAACTGCGAAAAGGATATTATCGATGTATTCCATTAATCAGGAGAATCTGTACTTAGTTACCACGCCGCTTTCTCAATCGTTCAATACTATCGAGTTTGCGCTGTCGTTCCTGTTCTTCTTTCTTGTTCGGTTTCTTCTTGAATGGCAGATACCTGCCCGGATATCTCGTCATATCCTCAATCAGGAATTGCATTTGGGCGTTCGAGTACCTCAGATCGGCAATGACGAGTGAATCCTGTCCCATAAGAACAGAGCTAGCTCCTTCCGTATTGATGCGGGCAAGAATTGCGTTAGCATTGACGAGCGCTTCAGCAGCGCTGTTGATCGCCTGCTTGAGGTTCGATTTCGCAACGGAGTCGGTAATATTCTTGAAGTTGGACATCGCAAGAGCAAGCGTGTCTTTGTTTTCGTCCATCATCTTGGTAAACTCTTTCAGATGGAAAACAATTTCTGACATACTCTTATGCGAACTCTCGACCATCGTATCGAGATTGTAAGCCGTGTTCTTGAACGATTCCAACGCCAGACGAATGTTAGTAAAGCTGGCTGTAATGGATTGTGCACTTTCCTCATTGATTACTGCTGAGAAAACCGTAACCATAGAATCAATTGAACCAACAAGGCTTTCCACTTTATTCTTGAGCGGGAGGAGCTGAACATTCACCTGATCTTTCAACGAAACCTCATTCGTTCCGCGAATAAACATTCCGTCTGAAACAGGCTTCCCTTTCGGAGAAGGAATCAGCATCAGTTCCATATTTCCAAGTAAGCCGCCGCTGTGAATAAGTGCCACTGCAGAATCCGTGAGCTGCAGATTATCATCAGTAATAATGAAATGTACAATCAATTCACCCGTTTTCGGATCCATTTCGATGTCGCGAACCGTTCCAACCTTGAATCCGTTCACCTGAACGGTATTGTTTTTTGTCAACCCGTCGACATGTGCGTAACGCACATAAAGATCCAGGCTTGTAGAGAATATGTCTCTGCCTTTCAGGAAGTTAAAACCGTAAATAAACAGGGCTACCGCCACAATTACGATGATTCCTGTACGTATTTCCTTTGAGTATTTCACCGGCTCAGAATTCGGAGGCGAAAATACGAAAAAATCGGGGATTCGGGTGTTTAAAGCCCTACTCGTCTGCCCTGTGGATCAGTGCATTGAAGATTCTTAAAATAAAAAAACAGCCGGCGAGTAGTTTCCGCTATGCCGGCTGTCGTTTGAGTAACGGAAATCACTTCCCGCCATTCAGTTTTTTTGCTTCTTCAATTGTTATGCGCTTGTTGTCTTTATCAAAGGCCACCACAAAGGCTTCAGCGAATCCCGCATCACGTAATTGTTTCTGACGTTGCGCGGCTTCTGCCATAGTTCCGTACGATCCGGCAGTGTATTTGAATTTCCCGTCCTGCTTGTACATCCATGTATCAGATACGCCTTTGAAGCGTGGTGAATCTTTCGCGAGTTCCGACTCAGAGGTCACAATCTGCACGCGGTACACCACAGTCTGCGTTGTTTTCACCTGCACAACCGAATCCTTAGCCACAGGTTTCTCGGGTTTATCAACCTTCACCGTATCCTTTTTGATTTTCGGGCCATTCGGATTTGCAACGTAATTGTGAGGCTTGCGGAGCCCGGCTGTATCTTCCTTATCCGGCGAATAGGGTTTCATGTTTTCGACCTCATCATTGTATGTATGCGTGATTCCTTCCACTCTGTCTTTCCATTGGCGGAAAGCCCTGAAAATAGAAGCTGCCATGTGTGTCTGACCTTTATCACCACCCAGGAATTTTTCTTCATGCGGATTCGTAAGGAATCCTGTTTCGATCAACACAGAAGGCATGCTTGTTTTCCAAAGCACAAGAAATCCGGCCTGCTTCACGCCTTTGTCTTCACGACCGGCACGATCGCGGAACTGATCCTGACAATACTGGGCGAACAGCTGACTCTGTTCCATGTAAAGGTTCTGATAGGCAGCCAGAATAATTTCGGCTTCATCACCACTCAGACCCATATTGTAATTGTTCTGGTAATTATCTTCTAACAAGGCTGCATCGTTCTCGCGTTTCGCTACTTCCAGATTGCCTTCCGTTTTATGCAATCCCATCACATAGGTTTCCGAACCGTGTGCTGTTTCGTTGCACAATTCTTTATACTTACCGTTAGACTGCTTTTTCCGGACACAAGCAGAGTTACAGTGAATACAGATGAACAGATCGGCATTATTTCTGTTGGCAATGGCCGCACGTTCGTTCAACTCCACAAACACATCCGTTTTGCGCGTGTAAACCACTTTAATATCCGGATAGTATTTCTCTATGTACGCGCCCAACTTCAAACCTATGGAAAGAGCAACGTCTTTTTCTTTGGCGTTATCACCATGACAGCCCGGATCTTTACCACCGTGTCCCGGATCAATACACACCACTTTGATCTTTTTCTGCTCTGGCTTGCTATTTGCAGAGAATGACGCCATTACAACCAAAGCAACGATCGCCGCTGCCAGAATTGTTAAAGAATGTCGGAATCTCTTATGCATTGTTATCATTAAAACGAAAACAGGCTCATTTTATTTAGTTTTGAACCCGATTATCGTACACAAGCAAAAATACCGCCAAAGAAAAAGCACCCTTAAAGGAGGAGTTCTACTTTTCCTCCGCTCGGTGTTGATAACCATGCTGATACAGCAAGGCGGAACGCTTTGCGCACAGGATTCAATAAAAGCACAACCGCTCAGAAACGGCGGACTCGATTATCTGGTTACCTACGGAGCGCAGGATTCCATGCGGTTTGACCTGTTACATGAAACAGTTTATCTCTATGATAGTGCCTACGTGCGTTACGATCAGATGGAAATCACTGCGAAGTATATTGTAATCGACTTTGCGAAAAATGTGATCTCCGCGAAAGGGGATACTAATAGTGCAGGTGAATTCATTACGAAAGCACACTTCGCGGATGCCGAACAGGCATTCGAGGCCAATCAGCTTGATTACAATTACGTAACTCAGAAAGGGCGAATTGTTGAGGTTACAACCAAACAGGGCGATGGTTATCTGATAACGGAAGTATTGAAAAAGGATTCCGCAAACACGATTTTTCTTTCCAAAGGTCAATACACCACATGTGATCTGGATCATCCGCATTACGCAATACGATCCAACAAGATGAAAGTAATTCCGGATGACAAAATCGTAACGGGTCCTGCTTATCTGGAACTTGGAGGCATACCTACTCCGCTTGCTGTTCCTTTCGGTTTCTTCCCGAATAAGAAAGGGCGTAAATCCGGAATACTCATTCCGACTTACGGAGAATCGCCTGCATGGGGATTTTTCCTCCGCGACGGAGGCTACTATTGGGGAGTGAGTGACAAACTGGATTTTGCTTTGCGCGGAGACATTTATTCCCGCGGTAGTTGGGGCGCGAAAATCTCATCTAATTACAACGTGCGTTACAAATACAACGGACAGGTTTCTGCAAAATATGCGCGCAACTACAATGGCGACAGGGAATTACCCACGAGTTCAATTGTGAACGGTTATTCATTCCGCTGGACACATCGTCAGGATCCGAAATTCAATCCGTCAATCCGTTTCAATGCCAGTGTAAACGTAAACTCCAGCGAGTACAATCAATACAACTCTACTATAGCGAATGATTATCTCTCGAATACATTTCAATCCAATGTATCGTGGACCAAAACCTGGAAATTCGGTTACCTGACCACCAACCTGAGTCACAGCCAGAACACTGTAACCAACAATGTAGACATTGGATTTCCATCTGCATCATTCAACGTAAACCGCTTTTATCCGTTCCGTAATCCTGATCGTGCAGGCAAACCGAAATGGTGGGATAAAATCGGTGTCAGTTATTCGAGCGAATTCAAGAACTCCTTGAGCATTACAGATTCTCTTCTCAGCTATCAGAATTTCGGTAGAGAATCATTCATGAACGATACGTTGAAACGCGGATTCCGCACAGGACTCCGTCAACAGATTCCGATTGCAACATCGTTCAACGTACTCAAATATTATACTCTCACTCCGGCGATCACAATGAATTCCGTGACGCAATTCAAAACGATACGCAAAACCTGGGATCCGAATCTGGAACGAGTGATAACGGATACGGTTAGCGGTGCGCGTGCCAGCTTCGATTACAATGCGAGTCTGACATTGAGCACGAAGTTCTATGGATTCTATACAATCAACCGTTCGAAGTATTCCAAAATTCGTCACGTGATGACACCGGCTGTGTCAGTTGTTTACATGCCTGACTTCACTGATCCGAAATACGGTTTCTATCAAACCGTGCAAACCAACAGCGCTGGTGCGAGTCAGGAATATTCCATTTTTGAAGCGGGAGTTTACGGAGCATCCGCAGCAGGTCGCATCGGCTCTATCGGAATGAATCTGATGAACAGTTGGGAAGGGAAATTGCGTCCGAAGGATGATAGTTCCGGAACAACGGAACGCAGAATGCTGATTGATGCTTTGAACTTCGGGATGAATTACAATTTCATGGCAGAACATTTCAATTGGTCGGTGATTACTGCAGGACTCCGAATGAAATTGTTCAAGCTGTTTGATTTCAACACTTCATTTTCAGCAGATCCATACAGAATCAGCGAAGAAGGAACACGTATTGAGCGATTTGAGTGGAGAACGGGAAAACGACTCGCAAGACTCACAACTGCGAACGTTGCGATCGGAACAAGTTTGCGTCCGGGAGGATTAACAGCGAGCACTGACAGATCATCTGATCGCGGAACGCAGGCGGAAGTTGACATGATTAATGCGAATCCTGCAGCTTATGTGGATTTTAATATTCCTTGGTCGCTCAATGTTCAGTACAACCTTTCGTGGAGCAAATTCGGTCTTACTCCTACTGTAAATCAAACAATGCGCGTTGGAGGCGATGTAAACGTAACTCCGAAATGGAAAGTAGGATTCGACAGTAACTACGATTTTACGCGCAAGGAATTCGCATATACTTCACTGAATGTTTACCGTGACCTTCACTGCTGGGAAATGCAATTCAACTGGATTCCTTTCGGATTCCGTCAGAGTTATAATCTGACTATCAGCGTAAAATCGGCGGTGCTGCAGGATCTTAAGCTGACACGCAAGCGCGACTGGTACGATTTCAACAGTCTGTAGAATTGTTTGGGGCTGATGTTACAGTCAATTCCGTAACTTTACCAGACTCAATTTTTCCAATGAAAAAATATTTTCTCTTCGCAATTCTGATTTCAGGAGTTGCATTGTTATTCGCCTTTGCGGGCAACGGTCCTAAAGCGCGGAAAGTGTCGCCGAATGATCCGGATACGCTTGCTCTGAAAATGATTTACAGCGAAGCGCTTGAAAACGGTGCCGCCTATGAAAATCTGAGAAAGCTGTGTAAAGAAATTCCACCACGTCTTTCAGGATCACGCGGAGCAAAAATGGCTGTTGATTACATGTATCAGGTGATGAACGGAATGGGACTTGATTCCGTGTGGCTGCAGGAATGCATGGTGCCGCATTGGGAACGCGGTGTCGCAGAAACCGGCAACATGATTATTGATGAGAAAATCACGCGTATGAATATCTGCGCATTGGGCGGTTCAGATCCCACACCGGCAGACGGATTGGAAGCAGAAGTCATTGAAGTGCGCGACTTTGATCATCTGAAAGAACTGGGCGAAAAGAAGATCAAAGGTAAAATTGTGTTCTACAACTATCCGTTCAACGAAACTTTCGTTTCCTGTTTTCATGCGTACGGTGATGCTGTGAAGTATCGCTGGCAAGGTCCGCATATGGCACAGACATACGGAGCTGTTGCAGTTCTTGTTCGTTCAATGACGAATGCACGCGACACATTCCCGCATACGGGCGTAATGCGTATGGATTCATTGCGTGCAACAATTCCAAGTGCGGCTATTTCCACTGTTGATGCAGAGATTCTCAGTGCAGCTTTGAAAGGAAAATCACCTGTGCGTTTCAGCATGACAATGAACTGTCATATGTATCCCGATGAAAAGTCGCACAACGTAATCGGAGAAATCCGTGGCAGCGTGAATCCTGACAAGGTGATTGTGTTCGGTGGACATTTGGATGCATGGGATAACGGAGAAGGAGCTCATGATGACGGAGCAGGTTGTGTTCAGGGAATTGAAGTGCTTCGCCTTTTCAAAGCACTCGGTATTAAACCACGCTACACTATTCGTTGTGTATTGTGGATGAACGAAGAGAACGGTGGCAAAGGAGCAGCTGCTTATTTCGACTATGCCAAGAAAAAGAATGTTCAGCACATTGCTGCGATTGAATCAGACGCCGGCGGATTCACTCCGCGCGGATTCGGTCTGGATATGAAACCTGCACAAAGACAAAAAATTCAATCATGGCAGCCGCTCTTCTTCCCTTACGGTGTTTATGATTTCACTCAAGATGGCGGCGGTGCGGATATCGGTCCTTTGAAAGAACTCGGAACACCACTTCTGGGATTGCATCCGGACAGTCAACGATATTTCGATCATCACCATACAGAGAATGATAAGTTCGAACATGTGAACAGACGTGAACTTCACCTCGGAGCTGCGTCAATAGCAGGATTGGTTTACATGATTGACAAATACGGATTGTAAGCGATATGAAATCATTCAACATACCGGAGTTTTACAGAAGTCCGATTATTTCAAAGATTAAGAATCTGAGAAAAGCAGACGATCCGAAGAAGGCCGACCACTCGCCCACGCTTCTTGATTTCGGTAATGTTCAGTTTCTGATTGCGCGTCATTTCGGTTTTTGTTACGGAGTTGAAAATGCAGTAGAAATCTCCTTCCGTGCGATTGAAGAAAATCCGGGCAAAAGAATTTTTCTTCTGAGTCAGATGATTCATAATCCGGAAGTGAATAACGACCTGATATCACGTGGAGTGCGCTTCCTTATGGATACGAGTGGCAAACAGGTTATTCCATGGACAGAACTCAGATCGGATGACATTGTTATCATTCCGGCTTTTGGTACAACGCTGGAAATCGAACATCAACTGCGTGCAATAGGAATTGAACCGCAACATTACAACACAACCTGTCCGTTTGTAGAACGTGTCTGGAAGAAGTCAGCGCAGCTCGGCAAAGGCGAATACACGATCATCATTCATGGAAAACCGAATCACGAAGAAACGCGTGCTACTTTTTCGCATAGCGTTGACGAAAGTCCGGTTCTGGTTGTGAAGGATATAACTGAATCCCGAAAAGTCGGAGAATATATTCTCGGGAGACTCAGCAAACAAGAATTTGAGAGGCTGTTTTCCGATCGCGTGTCGAAAGATTTTGATGCAGAAAAACATTTGCAGAAAGTAGGCGTAATCAATCAGACCACGATGCTCGCAAGTGAAACACAGGAGATCGCTGATTATTTCCGTGATGTAATGAAAGAGAAATTCGGTGAAAGCGAAATAAAAAATCATTTTGCGGACACACGCGACACTTTATGTTATGCTACGAACGAGAATCAGAATGCTACTTACGGATTACTGAAAGAGGAAGCTGACATAGCTGTTGTGGTGGGCGGATACAACAGTTCGAACACATCACATCTGGTAGAATTGTGCGAAAGAAAATTCGCAACATACTTCATCAAGGATGAAACTGAAATTCTGTCTGAACATCATATCCGTCATTTCGATCTTCATTCCCACTCGCTCAAGGAAAGTAACAACTGGCTCCCCACTTCAAAACCGGCACGTATCATTCTTACCAGCGGAGCAAGCTGTCCTGACAGTGTTGTGGATCGAGTGTTGCAAAAGTTGCTTACGTTTTATCCCGGCAGTAAAGATCCCGCTGATATCATGCAACAATTAATCAACAAGCAATAACATCTTAGTGTAATTACAATTCTATCATGAAACGGAAAGAACTTTATACCAATCTGGGTTTGCTTGCTCTCCGAATCGGAGGAAGTTTAATGCTTTTGCACGGCTGGCCAAAAATGATGAACTACAGTGAGTATGCAGAAAAGTTCCCGGATCCGATCGGATTGGGGCCAGACTTCTCACTTATGCTTACCATTTTCGCTGAGGTATTCTGTGTTGTGTTTATTGGACTGGGTTTGTTCACCCGTTTTGCTGCTATTCCTTTGATGATTACCATGCTCGTTGCTGCGTTGATTGTACACAGCGGTGACGCCTTCAGCGACAGAGAAGCATCAATCGGATATTTCCTTCTTTACGCAGCAATATTCTTTCTTGGAGCCGGTAAGTACTCGCTTGACAATGCATTCAGAAAGGCAGCGAAATGGTAAAATCTTTGATTCCTTCATTAGCCCTTGTTGTGTCACTGATTTCCTGTGGCAATAACCAGAGTGCGCCTACCAATTATACTCAGGAGAAAACCGAAAGCAATACAACAAAGGCTGTTGATTATATTGGCAAAGACACAGTCTTCCATGCCAGCTACACAATCAAACTCCCTGAAGGTTATAAAATCGATCCGCAACCCGGAGCTGATAACAATGTATATTACTTCACGCCGATTGACACAACCGTGAAGCGAGGTGAGGCCGGCATTTACTTCGGAGCAAGACCGGATGATTCCGCACCATCAACAGAATACAGTAAAAGTGAAACACAAGGTGTATTTCTGGGACAAACAGTTACCTGGATAGAGTACACAACAGACGCCTACACGCAACGCGAAACATTTCTGGAAACGGGACCGGATCAAAAGATTCACTGTTGGTGTTATTCCGACAATCCTCAGGATCTCGAATTACTTTTTGCCATGATTAAGACGATTAGGTAAACAGAGCTTATATCTCAATCATGACCCACGATAGCCGTTATAAAGTTGTACTCTACAATCCAAAGGCGGTATTCTATACTATGCCTTTGGCTTTACTGGCATTGGCGTCATATCTCGACAAGAGTAAATACCGCGTAGTAATAATTGATGCGCGTCTCGAAGTAAATCCTCACGCGCGTGTAGCAGAAGAATGCAAAGACGCCGTATGTCTTGGTATTACAGTACTGACAGGATCACCAATTAAGGATGCGCTGGAAGTTTCGAATATTGTGCGAAGCAAATACGCTTCGCTTCACATTACATGGGGAGGCTGGCATCCTTCACTGTTTCCGGAAGAAACCCTAAATGAAACTCCGGCTGATAGTGTTGTAATAGGACAAGGAGAACTTACACTAAGTGATTTACTGGACCGAATTATTTCCGGTCAGGATTTGCATAATGTTGCAGGACTTGCGTTCAAAAGTCCGAACGGTATTGTGAAGAATGCAGAACGTACAATGGTTGACATCAACAAGCTACCGGCGTTCGATTACAGTTTCATCGATGTCCCGTTATATGAAAATCTGAGTGGCAGAAAGCAATTAGACTATATCAGTTCACAAGGTTGCAGATTCCGTTGCAACTTCTGCGCTGATCCGTTCATGTATAAACGCGGATGGTATGGATTCACTGCAGAAAGAATTGCAGATGAACTGGACGTTCTGTGGAAACAATACAAATTTGAGCATGTTCATTTTCAAGACGAGACCTTCTTCACGCTTGGTCATCGTGTAAAGAGCATTGCAGATGAATTTATAAAAAGAAAGTTCAACTTCTCGTGGTTCGGAACGATGCGTGCCGATCAGGGAGCCCGTTTGGAATCGGAAGTGTTTGCTTTGTGCAAGAAATCAGGATTAGAGCGAGTAATGATAGGGTTGGAATCCGGTTCGCAGCGAATGATAGACTGGATGAAAAAAGATATTCGTATTGATCAGGTGTTTGACAGTGCTGAGAAATGTCTGCAGCACGATATCGCGATCAACTTCAGTGTCATCATCGGGTTTCCCGGAGAAACAGAAGAAGATATGAATGAAACGCTGCGTGTAGTTCGTGAATTAAGAAAGATGAGTCCTGAATTCCGTGTCAGCATTTTCTATTTCAAACCCTATCCGGGCAATGAAATTGCAGACCGATTGATTGCAGATGGTTACAAAATGCCGAGCGGCATTCAGCAATGGTCGGATTTTGATTATGTAGTGAAAGGCTCGCCCTGGATACCGGACAAGAAATTCAGAGAAATTGAAAATTTCAAATTTTATCAGCGTCTGGCTTGGTCCAAAACCAGCTTTCTTAAAAAGCCTGTACAACGCATCGCGCAGTGGCGCTGCGAAAACGCAAACTACATATTACCTATTGAGAAAAAGGTGTATGACAGATTCGGTAAATCCGTCCAACTGAGTTGATTCAGTTGAACGGAAATTCAATTACCATTTCTTCTTGCCGAATTTCTTTTTACGTTCTCCCCCGCCACCTTCGTTTCCTTCAAGCAAAGACTTCCAGCTTCCGCCTTTGTCCTCACCGAACGATTCCTTTTTCTTTCCTGCACCGAAATCAGCTTTACCCGATTTACCACCGAAAGTTTTAGGACGATCGTCGAACGAACGTGATTTCTCTCCGTAAGATTTCCCGAAAGATTTCTTCTTACCGAAAGACGGTTTATCACCAAACGATCTTTTCTCACCGTAAGATTTCCCTCCACGATCTCCGCGTCCGCCGCGATCACCACGATCACTTCGTTCACTGCTGAAATCTTTACGCGGTCCGCGGCTGCGGCCGCCGCCACCCGGATTGTCAGAAACGTTCACACGCACTTCGCGTCCGTTCACAACTACATTAGAGAATGCTGACTCAACCATTTCTTTCGTCAATGCAATGGTCTGAACGAACGAGAAATTGTTCTTGAGATCAATTCGACCGATGTGTTCTCTGCCAACATTCAATTCGTTGCAGAACATGCGCAGCAAATCTGCAGGCTCGAGTCCGTCAATACGACCAACCGAAACAAACCACATGATCTGTTCTCCATCGATTTCCTTACGCTCACGTTTTTCACCTTTTGCCGCAGCATTGAGATCGTGATTCGCCAATTGCTCGATAGCTTTCTGCATTTGCATTGAAACCAATCTGCGCAATGCATCACCGGGAGTCAAGCCTTCCATGGCTTCTTCCATCAATTCAAGATACTTTGAATCCAAAGTTTTCTCTTCAGGAAAATCCATGATGCGTTTCGCAAATGCGAGTACCTGATTCTTCATAGCATCTTCACCTGTAGGAACAGGGAGAAAATTCAATTTCATCTTGGTGCTGCGTTCGATATCGCGAAGCTTATTTTGTTCTTTAGAGTGAAGAAGAAGAATTGAAATTCCGCTCTTTCCTGCACGACCTGTACGTCCGCTTCTGTGCGTGTAGCTTTCCGGTTCATCAGGAGCCTGATAATGGAAAACGTGTGTAACGTCATCCACGTCAATACCACGTGCTGCAACGTCGGTTGCAACGAGAACTGTGATAATTCTGTTACGGAAACGTTTCATTACGAAATCACGTTGCGCCTGAGAAAGATCGCCATGCAGTGCATCGGATGGATAACCATCGCGAACAAGATGATCCGCAACTTCCTGAGTTTCCGCCTTTGTGCGGCAGAATACGATTCCGTACATACCCGGATGCGCATCGATAAAACGACGCAATGCAGGATAACGGTCACGTGCCTGAACAACAGTGTAGAAGTGAGAAATCTCACCGGTCTTCTGCGCGCCTTTCACGCTTACAGTAACCGGATCATTCATATAGTTCTTTGCAATACGAGCAACGCCATCAGGCATTGTAGCAGAGAACAGCCATGTATATTTTTCAGACGGTGTTTCAGCGAGAATTGTATCAATTGCTTCGCGGAAACCCATGTTCAGCATTTCATCGGCTTCATCCAGAACAACAGTGTTGATGTTGCCCAGTTTCATTGCGCCGCGTTCGATCATATCGTTAACACGACCCGGTGTTCCGACAATCACGTGAACACCACGCTTCAGTTCTTTGATCTGCATGCTGATGCTAGCACCACCGTAAACCGGTAAAATGCTCACGCCTTTCATACGTGCTGAGAAGTTTTTCAAGTCGCCGGCAATCTGCACACACAATTCACGTGTAGGACAAAGAATGATGGCCTGCGGATATCGGTTATCAAGATCAAGTGCGTTCAGTACAGGCAACCCGAAGGCAGCTGTTTTACCTGTTCCTGTTGCAGCCAATCCAACCAGATCGGAGTTGCGTTGCAAGCAAACAGGAATAGCTTGTTGTTGTATGGGAGTTGGGGTTTCAAATCCCATTTCAGCTACGGCAGTAGCCAATTCCGGGCGTAAACCCAATTCAGAAAATGTACTCATAAGTTGTAGTAGACCCTTCGGCTTTTAGTTGGCCCGTCCGGACAGACTATCCGGTAGGGCGGCGCAAAGGTACACAATTAGACGTTAGGCTGAAGATTTTAGACGAGAGATAGTTGAATAGTGGCAAGTAATCGATGAGTGGATCGATAAACTCCCAATGAAAATCAGCTTTGACTTGCTGCAAGTTCTTTCACAAGACGCATCACAAACTCCAATTGCTCTTCTCTCGAAAGCTCTGAATTATCGAGCACAACCGCATCTTTAGCCTGAATAAGCGGATTTTCTTTGCGGTGTGTGTCTTCATAATCGCGTTCCATAAGATTACGACGCACATCATCGCGTGACACAACACTTCCTTTGGATTGCAGTTCATCCAAACGACGTTGAGTGCGAATATCAGGATCGGCCGTCATGAAAATCTTCAATTCCGCATCAGGAAACACGTTTGTACCTATGTCACGACCATCCATAACAACAGCTTTATTCTTTCCCATTTCACGCTGCAATGCAACCATGCGCACACGTACTTCACGAATCTTGCTAACGGGACTTACGAGATTGGAAACTTCCATCTGACGGATTTCCTTCTCCACATTTTCACCGTTGAGATAAGTTTCCGAAGTTCCTGTAGCCGCATTGAATCGAAATGAAAGTGAAATATGATCGAGAGATTTTACGATGTCTTCTTCAATGAATGCGCCGTCCTTCACAATTCCATGTCGCAATGCATACAGTGTAACCGCGCGGTACATTGCACCTGTATCAACATAGCTGTAGCCCAGTTTTGCTGCCAACGCTTTTGCCAGAGTGCTTTTTCCGCAGGAAGAATATCCGTCTATTGCAATTGTGATCGGGTTCACGGGGGTAAAGATAACCAATCGTTTTCAGTGGTGAAGCCATCCCGCTGCAGATGCTCAAATACCGTAAGGAATGATTAATTTCGTGTCATGCATAAGAAGCCGGTTGTTTCATTGGAAGACATCAATTCTCAGGAAAGAGAGCAATTGTCTGCAGTTACAAAAAAGCAGTTGATGAATGGAATACTCACGAATCTCGTGCCTTTTGTCCTGTGTGCCTTGGCGGCGGTATATATCAACCTGAAATGGTTGAGCTGGAAAATGGATAACGAGAATCTGCGCGCCTTTCTGAATTTCGCATTGGTGATCGGTTCTTTACTCCCGGCAAGAATGTTTGTGAATAAAGTTCTGCAGCACAATAAAGCTATGAGCGCCTGGAAGAAGAAAGTGTTCCGTGGTGAAATCAGCGGCAAAGAAGGCAACACTGTTTTTATTTCAAATCAGAAAATTAAACTGCCGGCTGATATGGCCGCTTCTTTTCAAACCGGAGATGTTGTTGAAATCGGAGTAAGTACCGTGAATGATCTGGTGATTTACGCCACGAAACAGCAATAATCAGGCAGGAGGAATTATTCCTTCAGATCTCAGTTGTTCTGCAATTTCTTTGAACTCATCAATAATTTCCCGGCGTTGCTTTGTGATGTCAGACATCAGATCTTTTCTGGATCGGAACACCGAAATGTACTTCCATCGATTGGAGATGTAATACAAGGAACGCATGTAGTACCATGCCCATAAGCCGGAAGGAATCCATGTTGCGATAATGCTCAGATCAATCCACCAAACAAATTCAAAGCGACGTAACAGAACGATGAGCAGAATGTACCAGATCAGAAAGAACAGCATTCCTGCTGCAGCACCGATAGCACCGAAGAATTCTCGCTGCTTCACAAGTTTCCTCGAAAGAAAAGATGCCGTGTAAAAGGGAACATAATTGACTAACGCTCCATAAATGAAGATCGGAAATCCGAGAAGGATCAGCGCCAGTTCACCCAACCAATAATAGTAGCGACTACCTGCTTTACGTCCTGCGCGAACCAATTTGTCGGAAAATCCCAACTCATCGAGTTTCCAGAAGTAGCTTTTCATTTTACTCACCACTTCAGTAACACGTGAACGGTCGTTATGCAGGAAGTGTCGCACCGCCATTGAGATATTGCGGATCATTTCCAGCTCGCGGACTTTCAGTTCCGCAGAATGAACCTTCTCACCCACGATCTCTGCGCGGTAAATGCGTTCAATCATTCGTGTTATTCCGTCGGCCTCTTCATGTTCGATGTGAATCACTTCACTTTCCAATCGTTCGCGAATAACGTCAGTAACTTTCTGCGCCGCTTTAAAAGAATCAGCTTCATGTTCGCTTTTATAATCGAGCATGGAAATCGGTTCGCTGTAACTGAGCAAAACATCCTGACGAAAAATATGCGGATCATCGTAGTTGATTCCGAGGCATGCAATTTTCACATCTTGCTTGTAGCCGGACGCAGCACAAGCTCCCAATGCAATTCTTGCAGCCCCGGTTTTTATCTCTTTCAGTTTACGTTCCGTAATACTGATGCCTTCCGGAAAAATGAGAATCGCATCACCACGCAATAAATGCTCGTAACATTTGGCGAATGTTTCATCGTTCTTATGCATTTGCGTAGGATCATCCTGCTTTCTGTAGACAGGAATCATATTGAACTTCGGCAGCAACCACTTGGCAAAAGCACCTTTAAAAACTGCGGCTTTGGCAAGGAAATAAATACGACGTTTCGTACTGGCTGCGATAACAATCGGATCCAGAAATGCTCCGGGATGATTGGCACAAATCACCAAAGGTCCGCTCTCCGGCAGGCGTTCCGCATGAAGACGGAAAGTCTTCCTGAAGAAATACTTAAAGGTTATCTGAAACAGGAGCTTCAGAATGTTGTACAGCATTTTCAAATATACATTTAAGCGATCATATTCGGTACGGAGCACACCAACTGCAACTGACTCCGAATAACGTTTAACTTTGCGGTATGTCTTCCAACCGTGAAATTTTCTTCAGGCATGTCGCTCAAACCAGTCCGGCGCCGCTGGCATTGGAAATCGAACGCGCAGAAGGAAGTTTTCTATATGGATCGAAAGGTGAAACTTATGTTGATTTGATCTCCGGCATTTCGGTGAGCAATATCGGTCATCGTCATCCGAAAGTAGTTCAGGCCATCAAAGATCAAAGCGACAAGTATCTGCATTTGATGGTTTACGGTGAATATGTTCAATCACCACAAGTGAAACTAGCAGAGCGCATTGCCTCTCTTCTACCCGCTTCCCTGAATTCCGTTTACTTTACCAACAGCGGTGCTGAAGCGATTGAAGGAGCATTGAAACTAGCAAAACGTATCACAAATCGTGCAGAAGTAGTTTCCTTCCGTAATTCCTATCATGGAAGTACGCATGGTGCGTTGAGCATCATGGGAAGCGAGACTTTCAAGAATGCATTCCGGCCTTTGATTCCCGGCAACCGATTACTGAACTACGGAGTTGAATCCGAGTTGGAACAAATCACGGAAGAAACAGCCTGTGTAGTTGTTGAACCGGTGCAGGCTGAAGCAGGTGCGATTTTTCCTGATAATAATTTTCTGAAGAAACTTCGTAAGAAATGCGACGACAACGGAGTGATTCTCATCTATGATGAAGTTCAAACCGGATTCGGTCGCACAGGCAATCTTTTCGGATTTGAACACAGCGGAACTGTTCCTGACATAATTGTCTTCGCTAAAGGAATGGGTGGTGGAATGCCCATCGGTGCTTTTGTTTCATCAGTGGAACGAATGACTTTGCTTACGCACGATCCTGTCTTGGGACATATCACAACATTCGGTGGACATCCGGTTTCCTGTGCAGCGGCGTTAGCAACAGTTGAAACTATTGTTGCAGAAAAATTACATGAAGCGGCCGCAATCAAAGAACAGATTATACGAGCAGAGCTGAAGCATCCCCGTATTCAGGAAGTTCGCGGAAAAGGATTGCTGCTTGCAGTTGTTTTCGATTCATTCGAAACCAACAAGAAAATAATTGATAAAGCAATTGAAGAAGGTGTAATCACGGACTGGTTCCTGTTCTGCGATCATGCGATGCGCATTGCGCCTCCGTTGAATATAAGCGAAGATGTGCTGATTGAATCGTGCAGAAAAATCGTAAAAGCGATTGATTCGATTCAATAATTTCCAACGGAAAGCATCACGAGCGTACACGCTTCCACAGTTTCAATTCCCGCCTCAGTACATAACTTTTCAAATTCGGGGTTCTCGGTTCCGGGATTGAATATTACGCGCTTCGGTTTCAGGGACAGAACATAATCATACCACGAAGGCTGATTCTGCGGTCCGACGTAAAGTGTAACTGTTTCCACATCTTCCAACACAGGAAAGCCTGTAAGAATTTCCACATCACCTATTTTACCTGCACGCAAACCGACCGCTACAACAGGTTCATTGTGTTGTACCAATGATCGTACCGCACGATTACTGTAACGATCCGTATTTTCCGATGCGCCGATTACAACTGTCTTTCCCATTATGGTTCCATTTCGTTTACACCTTCAACATAGTTGAGATCCTTACCGTAGGTTTCTTCAAGTCGTTTCAAAGCAATGAACGCGATTACGAATGTCACTATCCCGACAATAATTGCAGCTTTGATATTTCCGAAACCTGCATTACCACTCAACATCTGAAAACTCATTGTGAGCAGAATTGCTCCGCCGCGTACAAAGTTCGGTGCTGTTGTTGTAACTGTTGCGCGAATATTTGTACCAAAAAGTTCAGAGGCTGATGACATAAACACCGCCCAATATCCCGTGGCGAAACCGATAATCACAACGATTGTATAGAAAACAAAAAGTGATTGCCCGGCAAACAGGAAGTAAGCGACGGAACACAATACAACAAGGACTAAGAAAATAAAGAGTGCCCGCTTCCGGCTTTTGAGATATTGACTCAACCAACCGCTGACAATATCGCCAATGGTAATGCCGCAATACGCAAGCGTGATTGCCAGTTTCGCATTTGGAGGATTCTGTTTCAGTGTCGGACTCAGATCTGCGCCCACTTCCGGACATAAGGTGATGAGAATTCCCATTACATACCAAACCGGTAAAGCGATCAGAATGATGTTCAGATATTTTCCGAACGTCTTCCATGAAGACAAGAGCATAAGGAAGTTTCCTCGTTTGACTTTACTCTCCTTAATCTTGGAAAACATTCCGGATTCATAGACCCCGATACGCAAAACCAGAAGTAATAATCCCAAACCACCACCGATGTAATACGACATTCTCCAATCGTTCAATGACATATTGACGACACCTGCAATCACAGCGCCGAACAGTCCGACCGATGCCACAATCATTGCGCCCCAACCTCGATTCTCTTTCGACATTGATTCACTAACAAGTGTAATTCCGGCACCCAATTCGCCTGCCAATCCGAAACCGGAAACGAATCGTAGAATCGCATACTGTGTAGTATCCACCACCATTCCGTTCAGAATATTCGCAATAGAATACATAATGATGGAACCGAACAACACAGACAATCTTCCCTTCTTATCTCCAATCACGCCCCAAGCGATTCCGCCGACAAGCATACCGAACATCTGCCAATTAAAAAGCATGATTCCAGTATCCTTGACTAAACCTTTGAATTGTTTTGTTTGCAATACGGATTCGGGCATCCCGGCTCCGAGAATATCTGTGAGACTGGAAACACGTTCCATTCCGAACAATACGAGATCGTAGATATCTACGAAGTAACCGAGCGCTGCAACCAGCACAAGCATCCCGACGCGTTTATCGCTGAGTTCGTTTTTAAGAGACATTTTGTAAATATATGCATTAGACTTTAGACGTTTGACGTTTGACGTTTGACGTTTGACGTTAGACTTTAGACTGACGCCTGCCGGCAGCAAGGAATTACTATTTGCTTGAACTGACGTTCAATAATAATTGCACCCCTTCGGGGTTTTGTCAGATGGTGTAGCCAAAATAAATGACAGAGTTTCTTATAGACGTTAGACTGTAGACTTTAGACAGTTGGCTGTCATTAAGTAAATCGTTAGTTTTATACATGCGCTTTGCGATTCTAATTCTGATGCTGTTTCCATACGCTTTAGGCGCGCAGAATTACAACAGTGTAAATCCGGATTCCTTAAACAAAAAAAGAACACTGGCTGTTGGAGTTACCGAAGGTTTTTTGGTAACGGGAAGTTATTTTGGCCTTTACCAGTTATGGTATAAGGATTATTCAACCGGCCAATTTCATTTCTTCAACGACAACGATGAATGGTTGCAGATGGATAAAATCGGTCACACGCAATCCTGTTATTCCATTGGGAGAATCAGCACCTCAATGTTAAACTGGTGCGGAGTGAAAAGAAACAAGGCACTTTGGATTGGAGGATTGACTGGCGTTGCGTACATGACCGGCATTGAGATCATGGACGGTTATTCGGATGGATGGGGCTTTTCCTCAGGCGACATGATTGCAAACATTGGCGGCAGCGCGTTGTACATTTCTCAGGAAATAATCTGGAAGGAACAGCGCATTGTTCCCAAGTTCGGATTCAGAAGAAGCGGATATGCACATTACAGACCTGAACTTTTAGGAAACGGTTATCAGGAAGAATTTCTGAAAGATTACAATGGTCAAACCTATTGGCTGAGTTTCAATATCGCATCCTTCTTTAAAGAAGAAAGTCGATTTCCGAAATGGTTGAATGTTGCATTCGGATACGGAGCCAACGGCATGACCGGTGGCAGCAGTAATCCTGTTCTTTACAATCAGCAGGGCAATGAAATTTCATTTGAACGATATCGTCAATATTATTTCTCCTTCGATATTGATCTTTCAAAACTGCCGGTAAAAAATCGTTTTCTCAAAGCAGTATTTGAAATGGTTCACTTTATAAAGATTCCAGCTCCGGGAATTCAGGCAGATAAAAACGGGCTTCGTCCGCTGTTGTTTGCTTTCTAAAGAAGGAGTCAGTGAAATTGATCGATTCGTAGTAAATTGGTATCAATAATGCTGAAAGAAGAACTCCATATTGCTTTTGAAAAAGTTCTAGAATCCGGGGAAGAAATTCTGCGTGAGGATCCGCGTCGCGCTTTTGCCTATGCACAGGAAATTGCAGAACAGATGGAAGCCGGCGGCGATGAGTTTCAGATCAACAAAGTGCGGGAGTTCACTGCGAGATGTTATCAGAGCAACGGAAACTATCATCGCGCGTTGCAGGTTTGTCTGGAAGCATTACAGTATTTCGAATCAGTCAAAGATTACAGCAATGCCGCAATGTGCCTCAACACCTTGGGGGCGGTATATAATTATCTCGGCGATTACGAAAAACGATTGCAAACCAATCTGACTTGCTTATCCTATCGTCGTAAAGGCGGAGATGAAGCCGGGGAAATCTCAACACTGAGCAATATCGGTGATACGTACAATACATTGGGGAATCATGATAAAGCGTTGGAGTATTTTCAACTTTGTCTGCAATTCAATTCCATTTCTCCAAGGACCAAAGCAATAGTAGTTCACAACATCGGAGAGACGGAATTCTTCAAGGGGAATTACAGCGCGGCAATTCCGCAGTTTGAAGAATCCATTCAACTGGCAAAAAACACCTCGTACTACATCATTGAAGAAGCCGGCAATGCATTCCTTGCGAGAATTTATTTTACTGAAAAGAATATTCCGAAAGCAATTACACATCTGGATGCAGCGGAGAAAATTATCCGAGATAAAAAATACACCGGCGAACTTCCGCCCATTCTGAAACTTCGTGCTCAGTGTGCAGAATATACCGGTGATCATGCTGGTGCGACTGAACTGTACAAACAATACATAACCATCACCGAACAGATCCGTAAGGACAACGATACGCGTTCGATGCAGGATCTTCAGTTTGCTTATCGAGTAGAAAAGCTGCAGGAAGAAAACCGCATACACAAGGAAAAAAATCAGGCGTTGAGGCAGGCGTACCTGAAAATTGCGCAACAGAACAGATTGATTGAAGAGAAGAATCGTTCAATTACAGACAGCATTAATTATGCTCTGAAAATTCAAACAGCGTTGCTGCCTTCTCCTTGGCGAATGGCCCGAGCGTTTCAAGAGTATTTCATTATCAGTCAGCCGCGCGATATTGTAAGCGGCGATTTCTATTGGTTGCATGAAGGAGACAAATACATCACGCTTGCTTTGGCAGATTGCACAGGTCACGGTGTTCCTGGAGCTTTGATGAGTATAGTAGGTATTGACTGTCTGAACATTGCTATTACTGATGAAAGTGCAAATGATCCGGCCTCACTATTAAAGATTCTGAACAGTAAAATTGTCTCAGCGTTGAATCCGGAAAAAGGATCTGTTCAGTCAACTGACGGTATGGACATCAGTGTATTGATGATTGATAAGCACAGCGGACATGCAACGATTGCTTCGGCGAATCGTCCTGTGTACGTACACACCTCTGGAGAACTTCTGGAAATCAAGCAGGATAAGATTTCCATCGGAGGTTATTACGTTGATTATAAAGAGTTCACAAATCACTCTTTAGGTTCTGCCAAAGGAATGACAATCTATATGTTCTCAGATGGAATTCCGGATCAGTTCGGTGGTGAAAGAGGAAAGAAATTGAAGTCGAAAGGTGTTCGAAATCTCGTTTCATCAGTAATGGACCAAAGCATGGAAATCCAGGAGCAACGCATTAATGAATTCATTCACAGCTGGAAGGGGAATCAGGAACAACTCGACGACATCAGTATGATTGCTGTGCGATTCTGAGTAAACGCTATTCTTCTATTTCTCCTGCACGAACGCGCTTGTTATACGAAGCAATCAATACTACGTAAAGCACGATTCCTACTGCGTACAGCGCTGCGGTGATAAGAAATATGCTCACGTATGGCCAGCCTGTTTCACGTAAGACTCCGAAAATGAAACGCGTACTGATGAACCAGCTTCCCGACCAAATTGCAGATATCAATGCGCTCGTAAGTTCCTGATTGCGCTTACCCACATACTTCATGGAAATTTCAGAAGTCATCGGACCGGCGAGATTCATTAAAGGTTGGCGAAGCAGATAACAGCCAACGGCTATCGCAACTGCGGCGGAAAGATGCGTATACCATTCTGTTGTGGCCAGCAGCACGAGTGAAATCACCGCGAATGATTGCGTAAGCGGAATAGCAAGTTTGTATCCGATTCTTTCCTTGATGCGTGGTACAAACAAAGCTGCAATTGCAACAAGTAATGCCGCAGCGAAATTCCACAGTGAGATTACATCCGTTGAAAGCAGATGAACACGCGCAAAGAAGAGATTGATAAACGGAATGGTGAGTCCTGCGCCGGTTGCAATAATCAGTGCCGGCAAAAGCGCTTTCGCAATCAGATTCCAGTCGTGTTTATTATTTACAGATTCATGTGGTTTAGTATCGGATTCGTGCAACGATTCCCGTTTAACTTTCAACAGGAAGAACAATCCGGCGAACGCAATAACAGAAATTCCGATAAGAAGATTCCGCTCCGAGAACAGAACAGGATCTGCGCTATTGAGAATCCACACCAGAACAGCGCTGGATATACCCGCCAAACTCCACGTAGAATAACTCAACGCAATCGTCGGTGTCTGATGTTCAGGTGGCGTATTACGTAAAATGAAAGGCAGAACAGGAATCTGCATGAATGTGAAGGACGCGCCCCACAGAAACTGAACGGCGATCAAAGTGTAATGCATTCTGAAATGAGTACATGCGATAATGAGCAATGCAAACAAAGGCACACCTATGGAAGAAGCGTAAAACAGCTTCCGCACGGGCTTTCCTTTGATATAATAACCTAAAGGAATCGCCAACAGTAATACACCTGCAAATCGCCAGGAAATAATATCAGCGATTTCAGCATCGTGATATCCTTCACTCTTCATGTAAAGAGGTTGAAGATTCATGAATGAAGCGTTCACCAACTGAATAAAAAATTCAGCGGCAATTACCTTCATTACAAGCGGAGGAACTGTTTTATAATCCCGAAGAAAGCCGAACATGCGGCGCAAAGTTCGCTATTTCTCTGCGGTGATCATAACCAGCGAAGAAGAATGCTCAAGGCCTTCGCTATCCGAAACAACAACCGAATAATAACCGTTTACTGCCGACTGTACTTCAACCGTAATCTTTCCGGTTGTGCGTTCAAGATGAAAAGCCGAGGTAACATCACGACCCGATGCATCGAAAACTATCACGTTGCTCTGTGCGTTTATGTGATCTCCTTCAATGATAAATGATTTCACACAAGGATTCGGAAATATGTGCACCGTTTGAGAATTGCTCAACTCCTGCTCTGTTCCGGTGATTCCATCATAAGCATAAAAATCATCCAGCAAATTTCCGTTGTATCCGGTACCGAGATATGCAATCTGTCCTATCATGAACGACACGGCGTGCTTTCGTCCTGATGCAGGCAAAGAAGTTCGTTGTGTCCAGGCATTGGTGAAGTAATTGTACTGCCACACATCGTTGCAATAAGCATTGTTGATGTCTTCTCCTGTTGCGATAAATCCGTCAGGGAAACTTCCCCAACCCGTTGCTCCTTCACGCGCTGTTCCGGGAAAATTGGCTTTCTGAATCCATGTGTTCTGAAAAACCTGATACTGCCAGAAATCGTTGCGCATGACACCATCATTGCCAGTTCCCACATAACCTTGATTTCCCATAGCAAATCCAACCGCATACTTTCTTGCAGTACCACCGAAATCAGCAATAGCGCCCCAAATATTCGTCGCCGGATCATAACGGTAAAAATCTTTACGCAATCCTGTTACATCCTGTCCTGTCCCAACGTATGCAAGATCGTTGATTACAAAAGCTACAGCTCCGCGACGTGCGCTTCCTGCGTAGTTCGCTTTCTGCGACCACACATCCAAAACAGGATCATATTCCCAAACATCATTGAGGTAATTGGTGTTATCGCCCTGCCCAAGACAGATGTATCCCTTATTGCCGATTGAAAATGAACACGCAGAACCGCGACTCAATCCGCCGCCGTTCAATCCTCCAATGGAAGTTGTATCATCCCAGTCGTCCTGAACGACTTCGTAAGTGTACATAGATCGAACAAAACCATTCGAAGTCAGTCCTGCCACGATATAACCGTGTCCGTTTGCAACGAATGCACTCGCCACAGATTTACCGGGCCCTTTGACCGAATCACGCTGCATCCAGTAATCCTGAGCAAACATCAATGCGGATGAACACAGAAGTGCTCCAGTCAGAAATTTCTTCATCGCACGGAAATTTTATCGGTGAATACTGTTTGATTTTCACTCACCATCTGCACAAAATAAATTCCGGATACGAAAGCACTGCAATCGATACTCAACTTATTCTGATGATTTACAGGTGATGAAAATACTTCACGACCACTAAGATCCAGGATGCGTACTTGCTCAGCAGATTCACATCCTTGAAGTGTTACAACATCCGTCACTGGATTCGGATAAACAAGAACGTTCATAGCTTCCTGATCGTTCATGCCGAGAATAAGTCCAGGAGTGTACTCCCACATGGATTCTTTCTTTCCGCTATAACCATCACCGGTTCCAACATACGCTTTACCATAACAAACGAAGCCTGCAGCAGAACAACGCGCACTGCCGCCGTAGCTGGCGCGTGCGGTCCACGAATCAACGTATGGATTATACTCCCACAAATCAGACTTCAGTCCTCCGTCTTTACCTGTACAGATAAAACCACGTTCTCCTAATGTGAACGATACAACTTGCCCTCGATCGCCACCGGCGAAATCCGCTTTTGCTGTCCACACTCCGTTGCCGGCATTATACTCCCACATTTCATCTCTGTATGTATTCTGATCAGCACCGCAACCCACATAAGCCTTTCCTGCAACAGCAAAGCTTGTCATCTGGTAGCGATTGCCACCGGGAAAATTTGCGCGTTGTACCCACGTATTATTAAACGGTTTGTATTCCCACACTTCATCTGACAATACCTGCGAACCAACTTTACCACCAACTATATAACCCTTGTAATCCAGCACGAAAGCCGTTGCGTAATAAACTCCTGCACCTCCGTTGCCTGGATAATCTGCCTTCTGTGTCCATGCGTTTGTCGCAGGATTGTATTCCCAGAAATCTTTCAGAGTAAGTCCGGGAGAAGCTTCACTGCTGTCAACTCCTGTTCCCACGTAACCTAAATTACCAATAGCAAAACCGACTGCATTTCGTCTTACCGATCCCGGTAATGTTGCACGTTGTGTCCATGTATCTGTAATCGCATCATATGACCACCAATCATTCTTTGTGTGTTCATTAGTATCGATACCCATTCCCATGTAACCAACGTCACCAATGGAAAATCCAACACAGCGTTCTCTTTTCATTCCGCCGAAGTCATTCTTCTTCGTCCAGAAGTTTGCTGTTTGCGCCGTCATCACTGTAAATGAAAAAGTGAGGATCGCAATGCTCAATAACCTTTTCATATCAGTTAAAAATGAATTTACCGTGAGACACAAAACTATTACCATCAGAAACAGAGTACAGATACACACCTGATTCGAGTTCGCTTCTGTCGAGAATGATTCTTCCGTTAGTGAACAATTCTTCGTGAATGAGCTTTCCGGAAATATCAGTTACGCGAAGTGTCAATTGATCAAACTGTCCTGCACGTGTAATTTCGAAAGTCACATGATCCTGAGCCGGATTCGGGTATACATTCAAGTCGAAAGATGAAGTATTTTCTTCAACATCAACGGTAGTAACCATTTCCCAAAAATCATTGAGGTTGATTCCGTGTGTACCGGTGCCGAAGTACCCACGATTGTTGATGGTGAATGCAACCGAGAATCGACGCGCACTTCCCGGAAAATCAGCCATGCGTGTCCACACGTTATTACCCGGATTGTACTCCCAAACCTCGTCGGTCACAAAACTCAACGAACCTACATAACCTGATACAACATAAGCTCTGTTGTTGTGAATCATTGCGGCACCACCGTTGGTGTTAGCACCCGGGAATCCTGCACGTATAACCCACTGATCGTTGAGCGGCTTATACTCATAGAGCCCGTTACCATTCTTCACATAACCACTCGCTCCAACGGAGAATGCAATACACCAGTTCGAAAAAGAAACAGGAGCATTCGCTTTTTGCGTCCATTGATTCGAAGCCGGATTGTATTCAAACAATTGGTTAAGAATTACAACATAACCTTTGTTATTAATAGACATCGCTCCTTGATCTCCGGGAGAGCCCGGACAATTTGCAATAGCTGTCCATGTATTTGTCAACGGGCTATATGCGAAAAATTCAGAATTATAGAATGCTCCTCCGCCAACGTGCGCTTTCCCGTCTGCAACAAAACAAACCGCTCCGTAGTTCTGAGAAGGATAATTTGCTTTCTGCGTCCACGAATCGGAAGCAGGATCATATTCCCACCAATCGGCATAGTTGATGGTCCCGCTATTACCGTTTACGTGTCCCAGACCCATGTAACCTTTATTACCGATCGCACATCCTGTGCCTCTATGTCTTCCGTTTGCCGGCAGACTGGTTCGCTGTATCCAACCGTTCTGTGCAGCCAGCACAGAAACAATACAGATCAGTAATGTTGTGAATTTTGTTTTCATCGTGCGATTACCAGTTTCTGTACAGACGTTTTCCCTTGCGAAATACACTCTACGGTGTAAACTCCTTCAGCCAATTCCGCAGTCTCAATATTTTCTCCCGAGTAATCGGCAATTGACATTACCGATTTGCCGGCAACATCATAAAGCGTTACTGATGCATTACTCACATTCTGAATAACGAAACCATTATCAGCAGGATTCGGATACAATTTAATTTCAGGTGAAGCAACTTCTTCCACTCCGACAATTCCCTGAGTAATGTTCAGAATATAGCTTCCCGCATTAGCTCCCCATCCTTCCACAATAATGTAAATGGAATCCTGTCCTGCTGCAGGAATTGAGATTGAACTGTATGGTGCACAATTCGGATTATCATCATTGTATGCAAGCACATTTCCCTGCGGATCAATAGCGCTGATGTAAGTATCATATGAAGATCCGCACAATGTTGCATTGATAAACGCTGTCTGAACTGTAGGCAACACCAGATAATAGATATCAGGAGAAGGATAAACGTAATTCTGATTGCTGTAGCAATAAGAAGTGCTCCACGAATGCGTATACGGCATTGTGGTAACCGGAATTGCATCAGAGCGCTCATCACCAGGGTAAGCGGAGCAATCGACGCCGCCGGAAATATTAATTGTAAAATCCATTACTGATCCCCACTGAAATGCAGCACATGGATCAAGAGGTACGGACCCGGCTTCCTGTTGAGTAACACGCATGCGGGTAGCACCGTTCTGCGACATCAATGGAACATTGAAACTCCACACACTTAGTGCAACTGGAGGAAGACCTTGCCAGGTTCCGATCGATTCGTTAGGATCAAAAGTTCCGCTCTGATCATAATCAATCCATGCTTCACCGGCTCCTGCATAATTTCCATTACAAGTTCCGAATTGAACGCTGAGTTGATAATTGCTTCCCGCAACAAGAGATGTGCTGAGATTCGTAAGGTTCTGAACTCCGATTGTTCCGGGACAAGTATAGTTGTAACGAATAGAATCGTTTTGTCCGACCAAACGAACGAACATTACCTGAGAATCTGCCGTACTGGAAGGTCCGCCGTTAGTACAATATTGCGCATTAAGCAAAGCAGGGAAAGCCAATGCAAGTGAGAGGTAAAATTGTTTCATTAAGTTGTGTTTGCTTCGGAAAATTAATGAAAAAACAGCATAAACTTTACAATATTAATCGGCACCTTCGCTGTATGAATTCGATTCGTCGCTATGATCTTCAACCATTGGAAGATGAATACCGCAAACTGACCGCTCAAGGCGATCGTGATGCCGTCCAAAAATTACGTGCGATTATTGAGACGATACGTTATGACCTACGTATGGATGCGGAAGTTATAATGGAATACAGAGATGGTTTTGATGAGCCGATGATTATGCGAATTCTGCGCAATGAGAAGGATCTGGATCGTTGGGTAGAGCAACGGTTTATCCGTTTAGCGGAATTTTAGCCGAAAACGGCATAAAAGTTTGTTTATTTATTAAAAAACGTATCTTTGCGCCCACGTTTACGATAACGTAATGGTTCTCCCTCGGCGAAAGCTCGGGATAAACTCCGCTCAACTGGTTTAGCATCTGACGGAGCCTGTGTCGAGGAATCGAGAGAGATCAGAAGGTTTGGGGTTCGAATCGTCCCCTTCAAAATAAAAACGGTTCCGTAGCTCAACTGGATAGAGCATCTGACTACGGATCAGAAGGTTTGGGGTTCGAATCCCTACGGGACCACTTAAAGGCTGCAGCGATGCAGCCTTTTTTATTTCGCAGGGATTCGAGGATCCGCTGCCGCGGAATCATCGCCCGCTAAAAATGTCCACCGGACATTTTTTTCACGCGGGCTCTCCCGTACGGGACCACTTGAAGGCTGCAGCGATGCAGCCTTTTTTATTTCGCAGGGATTCGAGGATCCGCTGCCGCGGAATCATCGCCCGCTAAAA
>JAKLJE010000036.1 GCA_023151315.1 Bacteroidia bacterium
TTTTTCCATGGCTCAGGTAAGTTAGTGGTTTAATTTTCCACCTTAACCTCCTGTCCTAAATTATGGGTGCATCATAGCCCACACAAATTGCGCATGCTCTCTTAGAATCAGTTTACCACCTACTAGTTTACAAACAAATGGAATGAGTAGAATAACGCGATTTTCATATCGATGTTGATTAGGAGAAAGAGGTTGTTTAATTTCAACGTGTACGTTTAGCTCCTCGTAAATTTCGCGCTTAAGACATGCTTCAGGTGACTCTAATTGCTCAATTTTACCCCCTGGAAACTCCCATTTACCAGGTAAGTACATCGTACTGCTTCGCTGTGTTACGAGTATTTTGTTTTCAAACTCAATTATTCCACAAGTTACGTTAATCATTTTGTGCGAGGAATGTTTGTATTACTAATTGCAATATATTAGAAAATATGCAATCACATTGCCTTTTACGACATTGCCGAAATCACCTAATTGAATACGTACTCTGTACCGAAACCCTTTAGAAAAAAGAAACTTACGCACCAGCAACTCGGGCTTCGTGTCTTTGCCCTTAATGCGTGACATGTTGTAGGAGCGTTGGGAAGGGGAGTGGACATCTGCCATTCTGTTAAGATACGACCTATGGAATGAGCTTTACTGTACTCCAATGACAAGTGCAGCAATAGACACCCTGTTCGGGATTAGTGATTCATTGTGGAAGTTCGGAGGTTAAAGGAACCAATTACATTTTACTTCTTTACGAGCGCAATAACGTTTTGTACGAGTAAATTGAGTTCTTTTTTACAATTATTATAGAATGACATATCGGCGTGCCAATCTACTTCCGAAAATTGACGACTCAAAGATGTAATGTAGGTGTAATATTTCAAATCTGAATTGTAGGAGTCAATTTCAATTAGCTCAATATTGACTAACACAGAGCGAATAGCACCCGCAAACCCATATTTAGATGATACTAAATTCGGATCAACACTTGAGGCGCTTACGTATTTGTCAAGGGCTCGCAACCGGTCTTTGATTTCAGCATGCAAACTGGATTCTGCCATTATATATTGTTTCCGAATGAATAACATACGTAAAGCCTAGTCAGGCCACCCGAAGCGCTGTTGAAGGCGCTCGATTAATGAGTCTATAATGGATAGGTCTAATTTGTTTTTCAATTTTAAATTATCGTAACATCTTATCAGCCTTGAAATATTCTCCGGGGTAATTTCAATGTTGCAGTTGAAAGATGAATCATTTTCCGTGTATGTGTGAAAAAAGAAAATGATTGAAAGGATGTTTTGTAAGGTATCAGATTCAATAAATGGCTCTAAAGGAACACTGCCAAGATCTTTATTGAATTGCTCATTGAATTTATGACACCCAATTTCTCTACAAAAGTTTGCCATAATCATGCCTGTTGATGTTGGGTCATGAATACCTCTATCGCGGTCCAAGTAGAAATACGATCCTCGCCCTAAAATGAAATCGACAGTTTCATTTTTTTCAATAGCGCGTAAATATTCGTTATAAATCACTTAACTATGATTGTATTGTTGGTTCCAAATATCTGGTTGGCGAAGCGTTTATTCGACTATGAACGCCAATCCATCCAGCCATATTTGGTTACATTCTGTATTGCGTCAATGATGTTCTTTGGAACCTTCCATTCGCACTCGAATTTCTTCTCTTGATAATAGTAGACGTGATAGAAGTATATTAGCCCAAGCAGACTGGCGAACTCTTCTTTGCTGAGTCCCGGATCATTGATGCAAGAAGATATATCTGCATTCAAACGTGTGATAAAATCTCCACAGGGTATTCCATGACTATATGCTAAAATGTACATACCAGAAGTGGTATGATCATGACCTCCCCAATCACGATTTAAGAAAAAATACTCCCCCCGACCTAAGAGAAAATATTTCGTCTCACCATTAAGTATTGCTTGTTCATATAGGTTTTTCACTGTACTAATTTAATGGAATTATATTTTCTGTTCCGAAGATGTTCTTGAAAGTTTCCCAGTTTTTGTAATGGTAGAATGTGTTGGAATTCGCTATTACAGCCTCAGCGGTGTTGTGCTTTGTGAATCCACCCGGTACCCAAAATCCTTCGTATGCTCCAGCTTCCGTGCCATTTGGGATGTCAAACGTAAAGCCACGATCGGGCTTAACAACAACGTAATAAATTTCATCTCCAGGGAGGAAGTAATCTGACCCAAGGTCAAGTTCATTAGTTAGAACTGAAAGATCATTTCCAGCAGTATGGTACTGCTCTATAACATTATCCATGTCAGATTTTAGACCACAAAATTTCCTTGGTGCCAAAGTATTGTAATTGCTAGCAATAATGTCTCGTTTCCGGATCACAAAAGCTGCACCCTCTGATGTGAAATTTTGCAGGTGGTTAGAAATATATGATGAACTTAGATAGGTTGTATATGGTCGTAAATTAGCTTTTGGTTGTGTAACAAAAAAATCTCCATTCTCAATTTTACCAAGTTCAAACCTTACATTGTTTTCGTACCCGTAATAAGTAATTTTATTTGATACGATTTCGAACTCGGTTCCTGCCAACTCGAAGCGGTCGTGTATTGCTCTTAAGTGCGGTGGTAGTCCGTCCACAAAGTTCGTGATAGCTTTAACGGCGCTTACCTCATCACTTGCTTTCTCCATAGCTCGGAACTCTGAGCTCTGAGGTCCAAGAGTCTGGCTAATAGTAGCTTTATTTGCATTAAATTTTGTCACATAGCGGGATGCGCTTTCATCGAACGTATTAAGCAATCCCTTGCCCACTACAGCTAAATTGATTACAGTGGTGATTTGCTCATAGGTGTCAACAATATCCTCTCCGTCTTCACCTACGGCTGCAATAATGTTTTGCCGTGCTTGATCATTAAGTAATATCAAGTCGGACGCAGCTATGGCTGTCTCGAGTCCCGCCACAAGTCTCATTGTAACATTTGCAGTCGCAATGATTTCGCCTACACCGGTAAGAAGTGACGCAATTGCAACTGTGACTTTTACTGCAGTAACAGCATCGTCAATATTTTTCTTATGCCATAACCAATCTAAAAAGATGGCAGGAACCGTTAGATCTTTTACTGTTGTTTTGTAAGGAATTATCGATCCTTCATTAACGTGAATTGTAATTGGATAGTAGACGTCGGCGACGTAAATGGAATCGACGTAGTTCAATCCGAAGTACTGCCATCCTAATCTTTTAGTATTGAATATGGTAATTGTATTGGCGCTGTGGTTGGCTTGAATTGGGCTATTGCTATTTATAAAATCGGAGGACCATTTGATTACATGATAACCATTTGCACCGGAAGCCGTCTGCGGATATGCAATTTGCCAATATGCACTTATGGTAAATATGAAATCAGTGTAATTTGCATTCCCTAAAAATCCAAGCCCGGGATCATTAAGTTTATACGAAATGTCCCAGATAAGTCCAGTTGACTTTAACTCATCCATAAAAGGTCTGATATCTTGCTCGGGTAAATAGGAATAGAGGGCAACGCAAATACGTTCACAGTGGTTGAGAAAATCTGAAGCTTGCGTAATTAATGTTACATCATTGCAAACTTGCGAAGTGACTACCTGAAGCAATTTTATCCTTTGTGAGAGCGGAATACTCTTCATATACGCCTCAAGCCTGTAAAGCAGACGACCATAGTAAAGAGCGGAATCTCGCGTTATTGAACTATTCGATATAAGTTGCTCTGAACCGCGAAGTATTGCTGAAGAAAAATGTGACACGCTGTCGAGCCCGTCATTAGTCCAATGCGGAATGATCAAACCTCGTGCATCATAAATCGGATATCTGTTTTCATAATTGGCGGACAGTACAGCCCAAGCCATTTCATTAGAGAGTCTATTGACCTTAAGACACGTGGAGAAAAGAAGAGGTTGACTGATTGTAGTGCTGTATTTCAGTTCATCAAAAAGCCATCTAGCGTAAATGTTCTGAAATTGGTTCGCCTGCATCTTGCAAACACCATACTGATTGCATTCAATATAATGCTGAACGGTTGTGGCTATTTGAAAATTCTTTTCTTCAACAGAAGGCTTTTCAATCAAAGTAATTGGTGGACATAAGTCTTGTGGTATTCTGGCCAAATCTGCTAACCATGTAGGCGGATTGCTGAACTGCCTATAGGCCACATAAAATGCCCCGAAGCTTGCTCGCATGTTCGGTTTATTGCCGTATTGACCCAGCAGATTTGCGGTACCAACACAGACTATTGGATGACCACCATACTGATATAGATTAGTAGCATTAACACAGATGTTTTCGACGATTGTTGTAAACGCGTACAACTGTGCTGAATAAGCAGAATCGTCAATAGCATCTATCTGTTGGAGCTGCGTAAATAAATTACGCCCTTCATCCGTTTTAACTTTACTTACATCTTTTTTTAATGAGAGAGGGAAATTCTTAAGCACAATATTATACAACGCTATGTAATCATTCCGTGTACTGTATTGTGCGTTGTAAGTGTTAAGGCTGTCCCACGTTTTCCATGGACTAGTTGAAGAAGTATAAAAAGCAGGGTCGCTGGCTCGTTCGTAATAAAATTGTAATGGATTTAACGTGGGCTCCCACTTTGCCAAATCGATAACAATATAATGTGAGCCGAACTGTGAATTGGCATCGTTCGAAGCCCATGAAGGCATACCATGCTTTCGCAAATACTCGGCTTCGCCGATTTTGCGAACACCTTCAGTGATGGCGGAGTCCAGCCAGGGTTCTCCAACACTTTTAAAGAATGGGATATTCGAATGAACAGGCAACCATATCAGAGAAAGAATGGCTAGTAAAGTAATACGTTTCATAGAAATAGTTCTCTTAGCGCGGTGAAGGAGCAGTGTACATTTTTTTATACAATACATCATCTATCAATCTGTAAATTGCTAGTTTGACTTCTTCGGTAATAACCTGTTCATCACCGCCGGAATTAAGTTGCTGCGCGATGTACAAGTGTGAAGGCATTCCGCCCATAGTAAGGAAGTTTGCCAACAAATCGAAGTCAAAATCTGAAGGGTTAGGTTTTGCAAATGCGCGACACACTTTTGCCCGAATCAATGCAAACTCTGCTTGTTTTACTTCAAGTTCATTTGTTGTCGGTTGTTGTATAACATTTGCAGAATCATAACTAAGTACAGTCATGTAAACAACAACATTGGAGTTTGATGAAGGTTGTGAGGGGTTGCTCCAGCTCATGCCGTAATCAGTAGCCCATTGCGAATTAATTGCTTGTTTTTTATTCTCGTAGTCAGATTCAAACTGACTGATTACTCCTGGTGAATTCTCGTTTCTTATCAACGCAAGTGCATTTCTATACACATTCTTCTGCTGCGCACTCAACGCTATATGCGGAATCGGATTCTCAATAGTCACTGAACCATCCGCATTCACAGTATACATCGTTCCGTCAGAAGATTGAATCGTAAACGGCGGCGTGTAATTCTGAATTGTTGTTTGACCGGAATCTCCAACGATGATGATTTGTCCGTTGACAACATACACTGAATCAATTTCTCCTTCATAGTTGAAATCTACGGTCGACATCCAATTGTAAAGATTCCATTGCGTCAACCAACTTCCAACCCCCTCCGTCACCGCCTTCACTTCTCCATTATACATCACCATGTCCGTGCCGATCTGAATGTTGCTGAAAGAACAGTTGAGTGTAATGCCGAGCGGCATGATCATCTTGCCCATGCCGGTGTACAAACCGTTGGGGTGCGACATGTTACTGAGTGAAGTAACACTCATTTCAAATTGTCCGACTTGCCACAGCATGCCCGTGGTGGCTTGTGTGAGTGGAGAGAAGTTTTGGATGGATGGCGGCGGCGATGATTCTCCGCAGTTGAGCAATGCCTGTGCAGGTGTTGTGAATGTTACGATGTTACTCCACGGACCGTCGTCGCCATTGGAGAAAATGCCGTGCACTTGTGCTTCGTATGTGGTTTGCGGTTCGAGACTCGTGATGCGCTCGGAAGATCGTGTGGTGTTTACAGGAAACCAGTTTGCGGTATTGATCTTGCGGTACTCAAGATGGTATGATGTGTACACCGCATTACTGTCCCACATGCAGCGTGCCTGACGGTGTGTAAGTGCTTGCGCAGTGAGTGTGAGGTTGGCGAGATTGCCGAGTAGATTGTTGTTGTTGCCCCAAGTGAATGTGCAGATCTGCGAGTAGCCGTTGTTGCGGAAGAGTTCGCGACCTTCGAGATCGTAGGCACGCACACGCCACACATAGGTCCAGCCGGGTTGCAAAGGTGGCTCTGCAATTCCGTAATTGAGAATGGTGAGTATGGTTGTAGTGGAATAAATCGGCGCGGTGGATGCAACTACGTTACCGGGTGCGTTGTTCGGCGGCATCACTTCCCAGAGTTCGAAGAGGTATTCGTGGCCGAGCGCAGAGGAAGGCGCACTCATATTGAGCGGCGACCACGAGAATGTTAATTGCTGCGGATTGGTGATCGTGACTTCACTGCCGCATAGCGGAAGACTGATGAGCGGTGGATCGCAGAGCATCATCCACGCTTGTGTTGTGGCTTCGTTGCTCACTTGAACGTTGAGCGGATTCTGAAAATCGTAGGCGATGACAGAGATCGTGTAAAATCCTTCCGGCAATACTTTGGTTTGATTGTATTGCTGTGTGGTGATGCCTGTGTAATCGAGATTGTTCTGATTGATCATTCCGGAAAGATCCGCTCCGCTGATCAGCAACGGCACTCCGGGTTCGAGTGTGAACGGTCCGGCGTAGTACCACGATTTACTCTGAATGGTGATGTTGTTGCCGGTGAGTTTGAATTTCAGTTTTACGTTGTAGGACGGCAGAGAAAAATCCGTCAACGTAAGATAGATGCGAAGATTATCGTTATTGGGTGAAGCGTAATCGTTGAGATAACCTGAGAACGGCGGCACGAGTTGTGTGCTGACCTGCACGGGCCAGTTTTGGGCGTGCAGGCACAGCGACAGCAACGGGGTTAAAATAAAAACGAATAGCGCTCTCATGGGTTTGAAAGTACAGTCGGCAAATGTGAGAAAAGTGTTTGGCGCTAGTCGGGAGCAAACGGATAAAATTTATGGGATAGGTTAGTACGCGGCTGCCCGGACGAAAGTCCATTCGGAAGGGGATTTTGCGGATCCTTCGGCAAGCTCAGGGCGCGGATTAGCGCGGAAGGGTACGCACCCTCCAAGGGTCGGGACTCTCCAAGGGTTCACATCCTCCAAGGGTCCGGACCCTTCGTACTCATCTGCGTTTTCTGCGCCATCAGTAGCGACGGGATACCGAAATGCGCAAACTGTTTAATCTGCGAAATCTGCGTTAGGAAGGAGAATTCCCTTTCTTCACAGATTACGCAGATTGCACAGATTTTGGGCGTGTAAATACTATGTGATTTCTGTGCTATCAGTAGCAAAGGGATACCGAAATGCGCAAACTGTTTAATCTGCGAAATCTGCGTTAGGAAGGAGAATTCCCTTTCTTCACAGATTACGCAGATTGATTGTACGCGTAAATCCTCTGCGCCATCTGAGATAATATTACTCCGCAATTACTCTTTGTATCGTCGTTCCCGTGGAAGTAGTAGCGCGGATTATGTACACACCTGCAGCGTTCGGAGTAAAGTATCCGGGTTCGCTTCCTGATTTCTCCAGTGTTATGACTTCGGCGCCATTCACATTGTAGATTTCGTAGAGAACTTTGCCGGTGCTGTTCATCAGGTTGAATTCAATTCTGCCGTTTGACGAATTGTAAAACGCGTTGAGTTGAACGTTTGTCGAACTGCTTCCGTTGATACCTACATCCGTTACGTTGTAACATTCAGATGTATCAATGCAGTTTCCGTTGTTGATGATCACTGCATAGGTTTCGTTCACAGTCGGAGTAAAATTTTGCGAAGTAGCTCCGGCAATCGTTTGCTGTGTTGTGCAGTTGATCCATTGGTATTGTGCACTTGGCTCTGCTGACGTCAGCACTCCCGAGGTGTAGTTTATTGCCGTGTCAATTGGTGAATATAAACTCACTGTGATCGTATCGTAATCCGAACAAAAGTTCAATCCGGTTCCCTGCACAATGAAAGTACTATCGACGTTGGGCGATACAGTGATTGATGTTACTGTATCGCCAGTAGACCACGAATACCAGTTCGCTCCGCTCACAGAAAGTGTTACACTTTCTCCCGGACAAATGGAAGTATCATTAGAGGCACTAATCTGTGGTGCTGTTCTTGCTGCTATCATCACTGTAGTCCTCGAACTCGCTGCGCATGTACTGTCTTGCACATAGAACGTGGTGTTGGCAGTAATGACCGGCGAAATAAATACGCTTCCAGATCCGAGGTAATTTCCTCCTGTTGGTGCATCGTACCAGGAGAGCGTTCCGTATCCTGTTGCGAACAATGTATCTGATGTGTTTTCACAGATGTTTACTGCAGGAGCTGAATGAGGAGGAAGTGGTGTGATGCAGGCGGAGGAGTAAAAAGACATTTCCTCGAAACGTCTGTAGGTGGCAATTCCTAGGGTATTGGCAATTTGCTGCACACTGAATTGCGGACTTGGAACAGTTGCTGTTCCTTGCATGGAGTCGGCAACTAATGCAGCGCTCCAATTATTTCCTACGGAATCATTTGCGTACCGAACGCAGTATTGAGCGTTGGTGGGCGTAACGTAACCTATGACCATTCTACCGTGGACGGTTACAATTGAAAGTGGCAAGTCGCGTACAGGATTCGGGCTGATTACTACATCGCTGTTCCAGATAGTTCCTGAACTGTTCTGCGCCAGTTTTAATATGCTTACACCTGATGATTGATTTCTGTATACGATAGCAGGCTTATCGTTTGCCGATGCCAAGGCCGGAGGGTGGTATGAAATATTGATTGTATCAATCATTATCGGAGGCAACCAAGAAGTTCCGGAGCTATCTGTTGCGATGATAAATCGAGATACAACTGGTGAAGTTTCAACGTATGTTAATGCTGGTCGATTATTGATTATTTCAAAGTTAGCTCTGTAAACGTTATTGGCGACCGGACATATGATTTGACTTCCCCAAGAAGTGCCAAGGGAGTCATTTGCATAAATGAGGGAAGGACCGTTATAATTATCAATGAAACCAATAACAGGTTTACCTGAGATCTCCATCAAACGGATCGTAGGACTATAAAAGGCATTTGTATCAAGTACCAGCACAGGAGGTCCCCATGAAGTACCGCTTGAATCTAAGGCTCGTCTATAGACCAATGCAATCAGAGAGTCATCATGCCAACAGGCTGCGGGATATCCATTGACAATATTAATATCCATGGGTCTTGGATTCATGTTATATGTGGATCCAATTACAACTGGAGGATTCCATGTCTGGCCATAATTATCTAAAGCTTTGTGATAAAGAATTACCCTGCCATATCTATCAGCTGATAACGCCGCAGGTGTTCCACCAACTTCACAAATTGTTGTATAGAATCCTGCGCTGCCTGTTAAAGCGTAATCGTATTCACTGTTCCATGAGGTGGCTGTTGGGTCAATGGCCAGTGCATAATGTAGTTTGAAGAGCGGTAGTGTGTCTATGTAAACTGCTCCAGGTCTTCCATTGATATTAATCAGGTTCAAATTTGCAACTCCGTTAAATGTGCCGGGATTTATAACCGGAGAATTCCATGCAGAAGCACTTGCGTTTGTACTGCTGATAATTTTAAAATTGACGTTGTTGCCTTGTGTATAGCCAATCATCACTTGACTGCCTGTATTGATTATTGAAGGCCACATACCTACAGTTCCTGCACTATCCAGAATAACTGTCGGGAGCCACGACGAACCAACATACGAAGTAGCTTGTCTGTATTTCAGAGAAGACTCGAAGCTGTCATAGAATGCAACCGCCGGGTAACCGGCTACAGTACACGCTGAAAGTTGTTCGGCACTTGAGCCAGTTCCTGTAACCTGATAAAACGAATTCCAGAAATTTCCATTCGGATCAGAGGCGCTGATGTAAAATATTTGGTCTGTAGTTGTTTCGATATAAAATAAACCTGGATTCCCATTGGAAGGACAGTACTTCAATTCGGTAAAGTTTCCGGAACCTACAGGTAAAGAAATTGGCGTGGACCATGAAGATCCTGTTGCGTCGTTGGCTCTGCAGTACATTATATTCATAACACTCATGTCAAGATACAATACGGCAGGATTTCCATTCGCTATAAAAAGATTGGAGTATTGTCCCATATCGGCAGGATACCAATCATCGTGAATAATAACCGGAGCACTCCAGCTCACGCCATTGGAATCCAGTGCTCGAGTATAAAGTAATCGCTGATAAGATGCGTCATAGTATGTTATGGCTGGATACCCGTCAACTACACACAATGAAGTATGCAGACCGACATTGTGTATGTCGTCAACTACAACAATATCATTCCAATTCGTTCCTGTAGAATCTGCCGCCTGCACGTAACATAGATTGAAATGTATGCGATCATAAAATGAAATAGCCGGTTTTCCGTTTACGATAGCTACGCTGTTATACTGACCAAACGATGCAGATGCTGTTGGTGAGTTGTAGTCAACGATCGGAACGGGACTCGAAAAAACCTGCGCAGTTACATTAGCAGCAGTAGTCAGGAGAACGCAAAATGCAATCAGTGCGGAGTATCTGTTTTTCATTGGTAAAAAATTTATTCCGGCAAATGTGAGAAAAGTGTTTGGCGCTAGTCGGGAGCAAACGGATAAAATTTATGGGAAAGGTTAGTACACGGATTTTGCGGATCCTTCGGCAAGCTCAGGGCGCGGATTAGGGCGGAAGGGTACGCACCCTCCAAGGGTCGGGACTCTCCACGGGTTCACATCCTCCAAGGGTCCGGACCCTTCATATTCATCTGCGCCTTTCTGCGCCATCTGAGGCAAATTATATCGCCACAGATTACGCAGATTGCTCAGATTTTGCGCGTGTAAATTCTCTGCGTTTTCCCTGCCTGCCGGCAGGTGCGCCATCTGAGGCAAACAACATCCGCCATCAGCATCCTGCTTACATCCGCGAAATCCCCAAAACAAAAACTGCCCGCTTTGCAGCAGGCAGTTCTCATAAAAACGATTTTATTTTTCTGTTGTGCTATTCGCGACCCACAGCAACACGACGAACTGTTGTGCCGGTTGGTGTTGTCACTTCAATAAGATAGAATCCTTCTGAAGCAGCAGGCAGATTCAATTGCACTTTGCTCACGTTGTTGTACGTGTTGTTCTGCACTTCCTGTCCGAGTGTGTTCAGAACACGAACGCTTGCTTCGCTCTCAACTGCTCCGCCGAAATCAATGTTCACCAATCCGTCATTCGATGGGTTCGGATAAACATTCACTGCTCCGGCAGGATTTTCCATCACTGATGATGTTCCTGTTGTGATGTTGATGTTATCCACCCAAACGAAATTGCCGTATCCGCCAATGGCACGCACAGCGAAAATCACTCCGCTCTGACCCATGTACGAACTGATGTTGATGCTTTCAGCTCTCCACTGATTGGCTGTCGGGGTAAATGCGTTGGTGTTGTCAGCCACCGTAGCAAGTGTTGTACCGCCTTTCAGGAATATTTGTGTCCATGTTACGCCGCAGTCTGTAGAAACATAAACGCCGAGCGTGTCGGAATACGTTGCGCTGTAACGTGCGTACGCAACATCAAAAGTGAGTGTGGCAGGTCCAATCGAATTGGTGAAATCCAGAGGTGGCGTGCGCAGATCATCGCTCTGACCGCGTGTGTCGTTATTGAAATTGTCAATGTTCATTGACGCACTGCTGTTGAATCCTGTTGTGGTGCTGCGTGCCCATGTAACACCTGCAGGATTTACCAGTGTCCAGTTCGCTGCCGGGAAAGGTGTGGATTGAAATCCTTCTGCAACAGGAGGCAATGCGGATGCAAGTACATTCAGCGTGAATGTTGAAGTGGAAGTATTGTTACCTGCATTTCCGTCTGTGCCATTGTTCGGATTGCTTACCACTACAGTGATCGTGTGGGAACCTGTTGGAAGTGTAAGCGAGCCAAGTGTTACCTGCACTGTTGAATTCGAGTTGAGTGAACCTGTCCAGTTGTAAACTGTTGGTGTGTTTGCATCCAGCTGCCATGAAATATCGCAAGATGTAAGTGTTGATGTTCCTGCGTTGCGCAATGTCACCACAACATTTTCCGTAACGCTTCCGCTGCACACATTGTAAATGCCGGATGGAGAATTCACACTGCTCATCTGTGCATCCAACGCTACTGTAGGCGCATTCGGATCATATCCGTCAAGAACAGTTACACCGGTGTTGCATGCATCAAGCCAGTTACTCAGTCGTGTGCTGTTGGTGTTGTTGCCCGTCCATGATGTGGAAACTTTTCCGTAGTAATCGTTCAGACTTCCTGTTGGAGCTCCGCAGTAAGAAGGTCCTCCGTAAAGCTGACCGATGATGCGGTGATTCGGATCGAACAATGGTGATCCTGATGATCCCGGCTCAGTAACGCCGCTTGTCCACTGTGTGGTTCTCCAGCAATCTGCTCCGCCGTAAGTTGAAGAGATTGTTGGATTGCGTGCCCATGAAATTTTCTTGATATCGCCTGCAGGATGGTGAATGCATGTTGAACTGTCAACCACTGCATTGTTGCGGTTCCATCCTGAGAAGTAAACGTTATAGTTGGAAGGAATCGCTGAATTGATCTGAACAAGATTGAAATCAGATCCTGCCCACTGTGCTCTCGGTGTTCCTCCGCTCAATGAAACGGAAGAAGGATTCGACCCCGGACTGTTGCAGGTAGCCGATTGCCAGTTGAAGCGGAATACCCAGGTTCCGTCAGCTGTTCCGCAGTGATTCGCAGTGAGAACGTACGGTGTTCCATCGTTACAGGTATTGTTGATGAGTGCGCCTGTGCAGAATTCACTTCCGCCGGAAACGAGACAAACTACAGAGCGTGTCTGATCTGCCCATGCATTTCCGCCCGGACACACAACGTTGTTGTGACAGTTTCCTGAATCACCGAAACCGCGTGTCATGTTGTAAACATATTCAGCTACGCCGCGGAATCCGTGTGTGATGCGGAAGAGATTCATCCAACCCTGCCCGCGTACTGCAGCAGGTTCGAAGTATTCGATGATCACTGATTCACTTTCAATCAATTCAGTTCCGAACATCGCATCCGGATTCATTTGTGCTGATGTGAATGCGCCGAGAACGGTTGAACGATCACTGCTGTAAACGAAAACGTGTGCGCCTTCCGGCAAACGCATTCCTGTGAATGCAAGATTGAGACTCACTGCGCCGGGGCTGTTGATGCCCAAACGCCAGATGCGATCTCCATTGGAGAATTCCATCCACGCTCCGGAATTCCCCGGATTGTAATTGCCGTAATGATTGAATCCGAACATATACGGACCTTTCACGGAATCCTGATAAGCAGCAGCACGTTGCACGGAATCCAGATTGAACCCAGGCATAGTGATAAACGGTACCTGAAGATTTTCCTTGTCAAATTTCTCTGACACCGGAGAACCGTTTTCTCCGCGCTGAGCGAACAAAGAGCCGCAGATCAGCAGAAGTCCGAAAATGGTTGTAGCGATTTTTTTCATTGGTCGTGAATTAAGCGTTTATTGCGGTGTGTACACTATTGAAGCATTCTGAATATTCAATGTCATTTTTTTATAACCTGATGATTTCAGAGGCGTGAGGTCAAAAGGACGCATTTCAGTTACAAGTTTCTTACATGCATCACCATGTGCGTCGTGACGAAAGCCCAGCGGCAACTGAGGCGGCAAAGATTTCATTGCAACTTTATTCCAAACGAGATCAATGTCATGCTGTGTGCATCCTCCTCCGTATTTCAGATACACATTCAGAATATTTCCGCTGATGGTCAGACTGTCAACAGTGATTCCGCTTTCTTTCGAAACAAAAGAGGAGTCGATCACAACAGCGTGAACAGGAACAGGCTGCACTTTCACAGTTTCGGATTTGTCGCAAGGCTTTTTGCTTTTACATGAGCTTGCAATGCCGAACAGAGAGAGCAAAATAATGGTAACTGAAATTCCGCACTTCATGCTTCTAATATACACCGCACAATACAGGTTCTCAAGTCACGATCAGAAAAAGGAACGTATGGGTTAGAATTTCACCACATCAAGCCTGGATTCTGACCGACTTCTGACAAAAGCGGAAGGGTTGACACCCTTGGAGGGTGCACACTCTTGGAGGGTCAGTACCCTTCGTATACATCTGCGCTTTTCCGCGCCATCTGCGGCAAACCTAACAATCCATGATTAGAGCGTTTTTGCGCTCTTCAGAAAATTCGGATTTCTTACTTCTTACGAGCAGCCGATTTTACGGAGCGCTTCGCGGCTTTCTTCGCAGCTTTTTTAGCCGGTACAACTTTCGCCGGTGCAACTTTGCGTCGTGGTTTTGTGGTCTTCACATTTTCCAACTGCTTACGCAAATCATTCAGTTGTGTCCTGATTTCCATCGCAAGCTTGTAAAATCCGGAATCTTCCGATTTTACTTCGTCCAGCATCAGTATATGTGAATAGAAGCGATCTCTCGTCAGATTGTGATTGGTGCACACACGGATACATTGATTATGTCTCAAAATGGAATCCTGAAAGTTCTTGCATTCCTCCAGATACTGATGCAACTCGGACATGGCTTTATACATGGCCGTAGCAGAGAGAAACGTGTGATAAGCTGAAGCATTTACGACATATTGACGACGTGAAAGTTCTTCAACATCGGTTTTATGTTTCTTAATGAAATATGCGCGAATGCGCTCCTGCGAAGCAGCAAGGAGGTTCTGGTACTGAAATAACAATTTCAGCTGGGCTTTTTTAGAGTCCTGGTTCATGGGGGAATGAATCAGTTATTTGAGCAAAGTAAGCAGAAGTTTATGAAAGCGCCAACATTGATTTAACACGCGCGGCATTATTGGGAGTAAATGCTGACTATTCCCGGTCTATATTTTAAGATCGCGCAGATTTAGTTGTACGGATACGTTCCCATTCCAGTGGTTTTCTTCCACTGTATAGCAGGCACTGAACATAGATCCGTTCTGCATTTCCGGAAGGAACCCTCCCAGCTGAAAACCAATGGCGGCAGTAAAGTGATTGCGATCAGGTGGCTGAAACAGATCGCATTTCAGGTGGTTGTCTCCGACGATCCGTGCCCAACCCCGGTCGGCAACATTTCTTGTCCGGAACATGGGATTCATATTCCCCGGACCGAATGGTGCAAATTGCTTCAGTGCATCCAGAAATTCGGGCGTGATACTCTTCAGCGTGATGTCCAGATCCACTTCAGTAACAGGAATCAGTTGTTCTTCCGTAATACGCGCACTTACTTCGCGGTCGAATTTTTCAATGAACGACTCCACATTTTCCGGCGAAAGAGTGAGTCCTGCCGCATACTTGTGTCCTCCGAATTGAATGAGGAGATCGCTGCAGGCTTCAATGGCTTCGTAGATGTCGAACTCCCGCACAGAACGGGCAGAACCGGTAACTTTTCCGTCGTGCTGCGTAAGCACAATTGTTGGTCTGTAATATCTGTCTATAAGGCGGGAAGCAACGATTCCAACAACTCCTTTGTGCCATTCCGGATGAAAGACAACCGTGGATTTCCGATGACGCATACGTTGGTCGCCATCTATCATTTCGAGTGCATGGATTGTTGTTTGCTTGTCGAGATCGCGGCGTTCCGTATTTGTTTTGTTGAGATCATTTGCCAGTTGCGATGCCAGTTCAGGATTATTCTCAACAAGAAGTTCTACTGCGCCTTTACCGTGATCGATGCGACCGGCTGCATTGATACGCGGAGCTGCAGTAAACACGAGATCTGAAATGGCGATTTCTTTTTTCAATCCTGCAACAGCAAACAAGGCTTTGAATGCAGTTCTGGGTGCGGTGTTGATTTGTTTCAATCCGAAGGATGCCAGCACACGGTTTTCTCCGGTTACGGGTACAATGTCTGCCGCAATACTCACCGCAACAAGATCGAGCCAGGGAATAATTTCACTGAGCGTTCCGTTACTGTTCATGTTCAGTGCCTGTATCAATTTGAATCCGATGCCACAGCCCGAAAGTTCATCGTATGGATAATTGCAGTCGTCTCTTTTCGGATCGAGGACAGCAACAGCATTCGGAATTTTATCGCCCGGTCTGTGGTGATCGCAGATGATGAAGTCGATATTCTTCTGATGGGCATAATCAACTTTGTCGTTGGCTTTAATTCCGCAATCGAGAGCGATGATAAGTGAATATCCGTTTTCAGCTGCGTAGTCTATTCCGGCGAATGAAATGCCATACCCTTCTTTGTATCGATCAGGAATGTAGTAACCGCAATCCGCGCCTTGCTGTCGCAGATAACCGTACACAAGTGCAACGGCTGTGGTACCGTCAACATCGTAATCGCCATACACCAGGATTTTTTCTCCGTCACCCAACGCTTGCACAATTCGCGCAACAGCTTTATCCATGTCTTTCATCAGAAACGGATTGTGCAGATTGGAGAGCGAAGGATGAAAGAACGCATGAACATCCTGGATCGTATTCAATCCGCGTTGCAGCAGCAGTGCTGCAATTGCCTGCGGCATTCTCAACTCCGCGGCGAAACGAATAATTTCATTCCGGTCGGGAAGAGGCTTGGCTATCCAATGTGTACGCGGGAAATTCATAAACGTATATACAAATCAAATCTACTGTTCAAATATCAAAATCGAAAGACAAAGATGCGCAATTGAAAACGGATTGCCGCAGAAGTTTGTGCGTACAAACGTGTGTAAGTGATTAGTGGTGATCAATAGTACGCGGATTAAGCGGGAAGCACGGATCAACGCGGATTTTATTTTTCCTACTACTGTGCCTCACTCCTGAGAAGGAATACCGCGCTGAAATTTTAAAAGCAACTAGCGAATACTGTGGTATACATCACGCACATATGCATCCATTTTCAGTACTCTGCGTCCCGGGGCAATTAAGATCCCGTAAGGAAACCCATCTCCGGCCATAAACATATCGCGGATTTCATCATTCATCACGGCTTGTGTCCAGGTCATGTTATGTTCAGCTGTAAATTTCAACAGCTTCTCTTGTTTGTCGTATGCATCAACAGAAACAATCACAACACGATCTCCCAGAGAATCATTGAGCTTAATCAGGTCAGGAATTTGGAGTCGACAACCTGAACACCACACACCCCAGAAATCGATGAAGCAGTATTTGGTTGAATCAACCGCTTTGTAAAACGAAACCGTATCTCCTGTTGCAAGATGCAGCATAAAATCAGGAACGCGTGAACCTTCTGTGAGTTGAACAGGTAGTATCGTGTCCGTTCTTTCTTTCAGCGAAAATGTTTCTTCACTCAAGGTAATTTCCCATGTCTTCGAACCGAATTTGAATACAGCTCCGGACCATGTGCTTTTCGCTCCTTTGAGTTTCGTAGTGTAAGCGGAATCTGCACCATAGTGTACCGCAATGAACACATCAGAGCTGTCCATGTACAGGCCATTGGCATTTTCGTCTGCAAATGCGATGCACAAACTGTCTCTTCCGATAATCACATCTTTCGCTATGATGTTCCGGAATTCACATTTCAGCCACATTGAAGGATGATTGAATATCACACCTTCGTAATACGGGCTGGATGAGAATATTTTGAGCAAGAAACTATCAGGCTTCATATACCTATTAAGCGCCTCCAGATCAAAAACTCTTAGAGTATTTTCAGCTGTCTTGACGTTAACAGTAATTTTTCCGTTCATCGAAGGTTGGATAGCTGGGCCGTCGTCAGTGAAATTGAAATTTCTGTTTGCGTCATAATAGCATCGCATCGAGTCTGAGCCTGTGTTCTCAAGATAGATCAATACTTTTTCGTCAAGGGGATAGACTTCTGTTGCGGGATCTCCGGAAAGAAATGCGAATGAACCGTTGCTGTTTTTCGGAATTGTAATCTTAGGTTTGCGCTTGGAAGTGAAAACGGATTTCCCGGTATCACTTAATTGGAAAGTCGGACAAGGTGCAATTCCCCAACGCTGATTTTCAACGTAACGATCAGGTTTGTGGAATTGCTGAGCGTTAAGCATCGCTGTAGAAATGATCAGTGCTGCAACCAGATATGTTTTCATCTTCTGATAGATTTACAAAGCATACTTAAAACATTTCTTTATTTGATCATTCCGATTTCATCTGCAAATTGACTCATTTCAGCATTGACTCATTTGCATATTGACTGATTCCCCCTTCACTTCGCCCGCTTTCTTCTCCAACCTGCAATCACCAATCCTAATCCCGCCGGTATCAATGCAAGAAAATAAGCATTCATGTGTTCGGGATTCTGCAACATCACCGCAGCGTAAGGAACAGCAATAACAAGTATTAATACTCCTGCCGCAATCAAACCTGCACCTCTGGATTTCACTTGCTCCGGCAACTGTGCGGCTTCTTCTTTTGAAATTCCGAATTCCTTTTTCAGTTGCTGCGCAATTTCTTCTTCGGTTTTTCCCTGCGACTGCAATTCAATCAATCGTTCATCAATGGCTTCGGTTTTCTCGCCTTCTTCGGCAATGACTTTCAAAAGGTCAACACCTCTCGATTGCAGATCCACTTTGATACTCTCGAGTTTTTCACCGCTGTCTAAACGACGATTGATGATTGCACGGATTTCATCCGCACTCAGGTGCGCCAGACTGGCAGTCTTCGTTGACGCCGGTTTTTCCTGGGGAATCAAATGCAGAAGATTTCTTTCTCGCAAAACATCATGAAGTGCTGCACGCGCCTCTTCCGTGAGTTTGTCCTGCTCTTTTACCAATGCAGACAATGCATCTTCACTTTTCGTGATGTAAGTGGAATGAAAATGTTCGCGTGTGAGCATATTGTGTTATTTCAGAATGACCCGCCCGAGTCGCTTGGAAAATTCCATCTTGGCTTCTATCAGACTCTTCTGCTTCTGGATGAGAATCAGTTGTTCGTCAACGTCTTTCGATTCACGCAGTTCCGCCTGAATGTCATTGATCATCACTTCAAGTCGACGCAGATGCAATGCATTGCTGGCCTGTTGCGCTGCCTTAAGTATGTTCTGCGCTTCAACTGTAACGTAAATGAAATGCTTATCCCAATTGGAAAGCTGGTACGGAATGCTCACGAAATCCACAGCCACTTCAGAAAGCATCTTCTCCGGATGATGAATGAAATAGTTGTAATCAAGAGCCACGCCTTCATGGTGATGCTTGATGTACTCTTCCATTATCCTTCTGTACACTTCCGTTTCGAATGGATATTGTTCGTGTTCCGATTCAATCACCAGAAAATCCGCAAGCGTGCCTTCAATCTCTTCAACATTTCCTTCTTCATCCTGACCTTTCATCGGCACAGGAGAAGTTCCGTAATTCAACAGCAAACGAATAATCTCGCGTTCCTGATATTCGGTTCTTGTTTTCTGTTCAACAAGCGGTTGTTCACTTGGCTTTGCAGTTGAATCAGGGATGAATGATTCTTCACCGCCTGAAGTTTCAGTCTTCGTAACAGCGGTTGCTTTCTTATCGTGATTCTTGCGACGTTGTTTGTTGAGTTCATTGAGCAAAGTCTGTTCCTCAATGTCAAGAATACGGCTGCAGTCTTTCACGTATACGCTGCGCGTAATTGCATCCGGAATTAACGCGATACTGTTCACGATGTCGTGAATGAGCCCGGCTTTCTTGATAGGATCATTCTGCGTATCTGCAAAAAGTAATTCTGTTTTGAATGCGATGAAATCTTTCGTGTTCTCTTTGATGAAAGATTTGAATTCTTCATTCGAAACTTTCTTCGAATAAGAATCCGGATCATCATTGTCAGGGAACAACAACACGCGCACATTCATTCCTTCTTCGAGAATGAGATCTATTCCGCGGAAAGAAGCTTTGATTCCTGCAGGATCTCCGTCGTACAGAATGGTAATGTTGTTCGTATAGCGACGAATAAGACGAATCTGTTCAACGGTAAGCGAAGTTCCTGATGATGCAACAACGTTTTCAATTCCCGCCTGATGCATAGACGTGACGTCGGTGTAACCTTCCACCAGGTAGCAGACATCATCCTGAATGATCTGCTTCTTTGCGAAGTATAGACCATAAAGAACATTGCTCTTGTGATAGATTTCCGTTTCAGGAGAGTTGATGTACTTCGCAACTTTCTTGTCAGTCTTCAGAGTACGTCCGCCGAAGCCAATAACTCTTCCGCTTGCATTGTGAATCGGGAAAATCACACGACCGTGAAAACGATCGAAGTATTTGTCCTTGTTCTCTTCGTTCTGAATGGTGAGTCCAGCTTTTACGAGATACTCAATTTTATATCCTGCCGCGAGTGCAGCGTCGGTAAGATCGCGCCAAGTTTCAGGTGAATAGCCGAGTTGGAATTTCTCAATGATATCCTGACGGAATCCGCGTTCACGGAAGTAGGAGAGTCCTACTGCTTTTCCCTCTTCAGTTTCATGCAGATTCTTCGAGTAATGTTTCTGCGCAAAACCGCTTACGAGGAAAAGTGATTCGCGTTCATTATCGCGCTGCTGCTGCTCATCCGTTTTTTTTTCTTCGTGAATTTCGATGTTGTACTTCTTCGCCAACCAGCGCAACGCTTCCGGGTAGGAGAGATGCTCGTGCTCCATTACGAAGTTCACGGAGTTGCCGCCTTTTCCGCAGCCGAAGCATTTGTAAATTCCGCGTGCCGGTGAAACGTTGAATGAAGGAGTCTTTTCGTTGTGAAACGGACACAATCCGATCATACTGGCGCCGCGTTTTTTCAGTGCCACAAATTCGCCCACCACTTCATCAATGCGTGAGGAATCAATAATCAGATCAACGGTTTCTTTCGGGATCATTTTCGGGATTGTGAATTTACGAAAATGGACGCGTGAACCTGAATTCCGATCTTACTTCTTGAACGGTGATTATCAAGCATTTCAAGTTTTACGAATGCGTCTGAAAACAGGAAAGGGCGAAAAATGGAAGATTCTTCGCCCTTTCGGAATTATTAGTGGATCATTAATGATTCACAATTATGCGTATCTGACCTTGAACTTCTGCGTTGTCAACCCTCACTAAGTATGCACCGTTGGAGAGATTCTCCAGATTCAACTCTTCTCCGCTTGTGAATTGTGATACTCGCATTACTACTTGGCCACTGATATCTGTTACTGTCACTTGTGCCGTAGCAGTACCGGAGAATGTAATTCGCACGGATTGATCTGCAGGATTAGGATAAGCATTCAGGTCATATGCTTCTGCGTTATCATCAGCAATACCGGAACAAGGATCAACGGTAATTGAAATGCTGTCTGTTCCAACACATCCGTTCATGTCAGGCTGAGAATTGTAGTAGAATGTGAAAGTTCCGGTTCCTGTTTGAGAAGGATCAATTGTTGATCCGCTGGTAAACGGACCGGAGTATACGCCTCCTGCCGGAGTTGCGTTCAATGTGATTGAAGCATCATTTACACAAATTGTATCATCAGCAGAAGTGAATGCAACAATTGGATTGGCATACACGGTTACCGTGAAGCATCCTGAAACGTTGGCATTGCCGTCAGTAACCATGAAACAATTCGTTGTTACGCCCACAGGGAAAATATTTCCCGGAGGTAATCCTGCAGTTTGATACATTACCGGATTACAATTATCGATTGCTGTTGGAAGTGGATAATTGAGCACTGTATTTTCACAAACTGTGATATTAGCAGGCATCACAATTACAGGAGCCTCGTTGTCGATTACGTTTACTGTGAAGAAATCGTTCCATGTGTTGCCTGAGGCATCATATGCAGTATACCAAACGGTATCGAGTCCGACAGGAAGAAGGTCTCCAGGATGGTAGTTTGATATTATTGTGTCAATTGCGCAATTGTCGCTTGCGTTCGGCTCTGTCCAGAAATACACTGCGCCGCATTGTCCGGAATCGGAATACACTGTATTGCTTCCCGGCATATTGTAGAGATAAGGTGCAATGGTATCAATTATCACTACCACCATTGAATCATACGTTTGATTTATACCGTCTGTAGCTGTGAATATGATTGTGGTGGCACCGGCTGGATACCAGTCCCCGGATGCATGGTTGGAATACAATGATGAAGTTGAGCTGCAATTGTCATATACAGTTGGAGCTGTCCACATAGCGTAGTTTCCGCATCCCCAAACAACGCTATATCCGATTACCGTGTCGGGTACATTGATGAAGTATGGAGCAATACTATCGGCCGTACAGCCACAATCACCCGTATATGATATCGTAATTGCATATCCTGAATCAGTACCAAGACTGTCTGCAACGAAACGCAAAGCAACATCCATTCCCGGTTGTGACGTATAATTGATTGAACCGTTCCCGGTGAAGTATTGTATAATTTGTGTGGAAGATTGAGTTCCATGAACCAGAAACAACGTATCGTTACTGCCCAGATCGTATGATCCATTCATTGATAACACACCGGTTCCGCTGTTATTGAATGCGATGTATGAATACTGATCATCACTGTAGTTGCCTGTTGCACCTCCATCATCGTACAGTGTTAGATTGTTTCCGCAGTTCAATGTATATCCGGAAGAATCCGGGAAATTACCTTCTGTACAACTTCCCGAGTAAACAATATCCAACTCAAGCCCCGTACCTGTTACGCTCCAGTCTCCGGCCAGGAGAACAGTCAGCGTTTGTCCGGGTTGCCCCGTGTACGACATTGTTCCGGTGCATGAGTACTGTGCAAGTACAGCGCCGTTCGGCCCTGCTCCGTCGCGAATGTAAAGTTGTTCGTATCCGCATTCCATGGAATAGTAACCCGAAATGGTAACGGTACTCAGTGCTGTACACTCAAGTGTTACCCAATCGTAAGGTCCGTCTATATAATTTCCCCACTGCCCGCCTACATCAAATAGTGTAGTATTGGTTCCGCATGAAAGAGTATCGCCTTGACGGTACAGCATTGTAACCGCATTGCATGCACCATAAGATTTTACTGTAATGTTTATTCCTTCTGCAGTAACAGCAGAATCGGATTTCAGTCGGAAAGTAACGTTGCTTCCTACTGCAGTAGTGTAATAAAATGATCCTGATCCTGTATAAGCCAGCAATACTGCGCCGGTATCACCTATTCCGTTGTACAGGAATATTGAATCTTTCAGCGGTTCCAGCTGATAGGTTCCGCCGATAGTAATGTAGTGATATCCTCCACCCGGGAAAAATACCATTTGATCATAGTTGTTGCTGTAATTTCCCGACGCGCCTCCGGCATCAGTGAATGCTAACTGGCTTCCGCAATCAATCGTTGTGTCTGCTGCAAGCGGAATGGAATACATATTACACAACCCCGAGTAGTTGACTGTAATATCGAATCCGCTGCCTGAAACACTACCATCACTGTGAAAGTACACTGTGAGTGTTTGACCGGTATCTCCCGTGAATGTGAATGTTCCACTGCACGAACCGTTCCACACAGTTGGTCCTCCCGGAAGTCCGCTTTGCACGTACAATTGATCGTATCCGCATTCCATACCATAACTACCGGACAATGAAATAAAGGCTGAGTCGGAGCAATATAAAATAATGTAGCTGTTACATCCATCCGGATAGTTTCCGCTTCCACCGTTATCCTGTAACACGGTATCTGTTCCGCAACTCAATGCTATCGTTCCCGATACAGGAGCAATAACCTGAGCATACACACCAACGCCGACAAATGCGCTCAACATTGCGGTTAACGTAAATCGTAAAATGTTTTTCATATTTCCCCTTTTTTACAAAGGTGGAGTGATTGATTGCGCGGTGAAATGAGTATCGTTAGTCTAAAACATGATTCAGATCAAATCAGGTATATACATGAGATTATTCTGAGCCGCCTTATAAAAATCCGTGCAAATGTTTTGCCGCCGAGTTGGGTATTTCTTAACTTGCCTGAACATCCTCCAAAAAATATTATTGATGAAATACATCTATCGTATTCTTGCGGGGATTTTTATTAGTCTCACACATTTCAGCACCGGACTCAACGCTCAGTTTGATCCGTGTACACCGGCAAACTCACAAATTGACATTGACATCAACAACGTACGCGCCCGATTACTTGGAGGCGGTGATATGTGGTGGGATCTTAACAGTGCACAATATGAAATCCCGAAAGGCTCCGGCAAGCAAAGTTTATTGGCCAGCGGAATCTGGATGGGCGGAATTGATGCTGGCGGACAGTTGCACGTTTCAGCGAGTACGTATCGCCAAACAGGTGTGGATTTCTTTCCGGGACCTTTGGATACAATTTCAGGAGGAACAAATGATCAAGCGTGTAACTATTACGATGCGCATTGGCAAGTGGACAGAGCGGAAGTGGAATCGTTCATTGAAAACAGAAACGATCCGAATTACGTAATTCCTGAATCCATTTTGAATTGGCCCGGCAACGGAAATGCAACTTGGGGCATGGCGCATATTCTTGCTCCTTTTTACGATGCGGACGGCGATACGTACTACGATGCGCACAAAGGAGATTATCCTGACTTCAGAACAGACGGTACAAATGATTGCAATAACAGTTTGTTGGGCGATCAGGCAGTATGGTGGGTGTTCAATGACAAAGGTGGAGTCCATACTAACACCGAAGGTCTTCCTTTGGGTTTCGAAGTTCAGGCAACCGCATTCGCCTATCGTTCCTCCAACGATAAATTGAATGATGCAACTTTTTACAGATTCAAACTCATCAATCGTTCAACCAATCAATATCATGATATGTGGTATGCGAATTGGTACGATAGTGATTTAGGAGAATACAGTGATGATTATGTCGGTTGCGATGTGGCGCGCGGGCTCGGTTACACCTATAACGGAGATGCAAACGACGGATCGTCTGCAAATCCTTCACAAGGCACTTATGGAGCGCATCCGCCTGCAATAGGTATAGATTATTTAACCGGTCCTTTAGCAGAGGCGGGTGACATGCAGGACAATGATCACGATTACATTATTGATGAAGTTGATGAGCGTCTGGCTTTGAGTGTTTCCATGTACTATGATGGAGGATTTGATAATCGCGGATATCCAATATCAGCGCTTGAACATTACAATTATTTGACTCATCATTGGAAGGACGGTGCTCCGCTTACATACGGAGGCTATGGTTATGGAGGACAGCATCCATGTAAGTACTTTTTCCCGGGAAATTCAGATCCTGTTGGCTGGGGAACATACGGTCTTTTGCTGCCTGCATGGGATGAAGTTTCTGAAGGTAACATGCCTAGTGATCGACGTCAATTGAATTCCCTCGGACCATTTACAATGGAACCCGGAGAAGTGGAAGTGATTACGGTTGGTGTTCCGTGGGCGCGTGATACAAACGGAAACCATCTGGATGCTGTAGATCGCCTGAAGGAAGCAGATGATTACATACAGACATTGTTCGACAATTGTTTCTCATTGCCGTGCGCAGATCAGCAGATACCCGAAGTAGAGAGTGTTGTAAATAACAAACTCGTTTGGTTTACACTTTATGCAGATGGAACATCATGGTTGTGGAATTTCGGTGACGGAGGAACGAGTACAGTGAAACACGCTTCCCACATCTACACCAATCCCGGAATTTACAATGTGAGTGTTCAGGTGAATACGCCGTGCGGGACTTTGTACGCATACGACACAATTGTAATTGAAGATCAGTTGTACGGTGCAGGACCACGCATCATGCGTCTTGAAGGAAGCGGTAACGGAAATCAGGAAATGGAATTCACCTCGCAAACCATCAATTCAATTTTGAACTCCGCCAATAACAGCATACTACATCCGGAATACGAACCATTGAAAGGCCCTGTGAAAGTGACGTACGAAGATTACGATGCGCTTGAAGACGGAGATTACCGACTCGCATTGGATTCAACACACAATGGCGCAGGTTGGAAGTTGTGGAAAGTAGGAGGAAGCGACACGGTTTATTCCAACGATTCTATTGTCAGCGGCAAACTACAACGCACTTCTATTTGGGGCTTGGGAATTCAATTGAAGCAAGTTCCATCACCGGGTTATCAGAAGAATCCGGATCGTAATGGTTATCTGAGCAGCTCTGTTTCATTCAGCGGTGCACAATGGCTTACAGGTATTAAAGACGACGATTCCCATTCCGAACGCAATTGGATTCGCGCTGGTACAGCACAAGGCTCCGGAACTTGTGTTGTCTATTTCAATGATCGCTATCAAAGCAATGTTGCCTGCGATGCGAATGAGAATTATGAGAAGGTGTGCAATGGTTTCTGGGCACCGTATCGAATAGCTTCTTATGCACCGCAAATAACACAGACTACAATATGCTATGAAGCCGGCCCTGCATGGAGTCCGAGTCCGTTCGCTTCAACTTCATTGAATAAATTGGAGAACATTGCGAACGTTAATGTGGTAATTACAAACGACACTGCTTTGTGGACACGTTGTCCGGTGATTGAAACCGGAACGAACACATCGCAAACTGAAGGCGGAACAATTCCTTTCATGGTGCGATCAGCACCTTCAGTTGATCACCGCGGACGTACAGTGAATACAGGCGGATTCTCTTCGCCGAATGATCCTATGGCTGCAGATTACAACGGCGCAACGGGTATGGGTTGGTTTCCGGGTTATGCAATTAATCTGGAAACCGGGGAACGATTGAATATGGCATTCGGAGAGAACTCTGCATTGCCTGCAGAAAACGGTCGCGACATGAAATGGAATCCTACAACTTCAACGTATACAACATTCGGATCACCACTTTGGGGCGGGATGCATTACATCTACATTTTCAATCATAACGGCGATGCACATTTTACTAATCCTTCCTGGTTGCTGAGCGATATTCCTAAATACGATGCAGGATTTACGATGCGGAATATTTTCGATTTAGGTGTGAGCGAAATGCGTCAGGTGTATTCTGATTGTATCTGGACAACAATTCCTATTGTTGACAGTGGACACGCTTGCATGGAATCTGATGTAACTATCAAACTGCGTGTGCAGAAGCCGTACGTAAAGTTCAGAACTGATTCTATTGCGCAGAACAATACATTCCCGCTTTATGGTTTCCGCATTCAGAAAAGTGACTTAGGTGCGAACATGTATGATAATGCAACACGTGTTTATCCGAATCCGTTCTGGGAAGAATGCATCGTTGAATTCAACAACATTCATTATCACAATGTTGAATTGAAGTTGTATGATCTGAATGGAAAACTCGTGCGTGTGCAATCTTCAACGAACGACAGAATTCTGATTTCATCTGCGGGATTACAGAGCGGTGTTTACATCTGGCATCTGCAAGTGGAAGGAGAAGAACCGGAAACCGGAAGAGTGATCTTCAATCCGCTGAGGTAATTATTACTTCCCTCCGTAATCCTTCTCATTCAGCATCCCTTCTTCGCTCCAGTATTTCCACGGGCCAACAGGTTTGCCGTTCTGATATTCACCTTCTGAACTTTTCTGTCCGCTGTGATACCATGATTCTCCCAAACCGGTACGTACTCCGTTCTTGTAGAAACCATGGCTCCAGGGTTTACCGTCTTCGTAGAAAGTAAACCATTCGCCGGTTGCGCGACCTCCCGCAATGTATCCGCGTTTCTTTACTATGCCGTTCGGATAGCGCTCAATGAAATCGCCGTTCCAAATAGAATCTGCTACTTGTTGCGGAACCGGACTCACGGGTTCTGATACAGTGAGACCTTTGTTGCCGGTTGGTTTTACAGCAGCGGCAGTGTCGGTTTTCGTTGAGTCCTTTGCCGGATTACCGGTGCAACTCACAGCAAATGCACAAACTGCAACAATGATGATCTTACGCATAAATAACTTCCTTGTATAATTTCCCTTTACGGTAAATTTCACGACGTTCCGTTTTGCCGTCTTCACTAAAGTACTTCCATTTCTTAATCTTCAATCCGTTTTTATAACAACCGGCGGAACTCACTTTGCCATTGGCATGATATGAAGTCCATTTGCCATCCCACTCACCGCGACTGTACGAACCCTTCTTGAACAACTTTCCATCGGTTGTATAAAACTTCCATTCTCCTTCAGCTTTACCGGCTTCAATCTTTCCTTCTGATTCGAGTTGTCCGTTATCGTACCAATGGCGGAATTTTCCATGAATAACATCCTGCGTATACTCGGCTTCTTCCTGAATTTTTCCATTGGCGTAATACTTTCTCCAGATTCCTTCTTTCTTTCCCTTGCGATAAACTCCTGTTTCTTTTTTCAATGTATCATTCCAGAATTCCGCAAACAATCCGTCCAGCACATCATTTTCATAATAGGAAAGTCGCACTAATCTTCCTGTAGCATCAAAAAAATACCAGCAACTGTCGAGTGCTCCTTCCTTGAAAAAACCTTTCTTCTCCAAACGACCATACGAATCCCAGTAGAACCATTCTGATTGTGCTTTACCGTTCAGGTACGAACCCATCATCTTGCGTACACCGTTTTCGTGATAGTAAACCCAGATACCTGTCGGTTGTCCTCCTGCATCTAATGTTCCTTCAGATGCGGTTTTGCCGTTGGGATGCGTGTACTTTACCGGGGTTTGCGCAAATGAAACAGCACCGATCAGGAGCAGTATTGCGAGTAAGAAACGCTTCATGATTATTTATTTCGTTCAGTAGTGTAAATCACCAGCTCGTGCAGTGCGCGACGTGCTTCGTTATCGGGGAAAGAATTCAGAATGCTTAATGCTTTGTCTTTGTACTCGTTCATTTTTCCGGTTGCATATTGCAATCCGCCGCTTTTATGGACAAAGGCAATCACTTCCGCTACTCGCTCCGGTTCTTCGTTGTGATTGCGGATGATGTTGATGATGCTGCGTTTCTGCGAACGATCGGTATTGTTGAGTGCATAAATCAATGGCAACGTCATCTTTTTTTCTTTGATGTCAATGCCGGTTGGTTTGCCTATATCGCCCGGTGTTCCGTAATCGAACAAATCATCTTTGATCTGAAATGCAATTCCGGTGTACTCTCCGAACAAGCGCATTTTTTCCTGAATGTCTTTGTCCTGCACAACGCTTGCAGCTCCGCATGCACAGCACGAGGCAATCAATGATGCTGTTTTCTGACGGATAATATCGAAGTAAACATTCTCTGCAATATCCAGACGGCGCGCTTTTTCAATCTGAAGCAATTCTCCTTCGCTCATTTCGCGAACGGCGTTGGATACAATTCCAAGCAGATGAAAATCTTTGTTGTCTACGGAAAGCAACAAACCGCGTGAAAGCAGAAAATCTCCTACAAGCACCGCGATTTTATTCTTCCATAAAGCATTCACAGAGAAAAATCCGCGACGCATGTTGGAATCATCCACAACGTCATCGTGAACCAATGTAGCCGTGTGCAGTAATTCAATCAAAGCTGCTGCTCTATATGTTGAGTCATTCACTTCTCCGCAAAGTTTAGCAGAGAGGAACACAAACATCGGACGCAGTTGCTTGCCTTTTCGTTTTACGATGTAAGCCGTAATCTTATCCAGCAAAGGCACGCTGCTCTTCATCGAATCACGGAACTTCGTTTCGAAAAGCTCCATTTCGGCGGCTACTGGCGACTTTATCCGGGTGATTGATGACACGGCGTAAAGGTACTTAATTTAAGCTCGCATTATGGGCTCAGGAACCGAAGTCCACAACGGCAATTTTGAATGTATTCCGCTTCTGTCCGTAGAGAAACATGCGCTTTTCGCTCACCTGCAAATTCAATTTCGGGCGCAGGTAGGTTTTCAGGTCGCGGTTTCTGAACATGGCCTGCCGTGTCTGCTCTCCGTTCATTTCCATCGTCACCAGAACGGCAACAGACTTGGTTACGTTGTTCATGTACTTGTAACCTTTCGCGTCGGTTGCGGCAAGATTTTTCGGATTATCGTTGAACATGAAGTGGAGCTTGTTTCCTGAAACGGCAAACGCAAACGAGAGGAAATAGCCTCCGTCGTTACGACTCACCTGGAGCTTCGGAATTTTTTTCGCCCATTCAATTGTACCGTCCGGCTTGATATTCACAACGATGATGTCGTTGTAATAGTAGTAATACGTGCAGGTTGTTGTACCGGTGCGCGGATCTGTATTGCACACTTGCGTTTCGTAGTATTGCTCTGCAATAAGAATGGCTCCTCCGTCGCTGCGTTGAACAAGGTAGCGGAGGTTGTAATCGTAAAGTTCTTTCTTCTTCGCAGCTCGTTTTGAAGTCATGAACTGTGTCAGAAATTCAGAAGAAAAATCCATCGTGCCTTCATGATCAACTTTGCCGGTGGTTTTATTAATCTTCAGATAAAACGTACCTATGATGGCATTACTGCTTTTGTTGGAATAAAATCCTCCGCAGATGATATCTCCGTTATTATCAACGGTCATAGTGATATCGCTGATGAATTTCGGGTCGAGTTTGATGGTAAACTCCTTGAGTGAGTCTTTCACCGGATCATACATCAATGCAGAGTGATAATAAGTTGGTGTTTTTCTCCGTTCTGAACGCGTCATCACCGTACGGTCTTTGGAAATAGTAGCAAGAATGTAAACGTTGCCCTCAGCCGTTACAATGTAGTTGTCAAGCGAAAAATACTGATCCTTATATGGAGGAGCAATTTCATTCGTCCATTTTTTCTGCAATTGAGCATCAATAAGATGCATGGTGAATTTTTCATCCGCGTATTTATCGTAAGGCGGATTGGCTACAATGAGAATGTGCGACGAGTCGTTCGACATCCGGAAAAGAAAACTGCCTGCATTGTTACGCTTGTCTGCCGGAATACGTGCTACTTCGGTCCAGGCGCGTTCAACATTCGCATGGTCATCAAGAATTTCCCCGTAAGCGAAGTTGATGTTCTTATCGGCATCATACCATGTTGCAAATGCAATGATCTTACCGTTAATGAAGAACTGCGCCTGCGGACGCAGATGTGTGCCGTCAAAACGTTTGTGCGAAATTCTTTTCGTGTAATCGAGACTCATGTTCGGCTGCTTGTACCGCTCAACGATCGGGTCACTGCTGCCGAAAAGCGCGTAATCTGCCCGTAAACAGTAAACAAACTCGCTATCCGCGCCAAGCATGTCGGTCATTGCGGTCTTTCGCTGCTGTTTCTGCGGAATTCCCCAGGTAATTTCCATTTGTGCAGATAAATGCAACGGAAGGAGCGCGAGTAGAAGAAGTATTCGCATGATTCTAAAGTCTTTTGTAACTTTATAACAAAGCTAAGCAAGCGGATTCATGTTTACACGGTTGTTGATACTGATTCTGAGTATGGGGTGTTCCGCTGTAACGGCCCAGGTCGTAGCGCCCGGCGATTCTGTTCCTGCGTCTTCAAAAAAACAAACTGTTAAAGTCACTGTTATTGATCCGACAGGAAAGAAAAAAGTGGCTTACAACGGACAGCCGATACTTACAGACAGTGTGCAGAAAGCGGTAAAGCTGGATCCGACATTACTTGTGCGCGGTGAGTTTACAGTATTCTACGAATGGAGATTGGGTCGGCACTTTTCTGTGGAAGGCGGTTTAGGTCTCACGTACATAGACATCAGCTATGAACTGTTTCAGAATAATGGTCGCTTTATCATGAACGGATTACAGAGCGGCGATGCACAGTTCAATACGGGTTTTGCTGCACGAGGACAGTTTCGCTATTTTCCTGCGCAGTACGAATCTGCCATTGGCGGTTTTTACATCGCACCGGCATTTGCTTACCGCACCTGGAGCATGGATTATTTCGTGAGTAATGGTTTAACCAGTGAAAAATATCCGATTAAGCGTCAATGGACCGAAGTGCGACTGCAAATCGGAGAGCAGGATCCGGATCCGTATTCTGTTTTATTTACAGAATGGTATTTGAATGTAGGAATGCAGTTCCGTGATGAAGATCGCGTGCGCGGACAGGGTGTGACATCCGAAGTGGTTCACCGTACAACTTCCAGAGTTGTTTTCGGGGCCGGAGTGAAAATCGGATTTGTGATCTGATTCAGATCGTGTCGTACGCAGCCGGATTCTTGGATTTATCCATCATCAGGACAAACACTTTTCCCGGAGCCATCAGGTAAATGTCAATTCCGAAATTCACAATCTTCTTGTCCTGCAAACGCTTCAATTGATTGTGATGCTCATTGTCCCGCTCAAATACAAAAAAGTATTTGTCTCCGAAATAATCAAGAATGCGGCTCACAACCATAACCGGTGTGTCGGTAAAGGAATCTTTTCGCTCCGGAAATTCTGACCAAGCGAATCCGTATTCTTTTTTGAAAATCTCCTGGTAAACTGCATCGTCATCCAGAAAATCCTCCAGCGACTTTATTTCCCAGATCGCCATATTTTCATACCGCGCATAGTCTTCTTCGTAATTCCCGATGGTCATGATTGTAAGGATTAAGTATTTGCTGCTTTATT
>JAKLJE010000037.1 GCA_023151315.1 Bacteroidia bacterium
AATTACGGATTACGAATTACGGATTACGAATTACGGATTACGAATTACGGATTACGAATTACGGATTACGAATTACGACTAACGAATTCCGAATTATACATTATGAAACACATAGTAACATAGGAATGCGTAAGGTTCGCATAGTGAAAAACGATTTACTCAGGTCTAACGCCTAAAGTCTACCGTCTGACCAGCCCCCTCGGGGCGAAATCTCCCTGGAACTTCAGTTCGGTTATGCTAAAATTATTCCTTGCTGCCGCAAGCGAAATATTTCGTATTTCCGATAGAGGATCACGGATTGCGAATTACAAGAGACTCCTCACGCACATGCTTGCGTTAACTCATGCGACGATTGCAAATTCGCCAGCACTCCCGATAGCTATCGGGAGCGTTGTCACTCACGCGCACTATTCTCGAGACATCTATTGACGCGTGATATTTTTACTTTGAAACTTTATACGATTTGAATAATCTCGCAAGTGGTAACTCAACCGTACTTAATTCATCCATTCAAACGGCCAGCGAACCCATTTCCATTCGGATGTGCCTGGAATTGAGAGTAACAAGCACCATAAAGAAGAACCGAATGCATAAAAGAAAATAACGGTATGTAGAAAATTAGCTGAATTAAAAACACCTAGAAACATCAACATTAACGTGGAGATCATTGAGGCTATAAATAGTAGCCCAAATAAAAGTCGCAAATAATTTGAAAATGGAAATTTACGAATCAATGATATTAACATGATAATTACGGGAACAAACAGAGCGAACGGAGCAAATGGATCAGTATATCCATTATTCTCACGTGGTTCCATTTGTTGAAACAATGTTTGGGAGTGTCCGTAATGAGAACCGTAAGGGGTCACTAAGAGCACTATACTTGTGATCAGAAAGGCAACTAAAATAATTAAACGTGATGAACGACTCATGATTGCTTACTATTTCTTTTCCCGATCCAGCTTTAAGTTGAATCCCGTTATGCGGAGATTGTAAATTCATCACATCAGCGATAGCGATCTGACGCGTTATCGCTGATGTGCACTCTCCTTTCACAATGACGATTAACTATAGCTTATCAAGTGCGTACAAATTAATTCCTAACGAGAGTCTGAATCCATTCATGTCAAGAAAACTCCGATTAGTGAGATTTACATTCCCGCCGAAATACAGATAAACATAACCACCTCCTGAGAATCCGATCTCGGGTGTGAAAATGAGTGCGCCTTGCTTTGAATCTGTGAGGTAAGTGCATCCGGCTCGCGCTCCCAACCATAAAGCGGTTACTTCGGCGTACAGTTTAGGGCCGTAGTAAAAAGTATTTCCGCCCAAACGACATTCTCCTCCAACTCCGATAGCTTTAAATCCAATGGGGCCTCCGTTTACACCTCTCCACTTATGAAATAGCACACCCGCTTCGAGGTAACTTGATTTCTGATACTGGTATCCGATTTTAAATCCTACACCTTTGCCTTCGTCTTTTGAGTCACTACCTTTAGTTCCTCTATCATAGGCGTAGCTCTTCTCTGCAAGGCAGAAACAGAGTAGAAAAAAACAGATCAGTTTGTTACGCATGTGCTAAGTATGCTAAAGCTAGTGAAATTTGTTTCCAAAGCCCCTCTAAGATTTAACCTTCGAAGTATACTGCTTCACACCATTTGTTTTGTGTCACAAGAGACACCTCGCGCACATTTTTGCATTAAGCATTGCGAAGATTGCAAGCTTGCCATTACTCCTGATGGCTATCGGGAGCGTTGTTGCATGCGAGCACTCAGAAAAATTCGTCCAGCTTGTACAAATTCACACCGATAGACAAACGCGGCCCGGTTGCATTCCAGAACTCTTTCGACGTGAATGTCCAGTTGTATCCTCCCATCACGTAAATTAAGCCAACAAAACTAAGTCCTGCTTCTGAAGAAAATTGCCACGAACCTTTTTTGTAGTTGGTAAGGTATGTGAAATCACTGCGTACACTGAATACAACAGCATGAAATTCCACTCCCAATTTGGGGCCAGAGACAAAATCACTACCGCCCACCCGAGCAGTATAACCAACGTTAGCGCCAACAAATCCCCAAGGCAGATCAAATAAACCTTCGAGAGGGTGATACAGCAACAAACCGGCCTCAGCAAAAGAAGAGCTTCTGTATTCGTATCCGATTTTAGTACCGAGTCCAAAATTACCCTGCGCATTGGATGCAGTCACAAGCAACAACGCTAGCCCGGTAATGATTGCTTTAGGATTCATTGGCGTAATTTAAAGTGATTCTGTCAAATGTTAATTAAAAACAGTTGGTGCTCGGATTCGGAAAACTATAACGCAACCATCAAGCTAATCCTGTCATCGTTCTATGTGAATAGTGTCGAGAACTAGAATTCAGAAGGACCATACAAGTTAAACCAGAACGACGACCCGACCCCGGGTGCGTCCCAAAAATCTCTTTGGCCTAACACCAGACTGTAGCCGCCAAACAGATAGGCTCATTCCCTAAAGCCCACCCCGCCTTCGATGCTGAAAATGTGGTGAATGATTTTTAAGATCCGTGAACCATGTGTTCCCTGTGTGGCCTTCAATGAAAGCAATATGCTGTTCGTACATCACTGCCACAAACCCTTCGAATGTTAAACCTTCAAAGAGTCTTGCCTTCAAAGGGTGTCACCCTTGATTGCTATTTAATCAACACTGCGCGTTGTGGCTCACGCGCACTACCAGTCAGAGAATAAGCCCCTGCAAATTCCAGAAATAGCCCCACCTTGCCAACAATTGGTCTTGCATTCGCAACATTAAGTGCTTTGAACGCCGCACCACCCAACGCGCAAATGCTGCCTGCCAGCATGACTGTGTCAATAATAATTTTTCCTGTGTCCGAAAGCAAACCCTTCGAAGGTTAAGCCCTCAAAGGATGACACTCTTGTAAAAAAATAATCGCCAGAAATATTTCCGGCGATATCTATTGACAATTCTAATTTCTATTTTGCAACTTCATACCATTTGTAGGGTGTTGCTAATGTTACCCTGCTCGCAAATCTTCGCTGCAAACAATAACAACTCTTGCTGTTGCACCAGCACGCTGCGCTGTTCCTTACACGCTTCCCACGAGGTCGAGACGACCAAAATAGAAAGTACCGCTATCGCCTGGCTGTAACTGGTTTTCCATAAGGTCACTTTCGTTCAGAACAATTTCGATTTGGTCGTTTTTGAACACTATTTGATCGTCAACCTTGCTGATCATACCTTCAAAGCTCTCGAGATCATCTGCCTTTTCTTTCTGTATAAACAGCGTTTTGATTTTAGCAGGCACGTTATTGCCGATCATATGCTTCAGTTCGCCGCTTATTCCTTGCGGATCGAAGATGCGGATGCGCTTTCCATTATTCAGAATGGCAGTTATCCAATAGTCCCATACAATGTCGTCATAATAGGCTCCATCCTCGATCGATTCAATTTTGATTTCTTTCATATTTATTGTGGATAGAAAGTTACAACATATCCATTAGATCCGACTGCGAGTTTAAATGTTTTTACACCACCATCCACGTTAATTCCATATGTATATTCTAATCCTGTTCTTCCATTTCTGGTTACTGTCTGTTTACTTATGTATTGATCATTCTGCACCGTGGAGTGTATTTTCTGAATCATTTCATCCTGATTTTTGAAGTACTTCATTAGTTCTTTTGGGTTCCAGTGCCTTTCAATAATATGTTGAAGGCCTGCATTGGAATTACCACTTTCCAAGAATACAATTTTACCATCAGCGTCTTTGCAGATCATACGCAAATCGGACTCTGAAAACTTAATGCCAGATGATTTTAACTCATTGATTAAATTTCGATTTATCAATTTATTCTGTAGTGCTTTTGCGGCCTTCGCAAACAACCACATTCCTGCCCCTAGGAAGAATAGAATCTGCGAAATCCGTGCAATCTTTTCACTTAACGGTAGATCAGAAGCTAATATTTCCTGTATCTGAACAACGCCCTGCGCTGACAGGAAAACGCCGGTACCAGTCAGAGAATAAGCCCCTGCAAACCCTTCGAATGTTAAACCTTCAAAGAGTCTTGCCTTCAAAGGGTGTCACCCTTGATTGTAATTTAATCAACACTTCGCGTTGTTGCTCACGCGCTCCTCTGCTTCATTAAACTCTGAAATTACTTGCTCTTGGAGTTATTCCATTGTTTTAAGTGATCTGCCCATTCTTGCATTAGGGAATAAAGTTCCGTACTGCTTACTTCAATTTTCCCCTCCCAATAGCCATAATTAATTGTTGATTTGTCCTTATAAAAATCGATAATGGTTGCATCATAACCAAACTCGTAGAAGTCAACTAAATGTTCATCTTGCCGAGTTGGATCCTGTACCAATTCGCCACGTAATATCTTTTCCAGATTTGGCAATACTTCATTCAGAATGTAATCGCGATCACACATGTAAAGTTCTCCCAACATCCAGTACTTTGTTTTGTCTTCTTCATCAATGAATACAAATGTTGGTTTGTGCGGTGGGTGTGACGATGGACTATTTTCAAATCTAACATTCATGAGAATTCAACTGTTTAAGGTAAAATTGGGAAAAACGAAGCAATGTAACCATCAGAATCTCGGTAATAGAAACCGATCTTTACCTTTCCATCCTTTGTGAAGCCGAAATAACCTTTGGTAGGGTCGGTTGCGTCGATCAATCCTTTATTATTTTTTACGGCAAACTCTACTTCCACCAAAATCTTGACCTCATCCCAATCATCCGGAAAATGGTAGACTTACCACCATTACCACTTTTCATTATTTCTACTCCATCAGGTCCCTTAGCGAATACTTTGGCTTCATATACGCCTTCTGCATTTCTCGGAATAGTAATCACCATAAACTCTTCGAATGTTAAACCTTCAAAGAGTCTTGCCTTCAAAGGGTGTCACCTTTGATTGCTATTTAATCAACACTTCGCGTTGTTGCTCACGCGCACTACATCCGATAGATATGGGGTGCGTTAATGATCATGCTCAATATTTTTACATACGCTGGCACTTTAAGCTATTACTCACGCGCTTTTGTTGTCACTAACTCCAGCTTGGCCAATGCTTCTTTCATGTTCCGTTTCCAGGTTGAAGGAACTGAAGGATCGTTGGCATACGCCGTAAGCAGAACGACAGCGTAGTCATAAAGAATCTTGTTCATGATCACTGTGGGCATGGTAGCATAATTGGCTTTTCCGTCATATAGATACAACTTTACTTCTCCATCCTTTATTTGCCCTCCAAGCACTTTTTCTAAATCAGCTTTGTCTTCCCAATCCATTTCACTGTAAAAGGTAAGCGTCGCGTTCTCAGCTCCAAAACCTTCTGTTCGTGCTACTGATAAAAGAAGATCAGGAATAGTAGCCGGACTTATTGACCCTATAAAGCGTCGAAATATTTCATTGTCGGGTTGCATTGAAATTCCAACCTTCAAATACGTGTATTGAGGGTTTGTAATGATTGAGTATTTCATACTATTTAAAATAAAATGTAGTCACTTTTCCATTTCTGAAATAGCCCATTATTTCATCCACATAAACCCTTCGAATGTTAAACCTTCAAAGAGTCTTGTCTTCAAGGGGTGTCACCCTTGATTGCAATTTAATCAACACTTGGCGTTGTTGCTCACACGCTCTCGACTTTGCGGACTATGTTGATTTCACGAGTGCAGTAGAGTAAAAACTATTGCGAAACAATCTATCTAAAAACTTTGCCACTATTTGTTCACTGCTCCCCCGTGGATATCGCTGATCTTCTTTATTTTCTATTGCTTGAATCGGACTTACAAACAAAACGAGATGGTCTTCTAAACACCTATCTACTTCAATAAGTAAGGTGATCAGTTTGCGAGCTTCGCCTTCTATTTTCATCACGTATCCATGTTCATAGATCACAAATTCAAGATCGGTCATTACATATTTCTTGAATATTGTTGTTGGAGAGGCAATTTGCTCTTGCGAAACAATGTCAAAATTTAATGACGTTTCTTTTTGAAAGTTCAAACAAAAATCCGGAAGATTCTTTTGTGGAAGCAATCCGTTTTCATTGTAGAGGTATATAGTGCTAATCATAATATTTTCACGGCCATTTTGATACGATTACTTCTGTAGGAACATTATGCTTTGTTGCCAAGAAATGAAAAAGAGATTTGCTACTTGCTTTGTCATTACTAATATAGATGATTAATTTCTCTGCGGGATTTGTTGCCTCACGAATAATCGCAGAATAGCGTTGAAACTCATTCTCTAAATCACCATATAAAAATGATTTTTGAGTATAACTTTCCATAGTGTAAAAATCACCGGGGTTGTGTTTTGCATCCACCAATGCCTTGCTGGTGTTATCAACCCCATCCGCCCAAATTTTATCTCCTCCACCCGTAATCTCGTATTGAATATCATCGCCAGTCACAAATTTTTCAAATTTACCATTGTCCAGATTGGCTTTAGGATTAGTTTGCGTTTTGAAATTTTTAACCCAATTTTCAAATGTCTCACCTGATTCCTTGAAAACTCTTCCGCTTATCAACTCTTCCAACTTCGCAAAGTTATTCTCCGCGATTGCTTTATCAACAGCTCCAGTGATACTCGGATCTGCATTTTTGAGAAGTTGCCCCTTCTCAAACGCATCTTTCATCACCAGCTTTTCTCCGCCGGTAAGCTTGGTGAAATCATCAATCAGTTTGGCGGCCTTGAGTTCAAGAATAAAATTTTCAAAGGTGATGACTCCGGCCTTGGCATAATAGTATGCCGCTGCAACTAACTTAGCAAACTCTGCTCCTCCCGGAACAATTTGTATGTAAAGTTTATTCCCAACTTTGAACATACTCTGGATCATTAGTTTGGCTTGTGCCTTCGCCTCAGCCGCCGCAATGATCCCTTTCTTGATCTGTTCACTCAGTCCCGCAATAGCGTTCAGATCGTCCTGCAGCTTGACGATATCATCGGCTGTTTTTTCACTCGCATCAAATGCTGTTGTGGCTGCCGCAATTGGTTTCGCCGCTTTAAATACAGCTGTAAGTGCTGCAAGGTCTAAGGCCGCACCTGCAATTGCCAGCATTACCCATATTAACGAAGGGTCTTCGGTAAGTAATCCTACTTCATGCCCAGCGTTCTTTTTCTTGTAGTCTTCTGCTGCCTCATACACCCCGTAAATGCTGATTCCGGCAGAAAGCAAACCTGCAGTTACAACTACGGGAGCTAAGCAAACCCTTCGAAGGATTAACCTTCAAAGGGTACCACCCTTTGAAAGCAAAAAAAATCCGAAACAATTTCTGCTCCGGGATTTATTATGGATTTCTAAATTTGTTTTTCTGAACTTCTTACTTTTTAATGGTGTTGCTACTGTTACCCAACCTTCGCTGCAAACAGTAGCAACTCTTGCTGTCGCACAAGTATTCGCGTTTTCTCACGCACACTCTCTCTTGCTATTCGTCAATTAAAGTAAGTTGAAGTTCCTTTCTTTTTTCATCAGATACTTCTAGAAGGAGTTCAAAATAAAGTTCCTTCTCCGCCAGATTACGGATGGTACTTTTAATCTCCTTAATAGTTACTTCACTTACAATAACAAGATTTGCTTCTACAGCAAAATATCCACTGTCTTTATGTTCCGTATCAAAGTCCTGTCTCAATCGGACAATATCATATATATTCAAGTGATATAGCCGATCATTAAGTTCAACAAAAATGTCGTTTCTAAATCCTCTGGACTTAGATTCAAGTTCAAAAGCATCACCAGGATGGAGACAAAATAATTTAAAATTATTCATAGATTTAGTTCTCAATTTTACGACTGACTATCTTGTCACAAAGATTCTGAAAATTTTCAATGCTCATTTCATATTCAGGCACTATTTCAAAATGTTCGGCCCGCATTCCCCTCTGAATGATTTTTAGGCCTTCAGGAATGGAAATAATCTCATACGCGCCTCCGTTATTTACAACTGAAGAAGCCTTAGGATCGACGTCCAATGATAGTCCATGAGATGTTTTTACCATTCCATTTTTACTCATCTTGATATCCTTTGGTTGTACTTCAAATTTGCCTCCTCCTCGGTATACGGGAACCTGAGAATTTTTATAACTAACCTTTACTGCTGTTTGCTGGTTCTGTTGCTCCAGCCCTTTCTGCTCATCCTTCAACTTATTCAACTGCTCCTCCAGCGCACCCTGCTTCAGTGCCTCAAAACGCTGATTGGCTACTTCCGGAGTTTGCGTGCTCTGGTACTTAGTAATTGCGGAGCGAAGATCACCCACAGTTTTTGCACCGTTTACCTCGTTTACAAAGTTGTCGATGTTGGCCAGTTCGGGATTAACGATTCCATCGATCTGACCTGGAGAATCGTTCAGGAGTGCTTCATGCGCACTATTAATATAGCCCTGTAATGAAGTTTTTCCTACGTCGGTGGAAAGCATTTGCCGGTAGGAAGGAATATCTTCCGGAGGAATACCAGTAATATCAAGAAGAGCCTGATCTCCGGCTTCAAGTTTGGATACGAATTCCTCTGGAGTGAGGTTTTCAAATAGTTTCGCCTGTTCAACTAACCACAGTTTTGCACTTTCGGCGCCTGCGGTCAGCGCTTCGCGCTGAATTTGTATCTCACTGAGCAGCGAGGTTCTTTGCAACTCCGGAACCGCATCGGTGTCGAGCAAAGTGGCCATCTCATCTCTGAATTTTGTAATTCGCTCAGTAATTGATTTAGTAACCTCGAAGAATTTGAAATTGGAGAGTGCTTTAAACGCACCACCAATGGCGAGCATGGCCATACCCACATAAGCATTGGTCATGGCCGAAGCTCCTAATGTGGTTTGATTCTGGAATCCTCCAACCGTTGTTTCGAGTCCCGCGGCCTTAACGCGCATTTCCGATTCGGCCATTGAAAATACAATCATTGCAAACATGGAGTACATAGCGAGTGCCATCAATGCGGCTATTTCTCCAACACCTGTGAGCATAGAAAGAAATATAAATACACAAGCAACGGCCGCTACCCAACCACTCATTTTTGCACCAAGACCTGCCGCACCTGCCGCCTGTGCCCAACCACTCGCATCAGGGTCCGTCATTTCATTGATGTTCTGCGTCATGCCTTCCGCAACTTCGTCAGCATTCATCAGCGTAGCACCTTTTACGAAATCAACTGCAGTTTCACCGGGATGATCGATCATATACTGCAGTTGAATAGCGTTTATATCCGCCATTTGCTGACGTGAGAGGTTTTCACGTTCGGCTGTACTCATCCCTTCCCAACCCGACATGTCTGCATTCTGCCAGTATTCATTTATCTGTTCATCCAACGTTTTATCATCTGATCCATTCTGGTCGGTGCTGACTTGTGGTAATGTCTGATTATTTGTTTGCTGAGCATCCTGCAGTTCCATTTGGTTCTTGACCTGGTCACGGATTTTCTGAATATTCTGTAAGTAAGCATCCACAAATGCTTCGAATCTGTCGAGATCAACTTTCTTAAGTGTTGGTTTGAGCAACAGGGAAAAGACTTGCAGGTCTTCATCCGGCAGGGTATTAAGCTTTTCTGCTATTCGTTTGAACTGCGTGTAATCTTGCGGAAGGGGACTCGGAGGAAGTATATTCTTAACACGTTCGGGAATAAGGTTGATCTGCTCCCTGTCAATCATAACCTCATCGCGGATATCTTTCCACATTCTCTGATATGGACCTGGAGTTGATCCGAGTTGAAAATCACTTTCCGGAGGTAAACCTACTCGTTCATAAAAACGTTTATCGGTTTCAGCAGTAATAGCGCGTCTTTCCGTCGATGGCAATTGGCTGTATTCTTCATCACGCTGTTCTGCTCCAATCCTTCTATTGTTTTCATCCCTGCTTTCGCCGTAAGATGGAAACTTTGGAGATTCTTGTCCGGATTGATCCTGAATCTGAATTTCTGTATCTCCGGCTGTAGCTGTTTGAGTATTCGCATTTGTTCCCTGAGGCTGCGTTGCTTGATTTGTATTCTGCGAGAACGTGGAGTTATTTGAGAGGGACGGTAGATCTCCACTGCCAGTATATTCACCTTCGCTATTTTCGGATGATTGCCGTGAGTATCCACGTTGGATTAACCGGTAGTAGAGATCTTCCTCTATGTAGAATATTATTCCTCCTTCACTACGGTTGTCTTCTGTGATTGTCCAAGCACCATTAGGAATAATTTCACCCGTAGAGATCATTGACAAAATTGTTGCCTGACTGACTCCCGTAACCTGAGACGTACAATACGCATTCAATTGATTGGGAGTCATTTTATCCATTCCCGGGACTAGAGCTACCCTGAACCATAACTTTGGTTCGTCATTAGATTGTCGCTGAATTTTCCGCTGCACTTTTCCCGAGCTCTGCTGCACCGTATGCACCAACTCATGTGCGAGCAATTCTTTTCCACTCTGTGAATTCGGATTGTAATTTCCGTTGCGGAAGAATATGTTTTGTCCATAAGTAAACGCTTTTGCATTTACCTGCTCGTTCATACTGTGCGCATTGGAATTGGTATGAATTTTCACCCCGCTGAAATCAACACCCATTTTCGATTCCATTTCAGCGCGGGTGGCTTCGTCCATATTTTGACCGCCACTTACAGATTCAAGTGACTGAACGAGGTCAAGAGGTACTTCTTCTTCCTGCTCCTTGCGTTGCACTCCGCTGAAGAAACGCTGCACACCTGTGAGATCGGCATTTTGACCGGAAGCAACTTTGGAGGCGATGGTGTCGGCTTCGTGTTCGAGAGGATCGGAGGTGGAGCCGATGGAGAGGGATTTTTTCTGGATAGGGAAGGTGAGACGGAAAGTCTTGAGACTTGCATCGGTACACGTAAAATCTTTTTTCGCGAAGTTCCAGTTGTTCGTCTGGAGTAGACCTCCATGCATTTCGAAACCGGTGAGGTTTACATGATAGTCTCCGAAACTTTTATCTAATTGAGGAATGGTGAGATCAGAAATACCGACTTGCGGGTTGAACTTTGAATCCATCGAAAGATCAAACGTCCCCATACCTACTGCCCCTTCAAATGAAAAATCGCTGGTAAAATGAACTGCTGGTTTCGAAGTGGCGACCATTTTCACGAGAGAGTTGATCATTGACGGGGCAATCATTCCCATCAGGTAGTTCGTATAGGCGTATGGAGCAATTGCAGCAAGAACGGGCCAAGCCTGTGCCCACCATTCATCTATCATTTGGACAAGTGCTGCTTGCGACGGCTCTTCATAATTTACACTGTATTTGATGTGACTATCAAGTGTGTAATCATTCCATTCTTTCGCAAAAGCATCAAGTGCTCCATTCAATGCTTCGGAAACCATATCGTACTTTTCCGCTTTCTTTTCTTCTTTTGACGTCTGAGTCATGTATTCTGCAAATGCAGACAACCTCACCTTCGTTTTGTCTTTGCTCAGTGTATTATTATCACCGATGGCTAGTTTAGTTTTTGATCTCAGAACTCCACCTATGTAAACCGCCAGTTGGTAATAGCCACCGCTCACTACTGTTCCGAAGCGCAATTGGTCCATCATCGAGAGCGGCGTGCTTAGGATACTGTATGCTTCAGACTCAGACCAACCCAAAGCCCAGGATGTAAATGATGGCTCAATAGAGCCCGAGAGATGCTGTGCCATCCGCCGGATTGCTGCACGGATATTTCTTTTTATCGGACTCTTCTCAAATTCGTCCATGAAGCCCGCGTAAATCTGGTTCAGGGCGGCTACCGGTGATATGAAACCGCCATCGTCGGCTTTAATACTTACGGTTTTTCCAAATGCACTGATACTGATTGCTGTGTTCTTCAGATCATCGAGAAACTTGTACTTGTCATTCGTCTCTCCCTGTGTTTCTGTCGCGCCTTTGCTCTTGTACGACGGTTTCATTGGGTAAGGCGTGTCCTCGTCATCATTGAAGAAATGCTGAGTGTCAAGTCGATGTCCGGTAGGGGTCATTCCATCTCCGCGTGGTTCCGAAACAATATGCACTCCGATAAAGGAAACTTTTTCTTTTTCGCTTGATAGTTCGAGTATCCATTGTTGGTTTTCAAAGTTTCGAACAAGCTTCAGTTTGCCGTCAATTTTTCCGGACACTCGGAGTACATCCGACATCTGCCAAATGACGACAGGATTGAGCTGGCCTTTTAATAGTTTTGCTCTTTCCTCCTCCGATTTCTCTTTATAGAATTCATCGATGTATTGTTTTGGCGAAATGCTGATCTCCTGAGTTGTGACCAGTTCAACATCTTTTACTTCCGGTCTCCATACTTCTACATCCGGAAGCATATCACCGTTTGGCGGCCATGTAAGTACAATCTCCTCTGCTTTCAGGAAAGGCATTCCAACGAACGGCATTTCAAGAGTTGTACGCGTAATGTCCTTACGTTGGAATTCCATGTCCACCACCGTTTCCGGTCCGATGCCGATTGCCCCACTATAAAAAACAGGATTTTTCATTCTCAGTACATGACCCTGTCCCTCCTGCCATCTGAACGCGCCACTATCCATGGTAGTCCCCACCTTATAGTTTTGCGTTTCATCTTTGTATTTCGCACCTATGGGATCGACAATATTCTCACCATGTCCGATTTCGCTCCTGCCCCAATCTGCATTTATGGTGGTCAGACCGTTACTGCCAATCGTAGACGTAACGTTCAGTGATTGAAGTGAAGCCATGTTCAGATCAAATCGTGTAGCATCAGATCTCGTACGCACACCACCTACTTCAAATAATGAGGTTGTGATGCTAAATGCCATCTGCCGCCCTGCAAGCAAAGAGTCGAGTTCCTGTTGGTTCTTCTCGTAGTCGGCACTCTTCTTAGCATCTACAGCTTTCACCAGGCGGCTTAATTCTACGATCCTGTATTCATTGTCAATAGCTTTCTGCAACGAATCGATCTCCGCTTGCTCTTCTGGCCTGAGCTCTCTCTTCTCATCGGCTGCCTTCTGCTTTATCCGTTGTATGCTCTTATTATAACCGGTTATGTACGCATCGGTGCCAAAGAGCAAATCCGTTTTCCCAAGCTCAATTTTATTGACGAAGGCGTATTTATTGTGGACAAGGGACTCCAGTATCAACCCGTCAAAAGAAATTGTCATTCCAAGAGCCGAACTCATTGAGTTTACCAATTGCTGGAGTTCTGTGTTCGCACCCGCACCCACGCCTTTGAAAAAGTGATCCGCCAAAATAAGACCGGAATCCATTGTTATAAAAAGAACATTCAGCAATTGATCAAGGCAGGCCAATGTCGCTTCGTAAAAGCTTGGCAGGGTTTGCCAGTTACCCAGTGGTTGATTAACAGTGATCGAGAGTGTCTTTAAAGCCAAACGGCCTATGCCAATAGTGGTATCACCCGCAATGCTCCTGATGTTATTAAGTACCAGTTCATCTACGTCGATCTTTCCTTCATTGCCGCTCGATCCCTTTTTTCCTTCCCAATAATATTTGGCATTCGCCTTTTTGATTGTTCCCTTTCCTACGCGTACAGTCTGATCTTCGAACTGATAGTTCATGCTATCGAACGGAAGATCAAATGCATTTAGAAAAAAAAGACCCTCATTCCTGTCGAAATGAAGAGACACTGTTCCAGATGTCTGAACGTACTTCTCCGGATCGTATTTTCCTTTTTTAAATCCCTGTTCCTTCAGTTCTTTTTTTGTGGTTGTCTCACCTGAGTCGGACATGTGTACTCCACTCACATGTCCTCCCATACTTTTCTGGAACATCGGTAATGAAAATCCGATCAGAGTCGCAGTATTTCCGATGCCTAAGTAATTTCCGACCACCCCTTTCCGCAGTGAACGTGCTCCCGATTGGAAAAGATAATTTCCAATCATTCGACTGTTAGAAGTCTCCGTTAACTTACCTGTAGTTTTCCCTATGTATCCTGTATTATCATACCCGTTACGCTTGAGCATGGCTTGTATCTCCGGTGTCAGGTAATCCCACTGCTTCTGTAGTACCGGAACAAAAGCTGTTTGCAACCCGGCCTGTGTAACCATCATCACCAGCAACTCGAGTTTAACTGGCTCCTTCCAGGTTGCATCATCGGAAAACAGTTGGACAAGGATTGTATCACCATCAGGCGGTGTCAATTCTGATTTGTCGAGTCCTGCGTCAAAACCGAAGTCCAAGCTTTCGAGATACTGCACGGGCAGATTTTCATCCATCCATGTGATCCACTTAGCCATCTCATTATCATCGTAAACTTCCTGGCGTACATCGGGGCTAAGGCTCTTCAGATATTGATGGGCTTTTACAGCGTTGTCGGCCTTCTTCTTGTCAAGTATGATTTTAAGTTCTTTCTTGGCCTTGTCTCCGTCAGGAGATCTTTGGATCTGCCTACGCACTCCTGCCTTCTGCTGCACCGTATGCACCACCTCATGTGCCAACAACTCTTTCCCCTTATCCGTATTCGTGTCGTAATTCCCATTCTTAAAATAAACATCCTGTCCGTGCGTAAATGCTTTGGCATTGATGCTCTCACTTAACGCATGCGCGGCACTGCCGGTATGAACTTTTACCCCGCTCAGATCAGAACCGGTTTTCGATTCCATTTCATTGCGAATCGATTTATCAAGCGGCTGACCTGCACCTTTGGTCTGTTGCAACTGTGATGTAAAGTTGCTGTCGGTAAACAGAGAGGAGCCTTCTGATTTGGTTTGAATGCCGGTGCTAACCGGAGTTATTGTCTCTTGTTTCGAATTTTGCCCGTTTACAATATTCTGAGCTATGCGGTCGGCTTCCTGTTCATGCGTATCTCCGGGTTCAGAAATTTCAAGTTGTGTTTGTACGAAGTCATCCGATGAAATCTCCTTCCTCCGTTGCAAATACCAATCATCCTGCGCATCGCGTGCACGATCAATGTACGTGTATTGGTATTCTTTCCCTTTCGACATAATTGCGGATTCGATTATTTACGGGGTGCGCATTTCTTTAGCGTACTCAACGCGGATGAAACGACTCAGGTCGGTAAAGCTCAGTTTGTAATCGCCACGCTTCGCTGCTTTAACGCATGAGGCTTTAAGTACATTGGCAATTCCCGCTCCGCTTAAATCGTATTTGCCGAGTTTGGTAAAGCTGATTTTTTCCGGGTATTCGAATCCCGGTGGTATGGATTTCTGCCAGATTTCCATCCGCTCTTCCGGCTTCGGCCATGGAAAATGAATCAAAGCCTGAAAACGACGCGTCATCGCGGGATCAAGATTGTGCTTGAGATTCGTGGCAAGAATGCACAAGCCTTCATACTCTTCCATGCGCTGTAGCAAATAAGACATTTCCAGATTTGCCCATTTGTCCTTAGAATCACTGATTCCTGTGCGCTTACCGAATAACGCATCTGCTTCATCAAAAAACAAAATCCAGTCTTTGCCCTCGGCACGATCAAATAGCGCGGCCAGATTTTTCTCTGTCTCGCCAATGTATTTTGATACAATCATAGACAGATCAATACGGAATACATCTTTCCGGTATTCTTTGCCGATGAGTTTTGCTGTAAATGATTTACCGGTTCCCGGAGGACCGTAAAACAGACATGGAAAACTTTTGTTGATTTTTCCCTGCGCACGGTGTATAACGTCCTTGCCGTACGATACCCAGTCCATGATGTCGGAGATCTCTGACTTCGTTGTATTGCTCAACACAAGGTGATCCCAAGTGAGATTGGTAGTCACCCAACGTGCCGGAAATGCTCTTCCGAAATCCGGACGCGGTTTCTGACCGTGTAACATGTACTCAGCATATTCAGGTGCGAGATCAGCAATTTTGTTCATACGCATTCCCAAGCGACCGCGGTCATCCGGATCACGCAGAACAATAATTTGATCCCTGATTAACTTCCCGTGATGAAGGATCTGCTGTTCGCACATTCTCCAGTCTTCATTGTTCTTGCCTGCACAGAGAAATAATACGGTCTGCAGTGTTGGATAGTAGTTGTTGGAGAACGGGTCTTTGTAATAGGAGAACATCGCGAATCGTTCCGGATGTTCTGCCTTGATTCTGTTCATGCGCTCCAGCAGTTTAAGCGGCTGGCAATGCGGTTCCAGTGCGGCAAGCAGCAATACTCTTTCTGTTGCATTCAGGTTTCGATTCTCTGTGAAATGTGCATACGGTCCTTCCTGAGGAAGCGGAGGAGGGGCGAGTTGCCAGAACGGAGGAATTATTACTCCTTCTGTTTTTCCTTCTTCACAACGTTTCTCGAAAAGTTCGTTGAACCAATCGTATTCGCGTTGCAGTGCCGCATTGTTAAGTATGATTCCGGCATTGTTCAGAAATCCGTCTTCAGCAAAGAGCGGTTCTTCTGAAAAAAAACTTTCCGGTGATATCAGTGGTCTGGCCATTACAAATTTGCTTTAGTCTTAGTGTTAATGCAGATACATTTTTTTCATTCTGAAACCGGTTCCTCCGGTTCCGAATTTGTACCCTACAATTATTCCTCCGTTAATCACTGCCTGATCAAGTCCCTGATTATAAAAATTCATCAATGCAGCTTTCACCGTCCAAGGACTGTATCTTCCCAATCCATTCATTTCAAGTTCAAGTTTGTATTTGTTATAAACAGCCGGTTTGGTGAGATCATCATCCATGGAAAAACTAAGCTTGAATGTTTTCCATTCCAGTGTAGTTCCGAACGAAAGATTTGCTGTGCTTGCATCCGGCTTGGAAGGTGAATCTGCGTATGAACCGGAAAAAGTGGAATTGGCACTCAGTTTAAAATCACCCAGTTTAAGTTTGTCCATACCTACTGTTGCTTTGTAATCTAAAGCAAACATTCTTTGCTGCGGATCACCGGATAAATTGAAGCCGCCGCCGCCCAGAGTTGCTCCTGTTGTGAATGAACCCTTCTTGTAAGTGAATCCGCTTTTTCCCCAGAGGTTATACATGTCATCCTGCGGAGAATTGTTAATCAGTGAATTGGTTTGTGCCGTTGCGAATGGTTGTTGTATAAACATTCCGATTCTTCCCATTACTGTTTCTTCAGATGCTGTTGTACCTTCGCTGCCCGGCGCGCAGTGTAACGTCATGTTAAAGTTATAGCTGAGTTTGTCGCGCTCTTTGTCGTTTACAGTTGTAGTGCGCGATCCCGTAAGTCCTGTGTTCAGAAATAATCCGGGAACGGAATCTGCGCCTTTGAAGTAAGGATGTGCATTGTTCTGATTGTACATCGAATTGAAATACGAAAGTCCCGGTGGTGTATCGTTACGTTTCGTGTCCCAACTGAATCCAAGTTTATTGCTTATTGAACCGTCGTACACCGGAAGTTTTTTGTCGACGAGCGAATAGGAACCGCTAAGACCGAGTTGCCCGATCGGTGTCAGTGTTTGCGCCCAACTTGCTTTTGAATTTGCCTGATCAACAAAGCTGAGGACAAGTGCTGCAGCTCCTATACTTCCGAGAGTGGTATAATAACCTGACGGATTAGTTGCTTTGAAATATTCTAAACGCTCCTTCAACTGCAGATAATCTACACCCGTCTCGATTGCAACAAACAACAACTCCTTACCCAGTTCTTTCCACATATCACCTGTGGTTTGGTATTTTCCTCCAACAAACTGCGCCGGTTGCATTGTAGTGGTCAGAAGAAATTTTATCGCACTCAGTGTACTGTACTTCGTGTTGAAGTCACTTTGCGTTAAGGGCGGAGTACCGTTGAAGTATGAAACGTAATAGGTCCAAGCCGGCCCCTGTAGTGTTGATATTGGTGGATATGGAGACGTAGCTTCGTATTCATTGATTGCGGTTTGCAAAGCGTTGGCTGCAATATTTCCGCTTGATGGAAACATCACTGTCGGGAAAAGTGTGGTTGGCTTTTTCTGCGATATATTCCTTGCAAAGGATGAAGTAAAGCTGCGCGGACCGGTTGGAAAGTACGGTTCCTGTTTATTAGTAGAGTACGGGCTAAGTGTAAACCAACCTTTATTTTTATTCAGTGCGTCATTCGAATCTTTAGCAGCTTTCATATCCTTTAACCGCGTTATAAGCGTGGAGCGGACTTTTTCCAAATCCAGAAAATTGGAACTGCCGTTAAATTTTTTCTCAAAGTAAGGTCTGCGTTCGTAGTTGAGAAGATCATAAGTGTCCAGCACTTTTATAATATCTGCCGGATTTACGGCCGATGAATTATCATATCCGAAGACTTTGTCAATGTTGTCGTTATTGATTTGTCTGGAGAGGAACATGATAAGAACGAACTTGTCGTCATCAGTAAGAGAGCCTTTCAGAAAGTATTTCAAGACAAGTTGGAGATCGGCTACGTTCAGCTTAGTAATATCACCATTGAGGTCATCTCTAATGATTTTTTGCGCTGCTGAGAATGCATCAAACGCGTCCGATTTGCTTTTTTTCTTCTTGTCTTCTTTTTCTTTATCCCGAAGCAGTTCGGTGTACTCAGTCGTTGTAGTACGTGCTTCGGCCTCCGCCCATTTGAGTAGTTCTTCAGCACGTTCAAGCGGAGTACGCGGATCCTTTGTTTTGCCGGCCTGTACGCCTGTAAGACTAAGGCCGTAATCTGTATAAAGCTGTTTTTTTTCTGCGTCCGATTCCAGTAGCTTTTCACGATCCGATTTGAGTTCGGCGTTTATTGCATTGTATTCGTCAATGTGGAGATCATACGCCTGAAACAGAAGTTCGGCTTTTTTAAGAAAAGAAGCTCTGTCTACACCTGGTACTACCAATGGTGCAAACGGATCTCCGGTGTCTTGATCTGAAACTCCGGCCTGTCTCAATTTGTGCACATATACATAACGGAGTTGCTTTAATTGTTCATCCAGCTTCAGGAGCTTCTTTTTCTCTGTACCAATGTCTCGCTGCCTTTGTTTTTCATCTCCGATAAGTGAATGTTTTTGATTTCCTCCCTGTTCATTCAGAAATGCATCCAGTTCACTTTGCTTTTCTGCTTTCAGTTTGGATTTATCATCACTTACATTGCCCGAAGTCTGATCATACTCACGGAGTTTCTTCAGTTCTTCGTCATTGTTTCTTCGAACGATATTGTCGCCTTGCTGTCCGGTGTGGACCAGCTCATGTGCAAGTAGCTGTTTGCCCGGATTTATTCCGGGTTGGAAGTTACCATCACCGAAAAATATTTCTTTGCCTATCGCAAATGCGTTGGAGTCCAGCATGCGGTTGAGTTGATCCGCTTGCGAATCAGTATGCACTGTAACTTCATTCGTGGATATACCTGTTGCGGAATTCATTTCTGAACTCAATCCTGCGCTCAGAGGATTTCCTTTGCCTTTAACACTGGAATATAAGTCAGTAAATCCGGGTGGTAAGTAATTGCCGGAATTGTTTGTCGGTTTAGGTGAATTGTTTGCAGACTCGTCCGAGCCTGCAAAACTTCTTGAAATATTGTTCGCCTCAGTTTCTTCCGGATCTTCATTATTCCCAAGAGTTAATTGCGGTAAAGATGAGTTGGACAATTTCTCATCAGCCGAATGTAAATCGTCTGAGACAGATTCTCTCATTTGCAATTCTTCGCGATCAACGCTGTTATTTAAGTGCTCATGCATATTGAAATTGAGTAGTATTGATCTGATGAAAATGTTATAATTTCTCGTGTCACCGTCCTTTTTTAATGGAGATAGTTAGTGCTCTGGACTAATTGTTCCATTTGATATTCCGTTGACTATTAATCATACTTTATTAAGTGTCTGCATTCGGCATTTTCCGAATGCGAAACTGAACTGAACTAATTTAAACCTGATCGGCGGCGCATAAGCCGAAATATTTTCATGCCAAATTTTCCATCGTGTGAAATTGTACGGTAAAATGTAATGTGCAGTTGCAGTGATTATCAGCTCATTATAAAATTTACAAACACGGGTTTTTCATGTAGAATGATCGCGAATTGTCCAAGCATTCGGATTTTTTCTGATGCATTTTTGATGCGAACAAAATATCAAATCAATTCACGCACAACAGAAGTGCAACTCATTATAAGTAGCCCCGCTTATGCCTAAAGTACCGAGAGAAGTCCTCAAACAATATTTTCAAACGGGAGATAAACCAACGCAGCCGCAGTTTTCCACTATGCTGGATTCGATGGTGAACTTCAGTGATGACAGAGACTTCATTGGCTTGCGTGATTACAATGCAACTCAGGAATATCTTCCGGGTGACTGTGCAGTTTTCGCTGATCAGGTGGTGCAATGCCTTATTGCAACAACCGGTACTTTCAATCCTGCAGACTGGAAAATCATCAGCGCATTCGGATCTGTTACATATGTGAGTTCGTGGGACACGCAGGCAAACGTACCGCCTTTGCAAAGTTCCGTTGGCACCAAAGGATTCTATTACGTTGTTACCAATGCAAGTCCTGATCCTGATCTGAATACTGAACTCAACGGAATTAATGATTGGGGCATTGGAGATTGGGCAATCTTCAACGGATCTGTTTGGCAGAAAGTTGATAATTCTCAGGCGCCGGTTGAAGCTTCTAACGTTACCTATATTCCTTCCGGAAGTCTGCAGTCGAACAATGTACAGGATGCATTGGATGAACTGAATGCGGAAATGCAGCCGAAGTTGGAATTATCACCGCCTGCAATTCCTTACGCAGCGGATGTAGCAAAACTAAAAGACAGTTGGTTGCGTAACGAGAATGATGGAATTGCACTTAATCTTCTGAAAGTTTTCAGAAGTCAGACAAGCGGCGAAGCGCAGTTGGATTTCGGTGTATTGGGTGATGAAGTATTGCTTTCAACAGCTGGAACTGAACCGAAAGAAAGTCGGTTGTTTCTGACTCCCAAGGATGCACGAATGTATGGTGAAGTGATCCTTCTCCAACAGAATGGAAAGCGGAGTCAGTTGATGTTGCAGAATGAGAACAGAGTACAGTTGTCGAATGACGGCGGCTCCGGAAGCGGTGGTTCGGTGAACATGAAGTCAGGTGCTGTATCAATGCAGCAAGGTAAGGTGAGCAGGCTTGATTTATCTGTTGGCGGAGATGGTAACGGACAAGCCAATCTTACTGCTGCAGATAACTATGTTGATATAACAACAGATACGATTGATATCAGTATCAATCAGGGTGCAGGAGCCGGAGTCGTGCTGAAAAGCTCCGGTGATGTAATCATCGGATCGGACAATCTGATCATAGACACTGATAAAATTAATGTACCATCTTCCATACCTGATACCGTTGCGTATTTCGATGCCGGCAATAATCTGAAGTCGTCAATCGTACTCGTGTCAGAACTGAATGCGTTGGCAGGTGTTACTGCACCGATACAAACGCAGCTCAACGATAAGTTGAATATCAGTGGAGGAACAATGACCGGTGAGCTGGTTCTTAGTGCAGATCCGGTATTGCCGCTTGAAGCCGGTACAAAACAATATATCGACAATGCAGATTCTGCATTGCAGATTGCCGTTGACTCAAAAGTGAACAAAGCCGGAGATGCTATGTCGGGTCCGCTTTTCCTCAGCGGAAATCCGACTCTGCCTTTGCAGGCAGCTCCGAAACAATATGTTGATGATGCGGATCTGTTGTTACAGTCTGAGGTGAATAGCAGGGTGAGCAAGACGGGTGATACGATGAACGGTTTACTCACGCTGAGTGGTAATCCGGTTGCCGCTTTGGATGCTGTAACAAAACAGTATGCAGATGCAATTCAATCTTCACTTGCTGCTGACAAAGTGAGCAAAGCCGGAGATACAATGACCGGCCCACTCATATTAGATGCAGATCCGGTTTCAGCATTGGGTGCAACTACGAAACAGTACGTTGATGCAGCCACACGAAAAATATTAGTACCATTTACTTTCAATAACGATTTCGGTACTAACTCTGCGGCTTTCACAAGCATTCCGCTGCAGGTTGTAATTCCGGCACCTTCAACTGTTTTTCCCGGAGCAACAACTGTCACAGCGAAATTAACCATTGATTTCATGACGGAGAACGGCGCAACACCGGCTCAAGGTCAAGCAGGGTTGTCGGAGTGGACAACAGGATCTACAGTTTCGCTCATTGCCGGATCTCTCATTCCAATGCCCGTTACTTCCGGCGTGTGGACAAAATCCACTACAGTTGATTCGTTCAGCATTAATGGTAACAGAACGTATCGCATCATTTTCAGAAAGACTGCGGGAAGCGGGAATGCTCAACCGAGAATTGAATCAGCAATGCTTACACTTTTCTATTCATAAAATATTATGGGTCGCACTATCGAGATATATGAAAAGGAATTCATGCTCACCGGAGAAAATATTGATCCGAAAAGTCTGGATTTTACTTTCTATACACAGGAGAAAGTGATATGGAATCCGAACTCAACACCTGCAGTGAAAGAGTATTACATGAATTTCAATTCACAGACAGGCGAGTTCTCCAATCTTGCGGTGCGTTGCACCTATACATATGAAACGCAACCGGTGCCGTCTCGCACAGAAGACATTGAGTGGTTTTTCGAAGATGGCAGTGTTGGCACCACACGGCAATTGATACAGGTAAATGAAACGGAATAAACAGTTAAGAGATGATTGACAGTGCGCTGAAATTCCTTACTGATGAAATCAATGCTTATCTGGTGTTGAAGAACGAGCCTGTTTCTGCAACTACGCCGGAAATTGTATTGACGAATGTAGCGGCGGAGGATGGGAGCTGGGCTATTCCGCCGAAGACACTGGGCTTGTCATTGATCAATATCGAAGAGGACCGAATTAATAAAGAACAGAGAAGCACATTCCGCGACGAGAATGGAGATATTCAACACTATAATCCGGAGATTAAACTGAATCTCTACATTCTGGTGAGTGCGAATTTTGCTTCCGGTGAAGCGGGAGGAACAGCCAACGCAACCGGCGTTTATGGAGAAGGCTTAAAGCAGCTATCGTACGTAATAAGTTTTTTTCAGGGAAAGAATGTATTTACTACTGACAATTCTCCCGGGCTTGATGCAGGAATTCAGAAACTGATTGTGGAGTTGTATTCTTCTTCTTTTGAACAACAGTATAATTTCTGGAATGTGGTTGGTGCAAAGTACCTGCCTTCCGTTTTGTATAGAGTACGCATGTTGGTGTATCAGGAGAAACGATTGCTTGAACAGCAACCTCCTGTTACTACTCTGGATCTCCAATTATCGGGAAGTTAAAATGGGAGCTACTGTATATAACAAAGCATTTGAGCTGGAGTTGTCGCACTTGTTTTACACGGAAGCGAATAAATATCGTGTGAACCAACAGCTCGATCTGTTTACTACATCAGCGACTCAGGAATTGATACGAAGCGGCAGAATGCGGATGGTTCGTACGGCACAAGGAGCGGCAATATTTTATCAGGCGTTCGTTGATTCTTCAACTCCGGTTCCTGTGATTAAACCGTTGATAGAACTGACGCAGCCCATCGAATTCGTGTTCGCACTTTCCATAAAATCATCTGATACATATTTTCTGAATACAACAGACGTCAATCCCGGCGGTTCATATAGTTCAGGTAATGTAATTCTTCTTGACGGCGCAATTCCTCCACTTGCTCCGCCTCCGGCAACAACTCCGGTTGATATCACATTAACACATTCACTGATTAACAAGTTACGTCCGCATGTGTTTACAGAAACATTTGTTCCGTCTCCGATTACGGCTGCGCCACTGGAGGTGAAAGTCTTTGCGGAAGGTTCAGCTGTGCCTGTTATCACGATTACAGGAGTTGCTGTGAACGATGCTACCGGTACGTACAGCGTTGAGATTGATCTCAATGATTACAGTTCAGGCATCTATACAATAGAGGCGAAAGACGGAGCAACTTTGGTGCATTCAGCGAAAGTTTATGTAGACAGAGAATTGTCTGTTCAGAGTGTTTTTGCAATTGTGCGTCTGCGTTACAGCGATCCCGAATATTTCTATAAAGGCTTGCCGGATGCGGTGAAGTATGTTTTTACAGCCCGTGAGGTGGAATGGAGATATTACGTAGCAATCAAATCTGTACCTGCAGGATTTTTTACCAACCATACGCTGGAACTTTACGATGATAATACACCGAATCCACCCGTGTACACTTTCTCTCCGCTGGACGGAGGAGGAGTGCCGAGCAGCACAGTAAAGATTAATGGTATGGATACGGTGATTTTTACTTCGGACACACCGATCGCTTTCAGTGAAGTTGCAATACCGCGCTTCAAACTGAAGCAGAATAATCCCGGACCTGCAACTAAACCATTGCTTTCATTTCTGCCTAATGCAGCTGTGAGCGGTGTTGATTCCAATCAGGTAGGAACACCGGGAGAAAGTTTTGCAGAGATCTTCCTCTTTCTGGATCAGGTGAGTGATCCGTAGGGAGTTCTATGCTACAGCCAACATTCCTATTACTGCGCAAGCATGTTAGAGTCGAGCAATTAATGAAATGAAACAACGCAACACAATCACAATAAATAAAAACTAAAAAAGTAGATAATATGGCACTATTCCCAAAAACACCCGGTGTGTATGTAGAGGAGGTATCAACTCTTCCGCCTTCCGTTCCTCCGGTAGCAACTGCAGTACCGGCATTTATCGGTTATACCGCTGTGGATCCGGGGCAACCGGTCAGAATAAAATCAATGATGGAATACATCAATTATTTCGGCGGTGCTTATGATGAAGGGCTGACTGTATCAATCACCGGAACTTATCCGGCAGTTTCCTCATATTCAATTTCGCCTTCACCAGGTGCTTTGTCAGATTATGTGCTGTACTATTCGATGCAAATGTACTTCGCTAATGGAGGTGGTACTTGTTGGGTTATTTCCGCTGGTGATTATGCTGCCACCTTTGATGGTGCAACTTTAAACGCAGCGATTGATGCGGCCGAACAGGTAGATGAAATTACATTGTTGCTCTGTCCGGATTCAATTAATCTGAGTGTAGCGGATCGTAAGCTGGTCAACGACTACATGCTGGCCCAGTGCGCCAAACTTCAGGATAGATTTACAATTATTGATGTTAAGGAACTTGGAGGGTCAATTTATGATGATGCAAATCAATTGGTGAACGGTTTTCGTACGGGAGCTGTGGGTGTTAACAATTTAAAGTATGGTGCTGCATATTATCCTCGATTGAATACAACCTTGTCCGTTGATTACAATCCTGGTAATGTCGTTCTGAATGTTACAGGTTGGGCAGGTGCACCCGCGGAATTCACAACACTCAATGATTCGCCTAATGGTTTTCTGAGTGTCTTGAAGAACGGCATGTTTGCGTTTGGAACTTACACTGTGACTACTATTTCTGATTCAGATACGTTTACAGTTGATACCAAGACATATACTGCAAAGAATTCAATTACTGGCAGTGATCAGTTTTTAGTTGGTAACGGTACAACTGATGCGATCAGTAATTTAATAGATATCATTAATAATGATACGGTGATTAATTCTGTTGTACGCGCAGAATTGATTGGTTCCAACGTAATCCGCATTGTTGCAAGAGCAAGCGGCGCTTCAGGTAATGCAATTGCGCTAACTGAGTCAGCCGCCGGTGTTGTTGTGTTTCCCGGGACAGGTACATTGCAAGATGTCGTAAATAATGCAGCAAGCACCCAGTTGTATTCAGATGTTATTGCTGAATTCAATTCTGATTACAGAATGAAGTTGTATCCTGCCGCAGCAATGGCAGGGATTTACACTCTAGTGGATAATACTCGCGGTGTTTGGCATGCGCCAGCTAATGTGAGCCTTGCCGCAGTTGAAAGCTTAGGCAAGGTTATCGATAATAGCGATCAGGAAAATCTCAATGTTGATGTTTCCGGAAAGTCGATAAACGCCATCAGAAATTTTGTTGGGAGAGGAAATTTGGTTTGGGGCGCGCGTACACTCGACGGCAACAGCAACGAATGGCGTTACGTAAATGTTCGTAGGTTGTTTATTATGGCTGAAGAGTCGTGTAAGAAAGCCAGTGCATTTGTAGTATTCGAACCTAACGATAAGAATACATGGAATCGAGTAAAAGGAATGATTTCCAATTTCCTTACAACGTTGTGGCGCGATGGTGCTTTGGTTGGAGATAAGCCGGAGCAAGCCTTTTTCGTAAAGGTAGGTTTGAATGAAACCATGACAGCTCAGGATATACTGGAAGGTCGAATGATAGTGGAGATCGGTATGGCTGCCGTCCGACCGGCCGAGTTTATTATTCTTCGCTTCTCGCACAAATTGCAAGAAGCATAGTTTTCAATCACATAAAAAGCAAAAAATATGGCACTATCTCTTTCAAATCTTAAAACACCCGGAGTATATATTGATGAAGTTTCAACCTTGGCACCATCAGTTGTACCAGTTGCAACTGCTATTCCGGCATTCATTGGTTACACCGAAACCGGTGGTTCTACAAGCGCACCTATACCGGTTAGAATAACTTCATTCCCAGAGTTTGTTGACAAATTTGGCGGACCATTTAAGCAGAAATTTGATGTTGTGGTTACCGATTCTGGTTCAACCAGAACTGTGTCAGCCAGTGCAGCCAGCTCGTATCCCAAGGAATACTGCCTGTATCAGAGTTTGCAATTTTACTTTGATAACGGAGGAGGACCTTGTTACATTGTTGCAGTTGGTAGTTACAGTTCTGTTGTGAGTACTTCTCATTTTCAAGTTGGCTTAACAGCTTTAAAAAAAGAAGATGAACCAACCCTGATTCTGTTTCCGGATGCTGTGGGTCTGTTCTCGTCCACAGAGTATGGCGACATCGTCAATAAAGCTCTTCAGCATTGTAATTTGATGCAGGATCGATTCACAATATGTGATGTGCCTACAAATGATCCTGATGATGTTAATACAGAATTCAGAAATAAAACAGGAGCAAACTATTTGATGTATGGAGCGGCTTATATGCCCTTCCTGAATACTTTGTATTCCTTCGGTGTGGATGAAACTGTATTAATATCCTCAAATAATGGCGCATTGAATGGTAAAAGCATTAGTGCATTTAATACGGCCGGTGCAGACTTCAATCCATCTTTATACAATATGATTCTCGGGAAGATTTCTAAGTTGGAAGTGGTGCTCCCTCCTTCTGGTGGTATTGCAGGTATTTATGCATCTGTTGATCGCGATCGCGGTGTATGGAAAGCACCTGCAAATGTCAGCATCACAGGAATCACCGGGCCTGCAACTTTAATTACGGAAGCGCAACAGGCAGATCTCAACGTGGATCCGACTGCAGGAAAATCCATAAATGCTATACGCACTTTCGTTGGTCGCGGAACTATTGTTTGGGGTGCGCGAACGCTTGATGGCAACAGCAATGAATGGCGCTATGTGCCGGTTCGACGTCTGTTCATCATGGCGGAAGAATCAATTCGCAAAGCACTTGATCCTGTTGTATTCGAATCGAACGACAAGAATACCTGGATGCGCGTGAAATCTACAATTACGAATTTCCTGACGGATCTCTGGAAACAGGGAGCATTGGCGGGCAGCAAGCCGGAACAGGCATTCTTTGTGAAAATCGGTTTGAACGAAACAATGACAGCTCAGGATATTCTCGAGGGTAAACTCATTGTGGAAGTCGGACTTGCCGCTGTACGTCCTGCTGAGTTTATCGTATTGCGTTTCATGCACAAGCTTCAGGAAGCATAATCCGTATCTAACAAACACTAAAAAATATAACCACTCTAAAACAATAAACTATGCCAGTTAATTATCCTCCTACAACATTTCATTTCGAAGTAGCATGGGGCGGAAGCCGTCTCGCGTTCACCGATTGTTCAGGTTTGAACTTCACTACTGAAATGGCTGAATACCGCGACGGTAACACACCGGATTATCACACAGTGAAAATTCCCGGAATGCACAAGTTCGGTAACATTACTTTGAAACGCGGAATTCAGGTTGGCGACAACGAATTGTTCCAGTGGATGTCTGCAACCAATCTGAATAAACCGGAGCGCCGCACTCTTACTGTTTCTCTTCTCGATGAAACGCATGCGCCGATCATCGTTTATACACTGGAGAATTGCTGGGTAACCAAGTTTGACGGCATCACTTTCAAATCAACGGGCAACGACCTCGCAATTGAAAGTGTTGAACTGGTTACTGAAAAGTGGACTGTAGCTCACGTATAATCTGATTAACATCCGTTTCCAATGGTAGCGTATCCTCCGGTCGGTTTTCACTTCATGGTTGAGATCAAAGGTTTTGAAGGCGAAGTCGCATTCAAAAGCGTCAGTGGTCTTACTGCAGCTATTCCGAGTACAACAACTTGGGCCGAAGGCGGAGAGAATACGTTCACGCACAGATTTCCGGATCGGGTAACATATACTACCGATCTCAAACTGGAGCGTGGCATGTTGGTAGGATCAGCATTGATAAAATGGTTTGATGACGCCATTCAGAACTTTGAGTTCGATCCCCGGGATGTAACCGTGACGCTGCTTACGGCGGAACACACACCGTTGGAACAATGGGTTTTCAGGAATGCGTGGCCGAAGTCGTGGGCGATCTCCGACTTCAATGCTGTGAATGGAAACTCAGTGGTAACGGATACAATTTCACTCTCCTACCAGTATTTCTACCGCGTTGGATTACCTGCACGTGATCAAGCATTAACTCCATAACACAGAATTATGCCCATTGAAGTGAAAGAACTGATTGTACGTGCGTGGGTTGATTCTCAGAACAGCGAGAACCGATCCGAAGCAAAACAGGTTGCGAAATCCGGAAGTGAAACTTCGGAGTACGATGCTTCTGTACTCGAGCAGCTGAAGAAAATGTTAACTGATAAAAAAGATCGATAGCGATGGCATTGGTATCAGCATTGAATTCTAATAAAGCATTGGCGAAGCTTACTATTATTCCTTTCAAGATTACGGCTTCTGGAAATCTGAGACCAGCGTCTGGTTTGCCGTTCGTTGCCATGTACAATCCGAGCTCATTAAGTAGTTCACATAGTAGAGAACTTGTTGCCAAGTATACGTCTGATGGACTTGAAGGCAAAATGGAGCCTAAGAACATGATTAACGATTCAATTTCTGTTGAACTGTTTTTGGACGCAACTGGCGCTTCTCCTGCAGGCGGTTTTATTGGGGCTGCCTTAAGTAAAACATCACAATTGATTAAGGGTGTTGATGCACTGATAGCATTGTTTTTTTCAACGTGCCAGAATCCTGTTTCGGATACTCACGAACCAAATTTTTTGCGATTGATCTGGGGAGCCGGATTATTTTTTGAAGGATACCTGGAGTCAGCTACAGTTACATACAACTTATTTGGTAGAGATGGCCGTCCCATTCGTGCAACAATTAAAGCCACTTTCAGGCATGCGGCTACAGACAATGCACTCGCCAAAATCAAAAACTTTTTCTCTTCACCCGATGTAACCAAAGAGTACATCGTGAAAGCCGGTGATACCATTTACAATATCGCCAATCGCTTTTATGAAGATGAATCTTTTTATCTGCAGATAGCGGAAACAAATGATCTGAAAAATTACAGGCGACTTGTACCGGGTACAAAATTGATTCTGCCTCCTGTACAGAAAACTGATGCGTAATGGGTAAACCGTTGAAAGGACATAAAGCTTTGGGCAGCCCCACATTCACGGTGCTGGTTAACGGAGTGGATATTACTGCCAAATACGGTGTAGTATCTCTGATGATTAATCGCAGAGTGAATCGTGTACCGGTTGCTGAAGTTGTGCTTTACGACGGCAACGCTGCCAGAGGTGAATTTCCGCTGAGTGATAAAATGGATTTTGTGCCTGGAAAAGAAGTGATCATCAAGGGCGGTTACATGCGCGATGAGAAAATCATCTTTCAGGGAATTATTATCAAGCATTCCATCAAAGCTCCATTGAATGCACCTTCCACATTATCTATCGAACTGAGAGATAAATGTGTGAAGATGACGATCAACCGTAAGAACAAGTACTACGCGAATAAACTGGACAGCGCAATTATCTCATCAATTACCGGAGCGAATGGTGTTTCAGGTAAGGTGGATGTCACCAAAGTATTACACAAAGAAATGGTTCAGTATTACTGCACCGATTGGGATTTCGTTGTGTCGCGTGCTGAAGCAAACGGAATGTTGGTTATTGCAGACGATGGAAAGGTGAATGTGCAAACGCCGCTCTTTGTTCCTAAACCGGATTCGTTGATGTTGAAGTACGGAGACAACATTGTTGACTTCGAAGCGGAAATGGATGCGCGTCAGGATTACAAAGATGTGAAAGCTGTTAACTGGGATTACTCCAAACAACAGGTAACCGAGAAAAAAGCAACTCCGCCTGTAATTGTGGAAGAAGGTAACATTACAGGTGCGGAAGAGTCAAAGGTTCTTGGAGTGGATGAGTTCCTGCTGCAACATCCGGGAAAGCTCGAAGATCAGGAATTGACTGCATGGGCAAGTTCGAAACTGCTCAGAAGCAGAATGGCGAAGATAAAAGGACGGGTACGTATTTACGGAGTGAACAATGTAAAGCCCGCAGATGTAATTACGCTTCAGGGCGTAGGTAAACGTTTTAATGGTATCGCTTTTGTTTCCGGTGTGATCCACAGTTTTTCTGTGAACAGTACATGGTATACAGATGTTTTATTCGGTTTTGCTCAGGAGTGGTTTTACGAACAGTACGATAACATCAATGATGCACCTTCGGCCGGATTGTTACCGGCGATGAACGGACTTGTGACAGGAATTGTAACGGATATTGTAGATCAGGAGGGTGGAGAATTCCGTGTTCGTGTCAGAATTCCGTTGATTGACAAAGGTGATAAAGGAGTATGGGCACGTATTGTTTCTGCTGATGCAGGCAAAGACAGAGGTATACTGATCCGTCCAGAAAAAGATGATGAAGTGATACTCGGATTTGTCAATGACGATCCGCGTGATCCGGTTATTCTCGGCATGCTCTACAGCAAGAAGAATAAAGTTCCGGCGGATCTCACTCCTGATAAAGACAATAAAATCAAAGGTTGGATCACGAAAAGCAAGATTAAGTTTCTTATTGACGATAAGAAGAAGATCGTTACCGTTGAAACTCCGGGGAAGAACAAAATTGTGATTGATGACGATAAGAAGTCAATCACGCTCGAAGATCAGAACAAGAACAAAATTGTGATGGACGACAAAGGTGTATTGATAGATACTCCGAAAGATTTTGTGGTGAAAGCAAAAGGTAAAATAACTCTTGATGCGACGAAAGATATTACGGCTTCTTCCAAGAGCGGTAAGGCTGTGGTGAAAGGAACGAGCAGCGCTGAACTTTCAGCATCAGGAACTACAACAGTGAAAGGTTC
>JAKLJE010000038.1 GCA_023151315.1 Bacteroidia bacterium
CAGCGGAATAAGATTTAAGCAACAATTCAATGCCTGATATTCAGCCTGAAGTTTGCCCGCGTCATTCCGGATTTAAAACGTGTTTGGATGTCCGGTTAAATTCGGGTGTATTATGTAATTTCGGGATATCAAATAAAACCCCGTCAATTATTCTCATTCGTATATGGATCAAATCAAATCTGTACTAATAAATTGCAGAAAGAAAATGCGTAGTGTATTCACTCAATTTTTGATTGTAGCAGGACTGCTAAGTTCCTCATCGGGCTATTCGCAGGATATTCAGTTCGTGAAGGATAAAGTTCTCGATAAGTATCTGCTGTCCGGAGAGGGCAATACACTTTTCCGTCCTGAAGGAGTTACAGATTCAAAGGGGAATCGTCAGGGAGCGTGGAAAGATTTCTTCGTGCAGGAAGAGGTGGTTTACTTACCGAAAGATTCAAATAACTACAAAACGGTTAAGGGAAATTATATGTTATATGGCGAAGGGAGTTTTGCTGATAACGTTCGCGATGGATTCTGGAAGTACTGGTTGATCGAAGATGTGACTTTCAAAAAATATTTGTTCAAAGAGGAAACATATAAAAAAGGGATAGTGGTCGGACCATTTAAAACGTATTATACCAACGGATTTACAGTTCGCACCGGAACATATGTTGAAGGACAAGTTCATGGAGAAATGTTGGTGTATTACCCGTATGGAGAATTAGACGCACGGTTGAATTTTAATAAAGGTCAACTTGACGGAAAGCAGGAGTATTATTACAGAAGCGGAAAATTACGCGGCTATGATCATTACAAGAATGATAAACGCGATGGAGAGTACAAACTGTATTACCAAAATGATTCTTTGAAAGAAAGCGGAACTTTCAGTAACGATCAGATACATGGAGTATATCGTTACTACTATGATAACGGGCAGCTGTGGGTTGAGAAAGAGTTTAGAAACGGCAAATTGTGGAATGTTACGGCCAACTATCGACGCGATGGTTCAGAACAGGATAAAGGCACGATAAAAAACGGGACAGGTACAGCGATCCATTACGACGAAGACGGAAGAGTTTATCTCGTTGTAACTTGGGAAGATGGTAAGGTCGTTAAGGAGCAAAGAAGGTAACGACATTTATCCAATGCAGTTCAGCATGCAGCTTATTTGATCGCCAACTTCTCCTGATATTCCAGAATATTTTTTTTCTGTTTGAAGTACCGCTTATTCAGTACTTCTGCTGCGCCGTGAATGGAATGAAACAGCAGTTCAAGCGCATTGTTCTGATACATATTCTGAATGAAATACACCTGATCCTTTGCGATGTAATCAGTGAATTTTGTGCGAAGTTCATCGCGTATATGTTGTGCGTAAACGGAATCAGTCAGTATGGTCTGGATCAGTTTCTTCAATAATTCTTCATCCGGTTTCAACTTTCTGAAATTTGCACGGATATCATCCATTTGCGTTTGTTCAGATGTGAATGCGGTGTCTTTCAGCATACCCTGCAGAAATTCGACTTGTCCGGTTACGAACTTGTCGTAGTCGGTCAATTCTTCATACATCGCTTTCAGTAACTGTTCTCCGCCAACGGATTTCTCGTTATTCAGGAAATGAACGTAAATGGTTATGTCATATTCCTGCAGTTTTTCTTCGCACTTTTTCTGTTCAGCTTCGAGTTTCGGTAAGAGCTCCGCTGCCTGATTCTTCTTGTACTTGACTCCGCTGTAATCAAATGTTTTGATATCCGTTTCAACAGTAGCAATTTGTCTTACGGTTTCAATATCTCCGTTCAGTGAAATCCAGTGATAAACATTTTCCATCTGTTCGTCACTGAAAAGTTCAGCCGATTTACTTAATGCGGGAACAGAAACACGTTGTGCTAATTCTGCATTCAGTATTGGATTGCGGTAGTCGTAATAATTATTGTAGAATTTCGAAAAACTATTTTCCTGATAATCCGTTCTGATTTCCTTATCAAAGGTGTCTGCATCAACAGGAGTGAAAGTTTTAACATCAGGAATATCCTGAAACAGTTGTTCCGTAAAGTGTGTGTGATATCTGTTCAGATTCCGGATAATTTCATTGGCGGGGCGATTCAACACCTCCTGATTGCCGAATTCCGCATTTGCCGTAATATTTACAATGCGTTCAATACGATCATTCAGTTCAGGATGCGAGGCCCACTGATTTTCAATACTCAATTTGGATCGGTTGTAACGGCCGATTTCCTCTTTCTTAACATGGGGAAGAGAATTCACAATAGACAGCTCGGTAATTTCAGCCTGCAAAAACATATGCTTCAATTGATCTGCGAATATGTTCTGGCTGATTCGTTTTCTATCTGCATTCTGAAAATAATAGTTAGCCGATGCCTGCAGTGAGTATTGGGCAAGTTCCATTCTTGTCAGACATTCGGACAGATGTATTCCTCCGCACAGTTTGGCCGCTACCATATCCGCTTCGAATTCCATTTCGCGGGACAAACTCATATATCGTTTATAAACGATATTGTATGCCAGGGTCAGTAAGCGGCGAATGCCGTTGGCTATTGCGACTGATAATTGTACGAATACTCCAATAAAGGAACTCGCACTTGCAACGGTTTGCAATGCGTTATGGTATCCTTCATTGTTGAACAGAAGATCGTGAATGATTTTATTGGCCTGGTAAACGTAAGAACCCACGCGCATTGAATCCTGAGAGAAATGTCCGAACTCGTGTGCGATAATTGCACGTAACTCTGCAACCGTGCAGGTGTTAAGAAGGCCGACTCCGATAATCAGATTCTTGCTCTCGCGAAAAAACAAACTTCTGAAATTAGAATTATATATTACTGCAGCGTTGACTTCCGCTGTTACGTACACATGTTTGGGAGGAGGATTGCCTGTCTTTGAAGCAACATCATTGATTATCCGGAACAGTTCAGGCTCATTTGCTGCAGTAATTTCTACTCGCCCGGAATTATCGGTTTTTACTTTCGCGAACAGAAACTTAACAAGATAATACAGTGTAAAAGCGCCGAAAATAACGATCCCGGCACCGACCAATATTGCAATCGGGTGGGGGTAGCTGATGATTAATGCCAATCCGGCAAATGCGCAGCCTATTGCCAAAGCTATGGCCAGTATCAGCAGGATTAAATAAAGTATTATAAAAAGTATGATCGACACAAATGCATTACGCACATGCGGCGTCAGATCAAAACGTTCATGCGAGGGGTTCATAAAACTAAATAGACTTGGATTGAAGTTTGGGTTATTGCTGTGTCCGGAACGGCGCGCAAAAGGATAATTACCGTTTTGCGAACACCTGACGATTGAGACCAACGATCAATTGCGTTGCAGAAATTCCTTCGTGTGCTTCTTTTAGGTTCGTTTTACTTTTCAAATATAATGTGATTGAACACTCAGTGCATGTATGATTATGATCAGATTTTGCAATTGTAAAAACAACATTCCCATTGGAATGTAAGGAATGCCGGATGTGATAAGATTTTGCTTATTGCTTGATCAGCTTTGAAGTTTGCACATGGTTTTCGCTCGTTGTCCTTACGATGTAAATTCCTGCTGCAAGGAATGAAAAGTCAGTTGAACTGATATTGTTTCCGCTCCAGATCAGAACTCCGGTTGCGTTCATCAATTCGTACCATTCGTTGCGATTGGCATTTTTTACATTGATTGTTGTTGTAAACGGATTCGGGCTGAATGAAACACCGTAGTGAAGATTGTATTTCTCTACTGCGTTTGTTCCCCATGAAATTTCACAGTAACCGTTTGCTCCGCTTTGTGCATTTCCGCCGTTTCCATTTCCACCACCGCCACCACCGCCATACGTCACTCCGCTTGCAGCGGGATCTGTAACGTTGCAGTTTACATCAGTAAAACCGGCTCCTTTACCTCCGTTACCACCCGGAGCACCACCGCTTATGCCTGCAGCACCACCCGGAGTCTGACACATTCCGCTCCACGCAATTGTATTTCCTCCGTTGCCACCGGCAGACATAATACCGGCTGCACCGCCACCGCCACCGCCAAAGTACGTCCAATATCCGCCGCCGCCGTTTCCGCCATTAAAGTTTTCGAAATTGCCTCCGGTTGCAATTCCTCCGTTGCCTCCGCCTCCGATAGTTGGATTTGGAACCGACGTACCATTATCGCCCCCTGTAGCAAAGACACCAACATCCGGAACTGAAGTAGTACCGCCTACAGGACCCGCACCGCCAACACCAACGTTTACGGTTAATGTGTCGCCCGGAGTGACAGTATAGATTCCACTTGCATACGCACCTCCGCCACCACCTCCGCCACCATTACCGCCGCCATCGCCTCCGGCACCAACGCATTCAACCACTATTGAAGTAACTCCTGAAGGAACAATAAATACTCCTGAAGTAGTAAAGCTTTGCACTCCGCTTTGTGCGAGCATGCCTGTAACAGCAATCAATGATGCTGCAATTGTTGTGTAGAGTTTATTCATTTATCGGATTTTGATGATGTTCTGCTAAAGATAGAAGTTTGGTACTAATGAGTAAATCATATTGAAATAGTTTCGATAACCCTTTTTACTGACTTACTCACAATCCTACCAGCCCCAACATCACACCGAACTTCAATTCGAAGCTGTCGCGACGAGCAACAGGCGTAAACTGATCAGGGAAGTATCGGGTATCGGAACTGTCAACTGTTACTTTGAGCGCATAACCAGCTGCTGCAAATCCTTCTACGTAGACGCGGTCGTGACGTCTGCCGACACGTGAGCCGCCGATCACAATGCCTATCATATGAGCTTGAGAACGGTAGCGGTTTATCTTTTTGATAAGTGTACTGCCAATGAGGTCGACATCTTTGTAAGTATGTTCGCCTTGCGCATATGAGTAATATAATCCGACAAACTTTCCCCGGAACGTGTATGAATTCGGAAAGTGAAAACGCAGCTCACCATTCAGCATACTGTAATTTCTTTTTGCATAGGCAGAATCCGCTATAAAAGTAGATGTGGCTCCGGCATTGATCTGAAAATGCAACCGGCTTTCAGCAGCAAAAAGTACTGCACCTTGACCACCGATTCCTCCACGTACAATTGGTCCGGCTTTCATCACCCAATGTTGACGCAGCACCAGTTTGCCATTGATGGAATCGCCTTGCCATGCTTTAGCCGGGGAGGCGACAAGCAACATCAATACAGCGAATAGTAGAAGGCGCATGTACTAAGTTAAGGGTATCTTAAATTAAAAGAATGAAGCTCTATCGTTATTCCGTATACGAATCCATGATACCGCTTGGAAAATATTCCCGTTTTCTCCAGAACTGAGCAGGATTAACTGAGCCATTTATTTCGTTGCTGTATAGAATCTGCGGACTTTTTTGATTCAACATGGATTCATATTCGACTTTTGCTCGCAACTTGGTTGGTATGATTCCCTGATAAACCGGCATAACAAAGGTCCAGTAACTGTTTTGCGGAAGAAATAATGTATGATAACTATTACCGCAGAAACTATGAGGAAGATATTCTATGTCTTTCCAGTTTCCTTCTGAATCCTGAGCCTGAATTAACATATTGATGCGCGAGTTTTCAGAAGGGAAATAGTATTTGTTGGCTGTACTATTGATAAGATAAATCTCATAACCGGAACATATATCAAACCAAGAGCTTGACTTGTTCGTATCAATAACCACTTGCAGTTTGCCCTTAGAGAAGTTGCTTCTGAAATCAGACAGCGGTTTAAACAAGTTGTCATACTGTCCCCATCCGCCTAGACCGTTCAGGTCTTCATCAAATGGACTTGAGGCCATAAAATAGCCGCGGTTCATGTAATCGATGTTCAGCTCGTGACTGAAGTTTTCCTTAGCGTTTGAAATTTTCCAAACTGTTTTTCCGGATCGGTTAATATAACCCCACGTTGTTTCTTCTGTTTCCTTGTCAATGAATACGACCTGAATCAGCGCATCATTAAGTGTACCGGGAACAACATATTTAAAATACTGACGAAACAGAAGAGTATCTCCCGGCACCCATATTTGGCAGATTTCTTCTCCCATTACAACGATGTTGCCTTCACGACGCACGCGATATTCCGGATAACGTACATAAGGGTGACGTCTGATTTCTTTTCCGTTCGTATCAATGAATTTCCAAGTCTGCTCATCCCGCACCAAGGCTTTTCCATCTTCGAAAAAATCACGGTCGGATTCAGTTCTGTATCTCACGCCACATACATCTGTAAATTCTTTCGATCCGATTTGTTTGCCTTCGGTATTGATCATAATCCAACTTCCGGTATTGTCAAGTTTCGCAAAAGCACGACCATGACTGAAATGACTGACTTCTTCGAATTGTTTGCTGGAGAAAACAATGTTTCCTTTACGATCAACTACGCCGGGATAAGTATTGTTGTTTACCCAGGATTTCAGGGAATCCGGATTAACTTTATAAACATCCACAACCAGCAATCCTTCGTTGTATCCTGTTTCTGAATCATGCGGACGCCATTGTTGGTATGGAATTTCTAATTGGACCTTACCATTAGTATCAAGTACATGATACTTTGTTACATATTTTTCTGAACCCGGTTGTTTTTCATTGTATCGTGCAATGGCCAAATCATCGGAGTACTTCTGTACACCATCATACTTGCCAAAAGGTACAACGAAGTGCCCACTGCGATCAATAACTCCCGTTACACGATCCCTCCAGGATTTACTTGAAGTAAATCGAATAGCTACAGCCCGTCCCGAATGAAATTCTCCAATTTCACTGAATACAGGTGAAGCAACTTTGTTTCCTTTTAGATCTATCAAACACACTCTGCCATCTACAAGTGTTGCACTGGCCAAGCTGTCATTGGCAAAATCACCGATCGAAGTATAGCCATGCTTAAAAAGAATTTCTCCTTTTCTGTTTATGATATAAGGGATTCCCTTGATATAAACGCGTGCATGACCGTTGTGAAATTCTTCAGCATAATCGAATTGTTCGCTAATCCGTTGAGTTCCGTTTTCATCGATATAACCGTATAATCCGTTTTTCCTTACAGGAGCAAGTCCCTCTGAAAATGCACCTGCATATGAGTATTCCACCGGGATAACTACTTGTCCCGTGCTGTCAATAAATCCGTATTTACCGTGATCAATAATTACAAATCGGGTAACCCGCTCTGCCTCGAATCCAGTTGCTGAGTAAACTCCTCCGGAGAATGAGTTGTTCTGCAATCCACATAACAACGCCGTCCCCGTGAATAGTGCAGCAATAAACACTATCAATTGCACCGTTTTCATGTTGTCCTTTTGTTCAATAAGACGCATGTTGAATAAAGTTACACAAATGATTGAGTTTTATGCAGGACTAGATTCAACCAATGTTGGGATGGAACTTCATCTGCGTTTCCCTGCACCATCTGAGGCAAATAGCTTGCGTCGCAGATTGCGCTGATGGCTGAGATGAGTTTCAGCTAAACACCGTGGACGAACGGAATCTGCGAAATCTGCGTTAGGAAGTTAAACACACCTTCTTCGCTGATTACGCAGATTATTAAAGTGTGAATATCATCTGTGTTTCCCTGCACCATCTGAGGCAAATAATGAGTTCGCCACAGAATCCGCAGATTGCACAGATCATATGCACGATCCTGAATCTGCGAAATCTGCGTGAGGAAGTTAAACACACTTTCTTCGCTGATTACGCAGATTATTAAAGTGTGAATATCATCTGCGTATCTCTGCGCCATCTGAGGCAAATAATGAGTTCGCCACAGAATCCGCAGATTGCACAGATCATATGCACGATCCTGAATCTGCGAAATCTGCGTTAAGAAGTTAAACACACCTTCTTCGCTGATTACGCAGATTATTTTTTCTGCGTTTCTCTGGACCATCTGAGGTAAATAATGGATCCGCCATAGATCACGCGGATGTTTTAGGTATAATTTAAATCATTGAAAAACAGTCTTTAAGCTCATCTCCTTAGCAATCCTGACTAAATTTTGTAGTTTTTTCAGCGCGCCGTTTTTCCGACCTATACTTTTGTTGGCGTAATAGTTCAAATGATACAATGCTTCAAATTATTCAATGAGTCGATGGACTTGTGTTTAAAGGAAATATTGAAATCGGCACTAACACAGAATAATATTAACAAAACAACACGGTTGTGAACTTTCAGATAAAAAACGGATCACGATCGATTAACTTTAATAACCTGTAATAATTAAAACAACAATTTAAATTTCACGCGCTATGAGTAAAGAAGTAAACAAAGAGAAACTGAAGGCACTGCAGCTGACGATCGACAAACTCGAGAAGACCTACGGAAAAGGAACAATCATGAAACTGGGTGATAACCCGGTTGAAGCAATGGAAGTAATTTCTTCCGGATCACTTTCACTTGACCTCGCGTTAGGTGTGGGCGGATATCCAAAAGGAAGAGTAATCGAAATATATGGACCGGAATCATCAGGTAAAACCACTTTGGCTATCCACGCAATCGCTGAAGTTCAGAAATCAGGCGGCATTGCTGCTATCATTGACGCAGAACATGCGTTCGACCGTTTCTACGCACAGCGTTTGGGTGTCGACATCGACAGCCTCCTTATCTCACAGCCTGACAACGGAGAGCAGGCATTGGAAATCGCAGACAACCTGATCCGTTCAGGAGCTGTGGATATTCTGGTGGTTGACTCTGTAGCAGCTTTGACTCCTAAAGCGGAGATTGAAGGTGAAATGGGTGAATCGAAAATGGGTCTGCAGGCACGTTTGATGTCACAGGCTTTGCGTAAACTCACAGGTACAATCAGCAAAACAGGCTGCTGCTGCATCTTTATCAACCAGCTTCGTGAGAAGATCGGCGTGATGTTCGGAAACCCGGAAACCACTACGGGTGGTAACGCATTGAAGTTCTATGCTTCAGTACGTCTGGATATCCGTCGCGCAGGACAAATCAAAGAAGGTGAAACCGCAACGGGTAACCGCGCTCGTGTGAAAGTGGTGAAGAACAAAGTGGCACCTCCTTTCCGTACTGCAGAATTCGACATTCTGTTCGGTGAAGGAATTTCGAAAATCGGTGAGATCATCGATCTCGGAGTGGAACTCAATATCATTAAGAAAAGCGGAAGCTGGTTCAGCTACGAAGAAACCAAACTCGGTCAGGGCCGCGATGCTGTGAAACAACTCTTCAGCGACAATCCTGATCTGATGGAACGTATCGAAGGTCAGATCCGCGAAGGAATGAAAACAAAGGAAGCTGAAGTTGCGGAAGCGTAACAGAAAGAATCCGATTTCTTAGAAAAGCCAGTATCCCGTTTGCCATGGTTAAAACTCGGGATGCTGGTTTTTTCTTTTTTGAACTTTAGACCTCAGAAGTGAGATATGATACCTGGGACTGTGATCGCGCTCCTGATTTGAAACTTTCGCCATCGATCTCTATTTGGTAATGACCTCGTATCAGGCTCGTTTAGTCAAATCTTCTCAGGTCTCAACTCTATTCCACACCCTCCAAGGGTCCGCACCCTCCAAGGATCCACACCCTCCAAGGGTCCACACCCTCCAAGGGTCCACACCCTCCAAGGGTCCGCACCCTCCAAGGGTCCACACCCTCCAAGGGGCCACACCCTCCAAGGGTCCACACTAAATCTTAACTCGTTGCTGACTCGTTTAGACAAATCCTCTAAAGTCTAACGTCTAAAGTCTATAGTCTATAGTTTACCGTCTAATCCTCATCACCCGCATAGAGTAATACGTCAACGTAAGAAATACACCTAAAAGAATGGTCATTCCCCAAGTGCTGGGATGCGAAGTCGGATTGGCAAACCGATCTGCTATGTCCGAAAGAATTTCACCGGGATTAGTTACTACGTCCCAACTGTTCCATCGAAGAAAACGCCCCAGATATACACCGAAACTTCCGGCGAATAACAGCACTATGGAAGTCGCATGTACCATTGCGGGATGCATCCATCGAATCAATACTTTTTCAATATCGGTCAATGATAAAAGTCCGAAAAGCAATCCTGTCCAGGCGAAACTGAGAATCAGAATCAGGTCAAACCATTTGGGAATTCCTACCGACGCCTGAAGATGAAACAAATCGGTTAAGATATATGGAGCATTCGGAAAGAACAGTAACCAGATAGCCATAACTGTGAGTGCGGCAGGTTTTGAGTTTTGCCAGGTTGGAAGCATCATCAGTAATCCGGAAAGCGCCCATGGGACGAAAGCAAGAAACAGATTCCAATTCAGAAACAGAAACATCGGAGTACCTGTATATGCAACTCTGAATATGGAAAGCGCAAAACATAATACCGAAATGGAACCCAGAAAGATGGTTTCGTAATAGCGGTCAACACGCTTTAATTCATTGAGCATAACGCGATGATTTTTGGAGTGAATATGATCAGGCCTGTTATACAAGCGCCCATTGCAACAACCAGCACAGCTCCTGCAGCAACATCTTTGATTTTCTTAATCCGCTCGTCGTATCCATCTGCCGCAAAATCCGCCATATTTTCAATGGCTGTATTTATGGCTTCAGTCGCGATAACTGCTGCAATTGCAAACGCAATGCAGATCCATTCCGTTGATGAAACGTGAAGGAAGAAGCCGGCTGCAATAGCAATCATAGCAGCCACAATGTGAATACGGGCGTTCGGTTCGTCCTTTACAAGTGCAAGTAAACCTTCAAGTGCGAATCCAAAACTTCTGATGCGGTTCTTCATACCGGGAATTTTCACACTAATGTATTCGTGTTGATTACCCTCAAAAAGCGGAATCCGATAAGGAATGTTAAACGGTGTTGGGGAATGTTATATAGGCTTTAGACCTTAAATCTGGCACCTGTGAAGGAGTTTCAGATGTGATACATTGTTAACGGATCGGCATTTTTATCGCAGCTCGTTACGGACTTATTCAGGCAAATTCTCTAAAGTCTAACGTCTAAAGTCTATAGTCTACTTTACATCTGGTCATTTTCACCCATCCATAATACGCCCCGAACCACGTATCTTTGGTGTCATCCCCGGTCAGCATTTCCGGGATTTTTTGTGCCTATGAATCGTATTTTAACTCTGCTCGCGTTTTCATTCCTGATGTTCTCAGCTTCATGCGGGAATTCAGAAGTTGTTGAAAACACGGATACCGCTCCGAAAGATTCTCTCAGTGTTCTGAATGAGAAAATCCGTAAAGACCCGAACAACCTCGATCTGTATTACCAACGCGCTATGTTCGCGGTCGGACGGAAAGATTATGGTGCTGCAATGCTGGACATCAATCGCGTTCTGGCTGTTGACAGTTCCACAACAAAGTATCTCCTTGCCGGTGCGGACATTCATTTCTTCTCTATGAAAGTTCAACGAGCAGATCAGCTTCTGAAACGCGCTGTGGAGGTTGATCCGACAAGCACGGATTGCATGTTGCGCTTAGCTCAACTGCATCATTACCTTCGTCGCTTCGAAGAAGAGATTGTGCTTCTGGATAAAGTCCTCGATCTCGATAAACGCAACTCCCAGGCTTATTTCATGAAGGGAATGGTGCACAAGGAAATGGGCGATACAACAAAAGCAATGTCGAATATGCGTCTCGCCGTACAAATGGATCCGGATTACTACAACGCATATGTGCAAATGGGAATTATTATGGCTGCACAGAAAAATCCGTTGGCAATTGAATATTATCGCAATGCGATGGAAATTCAACCAACGAGTCAGGAAGTAGTGTACAATCTCGGAATGTTCCATCAGGAAACGGAAGAGTACAGCAAGGCAATTGAAGCGTATCAGGCTTTACTGAAACTGAATCCGCATCATTTTGATGCACACTTCAATCTCGGTGTGATTTATACACACAAGCTGGACAGCGCAGGCAAGGGAATGAGTTTCTTCAACCTTGCGATTGAGGACAATCCTCAGGAGCCACGCGCATATTTCGGTCGAGGTTCCTGCTTCGAGAAAATGGGCGACATCAAACGTGCTACTGAAGATTACAAGTTTGCATTGGAACTCGATCCGCAGAATACCGGCGCAGCGAATGCGCTGGATAAGTTGACTCGCTAGAAAGTGATCTGTGATCACTCGATAAATGATACACTCCGCTGAAATATTCGACTCCATTGTCAACACGCGCCGTGCTGTGCGGAAATTTCATCCTGTAGATTATGATCCGCAGGCCGTAACTCGAAGCTTGCAGCGTGCCGTTCTCGCACCGAACTCCAGTAATATGCAGTTGTGGGAATTCTATCGAGTTTCAACTCCTGAAAAACTGAAACAGGTGTCGTATTGCTGCATGAGTCAGAACACAACCGAAACAGCGAAAGAAATTATTGTTGTGGTAGCGCGACCCGATCTGTGGAGAAAACGTGCGCAGCAGAATCACGCGAACGTTTTGAAGTCGAAAGACGTGCGTCAGAATTTCACAGGACTCACTCGCGAGAAATATTACAGCAAGCTGATGCCGCTGTTATACAACAACGATGCATTGGGACTTCGCTCGTTGGGAAAAAAGATCTTCGTTTGGTTCACCGGATTGAAGCGACCAATCGTGCGTGAAGTAGGAGGGAACGATGTTCGCGTGGTGATTCACAAAAGTGTGGCACTCGCTGCGCAGACATTCATGCTGTCCATGACATCAGAAGGACATGATACTTGTCCGGTGGAAGGATTCGACAGCAAACGATTGAAGAAATTACTGAACCTGCCTCGTCGTGCGGAAATCAATATGGTCATCACTTGCGGAAAACGAATTCCGGAAGGCGTGTACGGAGAAAGATTCCGCGTACCGCTGGAGGAAGTGGTTTTTGAAGCAGACTAGTTTTAGAGTTTCAGAGTTACTGGTATAAGAGTATTAGAGTATGTTTCACTACGCTCGAATACCCTAATACTCCAATACCCCAATACCCCAATACCCCAATACTCCAATACTCCAATACCCCAATACTCCAATACTCCAATACTCCAATACTCCAATACCCAACACTCACTTCCTCACTCCAACTTCCCGCGTCACTTTATTCCCTCGTGAATCCGTAACCACCAGCTTGTACTTTCCGGCAATTGCAATCAGCTTGCCATCACGGTATTCTTCCGGCTTTTCTTCACGATCGTTTTCTTCCAGATAGTTTTTGTAGTTCTCTGCGTTCGCCGAATCAACAACCATCTGCACGTTCAGAGTATTCAGTCCGTTGAATGCGGAATCTGTAATGGTACTCAACTTTACATCGCTTGCAGTGTACAACTCGATTTTGGTTTTTCCGCCTTGCTGTACGTAATACGTTAGGGGCACGTTTGCCAATTTGAACGGATAGTAATCGTCATTCACAATTTCATAGACGTTTTTCATCTTGGCATCTTCAGGCTGATAAACGTACAATGGCTTAGTCATCATTGAATCTTCGAGCAATTCCAGTGCTTCGATGTTTACAATGTAAACGGAACGACCATGAGTTCCCACAACAAGGTCGTGTGCTTGCGGTTGAATAACTAAATCATGAATTGCAACTGCAGGAAGATTGTTGTTCATGATCATGGATGTTTTTCCGCGATTCAAAGACACATACAATCCGTTATCTGTTCCGCAGAACAACAAATCTGGATTCACAGGATCTTCACGAACAACGTTTGTCGCTTCTGCCGGAAGGTCAGTGAAAATACGGTTCCAGGTTGCGCCGTAATCTTCAGAAACATAAACGTAAGCGGTGAAATGATCCCACTGACATCCGCTCAATGTTGCATACACGCGTCCCTCCACATGTGATGATGCAACCACGCGACTCACCCGCATGTTCTGAGGAAGTTTATCTGAAATGCGCGTCCACGTTGCGCCTCCGTCTTTGGAAACATGAATTAATCCGTCATCGCTTCCGGTATAAATCAAACCGAACTTCAGAACAGATTCGTTTATCGTTGACAAACATCCGTAAGGAACATCTCCGGTTTTTCCTCCGCGTGTGAGATCACCTGAAATCGGTTCAAATGTTCTGCCTTGATCAAGGCTGCGGAACAAACGCTGTGCACCCATGTAAAGAATATCCTGATTGTGTTGCGACAACCAGATTGGTGTTTGCCAGCTGAAGCGCAAAGGCTGATCTCCAAGTTTCATTTTCGGGCGAACGTAGTCCTGTTGTCCTGTTGTTTTGTTGATACGGTAATAATGTCCGAACTGATAACCGGTGTAAACAGTATTGTTATCGCGCGTGTCAACCATTACCTGCATTCCGTCTCCGCCCAACAAAAACTTCCATGGGTATTGACCTTCTCCATGCCATGATGTGGAAGCGCTGTACGTACTTGGTCCTGTCCACACACCGTTATCCTGCAATCCTCCATATACATTGTAAGGTTCCGCATGATCAACGTTGATTCCGTAAAACTGTCCGACTGCAGGAGTATTACACTTGATCCAATGTTTACCACCGTCCCAGGAAATATTCATGCCACCATCATTACCGTTAATGATGTGTCCGCGACGTGATGGATTCAACCACAAGGCATGATGATCTCCGTGCTGATTGTCTCCGTCAATGGCTTTGAATGATTTTCCTCCATCGTGACTTTTCATCAGTCCGACACCGGCGATGTAAACTTCATTCTGATCGAATGGAGAAATCCAGATCTTACCGAAGTAATATCCGTAGGTGTAGAACAGCGAGCTGATGGATTTATCGCTTTTCTTCTTCCACGATTTTCCTCCGTCAACGCTGGCCCAGACTTCAGCACCGATAATCGGAGCACTGAAAAGATCTGAGTTGGCATCGGCAACATAATCGGCCAATGCAACAGGAAGATACTTTCCGTTTTTCACATCTTCTTTCACCGATGCAACCGTGTGTTCCTGCGGAAAGCGATTGCGTTTGAGATAATCTTTCAACTTGTTATCATCAAGAGCGAGAAACTTTTCCTTGCTCATCTTTCTGAAATCAGAAGGATACAATTTCTCAGACCTTTTCCCTGTTGTATCCAAAACGATTGTTTGATTATCCACAATCGTATAAAGCACATCTGAATTGCCCGGGAAAATGGTCAAGCCGATTCTTCCAACTCCATCTCCTTGCGGAAATCCGGTTGCAGCTGTCGTGAGCAATGAAAATGTTTCTCCTGAATTTTCACTGACGTAAATTCCAGAAGTCTTTCCGCCTTCAACAAAATTCCACAACACGCGTTCACGATGCCACGCAATAGCATAAATCTTTTTGCTGTTCTGCGGATCCTGAATCACATCAATAACTCCTGTTGCGTTGTCAATGAACAGAACGAGTTTCCACGTGATTCCTCCGTCTGTTGTTTTATATAAACCTCGATCCGGATTGAATGAAAACAGATGTCCGATCACTGCAACGTAAACTGTATTCGGATCATCGCGACTGATGAGCACCTGTCCGATGTGATGCGATTCACTTAAGCCCATGTGCTGCCAGCTCTTGCCACCATCAGCACTTTTGTACACGCCGTTGCCGGCATAAGAAGAACGACTTGAATTCGCCTCGCCGGTTCCGACCCAAATAACAGGTTGTGGTTTTGCTTTCCAGTCAACAGCAATATCACCGATGTTGATCGCATCCATGTTATCGAAAACCGGAGTAAAGCTGGTTCCGTTGTTATCAGTAAACCAAACACCGCCGGATGCGTAGGCAACATAAAAATGCGTCGGATCATTCGGATTCACGTCGATGTCAACCACACGACCGCTCATCACGGAAGGCCCGATATTGCGGAATTCAAGATCGCCCACAACAGAACGTTCAGCAGATTTCACTTTTGCTTTTCGTCCGGCAAATCGTTCCGTGAATGGAGTTGGAACAGGATTACTTCCCGTTGGAATTGCTGAAGGCTTCTGCGCAGAAACAAAAGTTGCGATCAGAAGGGCAGAGGAGAGAATGAGTTTTTTCATAATTGAATCGGAGGTTGAAATTACTGAATCGCTTTCAGAATTTCATTGGTGTTTTACGAATCCGGCGATTCCCATACTGAAAAGGGCAAAATCATATTTAACCGGATCATTGCTGTCGAATTTGCGGAGTTTTTCGGTTAACTCTTCCGCTGCTTTTCGGTCGTCTTGTTTGCGTTGTAACAAGCCCAGATGCCGTGCCACGTTTCCCACATGAACATCAAGCGGAATCATTAAGTCGGACGGAGAGATTTTCTTCCAGATGCCGAAATCCACTCCCGTGTGATCTTTGCGAACCATCCAGCGCAGAAACATATTGATTCGTTTTGCAGATGAACCTCGTGAAGGATCGGAAATGTGTTTTTCGCAATGAGAGTTGTGCTTCGGTTTCAGAAACTCCTGTCGGAACAACGCGATGGCGTCCATCATGTTTTCACTTTTCTTCAATGAAGCAGCTACAACATTTTCCATGCTTCCGTGATTGCTGTATATTTCACGTAGCAGCAAGGTAAACTGAACAAGATCGTCACCGTTGAATGTGCGGTGAACGAATGATTTCAATGTGTTCAGATCTTTTCGTGAAGCATTCATCACAAATTCATGCGGGGCATGATTCAGCAAATCAACGATGCGCATTCCGTTCTTCACAATCACCGGACGTTGTCCCCAGGCAATTGTTGCAGCCAGAAAACCCGCGATCTCACGATCTTCTTTGCTTTGAAAAAGATGCGGCACGCTGATCGGATCATCAGCGATAAACGATGTGGTGTTGAACTCTCTGAATTTTAATTCGAGAAGCGCTTTAACGTCGCGCGGATCAGGCGCTCGCAATTTTCGCACGCGTTGCTGCAATTTTATCGTAAAGCAATTTGAAGAACTTCATGCGCTGCTTCTCGGAAACACCGCTGATCAAAGTTGATTTTGCGATGATGTTTCTGATCCAGCGATCCGTTTCTTCATTGAATCCGGGATTCGTTGTTGCCATGGAATTAAATGTGTTGATGGAAATGTAACACACCTTACTCGCGCCCGCCGTAATCAGAATGCAATTGTTACCCACCATCAAATCGGAGAAATACAATTTGAATTCCACATTATCATCTGCTTGAGGAACATCGCCGGCAAACTTGATGCTTTTTGAAACCTGCTTCTCCAAACTGCGAATCATCGCTTCCACATCATTCACTACATCAATCGCATCAGCAAGACTTGCAAACAATCCGGATTCAATGTAATATTCCACCTGCTTCAGCGTACTGTTCAAAGTATCTTCTGTCCAGATTTCAATGGAAGGAATACGATTGTATAATTCGTAAATACGACGCACTTTATCACGCGCTTCTTCCGGAACAATATTCGGATCGAATGATTTGCCTTCCAGCTCAGGCGCATTCAGAATACTTTTCGTCCAATAGAAAACTTTAAATGCAGAGAGTTTCGGATACTTGAAGTGGTGAAAAATCGGAACGTCTTCCGCACACCAGATGATTTCTTTCGGCTCTGCTTTACGGATCGCATCCATGTGACCTATCAACGAATTCAAATATTCATTGAAGCGGGCCATATCCGCAGAAAGATGGCTGTACTGAAACGTTACAAGATCTTTTCCTGAAGCAGATTGTGTAAACTGATCAAACGGGATCTTGTAATGCGCGCAAAGTTTGCTCACTTCGTCAATAGTCAAAGCAGTTTCCCCGCGAATGCGACGATACGCACTGTCCGTGCTCACATTCAGAATGTCTGCGAGCTCATCTACGAGGGACATTCCCGCCGGCAGCGAAGACTTCAATTTGTTTATAAAGTCCTGTTGTACAGTGCGTTCAGCTTGATCTACAGATTTTGCCATGTTTTAAAAACGGGTCCTGAAAGTTTTGCATTCGCCGCGAGTCCGGGACGGGTATTTGCGAAAATCGCAAATTAATACGGATAATCCTATTGTTCAGGGGCGGTATTTGCGCCAAATGCGACTGATGCGGATCAGTCCGCAAAATCCCGTTTTCTATGCGAAATTAGTGGACGTAAGTTTGCTTCATCAAAATAAACACACCGCAATGAAAACAGTTCATCAATACCTCAGCGCAATGGTTCTCCTGCTGATACTATCAGCAACGGAAATGATCGCGCAGGACACAACAGCAGTTGCTCCACCGAAAGAGTTCTGTATTCTGTACATGAAGAACGGAGCAAAGGTTGTTGGTGTAGTAGTAGAAGAACCTAGAGGAAAGATTGTAGTTCAGGATCCCGTTCTTGGTTTGGTGACTTTAAATGAAGATCATATCGAGTCGCGCCAAACAGCGAAAGTTGGTTTTGTGTACACTTTTGTGATGACCAGCGGTAAACGTTATACCGGCGAACTGGTAGACATTAATCCCAATGCGCTTACAGTTACTACTAAGCGAGAGGGTGTTGTGGTTCTGAGCACAGTTAATCTCGTTGATATCACTACAGGAGGAATCGCAGATAATTTTTCGGATCAGTTTGATCACGGTTCAAGATACCTGTTTGCTCCATCAGCAATTCCGCTTCACAAAGGTGAAGGTTATTACCACAACTATATGATTCTGATGAACGGTTTCCGCTATGGAATTACAGATGAGTTCTCAGTAGGCGGCGGAATCATTGCTCCTCTTGGATTTTATGCTGATGCGAAATACGGCCGCCAGTTAGGAGAAAATGTGCATGCAGCGATCGGCGGATTGGTCATTACAACTCCGTTTCTGTACGGACTCGGTTGCGGTTTCGGAAGTGTTACATTCGGCAGCAGACAAACCAACGTTACATTATCTGCAGGTTACGGTGCAGTTAGCGCAGGCGGAGATTGGGAAGCTACTCGTCGACCTATTCTTAACCTCAGCGGAATGTGGAGACTCGGAGATAATTTCTCGTTGTTGACTGAGAACTATTTCATGCCGCTCTCGAGAACGGTTTATACCGGTCCTTCAACTTATGTAACAGAGAATTATTATCACCCTCAACTTTCGCTTGGATTCAGAATCGGAGGTATTCGTCACACCTTTGATATCGCAGCAACAACAATCGGTGATGTCGGTGATTCCGATTATTTTGTAATACCATTCGTTGCTTACTCTTATCGCTTCACGAATAAGAAAGTTTACAAAGGCAACTAGGTAAGCACCCTCAAATTCCTGCAAATTTCATTGCTGCAATACTGCGGCCAGCCATAAAACTGTCTGAAAAGTTTCAAATCAAAAACAAACAACACCAAATAAAATGTCAATCATGAAAACAACAGATAACAATAACAACAACCAACCTTCGCATGAAGGAACAGGAACCAGATTGGTAATTATTCTGTTTGCCGGATTACTGATGCTGATGACCATGGGCAAATTGCACAGTCAGAACACAGCGCCCGGAGCAAAACCCAAAGCTGTAGTTCTGAATTTCGATGCAAAGAATATAGGTTATGATCCCGTTGCAATGGGAAATCTGGTGCGACTCGAGCTGGAGAAACTCGACACGTTTGATGTGATGGACCGTTACGATGTAAATTATCTCGTTGCGAAAAACAATTTACAAGTGAATAACTGTTACGGTAAAATCTGTCTGGTGGAATTAGGCAAGCAATTGGGTGCAGATAAGATGATCACCGGAAGCGTGGAAGTTTATGGCAATGCAATCATTTATACAATGCGCTTGATTGATGTGAAATCGGAATCCATAGAACGTACCCATGTTGTTGAATTTCTGAATGTGCAGAATGAAATTCAGACCATGACATCTGTGATGCTTCGTGAAATGTTGGGAATGCCGGTAGAACCGAATGTGAAAACCCAATTGGTAAAACCGGATAGTTATGATGCACGTGCTCGTACTCCTGCAACAGAACGTGTGCGTTTGGACGGACCGAGAATGGGTGCTGCATTCTATACAGATCGTACAGCATCAATTATCCGTTCACCTCGATCACAAGGTGGATTTGATGCAGCTCCGGTGATGTTTCAGTTCGGGTATCAGTTTGAGAAGCAATATCTCGCAGCAGGACAATTCCAGGCACTGTTTGAATTCGTGCCTATGGTAACCGGATTGGATCAAGGATTGTTTATTCCAAGTTTCACCGTGATGAATGGTATGCGAATGAACCGTCGAGGCTGGGAAGTTGGATTTGGTCCGAACTTCAGTTTGGTAACACGTTCAGAAGGATTTTACGTGAACAACGAATGGATACGCCGTTCAGAATATAATCCTGCAATTCACCCTTCGGATGTTACCTTCCAATATCGACTTGACAGTCGCGGAGAAGTGTACCTGAACTCTGCATTTATTTTCGCGGTTGGTAAAACTTTCCGCTCCGGCAACATGAATATTCCTGTGAACGTTTACGGAATTCCGGGACGCGATGGCTGGAGATTCGGAGTGTCGTTCGGTTACAATGCGCGCAACTGGCACAAATCGAAGTAAACGTTTTTAAGATTTACTAATTCCTGCATCACGTGATGGTGCGGTGAAAAATGAAAAGCCAATGAGCTTTTCGGCCCGACAGGATGGTGTGCCTGTCGGGCTTTTTCGTGCCACTGAGCCACGGAGAAAAATAAAAATAACCACGGAGACATGAGATAAAATAATAACCACGGAGGCACGGAGAATATAATTACGCCTGTTGAATTTATCTATAAACACAATCTCTGTAGTTGTTTATATGGCGAAATGAAATCTCCGAGTCTCCGTGGTAATTTCCTTCGACTATTCTCCGTGTCCCCGTGGTTATTTCCTTTGACTAATCTCCGCGTCGGAGCCTGCGCTGAGCGTGCCGAAGCGTGGTAATTTCCTTTGATTAATCTCCGCGTCGGAGCCTGCGCTGAGCGTGCCGAAGCGTGGTTATTTCCTTATACTAATCTCTGTGTCCCCGTGGTTATTTCCTTACGCGAATCTCCGTGGTCAGACCATCTTATCCAGATTGAGCCTCCTCAGCTTCGGAGCCATCAACGCCACACCTGTCACAATCAACACTGTCATACAACCACCGAATACAACCGACGGTACATTGCCCATGTATCGCGCCGCCAAGCCTGATTCGTATTCGCCGATCTCGTTCGAAGAACCGATAAAGATTCCGTTTACCGCAGAAACACGTCCGCGCATTTCATCCGGAGTCATCAATTGCAGAATCGTATGACGGATGATCACGCTCACATTATCAAATGCTCCGCTCAGGAACAGAATCGCGAACGACAACCACACGTGTGTTGATAAAGCGAATCCTATCATACACAATCCGAAACCGCATACAGCAATAATCAGATTGCGACCTGCTTTACGCGTAGGCGGAAACTTCGCCATGATCAATCCCATAATGATTGCTCCCGCCGCTGGAGCAGAACGTAATAGTCCCGTTACAAAGTCTGCGTTGTCGCCCGCATGAAGTACTTCCACTGCAAACACCGGAATCATAGCAACCGCACCGCCGAACAGAACTGCAAACAGATCCAACGTCAATGCAGAAAGCATAATCTGATTGCTGAATACGAATCGGAATCCTGCAGTGAGTCTTTGTAGTATCGGTTCTCGCTTCTCAACTGGTGGCAGATCCGGATTCGGTAACAGAAAGAACAAAAGAAACGATAGTGTTATCAGTCCAGAACACACGCCGAATCCTAATGACGCATTCATCCAACCGATAAGAATTCCACCCAAAGCCGGACCCAGTACCGCCGTTGCATGCCATGCGTTACTCTGCCACGTGGAAGCGTTTGCGTACAAATGTCGCGGCACAAGTTGCGACTGGAATGCCGGAAATACCGGACTTAAAAATCCGCGGGCAATTCCTGTACAGAAAATGATTCCGAAAATCGGCCATGTCCCGAATCGTAATAACAAATCGGAATCGAGGGTAACCATGAAAAGCAGCCAGGAACAAATCAGTAGAAAAAGCGTGGCGAGAATAATGATACGCTTACGACGAAACGAATCGGCAATATGTCCCGCGAAAAGTGATAAAGCAATGAACGGTATGGCTTCGGAAAGTCCGATCATTCCGATCTGATACGCATCGTGTGTGAGTTTGTAAATCTGAATGCCTACAACCACACTCTGAATCTGCACGCCCAGTGAAAGGAAAAAACGAGCAACTACATAAACCGAGAAATCCCGGATTCGTAATGCGGCGTATGGGTCTTTAACGGAATTCGGCAGCGTACTCACAATCGATTGCAAAGTTACCGAACCTATTCCGTAAGTTTATGCCATGAAGAATCTATTTTCTTTAACCGCCATTTGTGCCTTCACTTTGTTCACTTCCTGTGGCGAACAACCAGTGGTTGAACAGACAAAAACAGATTCCATGGTGGAGAATTCCGTTCCGGATTCTGTTCCCCAACCTTATCGATTCGGTAAGAAAGCCGATTGGGCTTATAAACCCGACACCGCAATCATTGATCTTGTGATCGGTCGGTGGAAAGAACTGAAGGAGTTTACGTACGAGAATGCCGCTGAAGGATTCGATGGTCCCGGAGGAACGCGCACCATGATGTACACTAACAATCAGGAAACTGAATTAGCTACGCTTTATACCGTGAACATCAATGGACGCAGAACACTGAGCGGATTCCGATTGGTGAAACTGGAAGACAAGAAGAGCATCAAGCTCGATAAAGTAAATATTTCTGTGAAAGCGAATTTCATTACCGGACACGGAATTTACATCGGCATGCCGTTCAGTTACGTTACAGCGATGTACAAGAGTCAGGATATGATGACCTGGACAAAAGGAGACACAACGTATCTGACTTATGAACCTGCAGAAAAAGACGATCGTTATTTCGTGATGTATCCGCGCTCTGCATACAAATGCACATACAAGTTTGTGAATGAAAAATGCCGTTGGATTGAAACCGTAGTTGATCCGAAAGCCATCAAACCTTAATGGCAAAGCACGCCACATATCTTATTGAAGGAACTGATGGAAGGAAGATTCCGGTTGATCTGCATGTGCCTGAAGTAGGCAACGATCGCGTGCCGGTGATTATTTTCCTCCATGGATTCAAAGGCTTCAAAGATTGGGGAACATTTCCGCTGATTGCTGAATTCATTGCGCGCAGCGGATTTGCAATTGCACGATTCAATTTTTCGTACAACGGAACATCGCCTGAAAATCTCACAGAGTTTTGCGAACCGGAACAGTTCGGCAGAAATACTTTTTCAAGAGAGCTGGAAGATTTGGATCTCGTAATTGAAAATCTCTGGTGGACAATTTCCATGCAGAAGCAGATTGATCCTGCGCGAATCGGTTTGCTCGGACACAGCAGAGGAGGAGGAACGGCATTGCTGAAAGCTGCATATGATCCGCGTGTAAAAGCCGTTGCAACATGGGCTGCAGTCAGCGATTTTGAAAAGCGAATGAATCCTGAGAATCTGGAAGAGTGGCAAGCAACAGGAAAGATTGATGTGGTGAATGCTAGAACCGGACAGATTTTACCGATGTATCTCGACATCCGCAACGACTTTTACGAGAACAAAGACAAACTCGATATTCAGAAAGCAGTGAAGAAAATTCAGATGCCGCAATTGATCGTGCATGGAACAAACGATGAAGCTGTGGCAATGCGTGAAGCGGAAGCCATTAAAATCTGGAATCCGTTTGCAGAGTTTGTGGAGTTGCACGGAGCCAATCACACTTTCGGTGGCAAACATCCGTGGGAAGAAAAATCTTTACCGGAAGATACTTTGAAAGCTGTTCAAGCAACAGTGACGTTCTTCAGGAATAATCTTTGATTTATTGAGGATTTCGAATTTCGAATTGCACGTTTTATGGATCGGAGTGCTTCGCACGATCGGGGATCGAAGACGCATTCGCGTCGATCGGGAGCCAAAGGATCTTCCGATCAGCGCTAAACGCCAAGATCAATGCGAAGCATCCCGATCCGCACGCACTGCGCTCTAAAGTCTAATTTCTCTCCAACCCCGAAGGGGTGCAATTATTATTGAACGTTAGTTCAAATAGAAAATGATTCCTTGCTGCCGCAGGCGAATTATTCCCGATTAAGAATTAAGTTTCAGGTGGATCCGAGTGCTTCGCACGATCCGCACGCAGTGCGCTCTCAGGTCTCTTTTCTCAGGTCTAACTACTAAAGTCTAGACCGCACCCTCGTGGCTAAAAAAATTACCACGGAGTCACGGAGATTAAATTTTTTGCGCTGTTGCGGCGATATTGAGATTGTGCTTGGTATTGATGTTGTCGCTCGTTGCCGACTCGTTTACACAAATCCTCTAACGTCTAATGTCTAACGTCTAATGTCTCTCCAACGCTCCTCGCATCATCTCAAACATCTCACCGAATTTCTTCAGCACTTCCGCCTGAAACTGTTCGTCAACGATTTTTTCAACCGCTTCCATTCCTGCAACTTTACTCTGGGAAAGTTTGTACACTTGCTCCATCGGACCCGCTTCGAATTTCACGATGTACTTTTCATTCATGATGAAAACAGTAATCGTCATTTGCGGATGCGGAATTCTTCCTGCGATTTTCATTAGCCTATCGGTCCTCTGTAGTATCCGGAGAAATCATCGTTATCCAACGATTCCCACTCGATGATGGCTTGCGCGAGATCAGCATACACAAGAAAATTGTTGTGTCGCAGCCACGCCATAGCCTGTTTGTCTTTGTTCACCGCATTGGCAGTTGCAGCCCAGAATACGGATTTGTTATTCATCAGCCAGCGGAATGCGTTCTTGTCGCCGCGAACGGCATTGGCAAACGCAGCAACTTCAAAATGCTTGTTATCAATCAACCATTTGAAACTTTCCTGCTTGCCGTTCTTGATCAGTTCAACCGCCTCAATCAATTCACGATGACCTTTTTCGATGAGCCAATTGAAATGCGGAGTTGAATCCGAACTGAACAACATCGTCATTCTGCGGATTACATCACCGTGATATATCTTTTGACTCATAGCGCAAATATCGGCAAAGTCTGCACATACAAAACGCCTTAAACTAAATGATGTTGTATTTGTATACATTTGAACGTGCGGAAAATCGTTTCTTATCTGTCCGTTTACTTCAGAACGCAGGTTTCTCCTGTTTATCTGAGCATTGTTGTACTGCTGACCGGAGTTTTAACTTTTCTCTTCTACTCCGATAAAAGTCTTCTACAATCCATCGGTGGCGGAGCCAATGACAGTTTCCGGATTGTCAACAACATCTTGCTGTATTTCGGAGCAATGGCCGGCGGATTCGCACTTTACATTCCGTTCGCAAAAAATAAATCTCCTTTTCTCAAACCGGGTTTCTGGATAACGGTGTTCGCACTCGCAGGAATTTACGCCTTCAGCGTTTATTTCTACTGGCACAAAGAATGGATCCGCGATGTAATAGGAGGAAAGGAGCAGATTTTCTGGATGCGCATTTCACGTGAGATCGGTTCTGTGTTTCTGATTGGAATTCCCGTCCTGTTATGGTGGTTGCTCATCGACAAAAGAAGAATTCCTTTTTACGGATTCGTGAAGTCAGACGTGAAACCTTATCTGATATTGTTGCTGTGTTTCGTTCCCGTAATTTACTTCGCAACATTCAGTCCTTCATTCCTGAAGCAATATCCGCAGGTGCAAGCAGCTTTGCGTGTAGCGGGAGTTGAAGACGGAATCGTAACTCACGTGGTAATCTTCGAGTTGTTCTATCTGCTTGGATTCTTCATCACTGAATTATTCTTCCGCGGATTTCTGTTGTCGGTATTGTTCCGCAAGGTCGGTTACGCTGCAGTGATTCCCGTTGCAATTTTTTACGTTACCATTCACTTCGGAAAACCGCTCGGTGAAACGATAGGATCATTTTTCGGTGCAATTATTCTCGGTGTTATCGCAATCGAAACCAAATCCATCTGGGGCGGCGTAATAGTTCATGCCGGAATTGCGTTGGTGATGGAAGTTGTGGCGGGGTGTGTGGGGTGAAAGTAGGAAAGTATTAAAGTTGGAATGTGTTAAAGTATTCAGGAATTAAAGTGTTAAAGTATTAAAGTATGAAAGTATTAAAGTATGAAAGTCAGTTGATACTTAAATTGAAGTAGTTTCGACTTAATCTGACAGTAAGGGTTACTTTTAAAGTGCAAACAAAAAAAGTAATCACCCTTAAA
>JAKLJE010000039.1 GCA_023151315.1 Bacteroidia bacterium
GGAGGGGAGGGTGGGGAGGTAGATATTGGATAAATCTTTGCTAGGGTTTCAGCAAATGCGGGACGGTATGGAACGTAAAGGCGAAAAGAAGAGAGAATTGTGAATTATTATTGGGATGGGGCGACCAGCGATAAGGATTAACTTTAATCATGAAATTCGTAGTGCCCTTTACATGCAATAAATGTCACAATATTTTGTTCGATCGAATAACTCAATCTGTCTCCATCAGGATATTTATTGTTGATTCTTTTTGAACCTTCCTTCCCCCTTCCTTTCAAATTTTCCGTTTGACCCATCCCGCCAGCAAATGGGAAGTGCTCTATATCTTTCATGAGTCGCAATATATATTTGAATGTAACTATATCTTCCTTTTTCCATTCTTTGAAATGTTGCAGGAAAGTGGGTGTAAAACGAGATGCGTATTTCCCATAATTTAAGTACATTCTAACCATGCCCTCCCCACTAATGAAATGAGGGTAGAATTCTTCCAACCATCTGTTAAATTCAGAAGAGGTAATATCCGATTCTAAACAAATATTATGAACTTCGAGAGTTGAATTAGAGGCTTGTGTCTGACAAGTTCGAGAAATTTCTATTTCCTTATTTCTCCAAAAAGTATGAGAATCAAAACTAATTGTAGGAAGCATTTTGATGGATGCTACAGTTATTCCAACAGGAGATTCTCGCTGTGGGGCAGCTTCACTGGTTATAATATACTCGCTTTCAAAATACTTCTCTGATTCCACTTCCGACAGTTCATCTGTGAATGGATTTTTGAACCAACTTAGAATTAAATTTCTTTTAGTTGGATCGTTGTACTCAGAAATCCATTCCATTAAAGTTTGCCCATGCATTACGAGTTGCTCGGAGTAATTTATTGGAAATCGAATGTGAGAGAAGTCATAAGTTTCTCTTGCATTTCGAAATGTACGTAACATAGTAATGAATCGCTCCTCGACTTCGCGACTATTTTTCGCTAACGGAAAGAAAGAAAGTTCGTTACAAATCAGCTCCATTATTCAGATCAACTTAATCATTTGATTGCCCCATTCATCTAAGAAATTCTTTGGATATTCCTTTAACTCTCCGTTGCGGTCTATTTCAATCTGCTTGATAAAGGAAAATTGTTCTTTATCCGTTGTTGTTTTGTCGAAGTACATAATATTTACTTTCCCTTTATCTACATCCTTGCGCTTCACTGCCACTCGAATACCATTTAGAATATGGTCACTATGTGTTTCGATAAATAATTGAGCTCCTGTTGTTGCAGCGAGCGAAATTAATTTTCCCAATTCAGCTTGTCCTCTTGGATGAATGTGAGATTCTGGATTTTCAATAACAATGATTTTATTTTCTTCCGCGGAAAGTAACGCTAATACAATTGGTAATACGTATGAAATTCCAAAGCCTACATTCTTAGGTCTGAATGAATTTGTTTTACTTGTTGTAAGATCAAATTGATAATCTAAGATCACCTTGTTAACCTCAGGAACGAACTTAGTATTTAATGAAACCCCAGGTGAGATTTCTTTAAGCCAAGCATTTATCTGAGCAAGCAACTTACCTGATGATGCTTTGGGATGTTTTAAACTCTCTTTGACTTCAAAATCAGAACCAAAGACATTGACGTAATGTGCTGCGTATTCGCCTAACAGACCAAGTTGTTTCTTGTCAGTAACAACAACACTTGAGGCATCATATAAATCTTGAGGACCTAATCTCTCTGCACTGATATATTGAAAACGCTTTGTTTCCTCTCTGAAATACTTCATCTTATCTTGAGGAAAGCTACTTGTAGATACAAGTTTTTCTTTGTCTTTTTGGTACGAGAATTTCCACGTAAAATTTTGTTCCCGATCTAAAGTCAATCCGAATGTGATAAGTTCGTCTTCCGCAAATTGATAAAGGGCATCTTGTCCTTGGCCAATTTCCGCAAGAATTCCGTTCAAGTCTACTATGCCTTCTTCTAATTTATCGCTCTGCATCAAAAGCAGAAGCACCTGAACAAATGAACTTTTACCCATTCCATTCAATCCCATCAGGACATTGAGATTGGAGGTGGATACATCAATGTTCTTTAGTGATTTGAAGTTTGTGGCTTCTATCCTTTTTATCATTTCTTCAAGGCGTTTTTAATTAGTGCTTCAACTTCTGAAAAACGATAGTTTACACTTGATTTATTACCAGTTGAAACAGTGATGCTATCAAAGAATTTCTTATCATTCTTTATCAATTCAACCGATTCATTAAAGAGCAATTGTCTATTGTTACTTATCGTGCTTCTTTGTTCGTCGGTCAGCTTTGCTAAAGAAACACTCCACACTTCGAATAGCGCTTTATTGATCGGTTTACGTTTATCTGGATACTTATCTGCTTTTCTAAAGGCCCATTCCTTAAATATTAATTTCGAAAGGTTCATTGCTGCTATAAAATCACTTTTCATTTTCTCTCTCTCGGCATCTGTTAGTTTTTTAATGTCACTCATACTAGTATTCATGAATGTATCAAGATCAGGGATGTAATTTTTATTATCATTCATGTAGAATGATACAAATCGGGTAACAAATTCCCGATCAAGCATTCTTTCTGTTCTAATGGCTCCTTCAGTCGCATCAATGAATTCCTGTAATTCAGCAAGTTCTTTGATGTAGCTAGCAGGAATGCCTTGATTCATTGCATGTCTAATTTCTTGCGGCTCCATAATCAATCCGCCAGTATTTACCCGTCGGAAAATATTAAACTTTACTTCAATTGGAGTTCCTGGATTAATAATGTAGGCTGTTACTTGCGCTTCTTCAATTTGACGTTGCAAATTTCTTGGAAGCTGATCAAACGTTGAGCCCTCTAATTTTTTCAGAAATTCAAGTCCTGTTAATTTTAGTTTTTTCGTTATTACGAAGTTTCTGATGGCACTCAATCTTTGCAACCCATCAACCACTAACCAATTGTTGTTGTTCGTTCCATCAAAGTAGAATGCAGGAAGAGGGAATTTAATTAATAATGATTCAATTAAGCGACTTTGCTTTTCTTCATTCCATAAGTCATCCTTTCGCTGAAAATCCGGAAACAGATCAATCTCAACTGGGTCAGCCTTCAACCTTTTTATTAGTAAGTCGACAGTTAGTGGTTTAGTTGAGATGTCGATTTGTGATGGATTGAATGGCTTCTCCATGAGAACACCTGTATTGATATCCTCATATTCAACTTGGGATTCATCCACCAAAGTATTTTTGTCATTTACTTTATTACTCATGTTTTCAAATATTTTGGAAGGTTATTTCTTTCCAACGAAGTGTAGGAATAGCCTTCGAATCCATATCTAAACTTGTTGATCCTAAATTTTGTAGTTTATTGATAGGCAATCTTACCAGATTATATTATTATTTTATTCTTTATCTAATTTACATTGAAATTGATTGCGGGCTTGATCTGCAGTGGTCGTCGTTAAAACAAATAGGCCACAACAATGCTCCTCACACTTCCAATAAAAATCGTGCAAACACATTCCTCGCGCGGTATAATGCTCATTATCAATGGTTCCATTTATAGTTCAAAGCTCGAGTCCAATTTTGATTTTATAGTTGTTCAATTTAGCAACCTTTTTATTTCGTGCTTGTAAATTTAAACATTTGCGTCTGCTTTTATCAAGCTTAAGTTACGCACTGTCGCAGGTTGAGCTTTCTGTGTACTCTATTGGAGGGCGCCTCCCGCCCTCATTCCCACCCACAATCCGTACTTTTGCATCATGCTTGCAGAAATTATCACAATAGGAGATGAACTGCTCATCGGTCAGGTGGTGGATACCAATTCCGCGTGGATGGGACAGCAGTTGGCACTTAACGGAATCCGCCTCAACAGAAAAGTGGCGGTGTCGGATAATGCTAACGCTATTCGTGAAGCACTGAGTGATTCAGGAAAGCGCGCGCAGGTGGTGCTCATCACCGGCGGACTCGGTCCAACGAAAGATGATATCACGAAGAAAACCATGGCCGATTATTTCGGAATGAAATTGCGAATGGATGCGGATGTGCTGAGTGATGTGGAAGCGCTGTTCAAGCGATTCAACCGCGAGATGACCCCCACCAATCGTCTGCAGGCGGAAGTGCCTGAAGGTTGCACTGTATTGCGCAACAAAAACGGCACAGCACCGGGAATGTGGTTCGAGAAGGACGGCGTGATTTACGTTTCCATGCCCGGAGTTCCGTACGAGATGAAAGCAATGTTCAGCGATGATGTGATTCCGCGTCTGCGAGAGAAATTCAGTTTGCCTGCAATTTATCACCGCACAGTAATGACGCAGGGAATAGGAGAGTCGTGGTTGTCGGATACACTGGAAGAATGGGAAGCTTCTCTGCAAAGTGAAAATATCGGACTTGCTTATTTGCCCGCTCCCGGAATTGTGCGTTTGCGATTGACGGCGTATGGAAATAAACAGCAGGAGCTCAGAGAGAAAATCAATCGTAAGATTGAAGAACTGCCCGCGCTCATCGGGAAATATATTTTCGCAACGGATGATATTCCGCTTCACGAAGTGGTTGGAAACACCTTGCTTTCATTGGGAAAAACACTGGTTACTGCGGAAAGTTGTACAGGCGGATTTCTCGCGCATCAGATCACTTCTGTTGCGGGAAGTTCGCAATGGTTCCTGGGCAGCACAGTTACTTATGCCAATGAAACGAAAACAGGATTGCTGGATATTCCTCAGGAAATCATTGTGAAAAACGGCGCTGTTTCGGAAGAGGTTGCATTGCGTATGGCAGAAAACGTGCGTAAAAAACTCAACGCCGATTTCGCGATTTCCACAACGGGAATTGCCGGTCCTTCAGGCGGAACAGCGGAAAAACCTGTGGGCACTGTGTGGATTGCAGTCGCGACGAAAGATTCCGTAAAAGCGAAACTGTTTCAGTTCGGCGATAACCGCGAGCGTAATATTGTGCGCAGCGCTCAGGCGGGAATGATGATGCTGTTGAAGACGATTAAGGGGGAGTTTTAGGTTTTAAATTGGATTGGTGCGCTTCGCGCGATCGGTGCGGCGTTGCCGCGATCGGTACAGCGAAGCTGTTGATCGGGATTGCTGCGCAATGATTGTTTTTACTTCGTAATGATCGGAAGATCTGTTTTGTCCCGATCGACGCGAATGCGTCCCCGATCGTGCGAAGCACCCCGATCAGCCGCAAAGCGGCAACCGATCTGCACGAAGCACCCCGATCAGGCGCAAAGCGGCAACCGATCCGCACGTAGTGCATTTATCTCCTCCGAGCCGGTTTGTAGATCGTCAACTTCTGCCCCACACGAATCATATCACTGCGCAGATTATTCCACTTCTTTATTTGGCCGACCGTTACGCCGTATTTACGCGCAATGCCGCCCAACGTCTGACCTTTGGTAACTGTGTGTGTGATCTTTGTGCGACCTGCAATGGAATTCGGATTCTTTCGTAACGAGTCCGGCAGGATCAATGCTTTCTGCTTCAACGAAAGTGTATCCATATTGAAGACGAGCGAATCGGCATTCGGATTCTGTGCAATCCATTGTACCGTGCGCACCATTGCTTCGGTGAACAAATCGCCTTTCAGGCGGTAACCGCGGGGCGACAAATGTATTCCGTCCGGTTGTGCATAACTGCGATCCATCCAACGCAGCATTGTGGTTCTGCCTCCGGAAATCCAGTACCAATCAAACAGTCCGCAATCCTGTTCTTTTGCAATGCGGTGAATGAGTTTGGAAAAATTTTCTCCGTTGAGCAGGTTGTCGCCTTTCCAATACATATCCTGCGATGAAGTGAGAATAATACTTGCTTCCGGTGCAACGCGACGAATGCGTTTGATCACTTCCACAATCTGCGAATCAAGTTCGGGCTTGATGCTGTCGTCGTACAGATAATCGTTTGTTCCGAAATCAACCACAACAACATCAGGATCCAACGTCGGAAGCTGTGCTTCAAATAATTCTTCATACAAAACGGAACGATACATCGCACCGCCAACTCCGCAATTGTGAATGATCGCTCCTTTGTCTTCAGCTGTCATCAGACACATTCCGTAAAATTCAAATTCCTTCTCGTAATCGTTGCTCTTTACAACATCAGCTTCAATCACTTTACCGAAAGCAGGAATGTCAATTTCATAATAAGGCAGAACATCTTTCGCGGATGAATCCACCTTGATGATTACAGGTTTTCCGTTTCCGAAATCCAGTTTCAGATCATAACTGCTCGGTTGCTTCTTGCAATAAATTCTGAGCTTGGTATACGATTTCGGAACAGAGTCGTCAAACGTAAATGTGAATCCGGCTTTGGTGTCTTTGGTGTACAATGACATCCCGACAACACCCAGCGGAATTTTCGGAGGCAAACGCAGACTCTTTGCGTATTCCCATTCTCCTGTGTGTTCGGTTTTGTATTCAACGGATGAATATGTTTTCGCTGCGGAATACGGAAAGATCATTCCGCGTCCGCCGTCGCCGTGCATCTCGTGCAGATTCTTACGTACACGACCCGGCAGAATATCGGATTGCAAATGCGAATCGCCCAGATGCACCAATGAAAGTTTCTTTTCTCCCGTACTGTTCCAGCTTTTTACAAAATGGTCCAGCGCTTTTTTCGAATAGAACTGAATCATGTTGTATTCGGGATGAATCACCGGTGAAATATTGGTGTCGAGCACCGCACGGAAATCTGTTTTCAGTTTTTGCGGATCGTTCTGAACAGTATCGTTGAAACAGGAAGTTCCTGCAATACCTGCCCAGGCTGCGAATAACATCAATGCAGCACCTGCAACGGACGTAACAAGAAATTGCCTCTTTCTCTTCATCAATTGTCTTTCTTCAATGATCCTGCCACAAGGGCACGCCATGGATCAATTAATCTTTGATTCCGTCAGCAGATGGCTTCAGTGAATCCGATTTCTTTCCAATAATACTGTCTTTCTTCGGCTTTATTGTGTCTTTAACACCCGAAGTTGGTCCTTTTTTACCAACACCATGCATCACTTTGCCGATCATCATGATATGCCATGAGGTGTTGATGGAGAACACGCCGTTCAGGAAAATCAGATCAGTTACTTTTTCCGTTTCGATCAGATTCAGCAAACTTCCGGTGTAATAACGGTAGTCGATTACAAAAACCGTTTCGTAGTGATACGGCAAATACGTTGCGAACGGATTTCCGTAGGAGTTTTTCACGAGCACGGCTTTCTTTCCATTCTTCACTTCCGATTCAATTTTCATGTACGGATAATCGCCGCCAAGGAATACGCCGTAACCGTTTGCTCCGCTTGCACCTTCAGCATAAATCGATCCGCGCAAGGCTTTGTCGCTGCCTTTGTTGTTCACGGTTGTTTTATACGTGCCCGGAATTTTCCAGTATTCAACTGTGTCAGGATGTTCTTTCAAACGCGCATCACGTGTGAGCCAATACAACGAACCCAGATATCCGGTTTTCTGTTTGTGCTCCATCTGATTCAGTTCAAGCGGCGTAAGTCCCGCTGATTTGCAATATGCACGATACGCGTAATACGCTCCCAATCCTGTCCAGTGATGATCTGTGCGGAAATAAATATTCTCGTTGCGGTGCGCACCGATTTCTCCATGCGCATCCACGCCTTTGATGGCAGGATCCAATGCGCCGTAAACGCAATCAATATTTTTCTTCTCTGTAGAATATTGCTTCGCGTAATGTGCTGGCGCGTTGAATTCGATGGACGATGGTACAGCGATATCGTAAATCTGCACTTTGCCTTGCAATTCCGTTTGATACTTGTTAATCGTACGCGCATACGACTCTGCCATTTTGCAGTTGCCGCCGAAAATTTCCATTGCACGACCTTCGTAAATGAAGAGGTTGTTGACTTCTTCACCAGGAGGGCCAACGAGTGAATCGGAAGTTGCGGTGGTATCCTGAATGGAGTCTGAGTTGTTCAGATTGACAGGAGGCGCGTCTTGTTTTTTAATATCCGTTGCGTTGTAGAACGCAATTTCATCGTTACGTATTCCTCTCCATTCTTTCATGTTGAAGGAAAACTCCACCAACTGTTCGCGGAAAGGGAAATTATCCGCTGCATATAAATCAATACTGTCGATGTATTGTCCGTGCAGCAAACTGTCCATGGAGAAAATAGGGAATGCACACAGTTTACGTTTCTCGAAATCAGAAACGGTGCTTTTCGGATAAACGAAAAACAAGATGCCCATGAAAAACAGGAACGTGGTAAAGATGACCGTGTTCAACATGGCCAGCTTCTTTCTCGATGTTATCCGCGCTGTTCTTCTCATGATCAGAATCTGTAATAGATGAACGGATTGTAACTCTTACCGGCAAGCATCGCAGTCGACAACAACAGCATTGCAAAATTAAATCCTGTTGACAGTATCCACATCCAGTTGAAGTTGTCGCGGGTGAGCATTTTCTTGAAACGTTTGTTCGCCCATTTGTAAACCGGAAGACAAAGGATCATGGCGATGATCAGCCAGAATACGTTTTCCTGCAAAGCAAGTCCGAGTTGTATACTCCAGAATCCGTTGCTGTGTGCACCGAACATCATGCTGAGAAAATGTTGCAATCGGCTGAAATCGGTGAAGTAGAAGAGTGCCCATCCGATAATGGCAATGAAGATCAAATACAGGTGTGCAAGCGGACGAACTTTATTCAGGATTTTCATCAGGAATATTTTCTCGATGTAAATCAGAACGCCGAAGTACAAACCCCAGAAAATAAAGTTCCAGCTGGCGCCGTGCCACAATCCGGTGAGGAACCAAACTACAAACAGGTTGCGCACCTGCCATTTCTTATTTCCTCCGAGCGGAATGTAAATGTAATCGCGGAAGAAGGTGCCGAGTGAAATGTGCCATCTTCTCCAGAAATCGGTTGCGGAATTGGCAGTGTACGGATAGTTGAAGTTTTCGTGATAATGGAATCCGAACATTTTTCCGAGACCGATTGCCATATCGGAATAGCCGGAGAAGTCGAAATAGATCTGCGTCGAAAACATGATTACGCCGAACCAAGCTTCTCCTGTGGTGAGCGCGCCAATGTCGCCGTCCATATACTTCGCTACAAATTCCGCAGCAACGTTGGCAATGCACACTTTCTTGAACAAGCCGATGCAGAAACGATGAATGCCGGATGAAATGTCTTTGATATTGAATTTACGATTATCAATCTCATGCATGATGTGCTGATAACGCACAATCGGTCCTGCAACAAGTTGGTGATACAGACTCACGAACATATAAAACTTCATGATGTTCTTCTGTGCAACAACTTCTCCTTTGTACACATCAATTACATAGCTCAGACTTTGGAATGTGTAGAATGAGATACCAATCGGCAAAGTGAACGATGGTATTTCCAGATTCGTGCCGAACAGCGCATTGATGTTTTCGTAAATGAATCCGCTGTATTTGAATGCCACCAGCAACCCGATGTTGAATATGACGGAAACGACAATTCCCGTTTTGGCCTTCTTCGTTCCTCTGTGTTTGGCAACGTACAAGGCATTCAGCCAATCGACCGTACTCGAGAAAAGCAACAAGAGGATCCAAACCGGTTCGCCCCATGCGTAGAACACGAAGGAGAACAAGGTCAGAATGAGGTTGCGGAAATTGGCTTTCTTGGTGATGTAGTAAAGCGCCAGGTTCAGCGGGAGAAAAATGTAAAGGAAAATGAGACTGGCAAATACCATACGGTTGGCGCGATTTCTTCTCTAAACAGGGTTTCGGGCTCGAAATTAACGTATTTCTTATTCGAAGATGTTCGTTACGGATTCCTGTTTACTGAATTTGATTATCTGTGCCTGTTCTGTTGACATCGGTCGGAATTCGGGCTTTTGCCGACTTTTATGGAGCTGCGAATCAATATTTTAGCGTAATTGTTTGTTTATTTCGCGGAATACTCTACATTTGCACTCCAATTTTTCAAAAGAATAAGTCATGTCAAAAGTTTGCCAGATCACAGGAAAGCGCACCATCGTTGGAAATAAAGTGTCGCACTCAAACCGTAAAACGAAGCGCACATTCCAGCCAAACCTTCAGACAAAGCGTTTCTATCTCGAAGGAGAAAAGAAATGGATCACTCTGAAAGTCACTACATCAGGCATGCGCACTATCAATAAAATCGGAATCGCTGAAGCACTTAAGCGTGCTAAAGAAAAAGGATTCATCAAGTAATTGATAAACCCCGAAAAACGCACAGCCTCGTCGGAAACGACGGGGCTTTTTTATTGCCGTACGTCACAATTTTCCCACGGCTGAACTCTACGTTTCGTACTTTTAATCTCATGCGACGCATTTCATTTCTCCTTCCGTTTTTTCTTCTGATTGCAGTGCTCAGCTTTTTCGGTGCTGCAGACGGACCGGATTACGACAAAGACCTTCTGTCTCCTGAATTTCATGCGGGCAGGAGAGAAGCATTGCGCAATCTGATGCCCGACAGTACCGTCGCGGTTTTCTTTTCAGCTCCTGTGCATACACGAGCCAACGATGTGATGTTCGATTTTCATCAGGATCCGAATTTCTATTACTTGTCCGGATTGCGCGAACCGAATGCGGTACTCATCATTTTCAAAGAGAAGCAGCACATCGATACGCTTTTTACCAATGAAATAATTTTCGTGCAGCCCAGAAATCCTTCTGATGAAGCATGGGACGGAAAACGCTATGGACCGAACGGGGTGAAGCAGCATTTTAAAATCGCTTCAGTGCTTCCGGGAGGCGAATTCCGCAAGCTCAATATCGATTACTCGAAGTTCCGGAAAGTGCTGTTTTTCCCGCTGCCGGATGATGTGAAAGATGATCCGTATTCGAAAGAAGATTTGTTTGATTACGTGGCACATTTCAAAACTGTTACACAGAAGAACAAGAACAACAACACTTCTATTCTGGCTGAGTCAATGGCCATGTTACGGCAGATTAAACTCCCCGAGGAAATGGAGTTGCTGCGCAAGGCAATCAACATCAGTAATCAGGCGCACATTGAACTGATGCGGCGCTTGGATTCAACCATGACGGAGTATCAGGTTCAGGCTTTCATACAATATCATTTCATGTGGGCGGGTGCTGAAGCATGCGGATATCCGAGCATTTGCGGCGCAGGAGAAAATTCCTGCATTCTGCATTATGTCACCAACCGCAAACCAATGGAGCAAAACGATCTGATTGTGGTGGATGCCGGTGCGGAATATCATGGTTACACTGCGGATATCACGCGAACGCTTCCGGCGAATGGGAAATTCAGTCCGGAACAGAAGCAGATCTACGACATTGTGCTGGAAGCGCAGTTGGCCGGAATTGCATTGTGCAAGAAAGGTAACGAGTTCCGTGATCCGCATAAAGCGGCGGTGCGTGTCATTAAAAAGCGACTGAAAGAGCTCGGAATTATCAAAAAGGAAGAAGATTACGTGAAGTATTTCTTCCATGGAACTTCACATTATCTCGGATTGGATGTGCATGATGCAGGAATGTATGGTGCGTTGCAACCTGGTAATGTCATCACTGTTGAGCCGGGAATTTATATTCCTGCCGGTAGCGATTGCGACCCGAAATGGTGGAATATCGGTGTGCGGATTGAAGATGACATCCTGATAACAGCCGGAGAACCGGAAGTTTTGTCGGGCACGGTGCCGAAAACGACTGAGGCGATTGAGCTTGAGATGAAGAAATGAGAAGGAGACGTTACACGGTTGATATTAGACCAAGGGTCCGCACCCTTGGAGGGTCCATACCCAAGGGTCCGCACCCTTGGAGGGTCCATACCCTTGGAGGGTGCATTTGCAACATATTGAAAAACAGACAAATGCGATTATATTCCACGTGTACCGAAACTCACAAGAAAAAAAAACGCACTCTGTATACCGTAAATCACACAATATTTCTACCTTTGCATCCCTAATAACGCATTACAATGGCTAAGAAAGGCAATCGCATCCAGGTTATTCTGGAGTGCACCGAACACAAAGACAGCGGCAAGCCGGGAACTTCTCGTTACATCACAACGAAGAACAAGAAGAACACTCCTGACCGTATCGAGTTGAAGAAATACAACCCGATCCTGAAAAAAGTTACTGTTCACAAGGAAATCAAGTAATCACCCTCAATAGTTAAGTGTCATGGCAAAGAAAGTAGTTGCTACTCTGAAAACCGGTGAAGGAAAACAGTTCACCCGTGTGATCAAAATGGTGAAGTCGCCTAAGACAGGTGCTTACGCTTTCAAGGAAGAAGTGGTTCACAACGACCACATCAAGGACTTCCTTGCAAATAAAAAGTAATTTTTATCGATTCGATAAACAGGCTAAAGCTTCTTTCAGAGAAAGAGGCTTTCGTCGTTTCTGATAATACTGTATATGGGAATTTTCGGTTTCTTCAGTAAGGAAAAGAAAGAAAGTCTGGATCAGGGCCTTTCCAAAACCAAGGAAGGTTTCTTTTCAAAGATTGCGCGCGCTGTTGCGGGTAAATCCACTGTTGACGCCGACGTACTCGATAACCTCGAGGAAATTCTCATCACCTCCGACGTGGGCGTTGAAACCACTATCAAAATCATTCGCCGTATCGAAGATCGTGTGTCCCGCGATAAATACGTGAACACTTCCGAACTCGATCGTATTCTTCGTGAAGAAATCGCCGCATTGCTGGCTGAAAACAAATCGGCGGACACGCCGGATTTTGATCTTCCTTCCGGAAAGAAACCTTACGTGATTATGGTTGTGGGCGTGAACGGTGTCGGCAAAACAACCACCATTGGAAAACTCGCACATCAATTCAAAAAAGCGGGCAAGAATGTAATGCTCGGTGCTGCTGATACATTCCGCGCAGCGGCTGTTGATCAGTTGGGAATCTGGGCACAACGTGTTGATGTTCCGATTGTATCTCAAGGCATGGGCGCTGATCCTGCCTCCGTTGCTTACGATACTGTGAGTTCAGGTCTTGCAAAAGACATGGACGTGGTAATCATAGACACTGCGGGACGCCTGCACAACAAAGTGAATCTGATGAACGAGCTCGGTAAAATCCGTAAAGTGATGCAGAAGGTAATTCCGGATGCACCGCATGAAGTGCTGCTCGTTCTCGACGGATCAACCGGACAGAATGCCATTGAACAATGCAAGCAGTTTACTGCTGCAACGGATGTAACTGCATTGGCCATCACCAAGCTCGATGGAACAGCAAAAGGCGGAGTTGTTATCGGTATTTCCGATCAGTTCAAAATTCCGGTTCGCTATATCGGAGTAGGCGAAAAAATGGAAGATCTTCAGGTCTTCAATAAGTCCGAATTCGTGAATTCGCTTTTCTCCCGTTAAGTTTTCATTGACCGCGTTTTCTTAGCTTAGCTGTAAATCAACAGCTCTTGCGCTTTCCATTGCTCAACAGAATAATAGATACCGGAATAACGGGAGATGTTCCGTTTGCTCTGGCGAATAAGATCAAAGTATTCAATACGGCGAATCTTATCATTCTGGTAGTATCTGTTATTTACACTGCATTGGGCCTGATTTTCGGTTATCATCTTGCAGCCGCAGTTACATTCTATTCCATTACTTCCAATCTGCTCTGCTTTTATCTGGTATCACAGAAGAAACATCGCAGCGCATTTCATTATGCGGTTGTATACGGATTGATTTTTCTCTCTGCATTTTCAATTCTGTTCGGGCTCGAAACCAACTCGCACTACTATTTTCTTTTTCTTCCGATTGCAGTAAGTCTGTTTTTTGACAAAGAGAAAACAGTAGTCACTTATTTCATTATATGCGTGATTGCACTTGTAATGAACGTGGGTTATGTCAGCATGCGCGATCCGGTGTATTTCGTTGAAGGAAATCTCGCTTTACTGGCGTATCCGAATCTCATTTTCATTATGATTCTGATATTTCTTGCAATACGTGTTTTCCGAAGTGATAATCAGCGTTACGCATCTCAAATCGAAGAACAGAAAGCTTCCATCGAAGAGAAGAATAAGGATATCACAGACAGTATCACTTACGCAAAACGCATTCAACGTGCATTGCTGACTTCCGAAAGTGTATTCGACAGAAGTCTGAAGGAGTATTTTCTCTTTTACGAACCGAAAGACATCGTGAGCGGTGATTTCTATTGGGCAACAACGGCTCCGGACGGAAGCTTTCTGTTGCTCACCGGCGATTGTACCGGCCACGGAGTTCCGGGTGCGTTTATGTCGCTGCTCAATATTTCAATGGTCAATGAAATCGTGAATGTGCGCGGCATCACAGATCCTTCTGCAATTCTGAATGCGCAACGTGAAGGATTGATTGCGTCACTGAATCCGGAAGGATCTACTGAAGTATCGCGTGACGGAATGGATTGTTCATTGTGCAGATTTGATTTCACCAATAAAAAACTGACGATAGCCGGAGCCAATAACCCTGTATGGATAGTCAGGGATGGACAACTCCTGGAATTGAAAACCGATAAACAACCGGTTGGACTTCACGAAGGCGTTCAGAAAGATTTCACTACACAGCACATCGATCTGCGCAGCGGCGATATGATTTATACATTAACGGACGGATTCGCGGATCAGTTCGGCGGAGACAAGGGTAAAAAGTACAAATACAGTCGTTTGAAAGAATTGCTGATTCAAATTGCCGGCAGAACTGTTGCTGATCAGAAGTTCATTGTCGAGAAAGAGTTCCGCGCTTGGAAACGTGAATACGATCAGGTGGATGATGTACTGGTTGTTGGTATCAAAATGTAAATTCAATCCCTAATACCGACTTCTCAAATACCGAACGCTCGAATTCCCGAGTACCAAATGCCCGAATCCCTATCTTTGCCTCGTGAAAACGAAGACACTCCGGAAGAATAAAGTCAATGTGGTAACACTCGGTTGCTCGAAGAATATCTTCGACTCTGAAGTATTGATGGGTCAACTCAAAGCCAACAGTTTTGAAGTGGAACACGAAAGCACCAAAGGTGATGCGGCGATCGTCATCATCAATACCTGCGGATTCATTGACAATGCCAAAGAAGAAAGCGTGAATACAATTCTTCAGTTCGCAGATGCAAAAGAACGCGGACTGGTGGAAAAGGTTTACGTGACCGGATGCTTGAGTGAACGATACAAAACCGATCTCGAAAAGGAAATTCCCGAAGTGGACGCCTGGTTCGGAACACGTGATTTACCTCGTATTCTGAAAACACTGAAGGCCGATTACAAGCACGAATTGGTAGGGGAGCGTATTCTGACAACACCGCAGCATTTCGCATACCTCAAAATATCCGAAGGATGCGATCGTCCTTGTTCTTTCTGCGCTATTCCATTGATGCGCGGTAAGCATGTTTCAACTCCGATTGAACAACTCGTTCAGCAATCAAAGAATCTCGCGAAGAACGGAACGAAAGAACTCATTCTCATTGCGCAGGATTCAACCTATTACGGATTGGATCTTTATGGGAAACGCAATCTTGCGGAATTGATGGAGAAACTTTCCGAGGTAGATGGCATCGACTGGATTCGTTTGCACTACGCATTCCCAAGCGGATTCCCGATGGATGCGCTGGATGTAATGCGTATCAATCCGAAAATCTGCAATTATCTGGATATGCCTTTGCAGCACATCACAGATAATATGCTGAAGAGCATGAAACGCGGAACTACAAAGCAGAAAACAATTGATCTTGTAAATGAGATCCGCGATAAAGTTCCGGGAATTACGTTGCGAACCACATTGATTGCAGGTTATCCCGGTGAAACAGAAAAAGATCACGAAGAAATGCTGCGCTGGGTGGAAGATACACGCTTTGACCGCCTTGGTATTTTCACTTATTCTCACGAAGAAAATACCGGAGCCTATTCGCTGAATGATGATGTTCCTCAGGAAGTAAAGCAGGCGAGAGCAGAGGCTGTAATGGAAGTGCAGCAGGGAATTTCTTTTGAAATCAATCAGCAGAAAGTCGGGAATACGTACAAAGTTCTTTTCGACCGTAAAGAAGGTGAACATTTCATTGGTCGCACGGAAGCGGATTCTCCTGAAGTGGACAACGAAGTACTTGTTTCTGCATCGGAATCTTACGTTCGTATCGGCGACTTTGCCGAAGTGACCATTGAGCGCGCTGAAGATTTTGATTTGTACGGTAAGGTAAAGGCCTGATTTTAATAGGTATATTTGGTAAAACCTTTTACCAGATGAAATTTTTCCTATCTGCTGCTTTTGCGCTTCTTCTTATCGGCGCGAATGCGCAAACTTCCATTACCTGCGACAGCGTTCTTCAAACTTCTACATGCGCAGGCGGAAATGTGATCATTCCATTTCAAACAACCGGATCTTTCCCTTGGGGAAACGTGTTTACGGCGCAAATTTCTGATGGTTGGGGGAACTGGACAGCTCCGCAGAATCTCGGTACAACATTCATCACGCTGAATGGAAGCGGTATCATTTACGGAACATTTCCATCTACTTTGAATTTCGGTTTTCTGTATCGCATACGCGTTATCAGCTCGAATCCTGCTGACACCAGCACAGATAGCCCAAATACAATCGTTATTACGCAGGTTGCGCAGTTGAATCAGGTTATTGCCAGTCCGAATGATTCTGCTTGTCCTGGAGATACTGTGAATTTATACGTGCTCAATCCCGGAGCTTCTTACGCTTGGTCAACCGGCGATACTACACAACAGATCAGTATTACCACTTCAGGAGTGTACTCGGTGACCACAACTGATTTTCTCGGATGTCAGGTTACATCTTCCGACACAATCACGTTCGATCCTTCATTCTGCACAGGAATAGAAGAGAATGTTGTTGCGGATATGTTCACGATTACACCGAATCCTGCGCAACAGGAAGTAACGCTGAATCTGAACACGCAGAATGAATCAGGAAATGTGACGGTGAGTGATGTTTCGGGTCGTTTGATTTATTCTCAATCGATTGCGGCAGGATCAGCAGCCGTTCGTTTAGATGTTCAGAACTTCGCAGCGGGAATCTATACCGTTGTGGTTCGCCTTGGCAACGAAACAGGCGTACAGAAGCTGATCAAAGAGTAATTTCTAATCACTTGTTCATTACCGTTTAAAAAACGGATTTACCGCTTGTGCAACGACTTCCGTTACAACAGGTGTTTTCTGTATTTTTACCGCATTCATCCGAATTAAATTCCGCTTATGAAAAAGATATTTTTCGCCTTACTGATTCTCATTTCGTCAGTTCAACTGCGCGCAGACGAAGGTATGTGGTTGCCTATGCTTCTTGAAGGCATGACAATTACAGACATGCAGGCGCGTGGATGCAAACTTTCAGCAGAAGATATTTACAGTATCAACACCACTTCCATGAAAGATGGAATCTGTCAGTTCGGTGGAGGCTGCACTGCAGAAATGATTTCTGATAAAGGATTACTCCTTACCAATCACCATTGCGGATTCGGTTACATACAGATGCACAGCAGTGTTGAGCACGATTATCTCACGAACGGATTCTGGGCAATGAATGCTTCTGAAGAACTTCCGTGTCCGGGATTGACTGCAATGTTCATTGTGAGTATGGAAGATGTTACGAATCTCGTTTTATCAGAAGTGAAAGGAAATATGACGGAGGCGGAACGCAATGCTTCCATTCAGAAACGAATGGGCGAATTGGAGAAGGAACGTACGAAGGGAGATGTTGTCGCAATGGTGCGCTCATTTTATTACGGGAATGCGTTTTATCTCTTCATGACGGAAACGTACAACGATGTTCGAATGGTAGGTGCGCCGCCGATGGCAATGGGGAATTTCGGTGGAGATACGGACAACTGGGTTTGGCCGCGTCACACTGCAGATTTTTCAATGTTCCGCATTTACGCAGACAAGAACAATCGTCCTGCGGCTTATTCAAAAGATAATGTTCCTTACAAACCGAAGAAGGCATTTACAATCAATGCTTCCGGAGTGAAAATCGGCGACTTCACAATGGTGTACGGATTCCCGGGAAGAACTACAGAGTATCTTTCATCATGGGGAGTTGATTTGATCGCAAACGTTTCTGATCCTGTGAAAGTGAAATTGCGCACATTACGCTTGAATATCATGCGCGAAGAAATGATGAAGAGTGATGTAGTACGCATTCAATACGCTGCAAAAAGAAACGGTGCTGCAAATGCCTGGAAGAAGTGGCAGGGAGAAATGGAAGGTCTTCAGGAAACAAACGCAGTAGGCAAGAAGCAGAAGCGTGAAGCGGAATTCTCTACGCGTGTTGCAGCGGACGCAACACTTACTGCGAAGTATGGTTCTGTGCTGGGAGAAATGAAGCAACGTCATGAAGAAATCAAACCTTGGCAATTAGCTGTGGATTATATGAACGAAGGAATTCTTTCTGTTGAGTTGATCCGCTATGTGAATGGTTACAAAAAGCTTGTAGAAGCCTGCAAAGCTGAGAAACGCGATCAGGCAGAGATTGACAAGCAATTGAAAAATGTGAATGAAGGAGTCGACGGTTACTTCAAAGATTACAACATGGCTTTGGATCAACGTATAGCTGTTGCGGTGAGCACGGAAATGGATGCAAACATGGAAGCATCAAAGAAGCCGGCTGTCTTTGAAGAAGTGAAAACAAAGAACAAAGGCAATTGGAAAAAGTACTATTCGAAGCTCTACAGTTCAACTGCGTTCGCATCCAAAGACAAAGTGAAAGCGTTACTGACGGGCTTCACAGCTGATAAATGGCAGTCCATTGCAAATGACCCCGCATATATTCTGATGGATCAATTGTACGCACATTTCAGCAAGCAGTTGGTTCCTGAATTTCAGAAAATCAATGGCGAAATCAATCGCCTGAATCGCATCTACATGGAAGCACAGATGAAAGTGTTCACCGATTTCCGTTTTTATCCGGATGCGAATTCAACTTTGCGTGTTACGTATGGCAATATTCTTCCTTACAATGATCCCGCTGCGATTGATGGTTATGCATACAATTGGTACACCACATTGAATGGCGTTGCAGCAAAGAACAATCCGCAAATTCCCGATTATATTGCCCCGAAACGATTAATGGATTTTTGGCGTGCTAAAGATTACGGAAGATATGCCGATAAAAATGACGGTGAATTGCATACATGTTTCATTGCAACCAATCACACGACGGGTGGAAATTCAGGTAGTCCTGTGTTCAATGCATACGGCGAATTAATCGGAACGAATTTCGATCGCGTATGGGAAGGAACTATGAGTGACGTGAGTTACGATGTAAACCGTTGCCGCAACATCACTCTGGATGTACGCTATACGCTCTTCGTGATTGATAAATATGCAGGTGCCGGTTACCTTCTTGATGAAATGAAAATCAAGTGGTAATAACCTGACGTTTGTATTCGCTGTACATTTTACGGCTGATCAGTATCGAAATAAGGAATGTTCCTCCAATGATAAGTGAATAAATCAATTCGAGTGAATGTATCGGTCGATACGCAGGGATGTATTTTATTCCGATCCACATCAACGTTGAAATAACGCCTGCGTAAGCCAGCGCAGGTGCAATCATCATTCCCATATAATGATGGAATCGCCATTGCTGTTTCGGGAATTTGTAGAAAATAGCACTCCAATGATCTTTGCGACCCAGATAAAGAAATGCAAAGAAGTGATTGAAACTCATACCGGTTTCAGCAGGAACTAGACTTTTTTTTCTGAAAACGGAAAAATAATAAGCGACAATAACATAGAGTGTCAGCGCGGTTATTATAAGCAGTAATGGTGTCCAGGAGAGACCGAAGAATGAAACAAGCGGATTGGCTTCTTTACTTAAATCGGGTGTAAATTGATTCGTACACCATGCGTCATAGGAACGAGAAAGCAGAATCCACACTGTCATGAGCGTGAAGCGAAGAGATTTATTCATAGAAGTTGTTGAATGTTGGTTGCTGCAATTTTACATTACAACTCTTTTCAGGCATGTTATCAGAAATTAAGAAGTCTGAAATTCTGTTAATGGTCATTGCAAAAAAAAAGCACCTCCGAAATATTGGAGGCGCTTTAATTAACCAAACTAAAAGAAGCAATGCTCCTGTCTAGAATTGTGTATCAAACAACAGGAAGCTGAAGTTGAAACGCAGATTCGAACTTGTGGCAGTGTAATGACAACCCATGCAGCTGGAGCTTGAAGTTGATGAGAACGGCTGGTATCTTGGGTCGGTGAAGAACAACTCACCTTGTCGCAACGGGAAATCACCGAAGCTTGCTGGTTTCGGTCCCTGAAGAAACGTTTCCATAGTAGTATTCGCCAGATACTGTTGTGCTACTGCTTCAAACTGGAACCATTGCGTTCCTACAAGATGATAATTCTCCCATACAGAACCTTTGAGCATTCCTTGAAAATGGGTATTAATACCATCTCTGAACGGATCACCGATTTCATTCACACGCGTTACCTGGGTAGGAGTTTGTATAGGATTTCCCTGCGCATCAAGTTCCTTTGGATTTTTTACGCCAATAGGCTTGTTGGCCGCAGAGTCGCTGATATTCGGATTGTGAAATGACTTTGTAAGATTGTCGTTGTGTTCGAACGTAGACCATACCCAGTTTGCCTGTGATGCGGTGCGATGAGAAATGTGCAAACCAACAAGACCCAATGTCACCGGATTCTGTCCCGGGCTGATCAGTGTATCACCTTCATTGTTGTAAACGATAGCCTGAATTGTGTAAAAGCTGGACGTGTCGTCGTTAGCTCCTAACACTTTCCATGAAGCTTTAATCTCCATTGCACCAACAGGACCGTAAGTTGATGGTCCCTGAGGCATCTGAACTTCCGGATTGCTTTTTGCGTAGGTGGCCTGACCGGCATTGTTCCAGAGATTGTTCTGCGTGATGAAGTTGTATTCATCCATATTCATTCGGATCTCGTAACGAACAAATCTCTTGTTCTGATCTACCAATGGTCCGCCAAAGACCTGATCAATCTCATCGAGTGATTCTGTTTTCGAAGCAATGTGTATGTAACGATTCACGCCGGTTTTCTTTCCGAGTTCAAGAACCTGAGCAGGAATATGCTTCAGTGCGTCTGCGTTTGCAGTTGCGCACCATGCAGCAGGTTGCTGTCCTTCTTTTACAAATACCTGTTCCGGGTCCATGTAAGTTTCCCAAACCACCGGTCCGGTTCCACTGAGAATGTTCATTCCGTTGGAAGTGTCGGCACTGCAGGTTGAAGGATTCGATGGCCAGTTAAGAGCAATGAATGAAAGCCAGGAGAACGTATCCGCGCTCGCTTGGTTCTGTAATTTCATGTCGGCAGGAACAATGGAATAAGAACTGCTGATGCCTGCTGTTTTCATGGAATCAGTGGTGAGAGAATCTTTTCCTTCGGTTTTATCAGAACCGCATCCCGTTGTAGAGAAGAATACGGCACTGCACACAAATGCTGCGCATACCGAAAGTGTAAAAAATGTTTTTTTCATGGTTAGGTTGGCTGTTTAGTGCCAAATTAAACCAATGTAACTTAACAGTTGCTGAATAACGCTAGATAAATTCAATAAAAAACAAATTAAATCTAATTAAACTTTATAGTTATTTAATAATATAAATAAAAAGTTGATAGATAATAATATTTATTAAATAGATGAATCTTTTTCACCGTTCAATTTGGTCAGTATGAAATTGGCAATTTGCCCGGACCATTTGATACCGTTACGGTCTACATATCGTGTATAAAGCACAGCAGCAAGTATCGAAGTCAGCAACACAGCTGCAATTGCACAACTCATTACAATGGTGTTATGCAAATTGAATTTTATATATAAAAAGCTGCCAAGAGAACATATTACAGGTATATGCAGCAGATATAAACTGAATGAAATATTGCCGAGCCACACTGGTATGCGCATGCTGAATAAATTGCGTAGAGAATCCGTGTACATAATTGTCAATACCAGAAGTGTACTCAGAATCAAATCACTGATATTGTAAAAGTCGGGTTTACCTGCAATGATGATAATGCCCGCGAGTAAAGCATAGTTCAGTGCGGGGAATTGAAAAATCTTCTTCAGCATATTCGATGGGCGGGAAGTGTTTTCGTAATCACTTAACCAGAAACCAAGAATGAAGCTGATGAGCCAGATCCAACCCATAAGGAATGCAAACGCAATACAAAGTGAGTAAACCGAATACCGGAACCTGTTCAATCGGATGACTCCGAACAATAGAAGTACAAACACGGAGCCGAACAATTCAGGTTGCATAGACCATAATGCTCCGTTGTAGCTGCGTTGCTCATTGTAATGAAAGAATGCATTCCATAATCCGGATTCCAACGCATCAAAGAACGATGGATGAAAATTGTACAGACTTCCCAGCCATCCGTCGATGTAAGGTTTCTGTGCCAGCAATGCATGCTTATGATTGAAAAGTAAACCGGACTCCAATAATATCCAGGCAAGCATAACGGAACCTAAAACAGGAATCGCAAGCCTGAAGTAGCGTTTAATAAGACTTTTTTTCAGATATGTAATTCCATCCGTACGAAACAAGCCGATTGAAATGACATAAGCACTCATGAACCAGAAAATATATACGGCAAAGTTGCCGTCAAACAGAACATTCACGAATGAATGCAGAATATGTGCGACAAAGTAGGAGCCTGTCGAAGATTTCAGTGATTCGAGAAGATCATCCGGAAATGTTACGAAGTAAGCGTTCTTGATGTGACAGAAAACCACCATCAATGCCGCTACTCCGCGCAGACCTTCAAGGTGCAGTAATTTATTTCTCATTCCAGCCCTTGCCCTTTAGGATGTCAGGAATGCACTTTAATATTCTCGACTCGCGCGTAGCCGATTGTTTCGCACCTGAGAAATGAATGAGATACGCTTTCTGCCTTCCGGGAGTCAGTGATTCAAATGCCTTTTTCAGTTGTTTATTTTTCTTCAGATGAGCTGCAAACTCTTCCGGAATTTTAAACTCGGAAACTTTCTTAACGGCCGGTTTAATTCCGGATTTTTCAACTTCAACTGCTTCGAAGATGTAAGTGCGCAGTGAATTTTCGATTTTAGTTATTTGCCGGACATCTGTAAATCGGATCAGACGGATTACTTCGCTGTTTTCTCCGGGTTTTACCAAAATCTTATCAGTGTCTGCCAGCAATGAGCCCTTGAAAAAACTTACAACACAGTTGTCTTTGAACGCAGCTATCATGACCACATTTTTCCCATTAATGGTATAAACCGGCATTCCCCATTTCGATTCTTCATTAAGGCCGCATGATAGAATTATCCGGCGCAACGAAAGCAGCTCCTTTTTCCATGTATTCACTTTGCATTGTGGTGTTGCGTGAAGCGAACATCTGCCGCATCCATCTGTGAAATACAGATCAACATCTTTTGTCATCATGGTGTAACTGATTTTTTTGAATGAATTTGCAAACCTATGCCGAGTTGAATGGAATACACAGCACTTCCTGTATCATCGAACAATCCCATGGTTTGATTGATCACCGCTTCTGATTCTGGAGAATAATGAAAGGGAGAAAAAGATCCGGAAATGAAAGGTGTTAATGACAGATTTTCGTTTATAGATTTCAGGTACCCGAGTCGGAATTGAATATTACAGCCGATTCCGAATGCTGAACCTCTTTTATCATCAACGATTAATGGTTCTCCATTCACACGTCTGGTGAAAAGACTGCCTTCTCCACTGATGAATAAATCCAAATAAGTGTTACTGATCAGTTGCGTAGTGGGAATTTTCAAACCATAACCCAGGCTCAGTAGCGTCAGATTAATTCTGTTATTAAGCAATGTGTTCTTTGCATAAGATGTAGCGAACGTAACTTCTGAATGTAAACCTTGATTCAGTTTTCCGGAAGCGCGAAGCCAGTAGGTAAATGAGATTGAAGCCCCGTATTGCAATAGCGGCTGTTTGCTGTTCAGATGTGGCCGACTGAAATTGTACGTTTGAATCATCTTGTCCCACCGTGCAGAATAAAAGTACCTTCCGCCTATGCCGGTCTGCATGAACTGCGCTGAGCACAATACCGGAAGAATCAGAATAGTTATCAGTATCCGTATCCGTATTTTCATTGATCCAGTGCTGATAACATTGAGATAACTGCATTGTATCCGGCTTCTACAGCACCGTGTACTGTTTGATGATGACCGTTAGTATTCATGGCTTCACCCGCAAAATACAATTTGTTGTTCACGGGTTGAGATGCAATGTTGCGTGCATTGTCCATGCCGATGGTGCTGTAACTGTAAGCACCTTGGATGAATGGCATGTTCGTGTAGTTGTGTACACTGGAATTAATGAAAGTTGCAGTGGCCTGTCCGCCATACATTGTATCGAGTTCCTGCAACAGCGCATTGGTAATTGCAGTGTCATTTCCAAGTGCATTGAGCGCTGCAGCCTGATCACCCATTACGAATGCAAGCAGAACATGGTCGGATGTGATTTTGCCAAGAGTATCATCGGCATAAGCACCGCACACTGAGCCGCCATATGTAACAGCATTATAGAATGCGGAGCTGAATTTCAGAAATACTTTCATTCCCGGACCCATTCCGAATCTGCTGATCGCTGCAGTTTTCTCCACCGGCAGAGCAGGAGTGAAGGTGATGGCATTCATCTTCAGAATTGAAACAGGAACAGTAATTATCAATTTGTCACAGATCCATTCACCTCCATTTCCGTCACGAACGGTAATTCTGTCACCGCCGTAATCAATTTCAGTGACGGGGCAATTATAAGTTATTCGATCCGCTACGTGCGAAGCTATATGATCATTGATCAGGTCGAAATACGATGATCGGAACTTGTAATCTTCGTCACCTGAAACCCAGTTTTCTTCGTCCTTGCTGTTCCAATATGCGGATAATGCGGTAGCAGATGCTCCTTGATCGCCGGCAATAGCTTCAACGATATTATCGAATCGCGAGTCCAATCCTTGCTGGTGGGCGTAATCTTTAAAGGAAATGTCCGGAAGATTTTGTCCTTCAAAAATGAATGGATCGGATGGTAATTCCGACACGAGTTGATTGTTGAACCAATAGGTGAGTTCCGAATCATCACGTGTTATAGTTGTTCCGGTTGATCGGACAAGATCTGCGAGTATACTGTTGTTTCCGTGCATCCATTGTGCACCGGTGTCAATTATATAATCTGCAAAGCCTGTAAGTTTCCCCATGCGCCCGCCATGTGTTGACGTCGCTTCGAGAATGTTGTAATCTATTCCTTTTGATTTCAGAATGTATCCTGCATATAACCCTGATGCTCCGGCTCCGATTACTATCACTTTGCCACTGAATGAAACATCTTGCAGAAGAGTTTCCTTACGGCATGAAGGGACAAGAACAGAAGGGAGCAAAATGCCGCCCAGCGAAATCAGCCCCGACCTTTTAAGAAAATCTCTTCTGTTCATTGTGCATAGATTGTTTCACATCAATCATTCAATCCTTTTCCCTTCAGAATGGAGGGAATGCATTTAATTATCCGGGCTTCTCGTGTTGAACTCTGCTTTGCTGATGAGAAAAAAAGAAGGTATGCCCGTTGTCGGCCCGGGGTAAGTAATTGAAATGCTTTTCGAATTTCAGGATCGGACTTCAGAACGATTCTGAATTCTTCACACATTTCAAACTCGGAGGTCTTTTTCAGTTCCACT
>JAKLJE010000003.1:0-61721 GCA_023151315.1 Bacteroidia bacterium
ATAACGGTTCCGGCAGCGACTGGATGAGTGCAGGCGAACGATATCGTTCTGCTTGTTCATTCCAGAAAGATGAAGCTCATCTTCCTCCGCTGTACGAATCGGCAATCCGTTGCTTCAATAAAGCGTTGCAGCTTGAACCGAACAATCTCGATGCAAAAGTCGGATTGGGAATCGCCATTGTTGACGGAACAGCTGATCCGATGAAAGGAATCACCATTCTGCGTGAAGTGGAAGCGGCCGACTCCAATCACATCAACATGCAACTTGCACTTGCTGATTTTGCCGTACGCTCCAAGCAATACGACAAGGCGATTGCACGCTTCGAACATGTTTTACGGATCAAACCTGAATATTATGCGATACATCTCAGCCTCGCAGAGCTGTTTGAAGCGCAGAATAATACCCCAAAGGTGATTTATCATCTTGAGGCCTACGCGGCAGTTACCGATGATCCGGTAATGAAAGCAGAAATTGAAAAAGTCCTGGAAAACCTGAAAGCTCAGAATTCCGGGGTGAAATAAAGAAACAAGTATTAACGCATTAAAACCGATTTGTATGCCAAGCGGAAAAAAACGTAAACGTCATAAGATGGCGACCCATAAGCGCAAGAAGCGTCTTAGAAAGAATCGTCACAAGAAGAAATAATTTCCGGTTGTTGGATTGCGTATTGCTTTATGCCGCGTAACCTTCAACTGAATCTGCTGTTTCTTTAATATTTCGCGCAGGAGCCTGCTTCTTCAATGAGGCCGGGCTGCTGCGCTTTCACGCATCTAAAAATTAAACAACGTGTCCAACGAACTGATCATTGACGCATCAGGGTCTGAGGTTGTGATCGCACTTGTCAGCGACAAGCGTTTGGTTGAGCTTAACCGCGAAAAAACCAATACGCAGTTTGCTGTGGGCGACATCTATCTCGGACGTGTGCGTAAAGTGATGGCCGGCCTCAACGCTGCCTTCGTGGATGTTGGTTATGAAAAAGATGCTTTCCTGCATTATTTCGATCTCGGTCCGCAGGTTCTTTCGCTGAATAAATTCGTCCGTCAAACCATTCAGGGCAAACAGAAGCATGCTGCTTTGGCATACTTCAAGCCTGAGCCGGACATCAGCAAAGACGGGAAAATCGGTGATGTGCTCCAGAGTGATCAGTCTGTACTGATTCAGGTAGCCAAAGAACCGATCTCCACTAAAGGTCCGCGCATCACTTCCGAACTTTCCATTGCAGGAAGGTACATTGTTCTGATTCCTTTCGCTGATAAAGTTTCTGTTTCTCAGAAAATCAAAAGCAGCGAAGAACGCGATCGTCTGAAACGTCTTATCCAATCCATCAAACCGAAAAACTTCGGAGTGATTGTCCGTACTGTTGCCGAAGGCAAAGGTGTTGCGGATCTGGATGCTGACATGAACGATCTCGTGAACAAGTGGAATACTTGTTTTCAGGAACTGACAAAAGCCAAGCCGCCTTATCGCGTGCTCGGCGAACTTAACCGCACATCCGCGATTCTGCGTGATATGCTCAATGCTTCTTTCAGTGCAATTCATATCAATGATGAACGCATGCACGAAGAGATCAAAGAGTTTCTCCAGACCATCGCACCTGACAAAGAAAAAATCCTTAAGCTGCACAAAGGCCCGACTCCTATTTTCGAAGCAACAGGAGTTGAGAAGCAGATTAAAGCCCTCTTCGGTAAAACAATTACCATGAAGAGCGGCGCTTACCTCATTATCGAGCACACAGAAGCGCTCCACGTTATCGATGTGAACAGTGGAAACCGTTCCAAGCTGCACAGCGATCAGGAAAGCAATGCGCTTGACGTGAATCTCGAAGCTGCCGTTGAAGTGGCGCGACAACTGCGACTCCGCGATATGGGCGGAATTATCGTGGTTGACTTCATCGATATGCACTCTCCGGTAAACCGGAAAACGCTTTACAACAAGCTGCGTGATGAAATGAAAACAGATCGTGCAAAGCACACGATTCTGCCTCCGAGCAAATTCGGACTCATTCAGATCACACGCGAGCGCGTTCGTCCTGAAACCAATGTAGATACTGCGGAGAAATGCCCGACTTGCGGAGGCACCGGAGAAATTCAGGCGAGCGTTCTGATCGTGGATCAGATTGAAAATAATCTGCGATACATTCTCAAAGAACAGAACGAACCGATGGTTACACTTTGTGTGCATCCGTATCTCGAAGCTTACCTTACGAAAGGATGGTTCTGGAATTCACAGAAGGCGAAATGGAAAAAGAAATTCGGTCGCCCGGTGAATGTAAGAGCAGTTTCGTCTTATCACTTCCTGGAGTATCACTTCCTGAATAAAAACGACGACGAAATAAAAATGTAATGAGAGACCGGCCAATGCGCCGGTCTTCTTTTTTATAATCCGAAGTTCACAGCCAATCCCGCACCAACAGTAAGTCCGCGCCAATCACTGCGCAGGAATTCTCCTTTGTAGGATTGAGGATTCTGTGAATAAGATAACGGATCTGTTGCAATTCTGTCGCTCTGATCCGTTTCAAGTTGTGATGAGCCCAACGGGAACGCATACAAAACCCGTATCAGCGTTTTGATATTGTCTTTTCCGAAAGCAACATGCAATCCTGTAACAAACTTGAAAGTGAATCCCGAGTAAGTTCCGCTGTAGATGTTGTAATTACCATTAGCTGTATTATTTGCGGTAATCTGATGGCGACCTGCGCTGAATCCGGCAAACGGATACAGATAGAAAATTTCGTCATAAGGTCCCGGAGTGTAACCCGCATAAATTGTTCCCTGATCAAAGCGTGCTCTGAAATTCAACTTCGTACTGTCGTTAAAAGTTGCGTCCGCTTCTCCGTATCCTGTTACATATTCACCACCGAATAGCCAGCCGTTCTCCAGTGCATAATTGGCACCGGCTCCCATATTCAATCCCAGAATTTTCGAATCAATTTTCTTGACCAGCACGGAACTGTACAACTGATTGAAGTTCGAAGCAAACGCGTTGAACGATTTTGAATTGGCAGAATGAAATCCTCCGCTAAGGTATACGGATGCTGCTTGCGAATTGGCTTTATCAGCGAATGCATTAACGAACACAAGTGTCAGAATGACGACAGACAGTTTTTTCATATTGCAAATGCAAATATCGATTCTTATCCGATAACGAGATGCGTAGATATACCTATATGTCGTGCGGAATTCCTTCTACTATTAATCTCCGAAATCAAGAGAGATTCCCAGACTCAAGTTGATTCCTTTGAAATCAGCATGGACGTAATTGCCGACATAAAGACTTGGATCTGCGTTGTATGTATCATAATCAACAGGTATGCTCATCGTTGAGTAAGGCTTATCCTGATCCTCAAGTGTCAGTCCGGCAAGCGGGCCGCTATAATCGAATCGACCGAAAATTTTAAAATGATCCGATCCGCCTGCAAGTTGGATTCCGATGAGATATTGCATACTCAGCCCTCGGTATATTCCGGTCAGTGCTTCGCCTGTATTTCCTGATGTACCGGGAACGTAAGTCGAGGTAATGCGGCATTGTCCTGCAGAGAAACCAAATATCGGCATGACATAAATTTTCTCTGTCGGTTGCCCGGGAGAGAAACCACTATACAAAAGAATGCCTTGATCTCTCAATTGGAAACTTCTTTCCGCTCCATCAGCGAAAACGCATGATGTACTTCCGCGAACTCGTGAAAATTCGGCACCAAGTACAAGTCCGGTTGGACCTACAATATGCATTCCTATTCCCCAACCGCCTCCGCTGCAATCCGGATTTAGCGGAGTGGTTATACTATTAGCGAAAAAGGAATTGTATTCTTCCGAGAAAGTCCGGAAAGTTTTAGAACGCAAGGTTGCGAACTTTCCTGTGACGTAGAGTGATGCACCTTGCGCTTTGATAAAACCGGAAGAATGCATGAGTAACACTCCGGTAAGAAGTAAACGTATAATATTTTTCATTGGCAACAATTACCCAATGAAAGTATCACATTCAGGTATCACCCGAAATGATAATGGTCACTCAAGCCAACTTGTATTATTGTGCGTTTCCTTCAAACGCATAGTGTGCGTAGTCTGCAAGTACAATGTTCAGAAACTGAGCAGTGGGTAATTGTTGCGGATCAGGATAAACATTCATCGTATGACGCACCTTTTGTCCCAGTCGTTCCAATAGCGGATAATTTCCCGTTGAATACGCCTGCAACATGATTGTGCGAATGATGTTCATGTCCTTATCCGAGAAAACCGCAACCTGAGGAAATACCACGCGGTAAGTCGGATTGATCTGTGCAAGAATGGTACTGCGGATTGAAGCGCGCGTTTTGGTGCGTATCACAATTGTTCCTGCGATGATGTCACCGATACGCTGACTCTTATTGCTGATGATTGCAACAGGCAAAGCAAGTGCGGTAAAAATTCCGTACTCGCCTTCAAGTGGACGCGTAATCCACCGGAAAGCAAAATCGCCAAGTCCCGCTGGTGTTCCGTCTGTTTTTACCACTTTCAAACCGAGAATCATCTTTCCGAAACTTCTTCCGTTGAAAATTGATTCGCACCACAACGTGTACGTCATCACAGGAAGCGGAATCAGAATGTACAGAACAGGCGCTACTTTCTGCATGCGTTCCCAACTCATGTTGGAAATCACCTGACTGACGATCAGAATTGCAATGAAGGCATAGGCTCCGAACAGAACAAGATCAAGCATACGCGCCAACACGCGTTCACCGGCCGAAGCTACTTCGTAATCGATGACAACGTTCTGGGTGGTATTTATTCTTGCTATGTCAGACATGCAACTAAGATAGTATTACTGATTTAAAGTTTTACAGATGCGGCAATGATTTCACTTTCTGCAATCGCCTGCATATGTACAATTGCTTCTTCCTGTTCATGTTCGAGAAATGCGAAGTCGCCTTTTTTCAATGTTGCAGCGTGTGAACCGCAGATCAGTCGGATTTGTCCGCTTACAACGTAAAAGGAACTGTGTGTTGTACTTCGTTCGAAATCCAAAGTCGTTTCTTTTCTGTCGCCGAGAACCAAAGCCTGAAGTTTACCTGTGGTTTTACCTCGCGTCATCAGATTGAAATCCGTCACTTTGCCTCTTGCCGTAGTCGGCCATTCTCCGTCGAAAATATCATAGCCGAATTTATCCAGCTGTTTGCGGTAACGTCCTTTGTGATCAATATGCAACGCGCCGTCCAGAATCATTAAATGCCGTTTCACACCGGGCATGAACGTGAATGTTGATTCTTCAATTTCAACGGTAGCACGGCTGATTCGAAATTGAAAATTGAATTTCGTGTATTCAGCGCTTTCGGGCCAAATCGCAAGTTGCGTTGTGGTGCCGCCTGCCCATCGGGCAGCTTTCAGATCAGTTGCTTTCCGGATCGTGAGTTTCATAAAACAAATATAGACTGAAGACGGAGATTGTTTATCTTCGGTTCAATGAAAGAAATCACCTTTCTGCGGCAGAATTATCAGCGGTGGATGGAATTTGAGAATCTCCTGAACAAAGGTGATTTCAATGACCCGGATGCTCTCGCTGACCTTTTCGTGCGCATCACAGATGATCTTTCATGGGCACGCACTTTTTATCCCGGATCGAATACAGAGAAGTATCTCAACGATCTTGCGGCCCGAATACATCAGGAGATTTACAAGAACAAGAAAGAAAAGCGTTCCCGCATTTTCACTTTCTGGTCTAAGGAGTTTCCGTTGCACATGCGCGGACAACAGATGAATCTCTATATCGCATTCCTGATTTTCGCTGTGTCAGTCTGGATCGGTGTCATCTCCGCTGCAAACGATACCGGTTTTGTACGCCTCATTCTTGGAGATGATTATGTGGACATGACTCTGGAGAACATGCGTTTGGGTGATCCGCTCGGTGTATACAAAGACGATAATCATTTCTTCATGTTCTTCCGCATTGCACTCAACAACAGTACCGTTGCAGTCATGTGCATTCTTGCCGGTGTTCTGCATTGGATCGGCGTTGGTTTCATGATGTTCCGTAATGGCGTAATGCTTGGTGCATTCATGTATTTTCTTTCCAGTCAGGGATTCACAGAAGAAGCATTCCTTACCGTGTGGATTCACGGAACAATTGAAATCTGGTGTATCATCGTTGCCGGCGCAGGTGGAATCGCAATGGGTAACGCTATCTGGTTCCCGGGTGCGTGGCCACGTGGTGTGGCTTTCATGAACGGAGCAAGAGATGCTTTGAAAGTTGCAATTGGTCTGATTCCGTTTTTCTTTCTTGCCGCTTTCTTCGAAGGATTCGTTACACGCTTTACGGAGATGTCAGACATCGGTCGCATGATCATCATCTTCGGTTCTCTGGTGTTTGTATTGTGGTACTTTGTTGCGCTTCCATACATTGCTGCCGGTCGTGCGCGTAAAGCAACAGAGGATGAAGCGTCAGCGAGCATATTCAACCGCATATTAATTTGGTTCAGTATAATAATTACATCACCGGCATCTCCGATTGCATTGGCTTTGATTAAAATCAACAGAGGATCAGAGAAAGTTTCCGTGCTGGAATATCTCACCACACTGAAGACTTTCAACCCGGTAACGCGCTCACGAATTTTCATGGGCTTATTGCTTTTTCTGCTACCGACACTCGCATTACTCATGCAGATTGTAACAGGGAAAGGAGCCGATACGTTCACTTATATTTTCTTCGGGATGTGTTACTCAGGAGGAATCAGTCTTATAATTTGGGCGGCTTACAACGTGAATCGTTATGATGAAGACGATCAGATTATCGATCGTACGAGCAAAGTGAAAGAGTCAATTTATGAATCAAAAGGAACTTCCGTTAAAGTTTGAAGAGATAAGAACCTTTGGAAAGGTGTTCTCGGATACGCGGAAGCTCATCCGTGAGAACTTTGTCATCTTTTTCAAAACCATACTCTTTCTCGTTGGCCCGTTTGCACTCCTCACGTGCATGATGCACGCTTTCTACGAAGTGAAGATCATCGGACCGAACAGCGATTTCGATTGGACGCATGTCGGTGATTATCTCGCATCGAAAATGATTCTTTCGCAATTGAAGTGGTTGGTAAATGGAACCATTACTGCTTTGGTCGTAAGTCATTTCATTCGCGTGTACAGAATAAAGGGACCCGGAAAATTTGATGTGAACGATATCACGAAATCGATCTTAACGGATTTCGGAGGAACGCTGGTTAATTTTCTTCTTGTGATTATGCTTCCGTCTGTTCTCGGAATTGTTTTGTTCGGATTATTATATGGTTTCGCGGAACTTTCTCTCGGAGCCGGTGTCTTCATGATTTTCCTCGGTTATGTCGGATATTTTCTCTGTCGCTTTCCGTTCTGGTTTCTGATGTACAGTACATTCATCGCGCGACATGCAGATGACGAAAAACTGAATGCGTTTTCCGCTTTGCGACTTTCAGCTCAGGTATTGAAGGGAAACTGGTGGCACACGTGGGTTGTGTTCTTCTGCATGTGGGCGCTCCTGCTTGCGTTAGGTGGAATGATTTCCTTGCCGGCGAGCGTACTTTCATGGATTGCAGGATTAAGCGCGTTGGATCCTACAAAGAATATGGATATTGATTGGGTACTTGTAAATGCGATTCTTACAGGAACCGGAGAATTTGCAAAGACCATGGTGTACTCTGTTTTTGCAGCAACTATTGCGATTCATTTCTACAGCTTGAAAGAGAAAAAAGACGGCAAGGGCACAATCGATATGCTCGAATCGATCGGGAAGAACAAAGACGATGACAATATTGAACTTACATATTGATCGTTGCCTGAGAAGGCTGCTGTTCATTCTGATTCTCTTGTCAGGATGGAGTGGCAATGCTTTCGCCGCAAAAGATTCTTTGATTGTTCCGCAAAACGATACAGCCGCGATTGAGTTCCGCCAGCCGGATTCTGATGTAATGGAGCAAGTGTTCAGCGATGATGACTGGAAGTATGTTGAAGAGAAATCTACAGATCAGCAGGATTCTTTCTTCGATCGTCTCCTCGATAAATTGTTACGCAGCTTTTTCGATGATGTCAGTGATGATTTGAGCAGCTCCGACGGCAGTTCGCGTCGTATGAACGGTTGGACGATTTTCATTCTGCTTATCGGAGTGGCGTTGATTGTGTTCTTTGTATTGAAAGCAACCGGAACAGGTGGAAACCTTATCTTCAAACGTAAAACGAAGACAAAGGAAGATGTGGATGCGAGCGTAGAAGACGTGGATATACATGCGATCAATTACGATTCGCAAATACAAAGCGCTTTGCAGGCAAGCGATTTCCGCTTGGCAGTACGTTTGTGGTTTTTACGATCATTGAAGGAAATGACGGATCGTGATCTTATCAATTGGAAAATTGATAAAACCAACAGCGATTACTATTACGAGCTGAGCGGCTCCGGACTTCAACAACAATTCGGCAGAGTAAGTCTGATTTACGATTACATCTGGTACGGAGATTTCGAAGTGGATGAGATGGGCTATCGCAAAGTGGAAGATGATCTGAGAAATTTCCATGTGACGATTATTAAGAAGGAGGTGAAGAAGTGAGAAAGAGCTGGCCATATCTCCTTTTGCTCGTTGGTGTGATGACGCTGATCGGATACATTTCTCAAAAGAGTTCCGGACGCAGAATCAACTGGGAGCCGAATTACAGAATCAACTCAAAGATTCCGTACGGTTGCTATCTGATGAATTACTATCTGGAAGAGACGATTACTCCGGAAGTAGATGAAGTGAACAAAACGATTTACACGCACTTGCGCGATACTTCGTACAACGGAGCGAATTATGTTTTTGTGAATGCTACGTTCCGACCTTCTGCTCTGGATGTAATTGAACTTTGCCGTTTTGTTTCCGAAGGCAATACCGTTTTCATTGCTGCGAACAGTTTCGGCTTGCTGAGCGATACACTTAAAGCATACGGAACTGATGCGTTCGACTATTATTACGAAGAAGACTCCACAATGACAATCAATTCGGCGATGACGTATAACTACGATACGGTTCGCATGAATCTTGTGAATCCGAATCTGGGATTGCAGAATTATGTGAAGCTGGATCGCGAAAATTACTCCGTCGTTTTCGGTCGTTTCAGAACAAAGGATGTAACTGTTCTGGGAACTGATTTTCGTGGTTACCCGAATTTTATTGAGTACAAGATGGGCAACGGAAAATTTCTTCTGCATACTATGCCTTTGGCATTCTGCAATTATTACGCTGCCAAACCTGAAAATGCCGAATATGTTTTCGGAGCACTCAGTTATCTGCCGGATCGTTTCACAATGATGGATATACACTACAAGCCGTTCAAAGTGGAGAACGACGATCCGCGTCGCTATCTGCTATCTGAACCTGCTTTGCAGTTGGCCTATTACATTGTTATCGTGGCGGGAATTATCGCATTGATTTTCGGAGGTAAACGTCGTCAGCGCCCGGTTCCGGTTGTTCCCGGTTTCAGAAACGCCACACTTGATTTCGTGGAGCAGGTGGGTGCATTGTATTATCGGCAAAGTGATCACACCAATATCATCGGAAAAAAAATCAATTATTTCCTGGAGTCTGTGCGTTCACGATTCTTTGTGACCACGCTTACCATTGATGATCGACTCATTGATAAAGTAACGGCACTTTCAGGTGTTCCGCATGCGCAGGTGAAACGACTGTTCACCACGATTGAACGAATGCGAATTGTGAATGTACATACTGCTGATGATCTCAAGGAATTAGTGAAGATGATCAGGGAATTCAACGAAAGAAGTAAACGATAAATAAATACAGCACCATGATAAATCCAACTAACACTCCATTCGAAAACAGGATCAATCTTTCTGATCTGCAGGCTGCAGTTCAGAGTGTGCGTTCTGAAATCGGGAAAGTGATTGTCGGGCAGGAACAGACAGTAGATCTGATGATCGCTGCTTTGCTTTCCGACGGACACATTCTTCTTGAAGGTGTTCCGGGCGTTGCAAAAACGCTGACGGCAAAATTGCTGGCACGGACAGTTTCAGTGAAGTTCTCACGATTGCAGTTCACGCCCGATCTGATGCCTTCCGATGTAACAGGAACCAGCGTGTTCAACATCAAGACGAATGAATTCGAATTCCGTCAGGGACCGATCTTCTCTAACATTGTTCTCATCGACGAAATCAACCGCGCTCCTGCGAAAACGCAATCCGCGCTTTTCGAATCCATGGAAGAACGTCAGGTTACAGTTGACGGAAGGACGTACAAATTGGATCCTCCGTTCATGGTGGTTGCAACGCAGAACCCCGTGGATCAGGAAGGAACGTATCGATTGCCGGAAGCGCAGCTGGATCGTTTCCTATTCAAAATACGTGTGGATTATCCGAACGTGGCGCAGGAAACGAAGATCCTTGAGGATTATCATTCCAGAAAAAATTCTCTGCAGATTGAGAATGTACAATCAGTAATTACTGCTGAACAATTGCGCGGCTACCGCGAGAAAGTTTACAGTTTGTATGTTGAGCCGCAACTGTTGCATTACATCGCGCAGATTGTTTCTCAAACACGTAACAATGCTTCGTTGTACTTAGGTGCTTCGCCTCGTGCTTCACTGGCAATTCTCACTTCTTCTAAAGCGCTCGCTGCAATGCGTGGACGTGATTTCATTACTCCTGACGACATTCGTGAAGTGGCGATTCCTGTGTTACAACACCGCGTAATGCTCACTCCTGAACGTGAAATGGAAGGATTGACAACGGCGGAAATTGTGCGTCAGATTTTACAACAAGTGGAAATCCCGAGATAAAAAGTCATGCTGAAACTGTACAGATCCATATTTTTTACTCCTCGCTTCTTTGCGTTGTGCGGCCTTCTGGTGCTGATGGCTTTGCTTTCGTGGAAGTGGGCGTTTCTGTACGGTATTACATTGACGATCGTGATTGCAGTTCCTTTTGTTCTTGCTGCTGATTTTCTCATGCTTTGGGTGCGCAAAGGAATGTTTGCACGCAGAGAAATGATGGAGAAACTTTCCAACGGCGATCAGAACGACATTCGCATCTATCTCGAGAATAAGTATCCTTATCCGATCTGGTTGAAAGTTGTTGATGAATTGCCTGTTCAGTTTCAGGCGCGTGATTTGGCTTTCAGTGTCTTTCTTGCTCCGTTCGGGAAGAAAATGCTCACTTACAAAGTGCGACCTGTACGCAGAGGCGAATACACGTTCGGAGCAGTGAATGTGCTTTGCTCCACTGTGCTCGGATTGATTCAACGACGCTTTGTTTTTGACGGTGATATCACCGTTCCTGTTTATCCATCGTTCATTCAGATGAGAAAGTATGAATTGATGGCAATCTCACAGCGACTGACAGACATCGGTATCAAGAAGATCAGAAGAGTGGGGCACAATACCGAATTTGATCAAATCAAAGAGTATGTCGCAGGCGATGATCCGCGTACGGTAAACTGGAAAGCCACTGCCCGCAAGCGACGCCTGATGGTGAATACCTATCAGGATGAAAAATCGCAACAGGTGTATTCACTGGTGGACATGGGCCGCGTGATGAAAATGCCATTCGAAGGAATGACCTTGCTGGACTACGCAATCAATGCTTCTCTCGTTATTTCAAACATCGCTATGCTGAAATACGATAAAGCCGGCATCATCACATTCTCACATCGTATTCACGGAACACTCAAGGCGGAGCGCAAGGGATTGCAGATGATGCATGTTCTTGAAATGCTGTACAAGGCAAAAACCGGGTATCAGGAATCTGATTACGGAAAATTGTACACGCACGTGAAGCGCAACATTACGCAGCGCAGTCTGTTATTATTATACACCAACTTCGAAACGCTTGCAGGAATGCAGAGGCAGATGACATACTTCCGCAGATTGGCGAAAGATCACTTGTTGGTGGTAATCTTCTTCGAGAATACTGAGTTGCGTAAATTTCTGGACAGAGAACCGGAAACCATTCAGGAGATTTATTACCAAACCATCGCGGAGAAGTTCTCTTACGAGAAGAAATTGATTGTCCGCGAACTTGGTCTTTACGGAATTCACGCAGTGTTCACAGCGCCGGAGAATCTGACCGTGAATACCATCAACAAATATCTCGAGTTGAAAGCGAGAGGATTAATCTGATCAGAGTTCGTTGTTGCTGATTTCAGCACCGCCCCATTCCACAACAGTGAAGCCTTTGCGAGATGCACGTGGCAAGTCCTGAGAACGCTCAACCGTATTTTCTTTCGGATCAGCTTTGCTCCAAACCATGAACACACGAAAGACTTCATCGGGTTGCGGAGTAATGTTCATCGTTGCAATGGAATTGTATTCCTGTTCAGAAGCGAAATGAATGTAATTGAATTCGTTCTGTATCATTCGCGGACACCAATAGGTAATGAAATCCTGGCGTTCGCGCGGAGAGAGATTCATTTTCGTCAACGCATGCTCGAAGAAATCTGCCAGCGTATCGCGTTGTACAATATAACCTGAAGTGTTGTCAAATGATGAAGCGCTCACAGATGCAGAACCTTCCCAGAAAAGATAATCGAATGATTTTCCTGCGCTTTGCAGTGATCCGTCGGGCTGAGCAGTTACGTTCCATCCTTCGTTGTATTGTGGCCACGTGAAACCGAGATTGCCGTTGAAGTTCAACTTCACGTTCACATCAGTTGTCGATTCAGGATAGAGATAGATCACCGGTTTATCCACTTCGATCATGATTTCTGAATTGCGGAAATCAACTTCTATTGTAGTTGTGTAACCTCCTTTGCATCCAACAGAATCGGTTACTACTTCGTAATGCGATTGATCGAGGTAAAATTGAAATTTATACCGCCCCGGCTTAACGTAGAGATCCAGTTCTCCGTCGTTCGAACATATTGCGGTGTCCTGAATGGCATTGTATGAATACACAATGTTGCGTTGTCTGGCTTTGGTTCCATCTATTAGAAAACGAAATTCAATAAGCGATTCATTGGATTGTACCGATGGGTCTTTGTCAGAAGAAATTATTCTCCAGGGTAAGCCGGGCGATTCAGGTTGTTTGTGTTCGTCAGCAAATGCAAATAGCAATAACGTAAGCGGCAGTAATAAGTATTTCATCATGTAGAAAATTAGTGCTTATCCTGATAATTGAATCCTGTCGTTTCAAGAACCGGAATCAGATCCGGGTTGAAATGTGCTCCACCCCATTCGAGTACGTCAAAACCTTCTCTGTTCAGCGGAGTGAATTTCTGTGGAGTTAAATCACTCTGGACGTAACGACTTCCGTCACACCAGATCATGAAAACACGATTGGTGTGATCGGGTTTCGGTGAAATTGTCAGAGGCGCGACTTGATCATAAGCTGCCTGAGGAATAAACTGAATGAAACTCGTTTCTGTATTCTGCATCTGCGGACACCAATACGTGATGAAATCCTGTCGCTCACGCGGAGTAAACCCCATTGCCGTTAAAGAACGTTCGAAGAAAATCGCAACACTGTCACGATGTACAATTGCTCCTTCGTTCATATTCACATTGGAGAAATTGATGTTTGCGACACCATCCCAGAAAAGGTAATCATATTGATTTCCGTTCATGTGCAAAACGCCGTTTGTATCTGCAGTGAAATTCCATCCGTTGTTATACTTCGGATATGTAAAACCTAATGAACCGTTCACAGTGAGTTGCACGTTCATCTGCGTTTCCTTCTCCGGATAGAAATAGATCACTGGTTTTTCTGTGATCACCGGATAGAAAGCTCTGGAATATCTTACGGTCATTGCAACCTGCGTTCTTTCTTTCAGAAGAATGGAATCCGTGTAAACCGTAAAATGTTCGCCGTTGCTGAAGAATTCAAATTTGTATTTTCCTTCTTTCAGTCCGATGTAAATTATTCCTTTTTCATTCGGATAGTAGAATTTCCAAGCCTGATTGTGACGCACCGCCATTGAGTCCGTCATAGGATTGTTGTCTTCATCAACAAACGATACAACAAATTGTCCTGTTCCTGCAGGAAGATCAGGTGCCGGCTTAGTTCCGGTTACTTCCCAATTTGGTGCTGTTTCCTCAAATGGTTTCAGATCAGCCTTGGCGAGCAATGGCTGAAGCGCAAGCAGACAGAAGGCGAAAAATGCGTTTTTCATAGTTGATTACAGGATGCGTTAAGGTCGCAAATTCCATAATCAAGGCAGTAACTTTTCGCAAATATTCCCTTGATCAGTCCAAATGCCCGAATTTGCCTGCTTCGAAGTCGGTAAACGCTTCGATAATTTCTTCCCGTGTGTTCATCACAAACGGTCCATGCGCTGCAATCGGTTCATGTATAGGCTGGCCGCTGAGCAACAGAATCAATGCGTCTTCAACGCCGGTTACAGTGAATGTTTCTCCATCGTTGCGCATCAAAGCGAAATGATCCGTTGGAACGGCATCTGCATTATTGATGGTGAATTGTCCTTCCACTGCGAGCATTGCGGTATTAAAATCGGAAGGCAGATTGATTTCAGCAGACGCACCTTTTTTCAAGCGAATGTTGTAGATGTACACAGGTGTAAATGTGGATGCCGGACCTTTTTCACCTTTGTATTCACCTGCAATAATTTCAAGACTGCCTTCACCAAGATCAACAACTTTCATTGATGATTTTGTGATCTCCTGATACTTCGGCTTCGACATCTTATCTTTTGCAGGAAGATTCACCCACAACTGCACCATCTGAAAATCGCCACCCGTTTTGGTAAACGTTTCTTCATGATATTCCTTGTGCAATACACCTGAAGCAGCTGTCATCCATTGTACATCACCTTCTCCGATAACACCACTGTTTCCTGCACTGTCGTGATGCGCAACACGTCCTTTGTACGCAATCGTAACCGTTTCAAATCCACGATGCGGATGAACGCCTACGCCGCGCGGTTTATCAGAAGGAGGGAAGTGGAATTTCGATCCGTAATCCAGCATGATAAACGGACTCATGCGTTGCATGGAAAGATGACGGTAAGACGGAATGAAATTGTGTACTCTGAATCCGTCTCCTACAAAATGCGGGTTTTGCGGAGGGAATACTGCTTCTGTTGTGCGTTGTGACATATTGATCCTTTCTGGCACAAAGGTAAACAACGACACCATTGCTGCCGATCAGGGAAATCTATAGGCACTATTACTTATTCCGATACAGGATCGTACATTTTCAGTTGCTTGCTACAACGATTTACACATTTCGCCATGCGGTTAACTTTGGTTTCTTCTTTTTTAGCAGAATAAATCCAAAGGATGTAATGACGTTGTTCGCTCTCGGTCAGCTTTTGAAAGAACCGATAAGCTGCAGGTTCGTCTTTCAGACATTCCAGCATTTCTTCGGGAACATGAAGCGGCTCGTTATCGGGATAAAGAATCACACGAACTGTATCGCCTTCCTGCTTTCCGATTTTCTTTCTGATTTCCGCTTTCACAGGGAGGAAAAGATTTCCATCGCCCATTGGCATCAGATGGTATTTCGAAATTTCGTAGCCGTCGATGGTGCCACGAACCTTTCTCCAACCAAAAGGATTTTTCTTCTCAGGTCGTATGTCGGGAAGCCGTGCAAAGGTCCAGCCTCCCTTGCCGGGGTATTTTTCCAGTCGCACTTTCTTGTTCAGTAGGGGCTTCTCTTTCGCTGACATACCCAATTAAAGATGCGTTACTTCGTCTGATAACGGAAATATAATAAGTCCGTGTTTTATGTGTTGGGAATGAGCGTGGCGATTTCTCTCCTGCACGCCATGAGTTGTTCTGCAGAACTGCGCAAATTCGACACAACAATTTTTAATTGTTCTGCCTCGGCGGATTTTTCTATCGAATCGGAAAGGTTCATTATTTGCTCCACAGGCTGTTCAACGCACCTTGAAGTTATTTTCAGTAACAGCTCCAATGACTCAACATACTGTGTCCGGGTTCTTTCGGCTTTTTTACGTTCTGTCACATCAACGGAAAGGATGAATAGTCCTTGCGGAACCGGTTCAATACGCAAATCAAAATAACCAATACCTCCGTCAGGGAATTCAAATTCATTTTCCATCACGGTAGAAATACGATCCGTCATACACTGGCGGAGAATTTCAAATAGTCGCGTGTTTTCAATGCCCGGGTATTTTTCCATCATGGTAAAGCCGATCAAATCTTCCGCTGATGAGTAGCGACTATGCTTGACAACCGTTTTGTTTACATAGACATAACGCCATTCGAAGTCGATGACCTGATAACCTTCCAAAAGGTTGTCAAGGGAAAAGCCGGGGATCTCTGTTTCAAATTTATTGTATTCCATATGCCGCAATTTTGAAGTACTACCTCAATTAACAGGGTCACACAAATTACAACTGTAAGTGGGGCTAACAGTGTCTATTTCAAACTTACTGAATATTTCTAAGAAAAGAAAGTATTGCAATGAGGCAATCGGAATTAATGAATGAGATAGGGAACAATCCTGAAATTATGGTCAACTCCCCGAAATGTATTTTACGCAATGGCTTCCGGGCTGGATAAGTCAGAATTTCGATATGCGGAGAAATTGATTTCATCAGATCATCTTGACCTGACGAAAATTAATTTCTTAACGCAGTTTTCATTGTATTCGCCTGTGAATTCTTCCGCACTGTCCAGCGTGAGCAGTACCAACTGATTTTCGTTCACACTCATCATTTTGAAACGAACTTGCTCGGTAATGGTGCTATCGTCACTGAACTTATAGGGGAAAGCATTGGATTTGCTTGCACCGTCTTCCATGAAATTTTTTAAAATCTGTTCTTCCGAGATTTCCCAATAAATCGGATCGTAAATGCCGCCGTCTTCGTAAGGTGTTATTTCGTTGTGCGGATTGATAATGAAAACATTTTCCAGCAACCACTTCCCGGTAATGTCCGGCTTAGCGCTTTTCTGTTCGCTGCATGAAATGAATAGCAGTGCGATGAAAAAAGAAACTTTAGCAACAGTTGAACTGTTCTTAAGAATTTTGTTGGAGTAGTTCATACGCTGATCGTTCAATCGGGGAAAAAGAAAAGAAGCGCAACTGTTTTCACAATTACGCTTCATAAGTTTATTTTCCGTGGCAGCTCTTGAATTTCTTGCCTGATCCGCAAGGACAAGGATCATTACGTCCGACTTTCGGTTCCTGACGCACAACTTGCTGTACCGGTTGCGGAGCCTGTTGTGGCATTCCACCCGGACCGCGATTCACCTGAGCATTCTGCGGAACCTGATTCTGCGGCGCACTGTTCACTTCTTCGCGTTGTGTTTGAAGTTTAGGTTGCGGCTGCTGAACCTGTTTGCGTGCTGCGTTCTGTACAGGCGGCGCTTGTCCGTTTCCGCTTGGAAGGTTAGCGCGGAAGAGGAATGAAACCATGTTGCGGTTCGTATCATCAACCATTCGCTTGAAAAGGTCAAATGATTCGAACTTGTAAATCAACAATGGATCTTTCTGCTCGTACACGGCGTTCTGAACGCTTGTCTTCAAGTCATCCATCTCGCGCAAATGCTCTTTCCATGCATCATCAATCATCGCGAGGATTGCTCCTTTTTCCATCACGGTTACGAGTTCTCGCCCTTGCGTTTCATAACAACGCTTCAGGTTGGCAACCGCCTGCAATGTGCGCATTCCGTCTGTGATCGGAGTTGTGATATTCTCGTAAGTAGCAGACTGTGTTTCGAAAACTTCTTTAATAATCGGAAACGCTTGTCCTGCCATTCGTGCTGACTTCTCTTTGTAATGTTCCGCCGCAGCATCCATCACAATCTCGTTCAGCTCTTCTTTCTTCTTCGTTGCAAAATCATCCTGTGTTACCGGTGATTCCAATCCGAAGTTGCGCAGCAAATCCAGTTCAAACTGTTCGAAGTTCTGTGTTTCCACAGCTTCGTTCACAATGTGTTCCGCAACATCACGAATCATGTTGTTGATGTCGATCTGCAAACGCTCGCCGAACAATGCATGACGACGACGCTTGTAAATCACTTCACGTTGCGCGTTCATTACGTCATCATATTCAATCAAACGCTTACGTGTACCGAAGTGGTTTTCTTCGACTTTACGCTGTGCACGCTCGATTGATTTCGTGATCATGCTGTGTTGGATCACTTCTCCTTCTTCGAGACCCATGCGGTCCATCAATTTTGCAATACGCTCTGAGCCGAACAAACGCATCAGATCGTCTTCCAATGAAACGAAGAATTGTGATGATCCCGGATCACCCTGACGTCCTGCACGACCGCGTAACTGACGGTCAACACGACGTGATTCATGTCGCTCTGTACCGATGATCGCAAGACCGCCGGCTTCTTTCACTCCCGGTCCGAGTTTGATGTCCGTACCACGACCTGCCATGTTGGTTGCAATCGTTACAGTTCCCGCTTGTCCCGCTTCCTGAACGATGTCTGCTTCTTTCTGGTGCAATTTCGCGTTGAGTACGTTGTGCTTGATATTACGCAACTTCAACATACGGCTCAGCAACTCGGAAATTTCCACGGACGTTGTACCAACTAGTACCGGACGGCCTTCCTTCACGCACTTTACAATTTCTTCGATTACAGCGTTGTACTTCTCACGCTTGGTTTTGTAAACCAAATCTTCGAGATCTTTTCTTGATGTAGGTCTGTTGGTAGGAATCGTTACAACATCCAATTTGTAGATCGTCCAGAATTCCTGTGCTTCCGTTTCCGCTGTACCGGTCATTCCGGCGAGCTTGTGATACATACGGAAGTAGTTCTGAAGTGTAACCGTTGCGTACGTCTGTGTAGCCGCTTCGATCTTCACATTTTCTTTTGCTTCAATCGCCTGGTGCAAACCATCAGAGTAACGACGTCCGTCCAATACACGACCGGTTTGTTCATCAACGATTTTCACTTTTCCATCAGCAACGATGTATTCATCATCCTTCTCGAACAAGCAATATGCTTTCAGCAATTGCTGCATGGAGTGAACGCGTTCGGATTTTACGTTGTAATCGCGAATGAGTTCATCTTTCTTGATCAGTCGTTCTTTCTCGTCAGTGTACTGACGTTCAAGTTGACTCATTTCTGTTGCAAGGTCAGGAAGAATGAAGAAGTTGTGATCTTCTGTATGTGTTGAAATAAGATCGATACCTTTTTCCGTGAGTTCAATGGAGTTGTGCTTCTCATCAATCACGAAGAAAAGTTCCTGATCCACTTTGTGCATTTCCTTCTGCTGGTCGGCCATGTAGTAGTTCTCCGTTTTCTGGAGCAACTGACGTACGCCTTGTTCGCTGAGGAACTTGATCAATGCTTTGTTCTTCGGTAATCCACGGTGACAACGTAACAAGAGCAATCCGGCATCTTTCTCTTTCTCCTTATCACCTGTGGCTGCGAAGAGTTTCTTGGAATCTGCAAGAATTGTGTTGATGTACGCACGCTGTGCGTTAACGAGCTTTTCGATTTTCGGTTTCAGCTCATTGAACATGTGATTATTGCCTTTCGGTGTAGGACCGGCAATGATGAGCGGTGTACGCGCATCGTCAATGAGAACGGAATCGACCTCATCGACAATTGCATAATGGTGTTTGCGTTGTACCAATTCATTCGGCTCGCGCGACATGTTATCGCGGAGATAATCGAAACCGAATTCGTTGTTGGTTCCGAAAGTGATATCAGCGTTGTAAGCACGACGACGTTCTTCACTGTTCGGCTCATGCAGATCAATACAATCTACAGTAAGGCCGAGAAACTCGAACAAAGGTCCGTTCCATTCACAGTCACGGCGTGCGAGGTAGTTGTTTACAGTTACAACGTGTACACCACGAGCCGGAAGCGCATTGAGATAAACCGGAAGCGTTGCTACGAGTGTTTTACCTTCACCGGTTGCCATCTCGGAAATTTTCCCTTGATGGAGAACTGTTCCGCCGATGAGCTGTACATCGTAGTGAATCATGTTCCAGGTAACTTCGTTGCCGGCTGCCATCCACGTGTTTTTCCAGATCGCTTTATCGCCGTCAATCACAACATTCGGTTTACGAACTGCCAGATTGCGATCATGATCTGTTGCGGTAACAACGAGTTCTTTGTTCTCAGTCAGGCGACGCGCTGTCTCTTTTACTACCGCGAATGCTTCAGGCAGAATTTCATCGAGAACTTCCTCGATTTTCTTGAGCATCTTCTTTTCGATCTCGTCGATCTGATTGAAGATGGATTCCTGTTGCTCGATGTCCGTTTCAGGATTTTCAGCTTCTGCTTTCAGCTCATTGATTTCCTTCTGCTCTTCGCTGATGTAATCGTTGATCTTCTTGCGGAATTCTGCAGTCTTATTGCGCAGTTGATCGTTGGAAAGTGTATGGAGTCCTGCATAGATGGAGAGAATCTCGTCGATGTAAGGTTGAATCTCTTTAACGTCGCGTTCCGATTTGGAACCGCCCATCAGCTTGGAAATGCTTTTGATTAATGAATTGAACATTGTAATGAAATTGAAAGTAACACAGCAATTCCCTGATGCTGCGAAAATGAGAATGCGTAGGGAAGACGGTTGAAGTAACCGCTCACGGAAACGAAGAATTCACTTCCGTATGAAGCATCATTCGCGTTTCATCCACGTGCGTATGTCGGCTTTGAGAACAGCCTTGACACAATGCGGGAAGACGGAATGATAACTGAAGTTGAGTTTTTCAGATTGTGCAGCTGAAGTTGGATTGAGATCAGCGGTAACTGAAAAACCTTTGAAGACTACTTTAAGATCGTGGTTGGAGTTTTTTACAATCGCAACCTCTGACTTACGGAGCTGAGAAATGCCGTAACCTTTTTGAGTTAACTGGCGTGTTACTTCGGTAGCGTGAATCGGATCGACCCAAGCAAGCATAAGCACGCAGCCCGCAAGTGTTACGAGTAGTGGAAGTGCGTTTTTATGCTGATTTCTCATTTTCCGAAATGGATTGTGAAATTACTGATCAAAAGTCATTCCTCAAGCGAAAAAGTGACATTTCAAGGTCAATGCCGACGTATTGGCAGAAAAAGCCAATAAAAAAGGGGCGATGAAGCCCCTTAGTCAGATTTTGTCAGTAAGATTAATACTCATCTTCATTGAAGAAGAAGTCTTCTTTGGTCGGATAATCCGGCCAGATCTCCTCGATTGATTCGTAGGCTTCGCCTTCGTCTTCAATCTCCTGCAGGTTCTCCATCACTTCCATTGGCGCGCCCGAGCGAATGGCATAGTCGATAAGCTCTTCCTTCGTAGCAGGCCACGGAGCGTCTTCAAGGTAAGAGGCAAGTTCCAGGGTCCAATACATAGTACTTCAGTTTTTAAGGGTTGTAACTCTAAACGCTGATTTTGCAAAAATGTTACACTCGGTTGGTAACTGAGATTTACAAGTCAATTTTCGTGCAAAAGTAGAAATATCTGAATCGGTTGAACCGTTCTGCAGAAATATTTATAATTTCTTAAAAAGCTGAAAATCAGAAAGAAGATGACTTTCTAACAAAATCGGAGTTTGGCATGGGTTGGTTATTGTGGATTGTGGATTGCGAATTACGGATTGCGGATTACGAATTACGAATCCCGAATCCCGAATCCCGGGTTCCGAATTACCGCGTCTAAAGTCTACCGTCTAATTTCTCACCGCACTATCCAAGGGATTTCTTTCGCGCCCATATCTGCAGATAATTTTCTGGAAAGCGTGAAAAGATAATCGCTCAGGCGATTGATGTAACGCACAATGATTTCTTCCACTGCAAATTCTTCCGAGAGATGAATGATGCAACGCTCGGCACGGCGACACACGCAGCGCGCAACGTGACAATTGGAAACTGCAATGTGCCCGCCCGGAAGAACAAAATGCTTCATCGGTTCCAGTTGCGCATCCATTGCATCAATGGCGTCTTCCAGTGATTTCACTTCCGCTTCTGTAATTTCAGGAAGTTTCATCTTACTCTTCTCCGGATCGTTCGCCAAATGCGAACCGATTGTGAAAAGTGTATTCTGAATGGAAATGAGTTGCTCGTTAATGTTATCGTTGTTCGCAGTATCGCGAATCACGCCGATCCACGAATTCAATTCGTCAACGGTTCCGTAAGCTTCGATGCGAATATGATGTTTCGGAACCCGTGTTCCGCCGATCAGTGATGTCTGACCTTTATCTCCTGTGCGTGTGTAGATTTTCATTTTGAAATCGTTGCGAAGGTGCGGATATTATCATTCATATAATCTCTCTCCACAGTTCCGTCTTTGATGCGGACAATGCGATGCGCGTACTGCGCAATATCTTCTTCGTGCGTTACAACAATGATGGTGTTTCCCGATTGGTGAATGGATTCAAACAACCCCATGATTTCCACGGAAGTTTTTGAATCAAGGTTTCCTGTAGGTTCGTCTGCCAGAATAATAGCAGGATCATTCACCAACGCACGCGCAATAGCCACGCGCTGACGTTGTCCTCCGGAAAGTTCATTCGGACGGTGATGCATGCGGTCTTTCAATCCAACCTGCTCCAAAGCATGTTCTGCTTTTTGTTTGCGCAATGCTTTCGGAATTCCGGCATAAACGAGTGGAAGCATTACATTTTCCAATGCGCTTTGACGCGGAAGAAGATTAAAGGTCTGGAATACAAATCCTATGTCTTTGTTACGCACTTCTGCAAGTTCATCATCACTCATGCGTGCAACAGACTTGCTGTTGAGAACATATTCGCCGCCGCTTGGTGTATCCAAACAACCGATAACGTTCATCAAGGTAGATTTACCGGAACCGGAAGGACCCATCAAGGCAACATAATCGTTCTTGTAAATTTCAAGTGTGATGTTGCGCAGCGCATAAATATGTTCAGTACCCACAAGGTACTCGCGTGCAATTTTGCTCAGACTGATGATGGATTCACTCACGGTGCAAAGGTAGGGGATTTGGTTCAGCGTAATCAGGGCTCAAACCAAATTGAGGAAGTTTTAGCAATTCTGATTCAATCTTTGTAAATTCCGTTTGATTATCTTGTTTTTCGGAATGAGAAAACTACTACAGTTTTTGATGGTTTTTTGCTCTGCGGTTTGTTGGGGACAACAGCAGGATATGCTGTTTACGAAAGTTTGGGGTGTGGATAATAATTTTGGATTTAGTGAAGTTGATTACGTTGATCAGTTAGAATGTGGTGATTATGTTGTGATTGGTTTACAAGCCCAGAATTTGTTGGGTGGAGCTAGGAAATTTTATTTCTGCCGTCTGGATTCTACTGGTAGAGTGCTGTCAGAATCAGTTTGGGGTAATGAGGATAATAGGCACAGCGTAGTAAAAGTGATTAAAATCGCGACAGGAGATTACGTTGTTTGTGGTAATTACTATAGTTCACAATCAGATTTTATGCTTACAAAGATTGATCAACTAGGTAATATACTTTTTTTTAGCGTTTTCGATTTTCAGTTTGATGATTATGCTTCAAACCTGATCCTTACTACTGATTCGTGTTTTGTGCTGACAGGTTGCGCAAATAATTCGTATCCTGCTTTATTAAAGGTAGATGCACAGGGCTCAGAAATATGGAGACGGACACAAAATGCTGAAGTGGGTTATATTCCATTAGTTAGTTGCCAAACTAGCGATTCTGGTTTTGTTTTGTGTGGTAGTTACGGTAGTATTGATAATAGTTACTGTGCCGGATATGATAAGAACGGGTACATGTTGTGGGTTAAATATCACTTCGGATTAAACATTAACGACTCTGATTGTCCAAAGGGTATCAGGGGAAATTCGAATGGGACATTTGACATACTATATGACATTGATATAACTTCATCTTTACCTCCTGTTAGTGAACGAACTGCATTGATTCACTGTGACCAGTATGGTGATACAATTTCTTCTACTATGTTTATCGACAGAACGACTGCTGTATTTCTAGTTGATTCTAGTTGGTTTCACGTAATTACATCTGGTCGTAATTATGCACGAATAGATACTTCTGGTGTACAAGAATTTGTGCTTATTGGAATTGACCATGAGGTCAAATATTGCATTCCTACACAAGATTCCGGCTTTATTGCAGGAGGTTATGCAGGTACGTGGACATTGAACTATCAAAACACTAAATTTCAGGTGACAAAGTTTGGAACTAACGGTAGCAGTTATGCTTGGCCATTTGCTGAGAATGTAAGTGTTTATCCGAATCCAGCTTTCGCAAGTCAAATGAATGTGAGCTTTGATGTGCAATCTGATGAACAGGTTGAAATTTTGTTGTGGAGCACAACGGGCGTTCTCGTCAAAACCAATTCAATTTTTTGTCCTGCAAATTCTAATACCATCATGCCCGTGCTTTCAGAAGGCGATGTGCTGGCTTCGGGAAGTTATATTCTGGAGATTCGAGCCGGTGATCAGTCTTATCGGCAGATTGTGATCATCGGGAATACGACTCTTAAAGAGAATTGAGTAAGTGAACTACCACTTCAACACAAAATCCTCTTTCACCTGCTGCTTTCTGAAGTATACAATCCCGAAGTGAAATACGTCTATGCTCACGTGTATGTCAGGATCGGATTTGATTTCATTCCAGGCTTCTTCCATTTCGGCCGACCAATGAATGTCGTCGAAGATCAGAACCGTATCGTTGTGACTGTATTTCTTCAGCAACGAAAAATAGAGCAGAGTAGGAGCTTTGCGGTGATTGCCGTCAATGTAAACCAAGTCCACGGAGCGGATTTCATCCAATGCAGGTTGCAAGGTTGAAGAGAAATCGCCGGTAATCACTTTAGCGTTGATGTGATGCTTCGTAAATCCGCTTTGTGCTTTAGCTGCTGTTTGCGGACAACCTTCAAGGGTAATGATGTTGGCCGAAGGATTTCCTGCGTGCATGTAGTGCGTGGAAATTCCCAATGAAGTGCCGAGTTCCAGAATGTTTTTCGGAGCAAACCGTTTCACAATTCTGTACAGCAGTTGTGCCGCTGCGGGAGATTTGGCTGCACGCTTTGCAATGTCTGCAACACGGCGCTTCCCGGATGTTCCCGTTCCGAAATCGGTAACATCAATTTCTTCAGTTGAAGAAAGACATTCATTTCTCCAGAGTTCTGCAGTGAAATTGCTGTAATCGGTTTTGTCTGCCGGAAATGTTTTTGTGACAAGATCAAACACAAAAGGAGAATGCACGCCGTGTTTGGAAGACGCAATTCTCTTGTATTTCAAGTAAGCACAAAACGGATAGAGGCCCGGCATAGAATCAAAGATACATTACTGCAACGAGTTGAATTCTTTTACCATCAGGTAATTCGGGTTGCTGTGCGTGGCGCTGATACGGAATGAAGTTTCTCCCGCAATGCGGAATCCGTTCTTCTCGTAGAAACGACAGGCACGTATGTTCTCTGTCCATACATTCAGCCAGATGCCGCTTTGCTTGTGTTGCTTTGCAATGGCAATATTCAGATCCAGAAGTTGCTGACCGATTTTCATTGGGAAAAAGAACTCCAGAACGTACAGGCGTTCCAGTTTGGCGTAATGCGTAAACTTCGGATCGGGGCATTCTTCATTCGGAATTATTTTGGAATAAGCCGCAGGTTGATTATTGATCAGCGCGATTCTGAAAACAGAATCGGGATTCAATAATTCTTTTTCAAAAACCTCAGTGGTGTATTTCGAATCCGTGTACTCCTTCAGATCTTTTGCAGAAGCACTCGTTCCGTGTGATTCCAGAAATGTCTGCTTACCCAGAATAGCAAGTGCCTGCGCGTAATTCTTATCCGGAGTTACAATCTCGATCATAATTCCGCAGAAGAATTACATTCCTGTAATCTTGAACTCCGTTCTTCTGTTCAACTGACGGTTTTCCGGAGTGTCGTTCGGCGCAATAGGTTTTACATCTCCGTAACCTTTATACGTGAGACGCGCAGCTTCAATTCCGTTCTTCACGAGATAATCGTAGACGGATTTCGCACGACGCTCAGAAAGTCCCTGATTGTATTTCTTATCACCGACATTATCCGTGTGTCCTCCGATTTCTCCTTTGTAAGTCGGATTCGCTTTCAGGAACGCAACGAGTTTATCCAATTCCGCTTTGGATTCGGGCTTGAGATCGTGTTTGTCGGTATCGAAATACACGTTCTTCAATACAATCGGTTCTCCAATGGCAATCGGTGTCAACGGAACATCCATACGATATGGTTTTCCCGGATCAGCAGATGCGGTCATCAGGAAGGATTCAGAGAAAAACAGATAACCGTTCTTGCTTGCATTCAACGCGTAGTTTTTATTCTGCGGAATGCACACAAGGAATTCTCCTGTTACCGGATCTGAAATGGAAGAGATGATTGTTTTTCCTGTTGAGAGATCAATCAGTTCGAACGAAGCACTCAATGGTTTGTTCGTCTTCTTGTCGTACACTTTTCCTTTCATGTAAGTCACGGGAACAGGCGCGAGTGATTGCGGAATCTCGAACATGTAGATATCATCACATCCAATGCTTCCTTCGCGTGTGCTTGAGAAATACGCAAGGTTTCCTTTTCCGTTTACAATCAGTCCGCTTTCTTCTCCGTAGGTATTGATCGGATAACCGAGATTCACCGGCTTGCCCCAATTCCCCAATGAATCTCTGCGACACATGTACAGATCCAATCCGCCCATTCCAATATGTCCGTCGCTCGCGAAATACAAAGTTTGATTGTCAGGGTGAATGAACACCGCTTCTTCTTTTCCGGGCGTGTTGATGTGTTCTCCGAGATTCACCGGCTTGCCCCATTTTCCGTTTTCGTCAAGTACGCACATCCAGATGTCGCTGCTGCCGTAACCGTCGCGACGATTGCTGATGTAATACAACGTGCGACCGTCAGAAGAGAATGAAGGTTGTGTTTCCCATGCTGATGTATTCACCGGCGCTCCCACGTTCTGCGGAATTGTCCATTGTCCGTTTACTTTCTGCGTGAAGAAAATATCGCAGCTGCCGAAACCTTGTCTTCCGCGACCGTAACCATCCACTTCTTCGCATGCTGCATAGTAGAGATAGCGTCCGTCAGCGGAAAGTGATGGCGCGCCTTCGTTGCCCATTGTATTAATCGGCGGACCGATATTCGTTGCGGTGCTCCATTCTCCTTTTTCGCTTCTGTAAGAAACAAAGAAGTCTTCCTGTGAGCGCACAACAACTCCTTGTTCGTTCTTGGTTTGCTGATTGCGTGTGAAGAGAAACGTATTGTCGTCAGCAGTAACATTCGGAAAGTATTCGCAATCGGGAGAGTTAACTCCGTTGCCCATGTTCACCGGTTTGAACGGAACCGGATTTGCCATGGCTTTAATTGCAAACTCGCAGGACGCAATTCCGTTTTCAGCATGATCAATGTATTTCTGCGGAGTGCCGGAACGTTTCTTATCAAGAAAGGTTTGATAATCTTTCTTCGCATCTTCATAGCGTCCTAGTTTCATTTCGGCGTTCGCACAATCGAAATAGGATGCAGGGAAGAAATTCGGATTGATTGCAAACGCCGCTTTGTATTGTGTAATGGCAGGTTCCCATTGGCGTTGTTCGAGATGCAATTCTGCATTGAGCATGTATGCTTCAATGAAGTTCGGATCTTCTTTTTTCGCCTTGTCCAGTTCTGCCTGAGCTTTATCGTATTGATAGGTCTGCATGTACTGAATCGCCATGTCGTATGCTTTGCTGGCTTTCTTGCTCTTAGTCGAAAGCGGCGTCTGCGCTTTGCAGGCATTCACTCCGAAAGCGAGAATCAATACGAGGAAAATATTTTTCATCAATTTCATATTCTGACTTGATTAGCTCAATTCAATGGAACGTTCCTTGGTTACGGAATGTTCATGTATTTATGCGTTTGTAACGATACGTGCCATTTCGGATTATTCATTACATAATCAACGATCAATGGCATCATTTGTTTCGCGCGACTCCATTCCGGCTGTAAAAACAGGATGCAGTCTTTACTTACTTTGGCTGCATTCTCCTCCGCCCAGCGTAAATCATCGGCATTGTATACGATTACCTTCAATTCGTGTGCCTTACTGTAGTTTTCGTCCTTAGGAGGCGAAGTTTTTTTCGGAGAAAGGCAAATCCAATCCCAATTTCCTGTTAACGGATAAGCACCCGAAGTTTCTATGAAAGTGGAAATTCCTGCATTTTTCAAATCTGCAGTGAGTTTCTCCAGATTGAAAGCAGAAGGTTCTCCGCCTGTAACCACGACGGCCTTTGCAGGAAAACTACCCGCATTGGCAACAATTTGCGATGCAGGTGTAAGCGGGTGCAGACTCGCGTCCCAGCTTTCTTTTACATCGCACCAATGACAGCCCACATCACAACCACCCAAACGAATGAAGTATGCAGCTTTTCCCGAATGATATCCTTCTCCCTGTATCGTATAAAACTCTTCCATCAACGGAAGAAGTTCTCCGGCGTCCAGAAGTTTTTTGTCTTCAGGCGAAATTGTTTCCAGTACGATGTTCCCTGTAAATTTCATTTGCCAAAGGTAGTTGATTACTGCCTGAATTATTTACCTGCTCCGGATATCACCTGCAATCCATCTCCAACTTCAATAGTCTCGGATATGGCCAGACTTCCATCCTTACGAGTTTGCGTGACGTAATATTTTCCCGGTTTAGAAACGATCAATTCATTACCCTTTGTTCCGGTATTCCATTCAATATTTCCGGAAGCATGCGTCATCAAATGCAATGAACCTTCAAATCGCAAATAATAAATGTCGGGTCGTTCGAATGTTGTGTTTAATGCCGGGTACCAGAATGCCCGATATGATCCCATGGTATCAGCGAATGTAATTTCCATCATCGTTTTTCCTGATGAGTCTGCTACTGCGGCAAGAATATTCTGTTGCATATTCTGAACTTTCCCGAAGTCAATAACGGTGTATCCGTTCTCAATGCGTTGCGTTCCGCCTGTTGCATCACTCACTAACGGTTTGTGCCATTCGTATTTCCAGACTACGAGCGCTTGTTTCTTCTTGAAATCAAGTTGATATTCCACTCCGCGTGCGTTGTGTGTATTTCCGGTGTAACTGTATCCATTGTCGAATAACAGGATGTTTTTGTTCGGCAGGAAACGCGCATCGTGTTGACCGAGAAACGGAACGTTGTCGGAAAAGGAGAATGTACTGCGTTTTCCACCCAGTCGCCATTCAATTTTCGAAGTTGCCTTATTGACGTAAACCACTTCGTTGCTATAACGAGCAGATACGAGATAGTTACCGGCGCTGTCAATGTCTACAGAATTGAAATGCGGTATATCAAGTTTCGAAGTGTCTTTGAAATACACGGGATCAAAGTCTTCCAATGGAAATTCTCCCTTGGAGTTCCACTCGTACACCAACTTTTTGTCCGGACTTAATTCCTGAATGATTCCGTATTTCAATTTGATTTTCGCGGAGCCTTTCCAGGATTCAGCGCCTTTGGGATGGAACTTCGAGAGATTTCCTGTTTCGGTTCGCATACCGATCAGAACATAATTTCCATTGGGCAGAATCTGAAAATCATGCGAGTCGGTTTCTGCTCCGTTTACGCATTGCACAGAATCGTAGATCATGAAGTTGCCGTCCATCAACACAAAACATCTGCTGTTGAAGTAGGAAAACACTCCGTTGCTGTGCATTTTGAAATCGGATGCATAGACGCTGTCTTTGTAGTAAACCGGATTTCCTTTCATATCAGAAATCAAAAGGAAGTTCAGCGGTTTTGCAACCGTCATTCTCATTTTAAATGGTGCAAGAAAAAAGAATCCGCGATTCAGTTCAGGATTCTGAGAAGTAATTGTGTATTGCGGAATCTGCGCGTGAATTGAAACCGACGCCACGAGAATACAAATGAGAAATTTCAGACTTACTGCGCGCATCGCGGGTTACTTGATATTCAGTTCGCGTAATGCAATCCATGCCAGCAAACCGGCTCCGGTCTCAAGCGCCTTCTCATCGATATCGAAAACCGGCGAGTGTACGCCAGCAGTGAATTTTCCGTCAGAAGAAGCGGTTCCTAATCGGTAAAAGCAAGCCGGAATTTTCTGAGAGTAGAAAGCGAAATCCTCCGCAGTCATTCGTAAATCAAGTTCGTGTACTCTATGCGCACCAAGATATTCTTCTGCAGCCCATTTCGCACGATCCGTGATTTCATTGTCGTTGAACAATACGGGATAGCCTCGATCAATACGAAACTCACAGCGACCGCCCATTTCTTTTGCGATTCCTTCTGCAGTGCGAATGAGAAATTCATGCGCTTTGTTGCGCCAATCTTCACTCATGGTTCTGAATGTTCCTTCAATGGAAACCGTTTCAGGAATAACATTCGTTGCGCCCATGCCTGTGATTTTTCCGAAGGCAAGCACAGTTGGTGTTTCACCTGCAGAACGCAATCGTGTTTTCTCATCCATGAAGAATGCATTCAACGCTGCAATAATTGTGGAAGCAATCAGAATCGGATTCACATAATCTTTCGGCATGGCAGCATGTCCGCCTTTGCCGTAAACTGTTACATGTAACTCATCCGTTGATGCCATATACATTCCGCTTCTGAATCCTACATGTCCTGCGGGCAAAGAAGGGAAAACGTGTTGTGCGTATATCTGCTGCGGAGCCGGATTTTCCAAAACGCCGTCAGCAATCATGATTGATGCGCCTCCCGGGAGCAATTCTTCTCCGGGTTGAAAAATCAGTTTAATCGTTCCTCCGAATTCTTCCCGCAGCGATTGCAGAATATGTGCAGCGCCAAGCAAAGACGCCGTATGCACATCGTGTCCGCACGCATGCATGATGCCTTCGTTCTTGGAAACGTAATCTGTGTCGTTTTTTTCCTGAATCGGCAATGCGTCGAGATCAGCGCGAAGTGCAACTACAGGACCGTCGCCTTTCAAACCTTTGATGAGTCCGACAACGCCGGTGGTACTCATGCGCTGCACCTCAATACCTATTGATTCCAATTCGTCGGTTACAAATTCAGCGGTCTTGAATTCTTTGAATGACAATTCAGGATGTGCATGAAGATGATGACGGATGTTCTGAACTCTGGTAAACAGATCCTGCGCCGATTCACGAACACGATTCAACAATGGATTCTCTTCCATACAGAATTAAAAGTCGTAACTGAATGAAAGATAAGTGACACGCGGCTGAACAATATTGTTCTCAATTCCCCAAGCCCAATCCAATCGCACAAAATATCCCCAGATGCGCGCGCGCAATCCGATTCCGTAACTGCCGATGATAGGTTCACGGTGATTGTTCAGAATAACTGTAATCGGATTTCCTGTTGCAGAAATGATTGTAGAGTTCAAAGAGTTTTCCGGATCGTACGGACTCTTTCCTGTCCATGCTGTTCCAACATCGGTGAATCCGATTACCTGGAATGTGTTGATGAAGTCGGAACGAAGCGGACGATTGAAAAGATAGCGGAACAGAGGAACGCGCAATTCCGAATTGATCATCGCAAAGCTGTTGCCGTTGCGGATGTTCTGCCAGAAACCACGCATTGGAGTGACAAGAGTTTGATAAGTGTAATTCTCCTGATCACTGATCTGAACACTCTGATCAAATTTCGGCATCAGCCAATTGTCAACGCCGCCCATGTAATAAATCAGTTTCTCACGACCGAACGAAGTAGCTGCGGAAATACGATTGCACCAAACAATTTCTCTGTGTACTTTCTGGTAGTGACGGAAGTCAAATCCAACGATGTACAGATCATTCTTGAACCACTTGTTGTCTTTCACTTTTGCCTGAACAACACTGTCGAGTCCCTGGAATGTTTCAGCGAAAATTTTAAAACGCATTCCGTTGTACAGATTGATTCCACGCTTGTTTGTATTATCAAATACAAATTCAAGTTTGATATTCGCAGAATTGTTGTAACGATTTTTACGTTCCAATGTCACCGCGTCTGTTGCGAGGAAAACTCTTCTGTCATTACGGAATCCGAAGTAACCACGCATACTTGCCACTTCATTGAAAGGATATTTCAATCCGTAGCGTCCTTCATGTGTGTGAATTTTACTGAGCGTTGAGAATCCCTGAACATTCAGGAATGCCTGACGATGCAGCATGATACTCTTGTCCCAACGTTTGGTGCGATCTTCATAGAACAAAACGTACTCGTTGTTGTTGAGATCACCCGATAGACGAACACCGCCAACGAGTTTGTGATCTTCCAACATGTCGGTCATTCCTATCTTGAACAAACCGGTGAATCCGGGATTCAGATAAATCGGTGCGCCACCTCCCTGGAATCGCTGGTAACCTGCGTTAAGGAAACTGTTGTCGAGCTGACTGATTACATATTCTGTGCTGTATTGAATTTTGTAATTGCGAACGATTGGCAGAAGGAATTCATCGCGCTCTTCCGCAATTGAAGTGTCATTAGCAGCAGTGTCCGGTTTTGCAACAACAGGTGGTGGCGGAATTTTCAGATCAACCGGTTTTGGTTGACCATCGAATTGATAATTGCGAATGTCGATTTTGCCCGAATCTTTAGCAGTAGTTTTCGGCTGCGTTACAACAGGCTCAAGAGGTTTGCCCGGTTGTTTGGATTGCAGTTTCTTGAGCTCGTTCAGTGAATCGATTTCCGCTTCGATTTTACGGATCTCAACTACGCGATCTTTGTAAGCAGTGTTTTTCAGTTTAACAGGAGTCAGCTGAGCAAACGGAGTCAGCGTTTGCGTGTAGATGAAATACTTTCCATCGTGAAAAACGATTTCTGAAAGTTGTCCTGCATCCGGTGCAATTTCCTGCTCAAGAATTCCGTAAGAATAATTGGTAACCGGAACACTGTTGGCGAAGTATCTGTAATGAGCAGCAGTGTCGATGTACGCAATTGCACTGTCGAAATACGCCACATAGCGATTGCGGATACCGTTTCGATCACTGATGTATCCGAAATGCGTGGAATCGTAAGGCTGCGCCTGCCATTCATTCGCAAGCGGGGTATTCGTTACGCGACGCAATACGCTGGATTTATTCTGCCAGTCGTACAACCATAAATCGAAATATCTGCCCGGACGCGTATCCGGATCAACAGGTCCCAGTGTATCTCTGTCGCGATTCGAACTGAAGATGATTCCTTTGCCGTTGTTTACAAAGCGCGGATTCATGTCATCAAACACATCGTTCGTAATTTGTGTTTGTCCGCCTCCTGCAATGTTGTAAATGAAAATATCGGTTTGACCTTTCGCCACTGCTGACATAACCAGCATTTGACCGGTCGGCGAGTACGAGTAATCGAGAATCTTAATGAAGTTGAAAATCGGTTTCTCGATTTTGCTTCCGTCTTCCAGCGTATAGAATGTGAGGAACGTTTCTCCTTCCTTCTCGCAAATCCACGAAAGTATTTCTCCGGAAGGATGCCACGCCAGCAAAGGATACGAGTAATCATTAATGCGATCGAGTTTCTGTCCGCGCTTGTAAACCCGCTTGCGTTTTCCAGTGGAAAGGTTTTCGATGTAAATCTTCACCTGCCCCATTTCATTGGTAACGTAGGCCATGTTTTTTCCATCAGGAGAAATTTTCGCCTGACTGTACACGCGCGTTTGTTTCGGTTTTGCAATCAGAATTTTTCCAGCCGGCATGGTGCGGGTTGTATCGTTCATTGCAAAGCGATCGATGTAATAATTCATCCACTCAATTGTCAAAATGCGGATGTTCACTCCCAAAACAAACAGCAATGCGCTTTCCACATTGCGGCTTACTTTGGTCATGTAAAGAATATTCGGAATTACAGCAGGACTGTACTTTTCCGAGATATAGTACCAAATGGAATGACCCGCATAAACGGCATCATCTCCAGTGAGATGATTGAACTTCCGGTAACGTCCGCTCATGATTCCGTCGCGCACGCGATTGTCAATATCCGTATTCCATCCTTTCGCGATGTACGAAACCAAACCTTTAATGTACCATTCCGGCAACGCAAGCAAAGTGGAATTCTTCACCATGTCGCGCATATTGCCACCATACATCATCTGATTGACCATGATCTCGGCTATGCCTGCGCGAATCTGCTCTTCAAAACGAACGTGGTCGCCTTCGTAATACAGAAACACTTTTCTGCCTACAATACGTGTTGTACCACCGGCATTCGAACCGTCGTCGTTAAGCAAGCCCGCGTTACTCTGCTTGTAATCTTCCTGCTTGTTGTAAACCACAAACTGAATGCGGTCTTCCAATGTGAAATCCAGAAACTTCTCAATATCGGCCAGATGATCTTTTGCTGCACGAGCGGTGTAAACTGCCAACTCACGACCTCCGATGTTGTAATACACTTCGTACTTCTGGAAGCGCATGTATTGCCATTTGAAGTCCTGATACTGCACACGGTTCTTCCCGAAATCGGTTTGAGATCCGTTGTAAAACTGTGCGCCCGCAAGTGCCGGAAGAATCAGCAACAGAAAGAGAAATATTCTTCGGATGGAATTCGTCATACTACACAACTTCATTTGCAGCCGTAGGAGGGATGTTCCTGCGTTACAACTATAATGGGTTTAAGTTTTAAAGTTACGGAAAAACCCTAAATCCGGACGCGGTTTAACATTATACGTAAACGTATCTTTGCGCCATGTTGCAGATCAAATCCTTCACTTTTAATCCGTTTTCGGAGAATACTTACGTGCTTTACGATGAAACCCTGGAATGTGTAATCATTGATCCGGGTTGTTACGATTCTTCTGAACAGCGGGAACTGGCAGATTTTATTGCGCATAAACAGCTGAAACCGGTGAAATTGCTGAACACGCATTGTCATGTGGATCACGTTTTCGGGAATCTCTACGCAGCTGAAAAATGGAATTTGCAGTTGCACATGAACCGGGAAGATTTGCCGGTATTGGACTCGTTTCCTAAAGTGTGTCAGATGTATGGATTGATGGGCAGCGCACAGCCGGAACCTTCAGTTTTTCTTGAAGAAGGTGATGAGGTAAAAGTGGGAAATTCCGCTTTGAAAGTGCTGTTTACACCGGGGCATTCTCCGGGCAGCATTTGTTTCTATTCTCCGGAACAGAAGTTCGTTATTGGCGGTGATGTTTTGTTTCAGGGCAGCATTGGGCGAACTGATTTACCGGGAGGAAGTTTCGAAGTGCTGGAGCAAAGCATACGAACCAAATTGTACACTTTGCCCGATGATGTAAAGGTTTATCCGGGTCATGGACCGCACACGGTTATCGGCTGGGAAAAGGTTAACAACCCTTTCGTTACTGCATAGCGGTCTTCTCAGTTGATATCCCGAATCAGCACGCCTGATTGTCTTGCTCTGGCCCAATCACTGAAATTGAAATACAGCATCACTCTGCGTTGCAAAGGATCTTCTGTAATTCGTTCGAGTTCTAATTGAAGTTTATTAAAGAGCGTTTCGTCTTCCGGATGATTCAAACGTTTGGTGAAGAAATCGAACATCACTTTTTCAAAAGGATAGTAAGCGTTGTTTTTACTGGCAAATCGTTTGGCCGAAGATAATAACGTTTCCGCCAGATCATAGTTACCCATGGTTTCGTGCAGTACAATCTCAGCGATACGAGCTATTGCAATAACTTCAGGCTTGAATGGTTCTCCTTTCGGTTTCTGAACCATCTGGTTGATCCATTGCAACGCTTCTCGGTAATTGCCGTTGTAGAAACAGGAACGGAAGGCCGCAAAGCGTACATGTCCTGTATAGCGATTGTCCAGTCTGTTTTCGTAGTCGCGGATTTCCTCTTTCATTTTCATCGCCAGCTCGAGGAGTTTGTCCCATTGTTTCGATAATGTGTACAGATCGAACTGTGTATTGTATCGCGTGATGAACAATGTGTTTTTATGATTCTGCGTGTCGGTTTCAATTGCTGAAAGCTGATCAATACGTTGCTGTGCTTCTTCAAATTGCCCCATGTGCATGAGGAGAAGAATGATGTTGTTGAGCGATGAAATGTAAAATGAAAGTCGCTCCTGACGTATCACCGGATTCGAGTCGATGAGTTCAATCATCTTGCGAAGATCATTCAGACTTTCCTCCGCATTGCTGATTACGTTGTAATAGAATACTCCGATGTTGTAATAGAAGATCTGTGCACGTAAGGGCAGATTCTCATTGGCATTTTTAACGGCTTGCGCCTCTTCGTAAAGTTTTCGGTATTGCGCCAGATGGTCATCATTACGACCAATCCCGATTTCCTGAAACAAACGCACTACGCTCATGTCTATCAGGCGAAGATCATCTGTAATATTCATTGCATGTCGTACAGCTTTGCGATCCGCAATGATATCTTCAAGTGATCTTCTGTTGTCGTGAGGAAGATATTGCCACAACAATAACTCAATGTCAAGAGCTTCCAAAGCGTAGGTGTAGAATTCATTGGTCTTCGCCTTCTGCAATGCCCGTTCGCAGAATCGCGCTGCGGCTTCGAAAAAGGAACGGTTACTCAGCAATCTTGCTTTTGAAACCAACAATTCACATTCGAAAAGTGAGTCCTGATCGGTTCGTGAAGTAAGGAGAGATTCAATGATCAGATGAAACAAGTAGTTCTTCTCCGATGCCAGATGCGATTTGTTGTCGCCGAGTTTTGAGCGCAGTTTTTCTTCATCGTACGTTTTCATCGATGCCAACGCATCGAACAGATTGAGATACTTCTTACCTGAGTTTGGTCCGTTACGCAGACAGTATTTCTTGAAGTATCCTTTTTCGTTGGGAGTCAGACTTTGTATAAGGACGTGAAGCTCAGATGAAGGTTTCATTCGGAATTGTCAAATTATAGAATCTAAAAAGCTGATAATTAAAGAAGTAAGATTAGTGATTCCGAGTCGGACTTGCAATATATTGCCGGTTTTTGTTCTCTTTCGACACTAAAATGCCGGAGTTTCATTAAACCATTGCGGGTAGCGATCATCCTACCCAAAACGACCAGCTATGAAAACCCTTATCACTCTCCTTTTAATGTTTGCAACTCTGGGTTCAGTATCGGCACAGAGCATGCCTGTGTATCTGAACATTAATTCGCACAATGAAACCGAAGATCCTTCCGATTATTCTGTTTTATCGAATTACAATCAGGCGCGCAGTGTGATTGTAAAGATTGCAGACACTATTGCATCGAACAATGCACGATGGAATATGCAGGTGGAATCCAATTTCATTCTTGCCTGCATTGATCATGAAACAGCGGGATCCAATCCTAACGATCTGCTCGATTCTCTCGATGCATTGAATCAGATTGAAGTGGATCCACACAACCATTTCGACTTCATTGATAATCCATACAACTACGCTGATCTTGCGCATCTGCTCGATTCCTGCGGACTTGCTTCGCCAAGAAAAAACATCGGTGGATTTCTCTATCAAACAGGACCGGATTGGATGCCATATCAGAACGGTGATACAGGATTCACATTTACAAATTACATCTGGCAACCGAATGTAGTTTGGGGTGGCGGTTCTCCGGGACATGTGAACGATTTTAATGCTTATGGAATCTGGAAACCTTCAGGTCCGGGACCGCAATTCTCTATTCCAAACCCGTTGCGACATCTTACTTGCATAGGCAACGGTTGTTCCAACGTCATTACCGATTCAACACCTGTAACGGACAACATCAATCAGATTATCAATCTTATCAATTACATCAGCACGCAACCTTATGATCCGAATGCATATTGGACAGCGAGCATTCAATTTAATTTCCGTGACCTTCAGATGCCGGGACTTGCAGACTCCATTTCCAAAATCATTCGCACACTGCAGCCGTACGTAAACAGCGGACAGGTAGTGTGGATGACACTCACTGAGAAATACGACAACTGGTATAACACGCACACGAATCCGAACGATTACTTTCTTGAAACCTGCGACTCGCTTCCGTTAACGATTCCTGAATTGCAATTGGCTTCAGATGTGAATCTTTATCCGAATCCTGCATCCGCTTCCGTGCAGATCAGTTCACCTGAAGATCCAGTTTCCGCTTACATCATTTACAATATGAACGGAAAAGAAATGATTCGCAATGATGAAAGCAACACTTCAGTTGTTGAAATTTCCGTAGAACAATGGGATTCCGGAATTTATTTGGTGTACATCACCACGGCTTCGGGACAAGTCCATCTGCGAAAGCTGCTTCGTCAGTAACCACTTACAGGTTTAATTCAGCCGGACAGGAGCGATTTCTGACCGGCTGTTTCTTTTTATTGAAATACCGTGTGAAGTTTTCGTGTCCGATGCGTTCTATTAACAGCAACGCGAATCAAAAACTTAAAAACATATAACGTATGAAAACGGTGCTCTCTATTCTCGCCCTGATGATCACATTGGGAATGTCTGCTCAGCAAGGCAGCGGACGAATCAAAGTAACAGTTCTGGATGAAAAACTTGTGCCAATGCCGGGCGCTGTGGTTCGCATAGTTGCGGGCGGACCTCAACTCGGCGGCACAACAGATCTGGATGGAAATTTCACTTTCGCAGCACTCACACCGGGAGGTTATGACGTGGAATGCCGAGTTGCAGGTTACAAGAAATACACTAAAACCGGAATTCAGGTTGCGGCAGGACAAACAGCATATACTGAATATAAAATGCAGATTGCACTTGATACTGCAGACGTGGTTGTGATCAAAGCGGTTCAAAGTCCTGTTGATCCTACGTTCACTTCAATACAGAACATCAATGCGAATCAAATAAAAACTATGGCGGGTGAACGTGGTAATGTTGTTGGAATGATCACCGGAACTAATTCTCAGGTGAGTCAGGGAAGAAACGGCCAGCTCGTAATGCGCGGTTCACGTGAAGGAGCTTCTGCGGTTTATGTTGACGGAGAAAAAATGTACGGCAGCATGGGTGTTCCGGCACTTTCAATGAATCAGGTTTCTGTTTTGTCCGGCGGAATTCCGGCTGAGTTCGGTGATCTTTCCGGCGGTGCAGTAATCATCACAACACACAGCTACTATACAGGAATGGCGCAACATCAGCGCATGCAGGAAGCAGCTATTGAAAAAGAGGCTGCTGAGAAAAAAGCGGAAGATGAAAAATCCGGAAAGCGCATTGAGAAGAGCGATGAGATTATCGAAAATCAGGCTGCTGATTCTGTGAATACCTCCAACAATCCGGCTCCGCAACCGGTTCCTGCGGAACAACCAAAAGAAGAGGACGCTCAACCGAAAAACGTTCCTGCTGTTCAGGAAGCAGAGCAACCGAAATAAAGCAGGTCAGTTCAACTGCTCCGGTGATGTCAGTAAACTTCCGCTGATGTCACCGGTTTTTCCGTTTATAACTTGTGAACAGAGTTTAGCCTGTTTCACATTACCTTGCGTGTTCAAAGAACGGAATATGAAAAAATCCCATCTCATCGCTTCGTGCATTGCTGTTGCCTCATTTGTGATATTTGCATGCAATGAAAATAAACCTGGTGACGGAACAGATTATCTCGCGTCGCACGTCGACACTACAATAAATCCGCGTGACGATTTCTTTCAATGGGCAAACGGGGCCTGGTTAAAAGCTAATCCTATTCCTGCTTCGGAATCTAATTGGGGAATCGGAGATATGGTGCAGGAAGAAGTGTATGCCCGCTTGAAACAGATCAGTGAAGAAGCAGCTGCGTCTAATGCAGCGGAAGGAACTGATCAGAAAAAGATCGGAGATTTCTGGGCAACAGGAATGGACTCCGCAAAGGCAGATCAGCTAGGATTTTCACCGCTTCAGAAGGAGATTGATATGATCCGCAACACCAAAACGGTTGCGGATGTAGTGCAGGTGATGAGTGATCTTGAACCGATCGGAATAGGATTGTTCTGCAGCGGCGTTTACGTAGGTCAGGATGCGCGCAACAGCGAAAAAATGGCTTTGCACCTCTGGCAAGGCGGACTCGGATTGCCGGATCGTGATTACTACTTCAATACAGACGCGGAAACGAAAGCGATTCGCGATAATTATCCTGCACACATTGCAAAGATGCTCGTGCTGATTGGATATGCCGAAGCAGATGCGAAACAACTTTCAGAACAGGTTCTGAAGTTCGAAACAGTTCTTGCAGATTCATCTCGTGAATTGGAAGAACTGCGTGATCCGTATGCCAACTACAACAAAATGGCAGTAGGTGAAGTGACTTCAAAACTCACGCCTTCCATCAATTGGAAATCGATTTACGAGCAGCACGGATTGAAGAACGTGGATTCTGTAATTGTAGGTCAGCCTGAATTTTTTACAGGACTGGAGTTGCAGTTGAAATCCACTGACATCAAAGTGCTTCAGGCGTACATGCATTTTCACCTTGTATCAACATACGCAAAAACGCTTTCTGCCGCAATTGATAACGAGAACTTCAGCTTCTACGGTGTTCGATTGAGAGGAGCGACTGAACAACGTGCGCGATGGAAACGTGTGTTGGATTCCGAAGAAGATGCAATGGGAATGGTGCTTGGAAAACTTTTTGTGAAAGAATATTTCCCTGAGAAAACAAAGCAACGTTACGTACAGCTCGTGGAATCAATCCGTGAAGTTTATGCTGAACGCATCAAGGCTCTGGAGTGGATGAGTGATACAACCAAAGCGAAAGCTCTTGATAAGTTGAGCAAGATGTCAAAGAAGGTTGGCTATCCTGACAAGTGGAAAGATTATTCTGCACTTGTTGTTGGTCGCAATTCTTATTGTGAAAATGTGATGAACGCATCACGTTGGCAATTCAACGATATGATTTCCAAGTATGGTAAGCCTATCGATAGAACGGAATGGGAGATGACTCCTCAGACATACAATGCGTATTACAATCCATCCAACAATGAAATTGTGTTACCAGCAGGAATTTTCATGATTCCGGGATTGCCGGATTCGACTGCTGATGATGCGGTGATTTATGGTTACGCAGGCGCTTCAACAATCGGTCACGAGATTACACACGGTTTCGATGATGAAGGAAGAAATTTTGATGCTGCAGGTAACCTTGTGAGTTGGTGGACGGATTCAGATGCTGAACATTTCAAGTTGCGTGCTGATGTGATGGTGAATCAGTTCAGCGCGTTTGAACCGCTACCCGGAAAGTTCATCAATGGAGAAGCAACACTCGGTGAGAACATCGCGGATTACGGCGGAATTCTTCTCGGTTGGGATGCTTTTGTAAAAACGGAGCAGTACAAGAAAGGTGAGAAGATCGGAGGATATACACCTGCACAGCGTTACTTCATGGGCTATGCGCTCGGATGGATGATGCATCAGCGCGAAGAGGAATTGGCGCGCAGACTTCTCACGGATGTTCACTCTCCGGCTAAATGGCGTGTGAACGGACCGTTCTCCAACTGCCAGGCATTCATGGATGCATTCGGCGTGAAGCAAGGCGACAAGATGTGGCGTGATGAGAAGGACCGTGTTTCTATTTGGTAGTACACAAGCGCAGTCAGGACTCTCACTCGTGCAGTCAGGACTTACGTCCTGACTGGTTAAGAGATTTTAAGTCCTGACTAGATGAGTTGACTTCCCCGCGCGCAGTCAGGACTTACGTCCTGACTGGTTAAGAGATTTTAAGTCCTGACTAGATGAGTTGACTTTCCCCACGCGCGGTCAGGACTTACGTCCTGACTGGTTAAGAGATTTTACGTCCTGACTGGTTAAGAGATTTTAAGTCCTGACTAGATGAGTTGACTTTCTCCACGCGCAGTCAGGACTTACGTCCTGACAGGTTATATCCAGACCGGTTGAATTTCTTTCTGATACTTTTTGTCGTGGCAAAAAGTATCGCAAAAAGCTGCGTCACACCCTAGGCGCAACGCACGTTCCTTCGCTGAATAAATTTCCTTGCCAATCGCTTAGACGATTCGCACGCTTCACTGCGTTGCGCAACCCGCCTGCTTACCCTCCGCGAATCCTCTCAGGCGATCTTTCGCACGAGCCAACGCGAGGAAATTTATTCGCTGCTCTTGGGTGTGACAGATGATACTATCTGAGTTAGTGGCAACCTCCAAGCGAGAAGCGATTTTGATGTAAGTGATTTGCGGTGCAAAACACTTTTGTTCCGCCCGAGTAGATCGCAGCCGGGACGAGCGCAGTCAGGACGCAAGTCCTGACTGTTTGAAATTTATCCAACCACTAAATCTTCTGCCTCACCGATTCCACCGGCTTGTACAAACTGAAATTCCAGCCTAGTCCGGCCGACAATCTGATTTCCTCCAGCGACATTTGCGGACCAACAGACGGACGATAAGTTCCGTTCATGTACGCCGCTTCGATGAAGAAATGAAACACACGCTGGCCGTAGAAATTAATTCCGGCAACAGGAGCCCATGTCGGATCAATATGAGCGGGCATGTTATAGTTCAGGAAAGTCAGAACGCCATCGTTCAGATTCATCGGTTGCACCTGAGTGTAGTTCAAACCGCCGCGCACACCAATAAACGGATCAATGTTCGACTTTTTCAAAAGATGGTACGATAGTCCGACCTGGAATCCATGATTGTGTTTCATGCCTCCCGGCGCACCGTCTTTCACAAGAAGAAAATAAATGTCACCTCGCATTGACACGCGTTCATCCCAATAATATTCCGATGTTCCATGAAGATAAACACGGGTTTTCCCGCTGCTGATTGTTGCAGTGGTATCATTGGTCAGCAGCGACATACTCCATGCAGGTGTAATCGTTGCCTGAAGGCGTAACATTTGCGCAAGAGAAGATTTTACGATCGGACCGTCTGCCGGTTGATCCTGAGCACTCAATGAAAACGCGAGCAATAATGCCGCTATAATTGATGATGTCTTTTTCATTGCTGTACCTCCTCAATCGGTTTTTTATCCTGAACTCCTTTGATCTTGTTCTTCCACAAATCAGCAATGCGCACATTCATGCTGCATGTGATCAGCAGATGTCCTTCCAGTCCTGCTGCCGCTTCTTCTTCAAATACAAGGAAGGGAGTGCCCGCGCCATTATAACGCACTTCAGGATGAATGTCGCGTCCCAAATGATACATGTATTGTCCGCTTAGAGAAAGATCAATGCGATCATGAAACGGATAATGTACACCAAGACCGCCCTGAATAGCGGAACTCCATCGCGACATACTGTTGTTCTCGCGGAAATCATTGCCCTGAACATAGGTGTAATCGAAACAATGTCCGGCAAGAAGATACGGCTGAAGTTTGCCCTTTTGTCCCTGATAGTATGCAAAGCCGGGATAGAACATTACAGACCAACCGATGTGGTAATCGGTTCGGTTGCCAATGCCCCCACCAATATCTGAAGTGATGTAATCGGCAAACCACTCTGAATTCAGTAGCTCAAAAAACCGAATACGGAATTGCCCTCCAAATCCGGTTCCTATACCGCTTTCATTGGAAAACATGGAAGTTGTTGTTCGCACACCGAGGGAGAATTGTCCTCCGGGACGATTGCCCAGTCGCGACTGAGCAATGGCGGTCACCGCAATTAAAATTGCTGCTACCGTTAGAATGCGTTTCATAAAGAGAGGTGTTTGGGTGAATAAATATAGTAAAGTCCGGTTATCTGCAATCATGACGCTTCAATTTACATTCAGTTGTCTACTGTGTATATTCGTGTAATGAAAGCCCCGTCCGGTAAAATAATCACCCCTCATCAGGCGTTAGTAAAGATTGAATCGTGGTGCGCATATCAGGAAAGATGTCAGACTGAAGTGCGTGATAAACTCGGTTCCTGGGATCTTGAACCTGAGGTGATAGAGAACCTGATTGTGCATCTTATTACAAATGGTTTTCTGAGTGAAGAGAGATTCGCCTTCACATATGCGCGCGGTAAATTCAGAATAAAGAAATGGGGGAAGCGGAAAATCAGAATGGAGTTGCGGAGAAAGTTCGTTCCGGAGAAAATCATTTCAGCAGCTTTAAACGATATTGATGATGCAGAATATATTGAGGGTTTGCGAACTGTGATTCTGAAACGCTGGAATTCGGAGAAGGAAAAGAATCCGCAGATGAAAAAGTTGAAAGTTATTAAGTACGTTTTGTCTCGCGGATTTGAGCAGGATCTGATTAATGATGAACTAAAACGATTAGAAGCATGAGCGCAGTTTACGGTTACGGCTTGCAGGGACGACTTCCTCACGATCACACTCGCGATCAGATTATCGGCAACATAAGAATTCTGCTGCGTCTTGGTTTTTGCTCACGTGTCGTGGAAGTGATTGATGGCAAGCCTCTGGAGTTTACTTTCTCCGACGGAGAAGTGGTGATTGATGAAGTGGAAGGAGCAGAAGCAGAAGTGGTGATGGAACTGTGGGATAACGGAGGAGCGAATCCGATTGATTACGATGATTGGAGTTGCATTGCACCGGATTCCGCATCCGTATTTCTTCCTTCAGTGGTAGATTTCTTCGAACAACTTGATAATATCACAGAACGTCCGACATACGTTGAAAGTATCGGGAATGTACTCGACAGAATTAAAGTATTGTTAGAGGAAATTGAACCGGAAGATGACGCTGAATTCATTGAACGCCTTAAAGAATACCGAACCGTTTTTGAAAGTGCACTGAAGTTCGGATTTATTATCTCGATCTCTTCCTGATCAGAGCCAGCCTTCGTTCTTCATCACCTGCAACGCCTGAACGAGACAATCGTGTGAATCGTAAATAGCAAAGCGACGCATGAACTGTTTGCCGTTTTTCCCTTTATAATTCACTACAAGAGAATCGAAACCGAACGACTTCTTGCGATATTCCACGCTCTGTATTGCATTACGGGGAACAAAATCAGTAGCAGAGAACTTCAGGCTTCGCAGAAGATTCTGAACTGCCAGAAACATCATTGCGGCCATCAGAAAAGTAATCAGGTACATTCCGGTGATAGCAGTCATAATTGCAAAAAACATGGTGATACCTGAAGCTGCCCCAAGTAAGGCTAAAGTCATCGTTTCCGGTCCGTCTTTCTGCTCCGGCATGACTTTAGGAAGTTCTTTTTTACCAACGATCAGTCCTTCTGGTAATACATGGACGTACATCGCGTCCGACAGCACAAAATGCGGGTGTTCCGGCTCATTCATGATGCAAAGTTAGCGGGTTTTAGGGAATACGAATTCCGGATTCCGAATTCCGGATTCCGAACGGGGCATCGACCATAATCTTCAATGAATGTATATCTTTGCGCCATGATTACAATTGAACAAGTAAAGGCCCTTGTGGAGCGTAAAGACGCGCTGAGGAGGCATCTTTGACATCGATGGGAAACTGTCGAAAATAGCTGAAGAAGAAGCGGCCTCTCAGGCTGCAGGATTCTGGGATGATCCCAAGAAAGCCGAAGCTCTTCTGAAAGAAATCAAAAAGAAAAAGAACTGGACTGAGTCGTTCGCTGCGCTTGAGGCGAGTTGCGAAGACCTTTCCGTAATGTTTGAATTCTACAAAGCCGGAGATGCATCGGAACAGGATGTCGACAATCAGTATGCGGAAACGCTGAAGAAAGTTGAAGACATGGAGTTCCGCAACATGCTCAGCGGGAAAGAAGATCATCTTAGCGCTGTACTCACCATTAACGCAGGTGCAGGCGGAACCGAAAGTTGCGATTGGGCCGGAATGCTCATGCGCATGTACATCATGTGGGGAGAGAAAAACGGTTTCAAAGTGAAAGAAGCCGATCTGCAGGATGGTGAAGCCGCTGGAATAAAATCATGTACGCTGGAGTTCGAAGGTGAATACGCTTTCGGGTATCTCAAAGGTGAGAACGGTGTACATCGTCTCGTGCGTATTTCTCCATTCGATTCCAACGCGCGTCGCCACACATCATTTGCATCAGTTTACGTTTATCCGTTGATTGATGATTCAATTGAGATTGAAGTCAACCCGTCAGATTGCGAATACGAAACCTTCCGTTCAGGCGGTGCCGGCGGACAGAACGTAAACAAAGTGGAAACGGCGGTTCGTCTTTATCACAAGCCAACAGGGATCGTGATAAAGAACCAGGAGTCGCGCTCGCAAATGACCAACCGTGAAAATGCAATGCGATTGCTGAAGTCGCAGTTGTACGAAATCGAAATGCGTAAGCGCATGGAGACAGTTGCATCGATTCGCGGGAACATGAAGAAAATCGAATGGGGTTCACAGATCCGCAATTACGTTTTGCATCCGTATAAACTGGTGAAAGATCTACGTACCGATATTGAAACTTCCGATGCGCAAGGTGTTCTCGACGGAAACCTGAATGATTTCATCAAATCATATCTGATGGAATACGGCGCAAGCTGGAACACAGAATTGAAAACGTAATGCGCTATGGCTCGTAAACAGAAATTAACCATCTGGCACAAGCCGAATTGTTCTAAGAGCATTGCGGCGATGAAGTTTCTTCGTGAACACGAGATAACTCCGGATACCGTTTTTCTGTATCTGGAAACTCCGCCAAGCGAAGATGAAATCCGCGATGTACTGAAGAAACTGAATATTCCTGCTGAGCAACTCGTTCGAAAAAAAGAATCGGTGTTCAGCGAGAAGTTTGCCGGCAAAAAGATGACCGAGGAGAAATGGATCAAGGCATTGGTGAAATATCCGGTTTTGATTCAACGACCGATCATCATCAAAGGCAGCAAAGCGGTTTTCGGAAGAAGCGTAGAAGAATTGAATTCGATTATTTAAACACAAACACAACACCAAATATTCAATCGTTATGAGTTACAGAATCGAAAAAGACACCATGGGCGAGGTACAAGTGCCTGCCGACAAATACTGGGGTGCTCAAACCGAACGTTCACGCAACAACTTTAAAATCGGGCCGGAAGGTTCAATGCCGCGTGAAGTGATTTATGCTTTCGCATATCTCAAAAAAGCTGCTGCGCATGCAAACCACGATCTTGGTGTGCTGGATGCTCCGAAGCGCGATCTCATTTCACAAGTGTGCGATGAAATTCTGGCAGGAAAACTCGACGATCAGTTTCCGCTCGTAATCTGGCAAACGGGTTCGGGTACTCAAAGTAACATGAATGCTAACGAAGTGATTGCTTACCGCGGACATGTTATCTCCGGAGGAAAACTCACTGATGAGAAGAAAGTTCTCAATCCGAACGACGATGTGAACAAATCACAGTCTTCGAATGATACGTATCCGACTGCAATGCACATTGCCGCTTACAAACTCGTTGTTGAGAATACAATCCCGGGAATGGAAAAACTCCGTGATACGCTTGCGGCGAAAGCAGCAAGCTGGAACAACGTTGTGAAGACTGGTCGTACGCACTTTATGGATGCAACTCCGCTTACGCTTGGGCAGGAGTTTTCCGGGTATGCACAACAGATCACCAACAGCATTCGCACAATTAAAAATGCGCTTGAAATGGTGAAGGAACTTGCGCTTGGAGGTACTGCGGTAGGAACAGGACTGAACACTCCGAAGGGATATGATGTTCTCGTTGCTAAGAAAATCGCTGACTTCACGGGTCTTCCTTTTGTAACAGCTCCGAATAAGTTTGAAGCACTCGCGGCTCACGATGCAATGGTTGAACTTTCAGGTGCGCTTCGTCGCTCTGCTGTTGCTTTGATGAAAGTTGCGAATGACATTCGTATGCTCAGCTCAGGACCACGTTCCGGAATCGGAGAAATTGTAATTCCTGATAACGAACCGGGTTCTTCCATCATGCCCGGAAAAGTAAATCCTACTCAACCGGAAGCACTCACAATGGTGTGCGCTCAGGTTATGGGTAACGATGTTGCAGTCGGAATCGGCGGATCAAATGGTCACTTCGAACTCAACGTATTCAAACCGATGATTGCATACAACGTTCTTCAGAGCGCGCGTCTTCTCGGTGATGCATGTGTATCATTTAATGACAAATGTGCTGCCGGCATCGAGCCGAACCTTCCTGTGATTAAAAAGCACATGGAGAATTCTTTGATGCTTGTTACTTCACTCAATCCGCATATCGGTTACTACAAAGCTGCAGAGATTGCGAAGAAAGCACACAAAGAGAACAAGACGCTTCGTGAAGCGGCCATCGAACTCGGACACGTTACTTCGGAGCAATTCGATCAGTGGGTGAAACCGGAAGAAATGGTAGGTTCATTGAAGTAAACCAATCTGTTTTGCAATTGGTGTGTTTCGGATTGCAGTTGGAGGTAATGCCTCAGCCGTTATCAGCAGCACACTTTGTAACTTTATACTATGACATTTAAACGCAGCAAGTTCAGTTTCCTTTCCGCTAAGCGATTGGTGGTGCTTGCTGCGTTTTTCTTTCCGCTGTTTCTTGCGGCGCAGGATACCGCGAAGTTTGTCATTCAGGAAAACTATAAACGCGAAATCGTAATTGATAACAAACGTTATCGCGTGTATAACAACTGGGTGACGTTCGGTGGCGGCGGAGCATGGCATTCCGAGAATCCGAGAACGCAATTGAATGTGGGAATGAATTATTTCTTCCACATCAAGAAACATTACTTCGGTTTCGGCGGGCTCGTGAGCGGTGATGAATTCGGTTTGTGGAACAACTTCAGCGGACACGCAGGTTACGTTCCCTGGAGAAAAGAAACAGATCGTAAGAACATGGCCGCATTTGCAGGTTTGTCATACACATTGGGCTATGATTTTCTGTACGCAGGAACGTATTCGACCGATCGTTGGGATCGCGTTGGATTTTATGCGGAGTTCCAGTATACAATGAAGTTGCAATACGCTGTTGGATTAGGACCGACGTTTTTCGTTGATGTAAATCAGAAACGCACTTTAGTCGGTATCAGAATCGACGGATATCTTTCCGGTGCTTATCGCGGTTACGTAAAAGGGAAACAGCCGCCTCCGAAGGTTCACAACTAGAATTACTGAACGCGTGTGTAGAATTTCTCTTTCGAACGCGTTCCATCCGGATTCACATCAAAGATGGTATCATTGCTCAGCAGCAAACGCGCCTGCATGGGAATTACAACTACTCGCAAGGAATCGCTGTGATGCGATAGCTCTTCTTTGAAGAAAATTTCAGGATGCTCCTTCCAATACTTGCTCATTTCCGTCATCACAAGAAAACTGTCTTCCGCAATCTGCCAATGTCCGGCTGAGAGAAACTGACGCTTCAGCGAATCATCATCACGCATACAGCGGAAGATCATCACGGAATCATCACGAAGTTCAAGAGTAATCTGATTCTTGTCCCAAGGCTTCGTATTTGCCCATTTACCTGTCGGGTTATAGATCTTAATTGCGGGTTCGGAACACGCAGTAAGTATAACGGTAGTTAGGAATATTGCAACGCGGAACATTATACAAAGCGATCGCCTTTGGCAACTTTCACGTCGTTTACAAACGTACGGATCTGCTGTTCATCCTGCTTTTTACAAATGAGCAGAATGTTGTCCGATTCCACCACTATATAATCTTCGAGACCTTCAATAACAACGAGTTTATCTTTCGGCACATTCACTACACAGCCGGATGACTTGTACATCATCACTTGCTTACCGACGATTGCATTTTCGTTTTCGTCTTTCTTGATGTGTGTGTAAAGTGAGCCCCATGTTCCGAGATCTGACCAACCTATGATAGAAGAGCGCACATATACGTTGTCTGCTTTTTCCATTACGGCATAATCAATGGAAATATTCTTGCAACGCGCATATGCGTCACGCAACCATTCAGCTTCCTGTGGTGTTGACCACTTGTCGTCTCCTTCCTGGAAGATTTGCGCCATTTCCGGCAGGTGCATCTCGAATGCTTTCATGATGCTCTTCGCGCTCCAGATGAAAATTCCGGCATTCCACAGAAAGTCGCCGCTCTGAAGAAAAAACTCGGCCATTTCGAGGTCGGGCTTCTCGGTGAAAGTCTTAACCTTCTTGATGCGCTTGTCCTTCTCTACTACATCAGAATCCACAAACTGAATGTAGCCGTAACCGGTGTCAGGACGTGTTGGTTTGATACCGATTGTGATCAGACAATCATCCTGTGCGGCTTTGCGCATGCAGGAGTTGATTGCTTTTGTGAATGTATCTTCTTTCGTGATGAGATGATCGGATGGAGCAACAACCATGACCGCATCAGGATTCATAGAGTGGATTTTCCACGCCGCAAACGCAACACATGGTGCTGTGTTTTTCCGTGCAGGTTCACTGAGAATATTCGGTAAATGAAGATCAGGCAGCTGTTCCGATACAAGTCCGCGGTAACTTTCATTTGTTACAACGAAAATGTTTTCCGGTTTGCAAAACTGCAACGCACGATCATAAGTTGATTGAAGCAATGTGCGTCCTGTTCCCAGAACGTCAATGAATTGTTTGGGATGCGCAGTGCGGCTCATCGGCCAGAATCTGGTTCCGACGCCACCTGCCATAATAACACAATAACGGTTTTTCATTTCCGGGAAACTCAGGACAACTTAGACAATGCTTTTTCAAGCGATTCAATTACCAGCTCAACATCTTCAAGCTTGCATGTGCCCACGGAAAGACGATACCAGTTCGACTCAGCAGAAGCACCGAATGCGTTAAATGGAACCACAGCAACTTTCGCTTCGTTGAGAATGTAGCTTGTGATATCTTTTGTGGTTGCAAGTGTTTTTCCGTCAGCAGTTTTCTTTCCATGCAAAGCAAATTGCACAGTGAGATAAATTGCAGCTTGCGGAGCAATGGAATCAACTTTGAATCCTTTCGCTTTCAGAGATTGAAATCCTTTATGGAAACCAACAAGACGTGCATTTACTTTTTCTTTGATGTCATCAAGAAAAGCATCGTATTGATTGAGATCAGAGAGGAACTTCGCACTTGCAACCTGCTCGGCTTTCGGAGCCCATGCGCCAACGTGAGAGAGAATGGATTTCATTTTTTCAACGATGCGCTTCGGACCCATTGCCCAACCCACGCGAACGCCGGTTGCGGCAAGTGATTTTGAAATTCCGTCAACGAAAATGGTGTAGTTGCGCATTTCAGGACGCAGACTCACCGGATCGTAATGTTTTACATCTCCGAATGTCAGTGCCCAGTAAATCTGATCGTACAACAAGTACAGCGGCTTCTGTGAAGGTCCGCGACGTTTGTTCTCTTCGAGAATCATATCGCAGATTTCAGTAAGTGTTTCTTTCGTGAAAGTTGTTCCTGTAGGATTCAACGGCGAGCAAAGCGAAACGAGTGCAACATCTTTCAGATGCGGTTTCAATTCAGCCGCTGTTGGCATGAAATTATTTTCCGGCTTGGTTTCTACGAAAACCTGAAAGCTGTAATCGCCGGAATTCATGTGCGTGTAGTGATTGTTATTCCACGATGGAACAGGGAATAACACTTTTTCGCCCGGATCGAGAACGGTTCTGTAAATAGCGTAAATCACAGGACGAGCTCCGCCTGCAATGAGAATTTCATCAGTGGCATATTTCAATCCCTGACGTTTCTCAATCAGTTCGGAAACAGCTTTACGTAATTCAGCAACACCGTCAGCTGCAGGATAATTAGTTTCATCTGCATCATAAGCAGCAATGATTTCCTTTTTCAGTGCTGTTGGAATCGGGAAAATCTTCGGATTGAAATCACCGATGGTGAAGTTGTAAACTTTTTCACCGTTGCGGATTTTTTCATTGATTTCCGCTGCGAGTTTGATGATTTCAGAACCGATGAGTGATTCGGCCATGCGGCCTGCGCGCAAATCGGGTGTGCTTTGTGTGGCTGTTGCGTTGCTCATAAATGTGTGTGACTTTTCAGCGGTCACGAAGGTACGAAATTACCAAGGGCGAAAGAGGGTGTTTTCGCTCTGAAAAAACATGATTTTTACACCGGTTTTGTGATTGGAATCAGTTTCCGGTACTTTCGATGGCAACTATCCGGATAACTTGCGTCATTAATTGTAAAATACCAATGTATGAGATTGCTGCTTTTTCTGTTTTCAGTTGTGATTGCGGGCTCGTTGTACGCAGGCAAAGGAGATACGGCAATCTACCGTAGGACGTATTACCTGGGATTAACATCCGCTTACAGCACATTTCAGGAAGAGTTACGCACTCCGACGCAGTATGTAAACGCTTTAGTGCAGATTCAGCCGGGAGCAACTGTACTGCATGGAGGAGGATTAGGTTTGGTGTACGATTTCCCGTTCGCTTCCCGATTCTCGTGTGAGATTAATGCGCAGTATTTTCGATACACAGGTTACAGAACCATGGCGACCGGATATGTTATTGATTCTGACGGATCGGACCTTCACATGTCAGGATATAAATGTGAATGGTTCAATTCAAATGAAATGAACTGCCGTCTGGTTTTTGCAGCAGAGCTTTTACGTAATTCTCGCTTCTCTATTCATGCCGGTCTGGGCGGATGGGGACTTGCTGCAGGCAACAGAGAAAGCGGGAATGTTGCAGGTGTTGAAGCAATAGTAAAATCATGGATTCCGGTTAGTCGCGGAAGCGCAGTGCAGGCCGGATTGATCTACGGCGTCACAGGCAGTGGAACTTATATTCAATTGCGTGCAGCGTTTGCAGTGCGAGGTACACGCATTTACAGACATCGTCCGAGTAAATATTACGTACGCACTTACGAAGAAGGGGAGTAGGTTACTGGATTTTTACTTTCACATCCGCAAGTCCCGAAAACAAATACACGTGCCCCGTCAGTTTTTCTTTACACTGATAGCGTGTACGCATCTTCATTCCCTTTATGAAAATTCTTCCGCCGTAATCAAATTCCGCATTCAGCGGGAGCGTTTCGAGATGAATAAAACCATTCGGTTTATCGTGTTTGCGGAGAACGCGCATCAAATCGATATCAGAGCAACTGCTCGCGCCGGGATCACGCATGTAACTGATGATGGCATCGCGAACATCATCCGGAAATACTTCCAAGCGCATCACGGGTCGCATCAATTCTTTGAATGAATTTTTCCATTCTTCTCCGTGCGGTTTTACACGGTGACCGTGACGCTCGTAGGTGAGCAGATGAGCAATTTCATGAACCAGCGTCAGCAAAAATGCATACTGATTCATATCGCGATTCACGGTGATAGTATGATTCAATCCGGGTTTCGGTGGACGATAATCGCCATACAAACTCTGACGCGGCTTGCGGATTTTAAGCTTGAAATTGAAATGAAAAATCCACTCCGAAATCAGCGGCACTGCTGCTTCGGGAATATACTTCGCAAGAATGGATTGATTTCGGGTAGCTTGATCCACGCTCTAAATTAATTCACACATCTGAATGTTCTCATTGTGCCGCACAGTGAAATTGAAATGCGCGGATTTGCACCACTTTAGGATTTGCACATTATTTCAACAGCTGATAGGTGATGAAACTTGCTACCCAAGCCAGTGCGCCCATGAACGTAAATTGAATCGCCGGCCATTTCCAGCTTTTGGTTTCACGTTTCACTATGGCAATCGTACTGATGCATTGCAACGCAAAAGCGTAGAAAATCAAAAGCGAAACTGCCGTTGCGAAACTGTACACCGGCAACCCGCTATCAGCATGTTTTTCGACTGCCATGCGCTCGCGAATCGGTACAATGTTTTCATCGTCTCCGGCTCCGTAAATAGTTGCCATCGTTCCTACAAAAACTTCCCGCGCTGCAAGAGAAGTAATCAAACTGATCCCGATTTTCCAATCGTAACCCAATGGTGCAATTGCCGGCTCAATGATTTTTCCGAGTCGTCCCGCATAGGACAATTCCAGTTGTCGCGAATTCAGAATGCTCAGTGCTGCGTTGATTGAATCCGCTTTGAGACTGTCCATGTAAATCAGTTGATCTCTGAATTCATGGTCATTGTATTTATCAGAAGTAAAATCAACTCTGTTTTCCAGAACATCTTCCATCTCGGAAATCCTGCTCTGATTTTGTTTGAATTCATCTCCCGGTCCGAATGAAACCATAAACCACAATACAACTGCAACCGCGAGAATCACTTTCCCTGCATCAACGAGGAATATTTTCACCTTCTCATAAATGAGGTAAAACACATTGCTCCATTTCGGCATGCGATACACGGGCAATTCCATGATGAACCAACTGCGTCCTTTTCCTTTGATGATTTTATTCATCACCCACGCAGCTGCAATTGCTGTTACAAATCCGAGCACATACATGCCCATGAGCACCAAGCCTTGCAGATGGAAAATGCCTCCAACCATTTTATCAGGAATCACCAATGAAATAAGCAAGGTGTAAACCGGAAGTCGCGCACTGCAACTCATCAGCGGTGTTACCATAATCGTGATGATGCGTTCTTTCCAATTGCTGATGGTTCGTGTTCCCATGATTGCAGGAACTGCGCACGCCATGCCGCTGATCAATGGAATAACAGATCGACCGTGTAATCCGATTTTCCGCATGAGTTTGTCCATGATGAAACTCACGCGCGCCATGTAACCTGAATCTTCCAGCATGGCAATGAAGAAAAACAGCAATGCAATTTGCGGAATGAAAATCACTACGCCGCTTAATCCTGCAAGCAATCCGTTAACTATAAGATCGGTGAGCACGCCTTCAGGGAATGAAGTCAGAATCAATTCCTGTATCCATGCAAAGCCACTTTCAATCCAGCTCATCGGATATTCTGCCAGATAGAAAATACTCTGGAAAACTGCGAGCATGATCAACAGAAAAATAACATAGCCCCAGACTTTGTGTGTGATCCATCTGTCAATTTTCTGAGTGAATCCCGCGTTGCCTGTTGCTTTTCCCACGCAGGCTTCGAGATGTCGTGCAATAACTCCGTAACGCAGCAAACTTTCTTCTGCCTGTGCGGTGTTCGGACTGAAACCGGCATCGGCCAATTGCTCACGCCATTTTTCATCAGTGGCGAAAAGCTGATGCGCTTTGTAAAGCGCAGGATATTCTTTGATATTCTCTGCAGCGAAAGATTTCAATACAAGATTCACTGCAGGCCAACTGATCGAAGCTGCATCCAGAAAACGATAAGCAGGAAGTTCATTATGCTCTGATAAAACCTGCTCAAGTTCTTCAAGTCCGGTTTTATTTCTTGCACTTACAGGAACAACAGGAATGCCTAAACGATTCGACAGTCGTTGTACATCAATACTGATTCCCGCTTTTTGTGCGTCGTCCATCATGTTCAACGCAAGAACACAGGGAAGATTAAGATCTATGATTTGTCCGGCGAGAAATAAACTTCTCTTCAGACTGGTTGCATCAGCAACAATGAGAACGAGATCAGGAAAATCAGGATTCGATTTGTCAACGAGAACATTCGTTGCTACTTCTTCATCCATTGACTTCGCGTAAAGCGAATACGTACCCGGCAAATCGATGTAACTGAATTCAACTTCCTGTTTACCGAATTGTTTTCGAACAAGAGCTGTTTTCTTATCGACCGTTACACCCGGAAAATTTCCTGTACGCTGGTTTAATCCTGTAAGTGCATTGAAAAGTGTGGACTTGCCGCTGTTCGGATTACCGATGAGAGCAACTTTGCGCTTTAATACAGATTTCTGCCCCGCGTTTTCCACATCCGTACGAATCAGTTGGAAGCGACTTTACGAATCGTCACTGTCTCGGCTTCTGAAAGCCGCATGCTGAGCAGATATCCCGCAATGCGAACTGCGATGGGATCACCAAGAGGCGCAACTTTTTCCAGAGTCACTTCTTCTCCCGGAGTACAACCCATTTCAAGCAACTTCACGGAGATTTCAGCATCATCCAAAGAATGAATGATGGCTTTTTCGCCGGGACGTAATGAGGTTAGCTTGTCTGCTTTCACAATACAAAGTTACAGCTTGTACGATGGAATGGGGGAAAATCCTTTATACCTAAAAGAGGGTATTTTAGAAAACGACAACTAGCGATGGCGTTTCACCTTCTTCGGCTTGCTGTTCTTCTTGAAATTCGGACAGTCTCCGCAATTGTTTTTTCCTTTGAAAAGGAAGCAGCTGTCCAATGTGGTAACAGTAACTGCACCAAGAATTAAAAACGGTAATGCTCTTCTGAAGAAACGCGACATGATCAAATATACAATAAGTTCGCTACAACCCGTTTACGGTCGGGGATTACCTGAGCGTCTTTGATTTATAACGCAAATACCTGCGTTTTGGTACATGTTGGCTCCAATGATTCAGCGAAACATGCGTGAATATTGAGTATTTTTAAGCCTTCAAAATGAATCCTGCGAAATTACTATACCACGTTGGGCGTTTCTGGTTGCTGATGATGCAAGTGTTCCGAAAGCCGGATAAGCCACGCATTTTCTGGGATCGTGTTTTTTTTGAAGTCAACGCCATTGGTATCGGCTCTTTGGGAATTGTATCCATCATTTCGGTGTTCATGGGTGCGGTTATTACCATTCAGTCTGCATTCGGATTTGAAAGCCCATGGATTCCGCTTTACGCTGTCGGTCTGGCCGCGCGTGATTCAATTATTCTGGAATTTGCACCCACAATTGTGAGTCTGATTCTTGCAGGAAAAGTAGGTTCCAGCATTGCATCTGAAATCGGCAATATGCGTGTGAGTGAACAGATTGACGCGTTGGATGTAATGGGAGTGAACTCTGCCAATTTTCTGATCCTTCCGAAAATCGTTGCATCGGTTTTCATTTTCCCTTTCGTTGTGGTCATCAGTATGTTTCTGGGTCACCTGGGCGGATTTGTACTTGGCGTTGCGGCCGGTGTGGTTACGCCTTATGAATTCGTCTACGGAATTCAGTATGATTTTCGTCCATACAACGTATTCTATGCGCTCATAAAAACTCTATTCTTCGGTTTCATCATTCCTGCTGTTTCTTCATACCACGGTTATTACGCTAAGGGCGGATCGTTGGAAGTAGGACAGGCGAGTACGCGTGCTGTTGTTTACAGTATCATTGTTCTTCTGCTTTTCAATTTCATTCTCACTCAACTCTTATTGGCGTGATAGAAGTAAAGAACATCAATAAGGCGTTTGGCGAGAAACACGTATTGCGCGATTTTTCTTTCGTTTTCGAAAGAGGGAAAGCCAATCTGATCATTGGTGAAAGCGGTACAGGAAAATCGGTATTGACCAAGTGTATGGTTGGATTGATTGCGCCTGAATCGGGAGAAGTGTTGTACGACGGAGTTGATTTTATCAAAGCGGACTATAACGCGCAGAAGGAAATCCGCAGAAACATCGGTATGCTTTTTCAGGGCGGAGCACTTTTCGATTCAATGAGCGTTGAGGATAATGTGAAGTTTGCCCTTTCCATGTTTACCAACATGGGAGAAAAGGAAAAACAGGAACGCGCAATGTTTTGTCTGGAGCGGGTGAATCTTCCTCACGCATCCAAGCTCTATCCTGCTGAACTTTCCGGAGGGATGAAGAAGCGTGTGGCAATTGCTCGTGCTATCGCTGTCAAACCGAAATACCTTTTCTGTGACGAACCGAATTCAGGTCTTGATCCGAAAACTTCAATTCTCATTGACGAACTCATCAAGGAAATTACGGAAGAGTACAACATGACAACGATTGTCATTACTCACGATATGAATTCCGTGCTGGAAATCGGAGATAAAATTGCATTTCTTCACAAAGGCGTGAAAGCTTGGGAAGGAACACGCTATGAGATTCTCAAAACAACAACCAAGGAAGTGTCTGATTTCGTTTATGCAACGAAATTTCTTCAGGCTTTCCGTAGTCGCCTCGAAAACGAGTAATAAAAAAGCCCCCGCCACATCGTGGGGGAGCTTTTCAATTGTATTGCGACTGAATTAGTGAGTCACAGTCATTTTGTTTGTAACGCTAACGCCGTCAACTGTCAGTGTGTAGAAGTACACACCTGCAGTCATGTTTTCAGTGTTCACGTTTACAGTGTGGTTACCTGCAGCTTTGTTTCCTTCGTTGCTGGTGTACACTACTTTTCCTGTGATGTCGGTAATCATGATTGAAACAGCACCTGCATTTTTCAGTGAGTACTGAATTGCAGTGTTGTTGTCAGCAGGGTTAGGCATGTTCTGACCCAGGCTGATTCCTGTTCCGTTAACTTCGTTCACGCTGGTTGGAGGAGTAGAAACTTTCCAGTCGATCAGGTGATGCTCAAGTGAGTAAGGAGCGGTGAACGCATAAGTAGGAATGTAATTTCCGTTCCATGAGTTTCCGTTCAAATTGTAGCGTTCAGCTGAACGAACAATTCCTGACACGTTGTAATCGCAAGTTGCAGACTGATAGTTGCAATCGTTGTAAACAACGAAAGTGCCGGCACCCTGCTCTTCGTATGAAGTGAAGAAGAAGCTGTTCAATTCTGTTTCAAGAGTATCTCCGAATGCATAAGCATAGCCCGGTAGGAATGAAATAGAAACACCAACAACTTTACCTGCAGGAACTACGAAGTTACCTACACCGAATGCTTTGTAACCGTAGAATGTTACAGCTGTATCAGCATCTGTAAGTGGAATTTTAACTACAGAAGTGCTAGTTGTTCCGGTAGCGTAGTTGTTAACGTAATCATACTTAGGAATCTTGAAGCCTACAGTATCAGTGTTATAGTTTGCCGCAGTAGCTCCGATGAAACCGCTGCTCAACCAGTTCGCTGTAGTTGTGTTATGCGTGAGTTTAATAACCAGCGTATCCACGATGTTCGGGTTTGCGATGTTACGCTCATACGCATAAACAATACCCAGTGAATCCACTGAATAACTGTCTGCATCAGTAATTGTACATCCAGAAGTCTGGTTGTAGTAGAATGATGTAGGATCCATAGTCTGTGCGATGCTGTGAATCCAAACCGGTGCAAAGTTGCCGGCACCAAACTCACCTAATACGGAAGAATCCGGGAAAAGGTAGTTTGCATTGAGTTCTGCCACGTTTCCGTAGATAGAATCTGCTGCAAATGCGTAGTTCAGCCACCATGAAGTGTTGCGGTCAGCAGACTGGTGAGCAGCCATTACTTTGCTTTTGTTGAATGTGCGCGACTGTGTTACAGCTGGCCCTGGAGTTACAGGTTGCTGAGCGGAAAGGGTAACGCCGAGCAACATGCCTGCAAATAGGTAAACTTTTTTCATCTCTATTTTTTTAGTTGTTAGTAGTTTTTCGATTATCAAATATAATGAAATCGACGCTGGATAGAAAGAAAAAAGTCCTCCCGATGATTCGGGAGGACTTTTTTCTTAAAGTTCTAAGCGAGCTTAGTGAGCTACAGCGAATTTCTGAGTTGAAACTGCTCCACCTGCATTGATGCTGATGAAGTAAGTTCCTGCAGAAAGTTCTGAAGTGTTCAGTTCAGTGCGGTGAACGCCCTGTGCTTTAACACCTTCGTTTGAAGTCATAACAACTTTTCCTGTGATGTCTGTGATTGTGATAACCACTTCAGACTGCTCAGCAAGAGTGTAGTTTACAGCAGAGTTGTCATTAGCAGGGTTAGGATATACACCGCTCATGTCTACTGCAGGATGCTCTTCAACACCTACTACGTCATTCAGCATGAAGTAAATCAGGTGATGCTCGAATGCATATGGAGTTGTCCAAGCCCAAGTTGGGATGAAGTAACCGTTCCATCCGTTAGCATTGTAGTTGTAACGAACTGAAGTTGGAAGCTGGTATGAGCAGTTCATGTCAGAAGCTCCGTTACCGATAACACCGAAGAAAGTTGGATCAGTGTTCAAGCCATTGTGCTCAGAAGAAAGAACGTAGAATCCGTTCTTATCAGACAATGAGTCACCGAAGTTGTAAGAATAACCTGGCTTGAAAGAGATAACAACACCGATACGGTTTGTTCCAGCCTGAGCAGGGATACCTGGTGTAGCCAATTCAATAAAGTCAGCATAGTTAGTGCTGTCAGCCTCAGTCAACAATACGTTATAAGTGCCCAGAACCTGAGAGCCTGTGATAGTGTTGTTGGAGTTGATGTAAGTGATGTCCTGATAAGTTGCGTTAGTAAGATCCCACAACAAAGAAGCATCATGCTTAATCACTTGAATCTGCAATGTATCTGTAACAGTTGAAGGAGTATTACGCAGGTAAGCGTAAGAGATAGCAATTGAATCCAACTTGTACTGAGACTGACCGTAAGCGTTTACAGGGCAGTTTGCAGCGTCAAGCATTGTAGCTGTTTTGTGGAAAGGTACGTAAACCGGGTTATTGCTCTGGTCAAGACCCCAGATGAGGTTTGAATCCGGCATAAGCGGGAAGAATGAATATTCAGCAAGACCTTCAGTTGGCCCGCCAGTCATATCCAACTCTTCAGCATAGCAATACCAATAAGTAGTACGGTCGCCAGTGTTCTTTGTGATCTTCTTAGCGTGCAACTCAGGATTGTTAACCGGCTGTGAAGGAGCAGTTACACCTGTCTGACGCTGAGCGTTTACAGCTAGGGTCATTGCGCAAAGAGCAGCAATTGTGTAAAGTTTTTTCATTTCTGAAAGATTAGTTTATTGTTACGTTTCAATATTGAGGGTCAAATATACGCAAAATCCGCCGAGTAATCAGCGGATTTTGATCAGAATGCGCGGTGTTTTTTGTTAAAAGTCGGACTTAGGCCGTAGCAGGCTCCATGTACGCTTCAATAGGCAAACAGCTGCAAACCAGGTTTCTATCGCCGTAGGCGTTGTCTACACGACCAACAGACGGCCAGAATTTAGCCTCTTGCACCCATTTTAATGGATAAGCTGCTTTTGCACGTGAATATGAGTGCGACCAACTGTCAGACATTACCGAATAAGCAGTGTGCGGAGCATTTTTCAGAACATTATCTGCAACATCTGCTTTGCCGTCTGCAATTTCAGCAATCTCCTTGCGGATGCTGATCATTGTATCGCAGAAACGATCGAGTTCACTCTTAGGTTCAGACTCTGTCGGCTCAATCATCAATGTATCGTGTACAGGGAACGCAACGGTTGGAGCGTGGAATCCGTAATCCATCAGTCGCTTCGCAATGTCTGCAACTTCAACTTTAGCGGTACGCTTGAATTCTTCACACTGCAGAATCATTTCGTGTGCAACGCGCCCGTTGTGGTTGGTATATAGCGTATCAAAATGACCTTTCAACTTCTCTTTCATATAGTTTGCGTTCACAATCGCCATTTTTGTTGACTGTGTCAAACCTTCGCCTCCGAGCATCTTGATATAACCGTAAGAAATCAGGAGAATCAATGCACTTCCGAATGGAGCTGCAGACACCGCTGCAATTCCTTTGTCACCGCCGGTTTTCACAACAGGGTGAGAAGGAAGGAAAGGAACAAGATGTTTCGCTACACCGATTGGCCCCATTCCCGGACCACCACCACCATGCGGAATTGCAAATGTTTTGTGCAAGTTCAAATGACAAACGTCTGCTCCGATGTTGCCCGGACTTGTCAACCCAACCTGTGCGTTCATATTTGCACCATCCATGTAAACTTGTCCGCCGTGAGAGTGGATGATGGAAGTGATTTCCATGATCGCTTCTTCAAACACGCCGTGAGTTGATGGATAGGTTACCATTAAACAGCTTAAGCGGTCTTTGTGTTGCTCCGCTTTTGCTTTGAGATCCGCAACATCAATATTTCCTTTTTCGTCGCATTTCACCACAACGATTTCCATACCTGCCATTGCAGCGGATGCAGGATTAGTTCCGTGCGCAGAAGAAGGAATCAAGGCAACAGTTCTGTGACCTTCTCCGCGACTGATATGATAAGCGCGGATCACCATCAAACCTGCATATTCCCCTTGAGCACCTGAGTTCGGCTGGAATGACATCGCTGCAAAACCTGTGATCTCGCTGAGGTCTTTATCCAGCTGATTGATCAACTCATGATATCCCGCTGCCTGATCTGCAGGAACAAACGGGTGAATGCTTGCAAACTCGGGCCATGTAATCGGCATCAATTCGGAAGCTGAATTCAGTTTCATTGTACATGATCCCAATGAAATCATGGAATGTACCAATGAAAGATCTTTGTTCTCCAGCTTCTTGATGTAACGCATCATCTCCGTTTCAGAGTGGTGCGAATTGAAGATCGGATGTGTGAGGTATGCGGATTTTCTGCTCAGACCAGATGGAACTCCATTCGATCCTGCAGTTTCTTTTGCGCCGAACGCTGCCAGAATATCACTTACATCGCTATCACTTACCGTTT
>JAKLJE010000003.1:61731-163447 GCA_023151315.1 Bacteroidia bacterium
AACTGTTACTGAGATTGAATCGTTGCCATAACGGAAATTGATTCCTGCTTTTTCAGCAGCTGATCTTACAGATGCAATTTTAGCTGCGTCTGCTTTCACGGTTACAGTGTCAAACCACGATGTGTTTGCCAGTGTATAGCCACTGCTTTTCAATGAAGCAGCAATTTTTCCTGCACGATTGTGAACGTCTTCTGCAATTGTTTTGATTCCTGCAGGTCCATGATATACCGCATACATACTGGCCATGATGGCGAGTAACGCCTGCGCAGTACAGATATTCGAAGTGGCGCGGTCACGTTTGATATGCTGTTCACGTGTTTGCAGCGCCATGCGCAAAGCATGGTTTCCGTTGCTGTCAACTGACACACCGATAATACGACCCGGCATCAATCGCTTGTAGTCTTCTTTCGCTGCGAAAAATGCTGCATGAGGTCCGCCATAACCCATCGGAACACCGAATCGTTGGCTGTTTCCGAATACAACGTCTGCACCCCATTCTCCCGGAGGAGTGAGCAGCGCAAGTGAGAGAAGATCAGCGGCTACTGCAACACCGGCTTCAACAGCATGAGCTGCATCAGTGAATGCTTTGAAATCATTGACTTCACCATTGATATCCGGATATTGTACCAACGCGCCGAAGAAAGAATCATCAAAGCGGAATGCGTTGTGATCGCCGATAACCAATTCAATATGCAAAGGAGCTGATCGCGTTTTCAGGAGATCAATAGTCTGCGGATATGCTTTGTCGGAAACAAAGAATTTGTTTGCATTTCGCTTTACGGCGTCACGACTGCGGTTGGAGAAAAGCAATGTCATTGCTTCTGCAGCAGCTGTTGCTTCATCAAGTAAAGACGCGTTAGCCAGCGGCATCGCGGTCAGATCCATAACCATCGTCTGATAATTCAGCAACGCTTCCAAACGACCTTGAGCAATTTCCGCCTGATACGGAGTATATGCTGTGTACCAGCCCGGATTTTCAAGAATGTTACGTTGAATTACCGGCGGAGTGATCGTACCGTTGTATCCGAGACCGATGTATGATCTGAAGATTTTATTCTTCGCGCCAAGTGTTTTCAGATGACGGTGATAATCGTATTCGGAAAGACCCGCTGCAACGTTCAACGGCTTTTTAAGACGAATAGATGCAGGAATGGTCTGATCAATCAGTTCATCAACGGATGACACGCCGATGAATTTGAGCATGTCTTTGGTGTCGGCTTCGGAAGGTCCGATATGGCGACGGGTGAAAACGTCTCTTGACATATTGAGTGTGTTGTTGTTGTAAAAATTGTGTGATCGCAAATATACACAGTTTTAAACCCGCTTTTTGGAGGCAAGGACGAACAAATGTATATTTGATGGAATCAGAACCAGAGATGATGAGGATCATATTTGCCGTGCTTTTGGCGTGTGTAGTTTCCGGAGGACTTTTTGCGCAGACTCCTGAACCGATGGACACCGTTTTTCTTATGAGTGGAAAAACGGTAACCGGTATGGTGAAAGATACGTCCAATGAAAAGCTTAAGATTCTGATTCCGAAGAAAGGAAAACTGAAGCCGGATTTCATTGATCAGGATCTGATTTTTTCAGTGAAATACAGAACCGGTGATGAGAAAGTGTTCTATGTTCAGGATACGCTGTTCGGTAATTATTACACACCGAATGAAATCAGATATTATTTGCACGGAGAACGCGATGCCCGGAAAAACTACCATTGCCGACTTTGGATAGCGGGAGGATTTGTGCTCGGTTACGGCGCCGGACTTTTTCACAGTCCGATTATGCTTGCAGTTCCGTTCGGCTACAGTTCAGCTTCAGCGGGATTCAGAGTGAAAATCCGCCCGGGCTCGATCTCAAATCCTGATTATCTCAGATACGACACTTATCTGATGGGTTACGAAAAGGTGGCGCGACAGAAACGATTCATGCGAACACTTGTTTCGGGTGCAATCGGATTCGCCTGTGGATTCGCAACCACTTCCATAATGTACGCTGCGCAGAATAACTGATGCGTAGATCCGCTCCCCAACGGCTTCTTGATTTTTATGTGTTCAGTAATCTGCACATTGCACTCTGTGCAGTGACAGCGTGTATTGCATCCTGCATGGTTTTAGGAATCAGAGTTCATCCGGATGTTCTGCTCGTGGCAGGTAGCGGAACTCTTTCACTGTACTCCTGGCAGCGTTGGTTAGGTGTAAAGCAGAAAGAAAATCCTGATTATCCTGCAGAGCGTCATCAGTGGAATTACAGGAACAAATCGCTGCTGTTATCATTCACGATTTTGGGTGCTCTGGTTGCAGCGGCCGGATTGTATTCGCTTCCTCTAATAACATGGAAAATTGTGGTTGTTGCCGGAGCGGTTGCGGTAATTTATTCGGCACCAATGATTCCGTTTGAAGGTAAATTGATAAGACTACGCGATGTTACCGGTGTTAAAGTCTTTGTGATTGCACTTACTTGGACTTTAGTGTGTGTATGGATTCCGTTTTCACTGGCCATGAAAACAGATACTTCATCGGTAGGTTGGGAGTTAAACAGTCAGGCTTTCGTTTGGAAGTGGTCTTTGATTTTCTTTCTCGCTACCGTAGCATTGACACTGCCGTTCGATGTGCGAGACATGGATTTCGACAAAGGTGTTCTGCGCTCTTTGCCAATGATTTTCGGAGCGCAAAAAATGACATTAGCTGCAGCTATTGTTGTGCTTATTTCAGGAATCCTGTTCTGGTTTTTTGAGTCTCGGATTTCGGGAACTTCGTTGCCGTCAGGAATGTGGCGCGGCTATTTTCTCTGGAGTGTAATTGCTTTTACTGTTGTATTGAAAAGTAACAACCGAAACGAACATTATTACTCGTTTCTTATCGATGGTTTACTACTACTGTTGCCTTTTGCTCTGCTTATGTCTTAGGAAGCAAATACGCGATCCAAACCAGCGCAGAAAATTTCAGATGCACGTTTAAGTTCATCTTCCGTGTGGACTGAAGAAATGAATCCAACTTCATAGCCGGAAGGTCCGAGGTAAATGCCATTCTCCAGCAAGTAATGATACAACACACGGAACTTCTCCATGCTCTTCGGATCGATAGCTTCGGCAGTGCGAATTGCTTCATCATTCGAAAATGCAATCCAGAAAATTGAGCCGGTCTCGAAAATCCGTAATGTGTAATTTTTCTGCGCGGCGTAGTTGCGGATCGTTGCTGTGAACGCTTTTGTTTTTGCTTCGAGATTAGTGTAAAAATCTTTCTGCAAGCAAAGGCTCAACTGCGCAATTCCAGCAGCCATCGCAACCGGATTTCCGGATAATGTTCCTGCCTGATAAACGCCGCCTTCTGGAGAAATGTTCGACATCAATTGTGCTGATGCTCCGTAAGCGCCTACAGGAAGTCCGCCACCTATGATTTTACCATACGTAATAATGTCCGGACGAATGCCATACAATCCCGCTGCTCCTGTAAATCCGACACGGAAACCGGAAATCACTTCATCAAAAAGAAGGTAAGCTCCGTTGCGGGTGCAGATATCACGAAGGAATGTGAGAAATTCTTTGCGCTGCAAAAGCAATCCGTTGTTCGCAGGAATCGGTTCTATAATTACACAGGCAATTTCATTCGGGAATTCCTTGAAAGCCGCTTCAACCGCCGCTTCATTATCCAAAGGAACAACAACGGTTTCTTTTACGAATTCTTCAGGTACGCCCGCTGAAGACGTGTTACCGAACGTTACCAATCCGGAACCTGCTTTCACAAGCAATGAATCGGAATGGCCGTGATAACATCCTTCGAACTTCAGAATTTTCTTTCTGCCTGAAGCGCCGCGCGCAAGTCGAATTGCACTCATCACGGCTTCCGTTCCTGAACTCACGAAACGCATTTTCTCTATGTACGGATTGTTTGAAAGAATCAACTCTGCCAAATGATTTTCCAGTTCTGTCGGCGCACCGAATGAAGTTCCATTGGCTGCTGTTGTACTGATCGCGTTTACTACATCTTCATGCGCATGTCCATTGATCAGCGGTCCCCACGAAGCACAGAAATCCAGAAATTCATTTCCGTCTGCATCCCAGATTTTCGAACCTTTTCCCTTCGCAATAAAACGCGGCGTGCCGCCAACTGATCGGAATGCACGTACGGGAGAATTTACTCCGCCCGGGAAATAGTTTTTTGCTTTGGAATAAAGTTCTTCGGAACGCTTCGTATTCATAAAAAATGTATTTCGTGCAAAGATACATATCAGTTGGCTGCATACTGTCAACTGATACCGGATATGTATCTTTGCCGCATGTCATACCACAACACAATCGAGTTTGCCCGTTCAATGGACGTTGAAGATCCGTTGCGCGAATACAGATCAAAGTTTCACATGCCTCAGTTCAACGGAGAAGACGTTCTGTACTTCACCGGAAACTCTCTTGGTCTTCAGCCGAAAAGCACAAAGGCGGCCATTGAACAGGAACTGGACGATTGGGCACGATTAGGCGTGGAAGGACATTTTCATGCGAAGAATCCGTGGATGCCTTATCATGAATTTCTCACTGAAAAAACCGCAAAACTGGTAGGCGCAAAACCTATTGAAGTAGTGTGCATGAATCAGCTGACTGTAAATGTGCATTTGCTGATGGTTTCGTTTTATCGTCCCCGCGGATTACGTTACAAAATCATTTGTGAGCAGAAAGCGTTTCCTTCAGATCAGTACGCATTGGAATCGCAAGTGAAATTCCATGGCTATGATCCTGAAGAAGCAATTGTTGAAGTGGGTCCGCGTGCTGGCGAGCATACGATTCGACACGAAGATATTCTCGCAGCAATTGAAAAGCACAAAGACGAATTAGCACTCGTGTTCATCGGCGGCGTGAATTACTACACCGGTCAGGTATTTGACCTCGCGGAAATTACTGCTGCGGCGCACAAAGCTGGAGCGTACGCCGGATTCGATCTGGCACATGCAGCGGGAAATGTGATTCTTCAGCTTCACGACTGGAATGTTGATTTTGCATGCTGGTGCAGTTATAAATATCTCAACAGCGGACCGGGAAGTGTTTCTGGCGCGTTCGTACATGAACGTCATGCACATAGCGAACTGATTCGTTTTGCAGGTTGGTGGGGACACGATAAAGTAACGCGTTTCAAGATGGAAAAAGGTTTCCGTCCTGTTCCGGGTGCAGAAGGCTGGCAGTTGAGCAATGCACCGGTTTTCTCAATGGCCGCTCACAATGCAGCACTTGAAATATTTGATGAAGTGGGTATGGAGAAGTTGCGCGCGAAGACAATGAAACTTTCCGGTTATCTTGAATTTATCATCGATGATGTTTCTTCCCGCAAAGGAAATTGTCTTGAAATCATCACGCCTCGTGAATGGAAACAGCGTGGTTGTCAGTTGAGCGTTGTCGCACACGGCTACGGACGCGATTTGTTCAACGCACTCATGCAAAATGGCGTTATTCCTGATTGGAGAGAGCCGAATGTAATTCGTCTGGCTCCTGTTCCACTTTATAATTCGTTTGAGGATATCTGGAGATTCGGCCAGAAGCTGGAAGAGGCGATGTGATTTCGTTTAAATCACGTTGTATTATAGAATCCTGATATTCGTCAGGCGTGCAATCACTGCATGATCTTACATTCGCAATTCTGTTATGAAAGAAGTAATCTTCTTTTGGTGACAGAATGTTGAACTGAAATCATTTTCTTTGCTAAAGAACTCAATCTGAATTATGAGTAAGAAAGTAACACTCGTTGGAGCCGGACTCGTTGGTTCGCTTCTTTCCATTTATCTCGCAAAGCGCGGATATAACGTAAACGTTTTCGAACGTCGTCCTGACATGCGCAAGACGAAAGGGTATGCCGGAAAATCGATCAACCTGGCACTGAGCGATCGCGGTTTGCGCGGATTGGAAGGTGTTGGCATTGCCGACGAGATCAGAAAAATTGCGATTCCGATGTACGGACGTTTTCTGCATTATCAGGATGGAACAACAGGATATCAGCCTTACGGAAAAGAAGGTCAGGCGATCAATTCAGTTTCGCGTGCTGGCATTAATATGATGCTGATGGATCTTGCGGAAACTTTGCCTAATGTGAAGTTCAATTTCGAAGAACGTTGTACCGGAGTGGATTCGGTAAAAGGTGTTTCTTCATTTGTAAATGAATCTACACAAGCTCAAACAACAATTAACTCTGATTTGATTTTCGGTTCTGACGGAGCATTTTCTGCAGCACGTTTAAGCGCGATGCTGGGACACGATCGTTTTGAATACAATCAGTTTTACATTGAAGCCGGATATAAGGAACTTGTGATTCCTGCCGGGCCGAATGGTGAATTTCTCATTGAGAAAAACGCGTTGCACATCTGGCCACGTAAGAGTTTCATGATGATTGCGCTTCCGAATATCGACGGAACGTTTACTTGTACTTTGTTCATGCCGTTCACCGGTGAGAATTCGTTTGAAAAACTGAAGACACGTGAAGAAGTGAAAGAATTCTTTGATCGTGTGTTCCCTGACGCAGTTCCGTTGATGCCGACATTGCTCGATGATTTCATGACAAATCCTACAGCATCATTGGTTACAGTAAAATGTTTCCCTTGGACATTTGACGATAAACTTGCGTTGATCGGTGATGCCGCACATGCTATTGTACCTTTCTACGGACAAGGAATGAACTGCGGATTTGAAGATTGTGTGGTGTTGAACGAACTGATCGATAAGCACAAAGAGAACTGGCCTGCAATTCTGAATGAATATCAGATATTGAGAAAGCCAGACGGTGATGCAGTCGCGGATCTTGCTATTGGAAACTTTACGGAGATGCGTGATAAAACCGCAGATCCGAAATTCCATCTGCAGAAGAAAATAGAAGCTTGGTTTTCGGAAAAACATCCGGATAAATGGGTGCCGCAATATTCAATGGTAACTTATCGTCCGGATATACGTTACTCTTATGCTTTGAAACGCGGTAAGGAGCAGGATGAAATCATGCAGAAAGTAATGGCTGCAGTTCCGGGTATTGAAGAAAAGTGGGATACTCCGGAAGTGGAAAAGTTAATCCTACAACATCTATAGAACCATGAAAACAAACCCCATTGTATTTCTGCTGTTTATAGGAACTTTTTTAGGTTCCTGTACCGAAGCTTATCAGAATAAAAACAAAGTTGCTGAAGAGTTCGTGGACGACATGAAAGCTTCAGGCGTAACAGTTGGTTACGCTGCAAATACTTCAACCGGGAAGGGAACAAGTAAAGTAACTACGCTTACTTTCAGTGGTGTAACATTGAATATTGAAGAACTTGAAGAGAAAGTGAATGAAGTGGCTTTGATGTTTTACAACACTATTCCGAAGGAAGATTTGAAAGGTGAAACGGCTCTGGAAATCGTAACGAAGATGAAAGAAGGCGACGAAGATTACACTTTCAATTTCCCTCTTAAAGAATTAGCGATTGCTGAAGAACTTCTGAAGAATGCGGAAGCAATGGTGCAGGCTTGTCATGACAACGATTCCGATAAGATCCGCAAACTCAAAGACGATGACTATCTTCCGGAAGATGTGATGGAGGATATTTACGCTTTGAATGCGGAAAATGCAGCTGCTTTCAGCGGTCAGACTTATCAGGTAAAGCGTACTTCTTTCCGTTTTGCAGAAGGAGCAGATGATCCGGATCTGAGAATGATTACCGCCAATTTTGCCGGCGGTAACAAGAAGATGTACACAGATTACACCGTGAACGTGGATTGTAAGACGAAGAAGGTGGTGTACATCTGGATGAAAAACAGCGAATAGACTGTGGCGGCAAAGAATTCGAAATTCAGTTTGGGTCGGACGATGTTCGGCCTTTTTTTATAACGTAAGGGACGCAAATTATTTAGACGAAGAGCTCCGAATCCATTGCCCGTTATATTTAACTATAACTTCTTGTAGTTCCCCATTCCTGTAACTCTCTTTCTTTATTAACGAACCTGTTTCATCAAAATAATACTTCCACCCTTCCAGTTTATTGTTTTCATAACGCATAATGCTTGACAGACACCCTGAAGGACTATATTGAACTGATACTCCATGTAGGTTTCCACTTGAATAGTTTACTATTTCCTTGAGTTCACCAGTGCCATAGTACTTTTGGCAAGTATTGTTGTATAACATGCTATTTTGCAAATTCGAGTGTAGTAGACCGAGCTCTATTCGCTGATCTAAATTGTTGTATTTTTCGTAATAAACGGCCGTGTCATTTAAGAAGTAGGTCCGGACATTAACATTAAGAGCGGAGTCGTGTTCAACGTAATTGTATAGCTTACCATTTTCATAATACGCAAACGCGGATGTATCACCATTTGGTAATAAGACAGCATAGGTACTGTCAACAATCGAATTGTTTCTGTATCGCCATTCTTGACGCAATTCTCCGGTTGGATACAGATACCCAGACTTGATTATGAACCCATGAATGTATTCTGCGAAATAACACATGGTTACGTTTTTTATTCCACGGAATTCACTTCCATTACACGGCAATGAATCTACATTTGAAATCCATAGGTTTCTTGCCTTGTCGTAATAACAATCACATGTTTGACCCCAAGCGGGTTCAATAACCAATATTAAAATTATTATACACCAAAAATCGAATCGAGCTTTCATTTTTCGCACTATTATTATAAATCAATTTATTTGTTCTGCGAGCTTTGTTAGTGTTACGCCCAAAAATCTAGACAGTTTCGTTGCGTGCCGTTTACAACACAAATTCTTCGAGGTTTGCGGGACTTACGGTCAGTGTTTTTCCCGGTGCATATGCTTTGGTGAAAGTGAGAGGGAATTTCACTTTCTTTTTCTCGTTCCATTTAAATTCCCAGGCTGAAATCTCGCCGTTATTTTCTTCGAGGTAATCAATTTCCTGTTGCGCTGTTGTTCTCCAGAAGTACCTGTTGTATACAACGTTTTGGTAGCGATTCTTTTTCATGCGTTCGCTGATTACAAAATTTTCCCATAGCGCACCTGTATCGTTTCTGGATGCAAGCGGACTGAATTGGTTTATCACCGCGTTGCGTATGCCATTATCATGGAAATAAATTTTCTTCGACTTCTTTAACTCATTCCTGAGATTTCTTCCGAATGAAGGCAGTGTAAAAACCACAAACGCTCTTTCCAGAATATCAATGTAGTGCTCAACGGTTCCTTTGTCGATACCGCAATGTTGCCCGAGTTCATTAAAGGAAACTTCACTGCCAATCTGAAATGCAAGCGCTTGAATCAGTTTCTCCAACTTCTGTGGCTTCTTGATGTTCTCCCATATGAGAATATCTTTATACAGGTAACTGTCTGCTAAAGATTTAATAATTGAACGTGCCTGATCAGGAGTTGTAACTGCTTCCGGATAATACCCGTAAATCAAACGTTGTTCGAGAAGACGTTTTTCAGTAAGTAAACCGTGATGTGCGGTCATTTCTCCGAATGAGACAGGGAATAATTGGAATTCCTGTTTACGTCCTGTTAACGGTTCTTTGATTTTGTTCGCAAGATCAAACGATGAAGATCCGGTGGCTATTACTTTCACCGTTTTTATTTGGTCAACAATTATTTTCAGACACAAGCCGATATTGCTGATGCGTTGCGCCTCATCAATAACAAGTAATTTGTGTTTACCGATTACAGCTTTCAAGCGGGTCGCATTCGGCTGTTCAAGCATGTCGCGCGTGTCTGCTTCATCACCGTTCAGCCATAACACATCATCATCCTGAAAAAGATTCTGCAGCAATGTGGTTTTCCCGACTTGTCGCGGACCCAATAGAATTACAGCCTTGGTACCTTGCAAGGCTGCACGTATTTCAGTTGCCTGGATTCTTGAAATCATCAATTCAAAAATATGATAAATTTCGATTCAAATCGAAAATAAATATAATAAAAGGGGAATAAGATCGAAAAAAATATGATTTTCTGATTTTATGAGTAATTGAATTCGGAGTGATGATGTAACCTTGCCGCGAGGTCTTTCCGAACAAGTATTAATTTTCGGATCCGGCAATGATTTGTGCAGTGAATCTTGCGGGAAAGCAAGATGGTCAGAAGTCCATTTTTCGGACATTAGCGGTTCTGCTGATAGCCGCTGAAATGGGCAAATCAAGCAAAAAAGCCCGATTTTTAGCTATTTAAAGAAGCTTGAATGAAAATTGAGTGATTTTCTTCCTGAGAATCGGGCTAAACTTATTATCTTCGCATCCCTTTTAAAGGAATAACTACTAAACAATTCATCATGTACGCAATCGTAGAAATAGCCGGGCTCCAGTACAAAGTGGCAAAAAAACAGCGTGTTTTTGTGCACCGCCTCGAGGCTAACGAAGGTGAGAACGTAGAGTTCTCTAAAGTCCTTCTCATTGACAACGACGGTAAAATTACCGTTGGCGCTCCTGTTGTAGACGGAGCACGTGTTGCAGCAAAAGTGCTGTCACACATGAAAGGTGATAAAGTTCTTGTTTTCAAGAAAAAGCGCCGTAAAGGTTACCAGAAATTGAATGGTCACCGTCAGCAAATGACTGAACTTCTGATTCAGGCTGTGCTTGGCAAAGGAGAAAAACTCAGCGCTGAAGATGCGAAACTCGAAGTTGCATCAACTCTCGAATTGAAGCGTCGCTCTGCTGCTAAATCTGCTAAGAAGGTTTACGCAGTAACTGAAAAAGAAGAAGAGGAAGTAGTTGAAGAGAAGCCGAAAAAAGCAGCGAAGAAAGCTCCTGCTAAAAAGGCTGCAGCTAAGAAAACTGCAACTAAAAAGAAAAAAGAAGACTAAAACAACCGTTGAGTAAGTCGGCTTTAACAATCTGACAAACACAACTAATACTTAAAGTAATGGCACACAAAAAAGGTGAAGGTAAAGTAAAGAACGGCCGTGAATCCGAAGCAAAACGTCTTGGTATCAAGATCTATGGTGGACAGGCTGCACTTGCCGGCAACATCATCGTTCGTCAGCGTGGCACACGCCACTTCGCAGGCGCTAACGTTGGCATGGGCAAGGACCACACACTGTTTGCACTTGTTGATGGTATCGTGAAGTTCACTAAGAAGCGCGATGACCGTTCGTATGTTTCAGTTGAGCCTATCACGGCTGAGTAATCGAGACATTCTCTTAAAACTATTCGCACCCGTCTCCATGAGGCGGGTGCTTTGTTTTTAGGATGACGCAGAGTAGTTGCTGCTGCCACAGATTGCTCAGATGTCACAGATGAAATGTATCAGCCTGAATCTGTGAAATCTGCGTTAAGAAGTTGTACTTACCCTCTTCGCAGATTACGCAGATTCTTTATTATGGGATTACATTTGCGCATCTCTGCGGCAATGTATATCACCCGTATGAACACGAGGCAATCTGTGAAATCTGCGTAAACGGTTGAACTCGCTTTCTTCGCAGATTACGTTGATTATTAGCGCGTGAAAATTGTCTGCGTTTTCTGCGCCATCAGCGGCAAACCACATCCAAACGATCAACGGCAAACTGTCTTGACGCCCTCTGCGGCATTCATTCCTCATTAATCCTGAGATTATTCAAGGTTTCTGCCTAATCTCTTTCTAAATTTGAATCAGAATTTTCAATTTATGTTACAACTCCAAACCATCCGCGAAAGTAAAGACGAAGTGATCCGCCGTCTGGCGAAGAAACATTTCGACGGTCCGAAATTCATCAACGAAATTGCACGCATCGATTCCGAGCGACGCAAAACGCTTACTGAACTTGAGACAATCAAGGCAGAGGCAAATGCACTCGCGAAGCAAATCGGCGAGTTGATGAAATCAGGAAAGAAAGCAGAAGCAGATGACATCAAGAATAAAAGCGTTGCTCTGAAAGATTCTGAAAAGAAACTTCAGGAAGTGCTTGCCGCATTTGAAGAAGAACAATTCAATCTTTTGGTTCAGGTTCCGAATCTTCCGAATGAAGTAGTTCCTGAAGGCCGCACTCCCGCAGAGAACGCAACTGTATTCACACACGGCGATATTCCTAAACTTCACGAAGGCGCGGTTCCGCATTGGGATCTCGCAGCGAAATATGATCTTATCGATTTCGAACTCGGCGTGAAACTCACCGGCGCAGGTTTTCCCGTGTACAAGAACAAAGGAGCCAAACTTCAGCGTGCGTTGATCAATTTCTTCCTCGACCGCGCTGCACAGGCTGGTTACATGGAAGTGCAACCACCGATCATGGTGAACAAAGATTCAGGATTCGGAACCGGACAACTTCCCGATAAAGAAGGGCAGATGTACCATGTTACTGTTGACGATCTTTATTTGATTCCAACTGCTGAAGTGCCGATCACAAATATTTACCGTGATGTAATTCTGAAAGCGGAAGAGCTTCCGGTTAAGAATTGCGGCTACACACCATGCTTCCGTCGCGAAGCCGGATCATACGGTAAAGATGTTCGCGGATTGAATCGTCTTCATCAATTTGATAAAGTGGAAATCGTGCAGATCGCGCATCCATCAAAGTCTTATGAAATTCTTGAAGAAATGCGCCACTATGTTGCAGGTCTTCTTAAGGAACTCGGATTGCCTTTCCGTACGCTTCTGCTTTGCGGCGGTGATATGAGTTTCGCTTCTGCACAGACTTATGATATGGAAGTATATTCTGCTGCGCAGGAGAAATGGCTTGAAGTAAGTTCCGTTTCCAACTTCGAAGCATTTCAGAGTAACCGACTGAAACTTCGTTTCCGCGAAGGGAATGAGAAACCTCAACTCGCACACACACTGAACGGTTCTGCTCTTGCTTTACCGCGCATAGTAGCAGCGTTGCTGGAAAATAATCAGACACCTGAAGGAATCATCATTCCTGAAGTGTTGCGCCCGTACACCGGATTTGACAAAATATCTTAATGTGGAAAACGTTATGAAGAAGCATCTCGTATATACAGCAGCTGTCAGTCTGTTTTTGTTCTCATGCGGCGGTCCTGATCGCACAGCTGAATTGAAAACGGTTGATAGTTTGATGAAAGTTCTGGATGCAACGGATTCGATTATCGGCACGTTGAATCTTGATGATGTGAAGAAGCGCGGGGAAGAAGTTGCAAACAACAGAAAGTACATTCAGTTTAACGTGAATATGCTGAAGGATACGCTCGATTTCAATACTGCATTGATGCTTACGGAATACCGTGAAGCCGGCAAGTTCTTTGATAAAATCAGGAACGAGGCAATGCATATTGATCGCTCTGTGGATTCTGCGCGCGTGAGTCTGAATAATCTCAAACACGATCTCGAAAACAATTCATTGGCAGAGGGAATCGACCTAAATGCAAGTCTGGCGGGAGAACGTGCACAGGCCGCTGAAATGAAAGCGTATGCTGAGAATCTGCAACTGATGGTGAAAGCTACAACGGCTTCGCATGATACGCTTGCACCGAAAGTGAACGCATATGTAAAGCTGATGAACGAAAAGCTCGCAGCACAAAAACAGAAGTAAAAGCATGATCAGAGCCGCAGGACTGTTTCTTGTTTGTTTCCTGCTGGTGCAATTCAATCTGAATGCACAGGATACCACACTTGTGCCCGCTTCTCCCGATGAACAGCTTGCAGTACAATATTATCAGGCCGGTGAATATGACAAGGCTGTGATTTACTATGAGAAATTGTACAACAAGAATCCGATTGCGATTTATTACAACTACTATCTCAACTGCCTCATCTACACTAAGAATTTTAAAAAGGCAGAGAAGACAGTTAAGAAACAGCAGTCGAATAACAAGTGGGATCTCCGCTATCACATCGACTTCGGTCGCGTGTACCGTGCAGACGGCAACGAAGACAAAGCAAAAAAGGAGTTTGATCTCGCCGTTGACGGTATCAATGCTTCAACTTCGCCCAAGCATGTGATTGAAGTGTGCAATGCGTTCATGGGCATCAATGAAACCGGCTATGCGGTTGATGCACTCAAACGCGGAAGGAAGGAACTCAACGGAGTTTATACATTCAACATTGAACTTGCGGAAGTTTATGCAGTGCGTAAGGAATGGGCCAACATGGTGAATGAGTATCTGGACTTGCTCACAATTTCGGAAGGATTCAAAGTTCAGGTTCAGGAACAATTGCAGGCGCAACTCGATGCTGATGTTGACGGACAGATTCACCCTGTTCTGAAAACGGAACTCATCAAGCGTTCGCAGAAGCAGCCGGATAAAATCATCTGGAATGAAATGCTCATGTGGTATTACATGCAGCAGGATAATTTTGCGATGGCATTGATTCAGGCGAAAGCAGTAGATAAACGTGCGAAGAAAGACGGCGAACAAGTGATGGATCTTGCCGAAACCGCACGTGCCAATAAAGAATATGCGGTTGCAACCGAAGCTTACGATTACGTGATTTCACTGGGAACTACCTGCTACAATTACAATCGGGCACGTATCGAAAAAGTGAATACACGTTACGAGCAGATTACTGCCACAACGGAATATTCTCAACCTGATTTGCTTTCTCTGGAATCGGAGATGATTGCCACCTTGGATGAATTGGGAAAAGGTCCGGCAACAATTTCATTGATGAAAACGTTGGCGCATCTTCAGGCATTTTATCTGAAAAAAACAAAAGCAGCGATTACGCTCCTTGAGGAAACATTGACTTTACCGGGCGTTACAGCTTTGAAGCAGGCAGAATGTAAACTGGAGCTCGGTGATGTGTTGTTGCTCGACGGACAGGTTTGGGAAGCATCATTGCGTTATTCACAAGTGGAGAAAGCATTCAAGATGGAGCCGATCGGAAATGAAGCCAAGTTCCGCAACGCGAAGATTGCATTTTACATTGGCGACTTCGAATGGTCGCAGGTGCAGTGCAATGTATTGAAAGAATCACCTTCGAAATTAATTGCCAACGATGCGATGTATCTGTCGATCCTGATTACTGATAATCTGGCACTGGACAGCAATCCTGAACCGCTGATGTATTTTGCAAAAGCGGATCTCATGTTATTTCAGAATCGGTATACTGATGCTTTGCTTTATCTGGATTCACTTGAAAAATTGTATCCAACACATTCATTGGCGGATGACATTCTCTATATGCGTTATCGTATTGCGTTCAAACAGCAGAAGTACAAAGAAGCAGCAGGATTTCTTGAACGACTGATTGCGTCTTACGGACAGGACGTCCTCGGCGATGATGCAACTTTCCGACTTGCGGAGTTGTACGATTTTCATCTCAACGATAAAGAGAAAGCAAAACAATATTACCTCGATCTCATTACCAACTATCCCGGAAGTCTTTTCCGTGTGGATGCGCAGAAGCGGTACAGGATTCTGAGAGGTGACGCAAACGGAGATCAATAATTATGATCATTTACAACGTAACAGTTAACATCGATAATTCCGTTCACGACGAATGGCTGGAATGGATGAAATCAAAACACATTCCGGATGTGGTTGGCACAGGATGTTTCACCGAAGGAAAGATATTCCGTATTCTCGTGAATGAAGAAAGCGGAATCAGTTATTCGGTGCAGTATTCAGCAGCAAGCATGGATGATGTGAACCGTTATCTGAAAGAACATGCCGAATCATTGCGCAACGATGCACTGCGATTGTACAAAGACAAGTTTGTTGCATTCCGTACACTTCTTGAACATATCGACTAGTGGATAAGGTACGCGCAAAGAAGCATCTGGGTCAGCATTTCCTGACGGATCAGAATATAGCCGCTAAAATTGCAGACGCATTGCAACCGGAAGGAAAGTATGCGAAAGCATTGGAGGTTGGTCCGGGCATGGGTGTACTTACGAAGTTCCTGCTCGAGCGCAGTGATCTTGAAACGTGGGTTGTGGAGATTGATACGGAATCTGTTGCCTATCTCAGCGAACATTATCCGCAATTGCGCCCCAGAATCATTGCCGGAGATTTTCTCAAACAGGATTTCGAAACGTTTTTCAGTGAACCTTGTGCGGTGATCGGGAATTTCCCTTACAACATTTCAACGCAGATTCTTTTTCGCGTGCTCGACTACAAAGATCAGATTCCGGAAGTGGTAGGAATGTTTCAGAAAGAAGTTGCGGAACGTATTGCGGAAAAACCCGGAAGTAAAACGTATGGAATTACCAGTGTATTGCTTCAGGCATGGTATGATATAGAATATCTGTTCACTGTTCATGAGAATGTATTTTCACCACCTCCAAAAGTGAAATCCGCTGTAATACGATTACGACGTAATGATGTGAAAGATCTCGGTTGCGATGCGAAACTGTTTACTCAAGTGGTAAAAGCTGCATTCAATCAACGTCGCAAGCAATTGCGCAACTCTTTACACGCTTTTAACATCAAACCCGGAGAAGAAAGTAATCCTGTGTTTACGCGTCGTCCGGAGCAATTGTCGGTACAGGAGTTTATTGCCCTGACACAGATTCTCAGTATCTGATGATAGAATTATACAATGCTCAAATTATACAATCAGAAACTCCTTAATTGACTCATTGTATAATCTGAACAATCGTCGCATTGCATTATTTGTAATCGGTAATACTCTATCTTTGCACCGAATTAAAACCATGGATAACCCTCTGTTATGTCAAGCAGGATTTCAGACACCTTCCTGGATGATCTTCGCTTCGCGATTGCGAAAGGCGACAGAGAATTTATTCTTGGTAAGTTAGATGAACTTCACCCGGCGGATGCTGCGGAAATCCTCAATTTATTAGAAGACGAAGAAGCTGTAAAAGCTTATCAGTTCCTTCCTGAAGAACTCGCTGCAGAAGCAATCCTTCTTCTTGACGACGATAAACGGGAAATGATTCTTTCCCGGCTTTCTTCCGAAGAGATCGCGGATAAACTCATTGACAATCTTGCTACGGATGATGCTGCGGACGTACTCGCAGAGCTCACCGATGAACAGCAGGATGAAGTCCTTTCACACGTTGAGGACATGGAGCAGGCGAGTGACATCGTCGATCTCCTCAACTACGATCCGGATACCGCCGGCGGTATCATGGCGAAGGAATTGGTGAGTGTTCATGCATCAAAGAATGTGTGGGAGTGCGTTCGCGAAATACGCACACAGGCGGAAGGCGTTGAGAACATCTACACCATTTACGTTGTGGATGCAGACGAGAAACTTGTCGGCTTGCTTTCGCTAAAGAATCTTCTTACGAAACCATTGCGCACACCGGTTGCTGAAGTTTACAATCCTAATGTGATCAGTGTGAAAGTGAACACACCTGCAGAGGAAGTGGCGCAGATCATGGATAAATATGATCTCGTTGTTGTTCCGGTTGTGGATTCACTCAATCGCCTTGTGGGACGTATCACCGTTGATGATGTTGTCGACGTTATTCGTGAAGAAGTAACGGAAGACGTGCAGAAGATGGGTGCGGTTCAGGCACTCGAAGAGCCATACATGAACACTCCGTTCTGGCAAATGGTTCGCAAGCGTGTGGGTTGGCTTATTGTTCTCTTTATCGGAGAAACGCTCACTGCAACGGCGATGAGTTTTTACGAAGATCAGATTGCCAAAGCAGTTATACTCGCTATTTTCATTCCGCTTATTATTTCCAGCGGCGGTAATTCAGGCTCACAAGCGTCAACGCTCGTTATTCGCGCAATGGCGTTGGGTGAAGTAACCGTGCGCGATTGGATGCGTATTTTCCATAAGGAACTTCGTTCCGGATTGGTGTTGGGGTTGGTTCTCGGTTTGATGGGTTTTCTGCGTGTTGCCATATGGGCAAATTTCGTTCAGGACTACGGACCGCATTGGGTTTTGATAGGATTAACAGTAGGAGTGACGCTCACCGGAGTAGTGATGTGGGGATGTTTGATGGGTGCTTTGCTTCCGTTGTTGCTCAAGCGACTCGGACTTGATCCTGCGGTTTCTTCCACACCTTTCGTTGCAACACTTGTTGATGTTACCGGATTGGTAATATACTTCAGCATATCAATGTCATTACTGAAAGGCGTACTGCTCTGACATGAAAAAGCGCATTCTGTTTCTTGATTCGAATCATCCTGTAATGATTGAAACGCTTCGAGCGAATGGATTTGTGTGCGAGGAAGATTACACTTCGTCCAAGGAAGAAGTAATGCAGAAACTTCACGGTTATCACGGGGTAGTTATTCGCAGTCGATTTAAACTGGATAAAGTCTTTCTTGATGCAGGAACTCAATTGCGTTGCATAGGCCGTGCAGGAGCCGGAATGGAAAACATTGATGTGGAATACGCGACTTCCAAAGGAATTACATGTGTTCATGCGCCGGAAGGAAATCGAGTTGCAGTAGGAGAACACGCTCTGGGAATGCTGCTATCATTGATGAACAATTTCAGAAAGTCGGACAATGAAACGCGCAACGGAATCTGGAAACGTGAAGAGAATCGCGGAACAGAATTAACCGGCAAAACGGTGGGTATTATCGGTTATGGCAACATGGGTTCTTCATTTGCCAAAGTACTCGCGGGATTTGATGTAAAGGTGCTCGCATATGATAAATTCAAGTCGGGCTTCAGTAACGGATACGTTCAGGAAGCTTCACTTGAAAATATTTTTGAGAATGCAGATGTGTTAAGTCTGCATGTTCCGTTGACAGAGGAAACGAACATGATGGTTAATGATGCATTTCTGAATGCGTTCACCAAACCGATTTGGTTTATCAATACTTCCCGCGGCAAAGTGGTTCAGACTTCTGCTGTTGTGAACGCTTTGGAAAACGGTAAGATCAAAGGCGCGGCAATTGATGTGCTCGAGTACGAGTCTGTGTCATTCGAACAATTGGATGCAGATGAACTGCCGGAACCGTTCCAACGTTTACGCAGAATGGACAATGTGATTATAACACCGCATGTAGCGGGTTGGACATTTGAAAGTCACTTGAAAATAGGGAAGGTAATAGCCGATAAGATGTCAGCGGTTCTCAGTGCTTAGTCTATTGTCACGTAAGTGAAGGGAAACTTCACAACATCAGAAAGCTGTTCACCTCTTTCGCGTATTTCTTCATCATCCGCTTCATAAACCCATTCCACTTTAATTCTGTCACGAAATGCAGCAATTAAGGCCTTCAGAATGATCAGCAAGTGGCGTACTGAAGAGGTGTTGAAATAGGTCAGGTTGATTCGTACGGTCAGTGAACCTTTATGTAACGGTTGAATTTTTTCAAGCCAGGAATAAACAGGCTGAAAAAACGCATTGGCATTCTCAGGGATTGAAATCCCGCTGAATTCGAGAATTCCTTTCTCACTGTCAAATGAAACTTCAGCAGTTCTAAGGGTGGGGGTTATGTTAAGTTCAATCATTGGTGCTGACCAAAGTTCGCAAGAATTTTGCGCAATAACGGTGCATTTCGGAAAGAAAATGTTTAAACAGTCAAGAAATTGTCAAAACTGTTTAAGGAATGAAGGATTTTTGGCCCCAAAGCCTGAATGCTTCGAATTATGCGTTTTTCATCACTAATTGAGCCGTATAACGACTTTTTACTTCCAACAGGATGTTTTTTCCCGTGGTAACACGATCGATGGTAGCCTGATCGTAGTAACGAATTGTAACCAGCTCAAGCTGATCATTGTAAAGTACGCGGTATTGTTTCTGCAGGTCTTTGAGCAGTTCCGGGAGCTTCAAGGGATCGTCATCCACGCAAATGGAGAGACTGATTGCTGAATTCTGCATGGTGTTCACTTTCACGCGATGGCGCGAGAAAAGCGAGAAAATGGAGCTTATATTTTCCTCAACTATAAATGAAAAATCGCGGGGCGATATGGAAATCAACACCTGATTGATCTTAAAGATAAAACAAGGAACGGGCAACGGTGTCTGCACATTATGGATTCGCGTTCCCTCCTGATCAGGATTGATAAACGATCGCACCAGCAATGGAATATTCTTGTTTTGCAGCGGCTTTATCGTTTTCGGGTGGATTACAGTTGCACCGTAATAGGTGAGCTCAATAGCGTCCTGATAGGTCATCTGCGGAATCAAGCGCGTATCGTCAAACCATTTCGGGTCAGCATTCAGAACACCGGTTACATCTTTCCAAATTGTAAGGCTATCTGCATTCGTGCAAAACGCGAATATGGCAGCTGTGTAATCGGAGCCTTCACGACCAAGTGTTGTGGTGAAATTTTCAGAAGTAACGCCGATAAATCCCTGCGTGATCACAATATCCGTTGAAGAGAAAACCGGAAGTAAATCTGTTGTAATTCGCTTGCCAGTTAAATCCCAATCTACTTTTCCCTCACGGTAGGTGTTGTCGGTTTTCAAATAATCACGTACATCTTTCCATGCGCAACTGAATCCGCATTCCTGCAGGTAAGCGGCCACAATTTTTGTGGAAATGATTTCACCTACAGAAACAATCTGGTCGTATTCGCAGTCGTATGAGTGTGTAGGTTCATCTTCAATAGCCCATTCCAATTCTACTAAAGTATTGTGGACATCATCATAAACGGGATGATCGGAATTGGTGAATAACCCGTTCATGATATTCAAATGGTATTCGCGTATTTCATTCAATACGGTTTCCGGATTTTCTTTCTTGTAAAAGAAAGCTTGCGTCAACCGTTCCAATGCATTGGTTGTTTTACCCATTGCAGAAACCACAATGATGAGTTTCTCGCTGTCGTATCGTTTTACAACGGACGCCAGATTTTTCACACCATCCGCATCTTTCACCGATGCACCGCCGAATTTGAAAACTTTCATACCCTATTGATTATTGAAATTACTGCTTGCTGATTTGTTCTCCGCTCAATCGGTAATTGAGCCATTCGTGCAGCACTTCAGGATTGTAATTTTTGTAAAATTCTATTGCCGGTGTGTTCCAATCAAGCACCTGCCATTCCATGCGCAAGGCGTTCATCTCCTTTGCTGCAGCAAGCACGGCATTAAACAGTAATGTGCCTGCACCTGAACGTCGCACATTCTGGCTCACGATGATATCTTCCAGAAAAACGCAAGGACCTTTCCAGGTCGAATATTTGATATAGTAAAGTGCAATGCCGAATACATTTCCGGATTCATCTTCCGCTACAAAACAATGAAACAAGGGATGCGTCCCGAATCCGTCCCGGATCAGAATCTCTTCCGACGTAACCACCTCGTTCGGTGCTTTTTCATATTCAGCGAGTTCCCGGATCAAACGCATAATTGCGCCTGCGTCGGTACTTTCGGCCTTACGAATTTTTACTTTCATAAAAAATGCGTTTCACAACCCTGCTCAATGGAATTGTTGTGTTTACGTTATCGTTATTCTGCGGGATAAAGTTAGTAACACTATCTTTGTACAACACACAGACCGGAAATTATGAGTAAAGTCAAAACACTTGGACAATTCATTATTGAGAAACAGACCGATTTTCCATATGCTAAAGGCGAGCTTTCACGTCTTTTACGTGATATCGGCATTGCGGCTAAAATCGTTCATCGCGAAGTAAATAAAGCCGGTCTTGCTGATATTCTGGGTGAAGTAGGTGAAACCAATGTTCAGGGCGAATCAGTAAAGAAACTGGATGTGTTTGCCAATGAACAGTTCATTGCGGCATTGAGCGTGGGAGGAGAATGTTGTGGCATTGCATCAGAGGAGAATGAAGATCTCATTCCTATCGATACGCCGCAATCCAGAAATGCAAAGTATGTAGTGGCAATAGACCCGCTCGACGGTTCTTCCAATATTGATGTGAATGTTTCTGTTGGAACCATCTTCTCTATTTTCCGTCGCATTTCATTGAGCGGTCCGGCAACGGAAGAAGATTTTCTGCAACGCGGAACTGAGCAAGTGGCAGCCGGTTATATTATTTACGGTTCTTCTACAATGCTCGTATATACAACCGGTAAAGGTGTAAACGGATTCACACTTGATCCTTCAATCGGCGAGTTCTGTCTCTCGCATCCGAATATGAAGACACCTTCAATGGGGAAAACTTACTCCATCAACGAAGGTAATTATGTACATTTCCCTGACGGAGTGAAGAAGTATATCAAGTTTTGTCAGGAAGAAGACAAACCAACTCGTCGTCCTTATTCATCACGTTACATCGGTTCCGCTGTTGCGGATATTCACCGCAATCTCATCACCGGCGGAATTTATATTTATCCGGTTACAGCGTCTTCTCCAAACGGAAAGCTGCGACTCATCTATGAATGCAATCCGATGGCATTGATTATTGAACAAGCCGGCGGAAAAGCAACGGATGGTTTCAGAAGAATTCTTGAGATTGAGCCGAAAAAACTTCATCAGCGTACACCATTCTATGCAGGAAGTGCTGAAATGGTAGATCAGGCTTGTGAATTCATGTCGAAGTTTTCTATGGCGTAATTTTTTTGTGAGTCCTGTAACAAGCAGGCAGGTGTGGGCGTCATATGACTGAAAACCCAAAAAAACACAGTCATGAAAACGCTCAGAATACTCACATTAGCAGCTGCAATTCTCACTACTGCCGTTGCGGCAAATGCCAAGGAAAAATCAGACAGTCTGGATATTTCCAAACAGATACAGTCAACCATTCAGGTGCCTGAAAAATTTCTCAATGATGATGCGCAATCGCGCGTACTTGTTGTCTTTTCAATTGATGAATACGGTAAAGCGATAGTGCATGAAATCGGATCCAACGATGAAGCAGTGAGAAATGATCTCTCAGCACAGTTTGCAGAAATGTCGTTCAATGCTGCCGCTGGAATGTACTCTATCTGGTTGAACTTCAAGACATTGTAACATTCATTCGGGAAAGCTGTAACTTGCGGTCGTTGCAGACCGTCTCATCGGTAACAAACTTGAATTATGAAAAAGACGTTTTTGATATTGCTTGGATCTCTGCCTTTCTTCGCATTTGCGCAGACAACAGAAACACGGAATTTGGATGCATTCACAGGCGTACGAACTTCAGCTCTTGTTGAAGTTGTAGTGAAGCCGGGTTCGCCATGTGCGGTTGTACTCGAAGGAGAATCAGAAGGAGTGAAGTCTGTGCAGACAGAAGTGAAAGACGGTCAGTTGGTAATTTCTCAACATGGCAATAGCAAAGCTGCGCCTGTAAAAGTTATTGTTACGATCAGTGAACTCAAGTCGCTTGATTTTGCCGGCGCTGCACAATTAAGCAGTGAAGGAACACACGTGATGGACACATTGAAAATTGTGGGTGCAGGCGGAGCGCAATTGGAATTGAATGTTACGGCTTCGAAAGTCCGCGCTGATCTCTCAGGCGCTGCTCATGTGAAAGTATGCGGAACTTCGAATGAATTGGAGGCAGATTTATCCGGTGCAGCAGATCTTCGTTCCGGATGTCTTGAAGCAAAAAAAGTCAATGTGCGTGCGAGCGGTGCTTCCAAAGCTTCGGTTTCCGCTTCTGAGAAAGTAGTGGCTCGTGCTTCCGGTGCTTCGGATATCGTTATTTACGGAGATGCATCTGATCGCACGATTGATGCAACAGGTGCCGCCAGCATCGATACGAAGAGCGGTTCAGGTTCTGCAGATACAACGCATGTACGAATCGGTAATCGCAATATCGATATTGTGGAAGATCCCGAAGAAAAATCAGACCGTGAGAAAAAAGCCGACGACAGTGATTTTGAATTCTGGGACGGAATGGATCTTGGTGTAAACGGACTCATGACCTACGACAACAAGTTCACAATGCCTGCTGGTTTGGAGCATATGGAACTGAACTATGTGAAGTCGTATGTGTTCGGATGGAACATGTGGCAGAAGAACATTCACATCTATCGTAATAATGTGAACCTGGGAACAGGAATCGGCCTCAGCTGGTATCACTACAATCTGCGCGGATCTTATTCATTGCAACCAAATGTGGATTACACTTTTGCAGTAGCGGATTCACTCAATTATTCGAAGAACCGTTTGAATGCATGTTACGTTAACATTCCGCTTTTCCTTGAGTTCAATACAAACAATAACGACGCGGATAAATCCTTCCACTTCGGTGCAGGTGCGCAGTTCGGGTACAACGTATTCAAGAATAAACTCAAGCAGAAATATGAACTTGATGGAGAAACCTACAAGCGCAAGATCAAAGACGATTTCAATGTAAATCCATTTAAGATTGATCTGATCACTCGTATCGGTTACGGCGATTTCACCATCTTCGGAACATATTCAATGACTACATTATTTGAAAAAGGTAAAGGGCCGACATTGTATCCTTTCACTGCCGGTATCAGTCTCGATTTTTAAGAACATATTACATCCCACCTCGGAAATCCCTCCAACAAAAGTTCAGGAGGGATTTCTTTTTAATTTCACACTATCATGAAGGTTGAAATAAGTCAGGGATATTATATCGGTTTACCGCAAAGCGGGGATGAGAGCATGTACGCTAAGCTGCTGAATGATCCTTACATTTTTGCGCGTACATTGATGTTGCCCGCAAATTACAGTCTGAAAGATGCCGAATGGTTCCTGAATCACTGCAAGGAAAAACAGCAGGCTTTCGGCCATCCCATCAATTTCGCAATTCGTAATCCTGATGGAATTTTGATCGGTGGATGCGGCTTTCACGGCAACAATACGTTTGCCGGTGTGGCGCACCGCGATGAAATCGGGTATTGGCTCGCGGAAGATTATCGGGGAAAAGGAATAATGACCGCAGCTGTTCAGTTTCTTGTGCGTTACGGGTTCGAAACGCGTAACCTGCTGCGAATTGAGGCCCCCGTTTATACCTTCAATATTGAGTCGCAGAAGGTACTTTTGCGCTGCGGATTCACTGAGGAAGGTTATCTTCGCAAAGCGTATTTCCGCAATGGGGAATACCATGATGCCAAACTTTACGCGATTACCCGATAATGGAAGATAAACTCAAATTACTCAGCGATAAAATTGGCCAGGCGATGCTTGGCGGCGGAGAGAAAAGAATTGAAGCTCAGCACAAGAAAGGTAAACTGACAGCGCGCGAGCGACTGCATTTCCTGCTGGATGAAGGCAGCTTTGAGGAAATCGGAATGCTCGTAACTCATCGTTCCACTGATTTCGGTCTTGATAAAGAAAAATATCTCGGCGATGGTGTTGTTACCGGCTACGGAAAAATAGACGGCCGTCTGGTGTATGTGTTCTCTCAGGATTTCACTGTTTTCGGCGGATCACTTTCAGAAACACATGCAGAGAAAATCTGCAAGATCATGGATCTTGCAATGAAGAACGGAGCGCCTGTAATCGGACTTAATGATTCCGGCGGTGCGCGTATTCAGGAAGGTGTTGTTTCATTGGGTGGCTACGCAGATATTTTCTATAGAAATACTCTTGCTTCCGGTGTTGTTCCGCAGATTTCTGCAATCATGGGACCATGCGCCGGTGGTGCCGTTTATTCTCCGGCAATTACCGATTTCATCATGATGGTGGAGAATACTTCTTACATGTTTGTTACCGGACCTAACGTTGTGAAGACGGTTACGCACGAAGAAGTTACGAGTGAAGAATTGGGCGGTGCAATGACGCATGCTTCCAAATCAGGAGTTACGCATTTCGCTTGTGCAAACGAGATTGAATGCATCCGCAGAATCAGAAGTCTGGTGTCGTACATGCCGCAGAACTGCGAAGAAGAAGCTCCGCGACTTCCGTATGAATCCGGCAATGAAAAACGTCCGGCTCTCAATTCAATTATTCCTGCCAACCCGAATCAACCTTACGATATCCGCGATGTGATTTCAGAAGTAATCGACAACGGTTCATTCCTTGAAGTACACAAAGATTTCGCTGAAAATATTGTTGTCGGATTTGCACGACTTGCAGGAAGAAGTATCGGTATCGTTGCTAACCAGCCTGCTGTTCTTGCCGGCGTACTCGATATTCATTCGTCAACTAAAGCGGCGCGCTTCGTACGTTTCTGCGATTCATTTAATATTCCTCTACTCGTATTCGAAGATGTTCCGGGATTCCTTCCGGGAACGGATCAGGAGTGGAATGCAATCATTACCAACGGTGCGAAATTGCTATACGCATTCTGCGAAGCAACTGTGCCGCGCGTTACTGTAATCACACGTAAAGCGTACGGCGGTGCATACGACGTAATGAATTCCAAGCACATCGGTGCCGACATGAACTACGCTTGGCCAACTGCAGAAATTGCGGTGATGGGCGCAAAAGGTGCTGCGGAAATTATTTTCAAGAATGAGATTGCAAAAGCTGCTGATCCTGCTGCGAAATGGAAAGAGAAGGAGCAGGAATACATGGAAACATTTGCGAATCCATATCGTGCTGCAGAACGAGGTTTCATTGATGAAGTAATCGTTCCGGAAGATACGCGCGCAAAACTCATTGCAGCATTCGAGATGCTTCAGAATAAAGCAGCGAAGCTGCCGCAGAAGAAGCACGGAAATATTCCACTTTAAGTCTTTAGTTTTATTCGAATGAAATATTTGTTTCTGTTACAACTGCAGTTCATTTTCTTATATTTCGAATAAATAACGACTTAACTATGAAAAGAATATTTCTACTTGCAGCATTGTCCGTTTCTATTGGCGCATATGCGCAATATCCAACCGATAAAGGTTCACGTTCCGTCGGCGGAACAGGTCGGCTTTACATTGATCTGGACGGCAGTGACGGACTCACCAATTCTTTCTCTCTTGTACCTGAAACATATTGGTTCGTAGCCAACAGTTTCGCACTCGGAACGGATATCGGAGTTGGTTTCGGTTCATCGAAATTTGATCTCAATGACTCTACAACTCAAAAACAGCAATATGCGAGCGGCTGGATTGCTCCGGGGTTCAGATTTTATTTCCGCGAGCCTGAGAAGAAATGGCGTCCGTATGTATTTGCGAATGCAGGCTACGTTTTCGGCTCGTACAGAACGAAAATTACAGGCCTTCCGGATACTAAGTCTTCAACCAACGGTTTCCGTGGTTACGGCGGCGGTGGTTTGGCTTGGTTCTTCTCTGAACATGCAGCCTTCGATATCAAAATGACCTTGTTCGATTACAGCATGGATACATTCTACTACAATCCCGATTTCAAAATCGGAATTCAGGCGTTCTTCGACTAGAATTAAAGTCTCGCATAACAAAAAGCCTCTTCATCGAAGAGGCTTTTTTATTGAACAACTATCCTGATTTCTTTCTCGACTAATCGGCCGTCTTTGTCATTCACATTGAATGTCCATCGCTCAGTTCCGACGCGGTTTCTTACCGTGAAAATATAATCGGCTTCATAGCGATTCTGTCCTTCCGGAATTTCATATCGAACAACAAGCGAATCGACATTAGCTCCATCATACGCAACTTCAGAATAAGAAATGTGCAACGGATCCGTACCTGCGTCGCAAATTACTCCGACTTTGATTGTGCTTCCCGGAGCAACATTTACATCTGTTGAAGTGTAACCTGCACCCGTTTTTAATGTCAACGTTGGATCTTTCGATTCCTTTTTACAGGAAACGGAAATCGTCAAACCAACCAGTAATACGGCGAAAAGAGCACGCTTCATGCATTAAAGTTAACAAACTCCGGAATTCCTCTGCAGAACCATCTAAGTAAATATCTGTTCCGCTCAGGTTCTTAGGTGTGTCTTCCTTACTTTTGCGCCCGAATGACATTGCGGGAGTTAGTGGCGCGTTACGAAGACAGTGCACACACGCGGAAAATCGCTTCTGTGCTGGGCGGAGCTTTGCCATCACGATTGCAATTGAAAGGTCTTGCAGGTTCCGCACCTTCATTTATTGCTGCTTCTGTAATCAAGAGCGGAGAACAATCACATCTTTTCATTCTTCCTGATAAAGAACTCGCGGCTTATTTTCTCAACGATCTTGAAAATCTTCTGGGTGAAACACGCGACGATGGAGAGACTGCAACTTCCATTCCTGTAGTGTTCTTTCCGGCATCGTATCGCAAACCGTATCATGTAGAAGATACCGATAATGCTAACGTTCTTCTGCGCGCCGAAGTGCTCGACAGAATCCGCAGGGAAAAACGCGTTGCGGTTGTTACCTATCCGGGCGCACTCAGTGAAATGGTTGTCACGCGACAACTTCTGGAGAAAAACACTTTGCGATTGCAGCGCGGCGAAAAGGTTTCAATTGCATTCATTACCGAATTATTGCATACGTATGGATTCGAGCATGTAGACTACGTTTATGAAGCCGGACAATACGCTGTTCGCGGCGGAATCGTTGACGTTTTTTCATTTGCACACGAGAATCCATATCGTCTTGAGTTTTTCGGAGATGAGGTGGAGTCGATCCGTTCTTTTGATGCTCTCACGCAGTTATCACTGAAGAACATTGACTTCCTGACTATCATCCCGAATGTTCAAGGGAAAATACTTTCTGAAAGCCGCGAATCTTTTCTGAGTTATTTCAGTTCTGCACGTCATGCCGCTGCACCAAATACAGTTTGGATTTCTGATCTGGAATTGACAGAAGGACTCGTTCAGAAAGAATACGATTCAGCGGTTACGGTTTACGAGCATGAAATCAAAGACGCGGTAATTTCCCGTTTGCCTCCTGAAGAGCAATACATCAGCGGTTCTGTTTTCCGTGAACAATTGTTGCAGTTTTCGCTTATAGAAAACGGTAACCGATTCATTCTTCCTGACGCCGAAACGGTGCAGTTTCAGATGGTGCCGCAACCGGTATTTCAGAAAAACTTCGATCTGCTTACCCAGAATCTTTCGAAGAGCACTGTAGACGGATACACCAACGTGATCTTTACCGACAGCGGAAAACAATCTGAACGCCTCTATAGAATTTTCGAAGACATCGGTCGCAAACTGGATTATCATCCCATGGTGGTTTCCATTCACGAAGGATTCGTGGATCATGCATTGAAACTGACATGTTATACGGATCACCAGATTTTCGAACGTTATCATCGTTTCCGATTGCGTGATGGATTCCAACGCAAGAAAGAAGCGATGTCGCTGAAAGAATTGCGCGGACTGAATCCGGGTGATTATGTAGTGCACATTGACCACGGAGTTGGTCGCTTCGGCGGCTTGGAGAAAATTGAAGTGAGCGGAAAACTGCAGGAAGCCATTCGCCTGGTGTATCGCGACAACGATATCGTTTACGTGAGCATTCACTCCCTGCACAGAATTTCAAAGTATGCAGGTAAGGAAGGTGAAGTTCCGCGTATTGATAAAATCGGTTCGGCTACATGGTCGAATCTGAAAGCGAAAACGAAGATTCGTGTACGCGAACTGGCATACGATCTGATCAAGCTCTACGCACAACGCAAAGCGCAGAAAGGATTTCAGTATTCTCCTGACAATTATCTGCAACACGAACTCGAAGCCAGCTTCATTTATGAAGACACCCCGGATCAATTGAAAGCTACGCAGGATGTGAAACGTGATATGGAGAAGGAGCGTCCGATGGATCGTTTGGTTTGCGGAGATGTTGGTTTCGGAAAAACGGAAGTTGCAATTCGTGCCGCCTTCAAAGCTGTCTGCGACAGCAAGCAAGTTGCCGTTCTTGTGCCGACAACGATTCTCGCGCTGCAACATTTCAAAACATTCAGCGAGCGACTTCAGGCTTTGCCGGCAAAAGTGGATTACCTCAATCGCTTTAAAACCGCTGCTCAGAAGAAGGAAACACTTCAGCGACTCGCGAAAGGTGAAATCGACATTATCATTGGAACGCACTCTCTGGTTGGCAAGGACGTGAAGTTTAAGGATCTCGGTCTTCTTGTAATTGATGAAGAGCAGAAATTCGGCGTGGCTGCAAAGGATAAATTAAAAACGCTGAGAACAAACGTAGATACGCTTACGTTAACGGCAACACCGATTCCGCGTACGTTGCAGTTTTCTCTCATGAGTGCTCGTGATCTCAGTGTGATCAACACTCCGCCACCGAACAGATTTCCCGTGCAGACAGAAATACACACATTCAGCGAAGAATTGATTCGTGATGCAGTTTCATTCGAAATTCAACGCGGTGGTCAGGTCTTCTTTGTACACAACCGTGTGGGGAACATCATGGAAATTGCAGGAATGATTTCACGTCTGGTTCCGAATGCACGCGTGGCCGTGGGTCATGGACAAATGGAAGCTTCGAAACTGGAAGAAATCATGGTGGATTTCATCGAAGGGCAATATGATGTTCTCGTTTCCACCACGATCATTGAATCCGGACTTGATGTGTCGAATGCCAATACAATGATCATTAATGATGCGCAGAATTTCGGACTCAGTGATTTGCACCAGATGCGCGGTCGAGTGGGACGTTCGAATCGCAAAGCATTCTGTTATCTCATCACACCGCCGGTGTTCATGCTGACTTCAGAAGCGCAACGCCGACTGAAAGCAGTGGAAGAATTCTCAGATCTCGGTGCAGGTTTCCACATCGCATTGCGCGATCTGGATATACGCGGAGCTGGTAATTTGCTGGGCGGAGAACAAAGCGGTTTCATTGGTGACATCGGCTTCGATATGTATCAGAAAATTCTGGATGAAGCCATTCAGGAATTGAAGGAAACCGAGTTCCGCGACCTGTTTGCTCAGGAAGAACAGGAGCAGAAAGCAGATGGATCCGATCCGCATCGCAAACACAAAGGAATTTTTGTGCGCGATACACAGATCGATACGGATATGGAAATCCTCATTCCGGACGGATACGTGGAAAATATCACGGAACGACTTTCGCTTTATCGTCAGCTCGACGACAGCACAACTGAAGATGATCTTTCGCGTTTTGAAGCGATGCTGCGTGACCGATTCGGTCCGGTTCCGTCTACGGTGGAAGAGTTGATTGACACCGTGCGACTCCGTTGGATGGCGATGGAAATCGGATTCGAGCGTTTGATCCTGAAGAATAAACGTATGTCGGGATACTTCATTCAGAAACAGGATTCACCGTATTACCAATCGGAAGCTTTTACCAAAGTGCTGAAGTTTGTACAATCGAACCGAAGTGTTCGCATGAAGGAAAACAATCAGAAGCTCACACTGACTTTCGAGAATGTATCCTCAATCAAAGAAGCGATTGCTGCTCTGAAACCCGTGATCGAATAAGTTCACGCTGCTCAAATTTTTGCTTACAGGTTCCTGTCCATCTTTTTATAATGGAACAGCAGGAAAACGAAAATGAAAACGTGGTAGATAACACCAACCGGATTTACTGAGGTGAGCAGTAGGTTCACAATTACCTGCGCCACGAAAGTGGTGAGGAACATCTCCACGCCCCATCTTTTGTAGTGCCAAAGTCCGATGTAACCGATGAAGCGCAACGAAATAAGCGCACCGTAGAGTGCAGGATAGAAATCTCCCAGTTTGCGTGTATCAGGAGAGAAGACGGTCGGCATTCCCAGAATCACCAATAGGAATCCGACCACACAAACAACAGTGAACGACTTCGGTCTCGTATAATGCGTGTAACCCATCAGATTCCGCTTCTAATTGCTTCCACCGGATCCAGCTGTGAGGCAGAATACGAAGGAATGAATCCCGAAATAATACCGATCATTGCCGAGATGGTCAATCCGAGAATGATGTTGGATGAAGTGAGTACGAATTCGAAATCGAGCATGCTGGATGCAATGGTTGTTCCGATGTAAACCATAATCAGTCCGATAATACCACCAATGATGCAAAGGACAACGGACTCCACAAGAAACTGTACCAGAATGAACCAGTTGCGTGCACCAAGTGCTTTCTGAATACCGATCTGGTTGGTTCGCTCTTTCACGGATACGAACATGATATTTGCGATTCCGAATCCACCGACCAGAATGGAGAACGCACCAATGATCCAACCGGCCGTGCCGAACACACGGAAAATGCTTTCGGTTTGAGAAGTCAATAAACTCACTTCATTGAGTGAGAAATTGTCGTCTGCTCCGGGTTTCAGTCGGCGTACAGACCGCATCAGTCCTTCCAATTCATCGGTCAGTTTCTCTGCGGTAATGCCGTTTTTTCCCTTCACCATGATCATTGGCGTCACCTGATCCGTCTCGAGATCAACATATTTCTGAGTGAAGTCGGCAGGGAGGACAACCATGTTATCCAGGCTGTTGCCGAACATACTTTCGCCTTCGCGGGCAAATTGCCCGATAATCGTTACTCGCTGACCGTACAATCTGAGCTCTCTTCCGGTCGGATCTTCACCATTGAATAAAGCAGCTCCGATTCCGCTGCCAATGATACAAACCGGCTTTCCGGTTTCCACCTCTTCGTCAATGAAAAAGCGACCGAACTGCACATCAAAATCTTTTACTTTCTCATAGCCTTTCGTGGTGGAAAGGATCTGTGCATTCTCAACAAAAGAGGAATTATAAAATATGGTTTTGCGGATGTATCCGTTGAACACAGCAGCGTCCACCGATTCCGAACGCTCTTCAATTTCCTTGGTTTCCCGTATGCGCGGCAAAGGCCGATTCATGTATTTCCACCACGGATAATCGGGCCCGAAAGTCCATGGCCATTTCTGAACGAAGATCACGTTTTCGCCCAGCGATTCCAGGCTCGCGCGCACTTTGCGTTCCATGGAATCCACCGCTGTGAATACCGCAATGATGGCGAAGATTCCAATGGTGATTCCCAATAGCGACAATAGCGTTCTGAGACGGTTTACCCTCAAGGCATTCAGGGCGAATACCACACTTTCCCTCAGAAGCGTCAGAAAAATCATGCTCAAAGTTAAGTGTTTCCCTGTCGCTAACACGATCTGAATTCTAAGGGAATTTTAATGCAGTTGTCCGTGTTGCGGCGGCGCTTGAAAAACCATTTGGAACACATTTGGGAAGCGCTTACGATTGCTCAATCAGAATCTGAACTTCGAGACTGAATTCCGAAATGTGGATGAAGTGTGGCGCGTGCACTTATGAACAGAAGTCAGACTTTATCAACAAAGCGGAAAAAGCGACTTTTCAGAGGGAAAATGAGCCTTCGAACTTTGTACCTTCGGGACACTTTTTCAGAACAATTATGACCACTTCTCCCAAAGGCATTCAGACGGAACGAAAGATCAAGAGCGCGTTGATTTCCGTTTTTTACAAAGACAATCTTGAACCTGTAATCCGCAGATTGCATGAGTTGGGTGTTGTGATGTACAGCACAGGCGGAACACAAACGTTCATTGAGCAGTTGGGAATTCCTGTTGTTGCAGTTGAATCATTGACTTCATATCCTTCGATTCTTGGTGGACGCGTAAAGACATTGCATCCGAAAATTTTCGGCGGCATTCTCGGTCGTCGCGAATTAGACAGTGATGTTGCACAGCTTGAGGAATACGAAATTCCTGAGTTGGATCTTGTGATTGTTGATTTGTATCCGTTCGAGCAAACAGTTGCTGGCGGAGGAAGCGAACAGGAAATCATTGAGAAGATCGACATTGGTGGAATTTCATTGATCCGTGCAGCAGCAAAAAATTTCAAAGACGTTCTCATTGTTTCTTCGCGCAGCGAGTATCCTGCATTGCTTGGTTTGCTGAATGAGAAAAACGGAATGACAGACATTTCCGATCGTCGTCAGTTTGCAACACGTGCGTTCGCTGTTTCATCCGGATACGACTCAGCGATTTTCTCCTGGTTCAATGGAGACGGACAGGAACTTTCATTGCGTGCGGCAGTGAATGGTGGCCGCACTTTGCGTTACGGAGAGAATCCGCACCAGCGTGCATGGTTCTTCGGTGATCTGAGCGCAATGTTTGATCAGCTCGCAGGGAAAGAACTTTCATACAACAATCTTCTCGACATCGATGCGGCAGTAAATCTCATTGATGATTTTCAGGAAACCACATTTGCAATTCTGAAGCACAACAACGCTTGCGGTGCTGCATCCCGTGCAACAGTGCTTGAAGCGTGGAATGCAGCATTGGCAGGTGATCCGGTTTCTGCTTTCGGTGGAATTCTGGTTTGCAACAAAACTATTGACGCGGCAGCTGCTGCGGAAATCACCAAAATATTTTTCGAAGTAATCATCGCTCCTGATTATGAAAAAGGCGCGCTTGATATTCTGATGCAGAAGCAGAACAGAATCATTCTGGTTCGTAAGCCGGTTGCTTTACCGCAAACGCAGTACCGCACTTTGTTGAACGGCGTGATTGCTCAAGACAAAGACATGCGTTCTGAAAATGCTGCGGATATGAAACCAGGAACAACTGCTGTTCCGACTGCAGAAGAGTTCAACGATCTCGTCTTCGCTAACAAGCTGGTGAAACATACGAAGTCAAACACTATCGTACTTGCAAAGAACCGTCAGTTGATTGCCAGCGGTACCGGACAGACTTCACGTGTGGATGCGTTGCGTCAGGCGATCGCGAAAGCAAACTCATTCGGATTTGATCTCAGCGGAGCTGTAATGGCTTCAGATGCTTTCTTCCCGTTCCCGGATTGTGTGGAAATTGCACACGGAGCAGGAATTAAAGCTGTTGTGCAGCCGGGCGGATCAATTCGCGATAAAGATTCAATCGATTACTGCAACGCCAACGGAATGGCAATGGTGATCACAGGTAACAGACATTTCAAACATTAAAATAATCGTACGGGAAACCGTACAACGTAATTCGTAAATCTCAATGGGAGTATTCGATTTATTCACTCAGGAAATCGCGATTGACCTCGGTACCGCAAACACAATTATCATTCACAATGATAAGGTTGTGGTAGATGAGCCGTCAATTGTTGCAATAGACCGTTCTTCAGGCAAAGTAATCGCTGTTGGTAAACAGGCGATGCAGATGCACGGGAAGACGCACGAAAACATCAAAACAATCCGCCCGCTGAAAGACGGTGTAATCGCCGACTTCCACGCAGCGGAACACATGATTCGCGGAATGATCAAGATGATCAATCCGGGTCGTAAGCTTTTCACACCATCGCTTCGAATGGTGATCTGCATTCCTTCGGGAATCACAGAAGTGGAGAAGCGTGCTGTACGCGACTCTGCGGAACATGCAGGCGCGAAAGAAGTTTATCTGATTCATGAACCAATGGCAGCTGCAATCGGTATCGGTATCGACGTGGAAGAGCCAATGGGAAATATGATCATCGACATCGGCGGTGGTACTTCTGAAATCGCAGTAATTGCGCTCGGCGGTATTGTATGTGATAAATCCATCCGTATTGCGGGTGATGAATTCACAGCAAGCATTGAAGAATACATGCGTCGTCAGCACAACATTCTCATTGGTGAACGTACAGCTGAACGTATCAAGATTGAAGTCGGCGCAGCAATGGCTGAAATTGAAAATCCGCCACCTGATTTCCCTGTACACGGTCGCGATTTGATGACCGGTATCCCGAAAGAGATTTATGTTTCTTACGTTGAGATTGCACACGCACTCGATAAATCAATTTCGAAAATTGAAGAAGCGATTCTGAATGCGTTGGAAATGACACCGCCGGAATTGTCAGCTGATATTTACCGTACCGGAATTTATCTTGCGGGCGGAGGTTCATTGCTTCGCGGACTCGATAAACGAATTTCTCTGAAGACGAAACTTCCTGTACATGTTGCGGATGATCCGCTGCGCGCAGTGGCACGCGGTACCGGTATCGCTCTGAAGAACATCGACAAGTTCCCGTTCCTGATCAAGTAAGGAACAAATTAAACAACAGGACAAACCGGACAGATGCGGAATCTCATCGTCTTTCTTGCACGTCATTATTTTTTCCTGCTGTTTCTGCTTCTGCAGTCGATAGCGATTACTCTCGTTGTGCAGCATAACTATTTTCAGCACGCTGCTGCGGTGTCTGCGTCCAATGCGGTAACCGGTTCCATGATGGAAACGCGCGATCAGGTAACACAGTATTTCGGATTGCGTGAACAGAATGTTCAATTGGCAGAACAGAATGCCATTCTCATGGGCAAGCTGGAATCTGCTTATCTCAATTACGACACAACTTCATTCACGGTTGAAGATACTTTGCATCGTTTGCGCTATTCATACATCGCAGCGCAGGTGATTGACAACACGGTATCATTGCGCAACAATTACATTGTTCTTAATCGCGGGCGACTTCAGGGCGTAGAACCCGACATGGGCGTAATCACTCCCGGAGGAATTGTTGGAATAGTGCGTGAAGTGTCGGACAACTTTTGCGTTGTGATGTCGCTGTTGCACAAAGACAGCAAGGTGAGTGCGAGCGTGAAGAAAGACGGAACTTTCGGTCAGTTATATTGGGAGTGGCCTGATTACCGTTACGGCGTAATGGTGGATTTGCCGACACATTCCAAGATTGCGAAAGGAGATACACTCGTGACCAGCGGACTCGGAGATGCATTCCCTTCCGGAATTCCGGTAGGAACAGTGATGGACTTCGAGAAGAAAGCAGGTGATAAAACGTACACATGCCGTGTGCTTTACACAACCGACTTCAGAAAGTTGCAGCATGTATTCATCGTGCGCGATCTGATGCGTCCGGAAATTGATCAACTTAAAGAGAAAGCGGGGGTGAAGAATGCTGAGTGAGTTGATGCGACATGGAATCCGTTTTATCGGATTGATTTTAGTACAGGGATTGATTCTGAAAAATCTTGAAGCAGGTTATCTCATCAACCCGTTTCTCTACGTGCTCTTCATACTTTCTCTTCCATTTGAATTGCCTGCATGGATCGGATTGTTGCTTGCGTTTGCTCTCGGATTCTTCGTGGATATTTTTTATGGAACAATGGGAATGCACATGGCGGCGTGTACAATGATGGGTTGGGCTCGTCCTGCAATTCTGAAGTTCATGAATCCGCGTGACGGTTACGAGTTCGGAATGCAACCTACGATTCAGGATATGGGTCGTATGTGGTTTATCTCGTATGCAGCCATTCTGATTTTCGTTCATCATTTCGTTTTATTCTATCTGGAAATATTCAGTTTCCGTGAAGTGTGGCTGACTTTCGTGCGTGTACTTGTAAGCACCGCTGCAACTTTGCTTCTTGTTATTATCACACAGTTTCTCTTCTACAGAAAGCGTGAATCCGCATGAACCCGCAGGATAGAAAATATTTTGTCGTTGGATTTGTTGTGTTGGCAGCTTTGCTCTACACTGCGCGGTTGTTCTATGTTCAGGTCGTTGAGGACAAATACAAACTGAGCGCAAGTAACCAGGCGTTTCTTTATCAAACGGATTATCCTCCGCGCGGTGCAATTTTCGATCGTAACGGAAAATTGCTTGTGTTCAATCAGGTTGCGTATGATTTGATGGTTGTGCCCCGTGATATGGAAGGTTGTGATACAACCGGATTGTGTGCGATTCTGAATATCACGAAAGATGAAATGCTGAAACGTCTGGCACGTTTGTCCGGCAGTGTAGAAGATGCATCACGCGATTACCGCAGTCATATTTTCGAGAGTCAGATGTTGCCTGAATTGAATGCGCGTCTTCAGGAACGTATGTACAAGTTCAACGGATTTTATGTACAGTCGCGTACGGTGCGCAAGTACACATATCCGATCGCAGCGCATCTTTTGGGTTACGTAGGCGAAGTGAACGATGCAGAGTGTGCTGCGAATCCGTATTACAAATCGGGTGACTACATCGGTAAATCCGGAATTGAAAAAGGTTACGAAGAATACCTGCGCGGGAAGAAGGGATTTCAGATAAAGATGCGTGATGTACACAACAACATCAAAGGAAGTTATCAGAACGGAAAGTACGACTCCGCTGCTGTAGAAGGAAAAGATCTCGTTGCAACACTGGATGCCGATCTGCAATTGTACGGTGAGCAACTGATGCAGAATAAAATCGGAGGTCTCTGCGCAATCGAGCCCGCAACGGGAGAGATTCTCGCTCTGATTACAAGCCCTACTTACGATCCGAATCTTTTTGTTGGCCGTGATTTCTCCAAGAACTACGTGATGCTCGTAAAAGATTCCATCGGTCGCCCTTTGTTCAATCGCGCTTTGATGTCGAGTTATCCTCCCGGATCAACATTTAAACTCATGAATGCATTGATCGGTTTGCAGGAAGGTGTTCTTACTCCGGCAACAATGTATCCTTGTGCTCACGGTTATCCTCCACTCGGAGGGAAACCGAAATGTCACCCGCACGGAAGTCCAACAAACCTTTACGGGTCGATTGCTACTTCCTGCAATTCTTATTACAGTTACGTTTTCAAATCGATTCTTGACAACCGGAAGTACAAGAGCCAGGAAGAAGGTTACAAAGCGTGGCGTCAGTTTGTGTTGAGTTTTGGTGTGGGAATGGAAATCGGGACAGATCTTCCATACGAGAATAAAGGAAACGTACCTACGCCGGAATATTATGATAAAGTTTTCGGCAAAGGTCGATGGAAGTCGATCACGCTTACCGGCGCCGGACTCGGAATCGGTCAGGCAGAATTAGGTGTAACACCCGTGCAGATGTGTAACATCATCTGTACAATCGCAAATCGCGGATATTATCATGTTCCGCATTGTATAAAAACAATCGAAGGAGATTCAAGTTTTGTGCAGCGATGGACGAAGCGCCATTACACAATGGTGACGAGCACGGCCGCATATGAAGCGGTGATTGAGGGAATGGCGCAGGTAATGACCAACGGAACCGGTCGTGCTGTGCAGATTCCCGGAATTGAAATGTGCGGTAAGACAGGTACGGCGCAGAACCCGCACGGCGATGACCACTCGGTGTTTGTATTGTTTGCACCTCGTGTGAATCCGAAAATTGCAATAGCGGTTCTGGTAGAGAATGCAGGATACGGAGCAGCGTACGCAGCGCCGATTGCAAGTTTGATGGTGGAGAAATATCTCACCGGAAAAGTGGAACGAAAAGACATGGAGCAACGCATGCTTGAAAGCGATCTCATTCATAAAACAGCGGGCACGCAGAAAAAGGTTTCTCACTGATGCGCGAAAAAAGCGACAGGCTGTTTTACAACGTGGATTGGCTCCTTGTCGGGATCTTCCTTGCACTTGTAGTGATGGGATGGTTCAATATTTATTCTGCAGTTTACGACGAGCAGAAGAGTGATATCTTCAACTGGACGCGATTGGAAAGCAAGCAGATGATCTTTGCAGTGACTTCCATAGTTCTCGCATTTTCAATTCTTGTAATCGACGCAACATTTTTCACGGCCACCGCATTTTATCTGTATGCCGGAGTTTTGCTTCTGAATCTGATTGTTGCTTTTGCCGGCGCGGAAATCAAAGGAAGTCGATCCTGGTTTAAGTTCGGCGGATTCAGTCTGCAACCTGCAGAGTTTGCAAAATGGGCGACGGCATTGGCTCTTGCGAAATTCATGAGCGGACTTGCAAAACCGAATATGAAACAGGCAATGGGAATTGCGATCGGTATTATCGCTTTGCCTGTATTAATCATTATCCTGCTGCAGCGTGAAACGGGCGTTGCCCTTGTGTTTGCAGCGATGGTAATTGTGCTGTATCGTGAAGGTTTGGTACCGGGCTGGTTGCTGCTGATCGGTTTGATTTCTGTTCTTGCGATGGTAGTGGGAATCAAGTACCATGAAGCAATTGCATTTCTGGTTCTCATTTTCGCCGGACTCGCAGCATTGCGCATACTTATGCTGCGCAAGAAAACCTTCAAGCAGATTCTTATTTCTGCAATAGCGGTTTTGTACCTCGGCGGATTGATGTTTGTGTCATCTAAAGTCATTGAGAAAATGCCGGAACACCAGACAGGACGTATCAAAGTTTGGCTGGGTCTTGATGTTGATCGTGCAACGGAAGATCGTTTCGGGTACAATACAAAACAATCACTCATAGCAATCGGTTCAGGCGGACTTGCAGGTAAAGGTTATCTTGATGGAACTCAAACAAAGTTCCGTTTTGTACCAGAGCAGGAAACCGATTTTATTTTCTGCACAGTAGGCGAGGAGTGGGGCTTTTACGGAAGTGCATTTGTTGTGCTTTTGTATTCCATGCTCATCGTGCGAATAATTCTCAGAAGCGAACGACAGCGTTCGGATTTCACACGTATTTACGGATACGCTGTGGCATCCATATTTTTATTTCACCTTATGGTGAACGTTGGTATGACGATTGGTATTCTTCCGGTAATCGGAATTCCACTGCCGTTCTTCAGCTATGGAGGTTCATCACTCATCAGCTTCACGGTGTTGCTTTTCATTTTCGTGAAACTGGATTCGCAGCGACTGCTGATTCTTCGTTAAGTGTTCTGAGGAGAATTCCGCTTTACATACATCAAGCCAAGCATCGTAATGCCTCCGGTTATAAGAATGTAAACCGAAAGGAAACCGACTACATGTCCGCTGATCTGCACCGGATCAAATGCAGTGTTTTCTGCTTCTACATCACGAATTAAACCGAACCCGTGGAGTATCCAGAAAAGAGGAATCACTGCAGAATGGATAATGTATGACCACGACAGAAATCCCGTGAAGCGACGTCCTCTGATTTTCAGAATGCGACGAACGAAGAACCATGTGATGTAGGCATACACCGGCGACATGATAACAACGTCCAGCAGAGAAAACGGAACGAGGTAGATTTCCATAGGGAAAAGGTAGTAATACAGATTGAAGCCTGCAAACGAGTGACACAAGGTCGTGTACAGAGAATAAAGGAATCGTTCGAATAAATTCCGTTGAAATCAATCTGATGTAGTTGATGTTAACTGTAATTGCTAATCAACTATTTGCATATGGACTTTAAAACTAATGAGTAGACGAACGGAATTATTCCAAAATATACATCGGCGTAGTTTGAGAAAACTCTTCAGTTAATATGGTTATCAGGTACAAACCATCAGGCAGAGTATGCTCTGCGTTGATCTGATAAATTCCCTGGTGGGATGATACTTGATGGTTCATTACCTCTCGGCCGGATGGGTCACGGATTATAATAGACAACACTTTTGTATTCGGGTTTGCAATTTGAATGTAGAAAGAGCCTGTGGCGGGATTTGGATACAACTTAATGCTCTCCTTGCCTGTGTCTTGTTGGGGAGTTTCTGTGCTTAGAAAATGACCACAGTCAGCACCAACATCTGTTGGAGAGAAAATGTTTCGTGTCTCGCTGTCGATATCCAAAGGAACACTTGGCGTTAACGTTCCCATGCTTTCTGCCCAGGTAACCGGTCCAAGATGCAGGTCGAAATTGGCAAAATCTCCAGCGGGGTTAATATAACCGGGGTCCCCGTATAAGCTGGCTAAATCACGGCCTGTTGCCTGTTGCCAATTGAGCAGAGTGCCGTATCCGTTCCCGCAGCTCGCATTTATTCCAGGTGTGTAAAATAGATTGTAGTTAGAGTTTGCTCCCGATAGTAATTGAATGCCGATGTGATCGTACCCGGATGGGAGCAAGGTGTCATAACGAACGTTGCAGACGATATTGTTGAAAATACTATCCTGACCTGTATCATCAATTTTTATACACGCACTTGAGGAGACACCACTATTACCTGTTCCCCCAATATAAAAGCTATTATGAATAATATTGTTGAATACATCACTGCCTCCGATTCTGGAGAAGTAACCGTATAGCTGCGCACCGCCAATTACGCTGTTACCTTGCGCATCAAGACCGAGGCACACCATATTATTGTAAGTATTGTGTAAGCCAAGACAAGTTGTAATTCCGGCAACAATTGAAAGGTTGGATGAATTGTTCATCCAAACTGAGTGAATCACGTTACGCTCAATATCTATGTAATTGTTGGGTCCTGAAGTGTTATTGTTGTTCACCACCATTATGCCCGTCATAAAAATTTGAGAATAACTCGAGTTGCATGTAATGTTATTAATGAGATTGTCGGTGATAATTATTTTACTGAATTGTGTTCGCGCATAAATTCCACATACATTGAATAATGTGGCTATATGGGAATTCATATCGCTGGCGTCGGAATGTAAATTGTAAATTTTGTTAGACTTAATAAACAGTGTAAATGAAGTGTTCACCGGCATAGGGAGCCACCCGCAGCTAATTCCACACATTGAGCGATTGTAACCTAACCCCGACCCGGCTAACCAAATATTAGCGACAACATTATTCATGATAGATGCTTGGCCGAAAAGTTTTCCAACTGTAATTCCCTGGCAATCGCTTGGTCCGGTTACCAAAATACTATTCGCATTAGTGATATGACCAATAACATTATTTGACATATCAAGATAGTTGCATTCGGCAGAACTAATTCCAGTGAAGCCGGAGGCTGCTCGTATTCCGGAAATTTTGTTGAATCTTATAATACAGGAGTCGTTATTCCCTCCCGATAGTCCCATTAACGAACCAACTTGCATATCAACTCCATAGTTGCCGGTAGTGTCACCGATGATATTTCCTAATTGACCGCCTATTTCTGAATTTCCTCCGACAACCGTGATTCCAACTGCCGGAGCGCTCGAGTAACTCTTGATGTTATTGATCACATTGCCATTTACGTGAATCCAGGATAACGTATCACTGTTGACAAATAACAACTGACAGGTTCCACTCCCGGTCCATATTATCGGATTTCCTCCGCACAATGGCGCGGTGCCTCCGATGTAATTGTTGTTCACTCTGTAGTCAATTCCGGCACTGTCGTTAATGTAGATGTAGTGAAGTCTTCCGCCTATAGTAGGAACTGATACACTGGTGTGATAGATACTGTTGTTTTCAAATATGCAATGCGAATTCCCACGACGAAAGTAAATGGCAGAAGATATATTAACGAAATTTGATTGCGCGAAATCATGGAACAAACAATTTGTAATTACAATACTGTCGTTACTGGCAACTGTGTTGTATGATGTAATCAAATTGACCGGTGTGAAAACGGATTTACCTATTTCGCAATGATCAATTCGGATATTGTCGTTTCCGTTTGTGAGCACCGTGCTTCCGATATAAATAACTCCGTTCGCATTTTGATAGTTTGATCCATTCACTTTGCAGTAGGAAATTCCAATGTTTTTCGAGTCGTGGATTATCCGTATCGTTGAGCCTGATGGGGATGAATTCGAAATAGTAAGCTCAGAAGTAAAACCAATTCCTCCTGGTCGCCCATCAAAATATATATGTGAGCTTTTATGACAATCAATCAAAGTGGATGGATGCGTTCCGGTAATCGAGATTCCCGTAGCATTGGTATCAGGACGTACAGTAATTGTATTGATCGGAGAGGTAATGGTATCACCCGGAAACGTCAATGGAAAAGTTTCGAGAGCTGGATTATAACTATTGTTTAACTCGATCGTTAAAGGCCCGCAAAGTCTTCTGCATTTGATTTCTTCAAGAACTTCGTGAATAGTCGAAAAATCACCGGGGACATTTACCGTGCCGCACATTTGCGGGAAAAGTGTTGTGTCGGAGATTGAAATCCATTGCACAGGAGATGCGCTCCACGTTCTTGAAACAATACGATAATGAAAAATTGTGTTGTAAGCGAGAGCTGTATCAAGGACGCTATAAACATCCCCAATACCGGTATCACTTACAGAGTGAATAGAATCAAGGAACGTATAGTTCACGCTATCTGTTGATTTATAAACGTCAAAAACTTTCTCCGTGGTTGAGCTGTCTTCCCAAGAAAGCATAATGCACGCTGCATATGCAGTGGAATTACCGTTTACAGGGGGTAGCGACGGGGTAGAGTCCGGTGTAAACGTGTACATTGTACCGGCTCCCATGGCAGTAGTGCGACTGTAGTTTACGCCATATGAACAAGTACTCATGGACCATGTTGTTGCCGTAACTACTGAAGCGAAACTATTAATCGAATTAAACGAAGCACCTATACCTACAGCGTAAGTAACCTGATTGTATGGTATTGAGCCATACACGAAGGATAACTTCCCTGTTGATTCGTGTAATCTTGCTTCGAAAGTAGAGGGTGTTGTGATAAATGGAGAGTGTGTCATATTCCTCCATTGGATTATGCACGTACGATTAGGAGCAGTTCCGACCAGCTTATACAATACCGAACCGGAATATGATGTCGACCAATTGCTTAGGTAAGGCGCAATGATTGGCCAATTAGCTGTACTCCCGACATTGGAATTATTGTATTGCGACCCAGGGGCGCCTAATTTGACCCAACCGGACGCGCTAACACAGAATGAATCAAACGCATGACCGGCGAAATTAAACGTGAAGTCACTGCCAAATTCAATCATTTGGCTTACCGTATTTGATTGGTAAAAGCCTAGTATGGTATCAAAACCTATTGGAGCAGAGACCGCTCCTGTATCAATAGTAAACGGATAAGTTGTATTGGTGATTACTTGAGCGTTTGATTTTTGCTCTAAAAGCAATAGCACAACAAGAAAATGTAAGATGTGTCGCATTCAACAAGAAATACTTAATCTAAAGATACAGAAATCATAGTCTATTCAATCGTTAAACACTTTCAATTCAATATGTCCCGGCCTTATTGAGTAATAGAAATTCAGATTAATGATTTCGGTAGGAATGCATCGTAAACAGTGCTATATTTTGGATAAATCACTTAATAGCAAAAAAAAGCCGCTCTATTCAGAGCGGCTTTTTTTTGCGATAATATTTTTGATTAAAAATGCTTCGCACGGTTGTCAACGATGTTGGCTTCTTCGCGAAGAACATCACCGGCAGATCCGTCGGCACGTGAAGCTGCTCCTTGAATCAAGCGGGTTTGCTGTGACTTCACATCTGTCAAAGCTTCTGCAGGTGTAACTGACTCGAGCAATACAACATAAACACCCATTGTTCCTTTGATAGGAGCAGAAAGCTGTCCCGGTTTCATTGTTGACATCATTGCAACAACATCACCTTCGTAACCTGCACCCTGAACATAAGGAGCAGCGAATGTTACGTTAGCTCCGGGTTGTACCGTAAGCTTCGTGTTTGCAGCCCACATATCAATTGTAGCGCCTTTTGATTTATTGAGTTCATCAGTGAACATCTTTGCTTTCTTCTGCTTACGAACTTCGAGTTCACAGATTTCGCGTACCGCTTCGAATGGCTTCACACCTTTTTCGAGGATGCTCGAAAGTTTACATACGATGTAACGCTCACCGCTCTGGAACGGCTGAGAAACCGAGCCGAGTTCCGTTTCTTCGTCATACATCCAACGAACTACTTCGCGTGCATTTTCAATTCCGCTGATGTATTTGGAGCCTTCCAGAATTTCACCTGCTTTCAGGAGGTTCAGGTTGTCCTTCTTCACAGCAGCATCGAAAGTTTCTGCAGTGTTGTTTACACCTGAGAACTCAGAAGCTTTATTGTAAACGTTACGGATCGTGGTTTCAGAAGGTCCGATCTTTTTATTGAGTGCAACAACTTCCACCTTGCGGCTCGGAGCTGTTTTATCAAGAACCTGAATTACGTGGTAACCGAAATCCGTTTCAACTACAACAACATCACCTTTGTTATTGTTGAAGCCAGCGTCTTTGAATGGCTGAACGAATCCGCTTTCCTGTGTGAACCAACCGTAATCACCTTTGTTACCGCCGTCAGGATTTCCGTTTGCTTTAGAGCCCGGATCGTCTGTGAACTTCTCAACGAGATCTTCCATTTTAGCTCCACGCTTAATAGCTTTCTGCAAGCTGTCAGCTTTAGCTTTCGACTGTTCTTTTGTGCGTGTGATGTCAGGTGCTGCGCTTGCTGCTCCTTTATATGCGATCAGAATGTGACGCACTTTAGCTGAGTCCGCACTGGTTTTGTGCGCAGTTACTTTATAAATCGTGAGGTTTTCTCCCTGGTTGAATGGCCCGATTACTTCACCTACTGCTGCTTTCAGGAACGCGCTGTCAGCTCCTACAGGGAATGTTCCGGCACGGAGATTCTGCTTCGCATACATTCCGTCGTCAGACATTGAGAGGATGTAAAGTGAATCATCTGAAGAAGTTTTTCCTGCTTTCAGATCACCTTTCATTTTTTCCATTTCCGCACGCTGAGCAGCAATGTCATCTGCAGAAGGGAAGATGTCAAATGCAACGTACTCAATTGCACGCTGTGCATCACGCTGCTTGAACTTATACTGGTTCTGATTGTAGTAATCCTGAAGCTCAGCATCAGTGCATGCAATTGTTGAATCCGCAACTTCGCTGTAACGCTTCACCATGAACTTGAAGTTGTACTTCGTGTTCTCGTCTTTGTATTCGTGTTTCGCCTGAGCAGTTGTTACGTAAATACCTTTGCGCACCAACTGATTATATTTCTCACGAAGAAGGAATTTGTTCATGTCCTTCTCGATTGCAGCCCACATACTGTCCTGACGGTCATCCATCTTTTCAACGAATGCACGGATTTTTGGACCGCTGATCTGCCCGTTCGGACCTGCAACTTCCGGAGAGATTTGTCCGGTCTGCTGGTTCTGGAAATACTGGTTCATGTACTGCGAAGGCTGGTTGCCCATCATCTGATCAGCAAGCTCATCAACAGTGATTGTGATTCCGAGCGCTTCGTATTGCGGCTCGTACACGAGCTTGTCAATGAATTCCTGCCATACACCTTCCTGGATCTGTTGTTGTTCCTGTTCGGACAACTGGCGACCGTTGGCGTACTGTTCAATTTTATTATTGAACTCAATAAGGCTGATGGTTTCTCCGTTGATTTCACCAACATCCATGCTTCCCGGACCACCACCGAGATTTCCACGGTTGATTAGGTCGGTAAGAATGAACGCAAGAAGTGCAAGCGCGATGATACCTACAAGAAGTCCAACGCGTGAACGGATGCGTGAAAGAATCGTGGTATGCGTTTCTTTTTTCGCAGCGGGATTAACTTTCTTTTCTGAAGTCATACTATTTGATAATTCGGGACGCGAATATACAATTTTGGGCGAAAACGAGGAGCAAAATCATCGTTTTTAGGGGTGGAAAATTGGGGAATTGGGGGATTCGGGATTCGGGGAATCGGGAATTGGGGAATCGGGAATTCGGGGATTCGGGATTGGGGAAGCGGTACTCGGGGATTCGGTACTCGTGAATCGGGCTTATTTCTTCGATTCTGCCTCGCGTTTGGCGGCATCGCGCTTAATGCGGCGGTTGAACATGCGGCGCATATTCCACATTACGGCGCAAAAAAGCGTGATCATCAGGCAGAAAATGCCGTTTTCTTTAGCTCCGATGATGAACATATAAATGGTGGTGATAGCGGCAATTGCAGCCATTCCGAGCCACACAAATTCGGTAATGCGGAGATACTTGTTCATTCTTTTTCGTTGAGCAGGAAGGTTCCTGTGATGTCAGTAATTGTATAGTTGGTAAACGTTTCGTCGGATTCGAGCCCGTTGCCCGTAATTACCTGATTGCCCTGAGTGATTTTCACAAATCCATCGGTGTAGATTTTTCTCTGCCCGGGCCGACCGTCCCAAGTTAGTTTTTCCGTGTTGAGCTTTTCACCTTTAATGTTTACGACCTCAACATTTTTCTTGGCCACCATGATTTGTTCACGTGTTCTGCGTTCAGCATAATCTGCCTTGAGAGAACTGTTGACTTTTGAACTGTCGTCGTAAAATTCAACGAATACTCCTTTCGGAAATACGGTCTTACCAATCTGCGTTCCGTAGTCTTCAACTACATCTGCCTTCAACCTGATTTTCGGTCGTGCAGAATCAGTGTAAAGAAACTTTACGTCGTGTGTAGTGAGCAGTGGAAAACTGTCGCGGCGCGTAATGCTTTCCACTTCAGCAGGATCGTTTTTGCAGCTGTACGACATGCACATCAATACAATCGCACCGATGTATGTGAAGAAGCTGCTCCGCATTATTAGTCGAGTTTGTAGCGCATGAACCAACGATCGTTGATCGTTAATCCCACTGTAACACGCAGGAATGATTCTTTGATCAAACCGTTATCCATTGTACCGCGTTGTCCTGCTTCAATGTTCAGACTCACGCGTGAAATCGGTTCGCCCAAACGTGTACGATAAGGTAGCGGGAACGCCATTCCGTAGTTCACCGCCATTTCAGTAAGCTGCGTATTGTTGATTTCAAGATAAGTTTGATACCAACGCACGCCCAAACGATATTGCGTTGCTCCCAATAGATTTCCTCTTCCTGCAACGCGTGGCTGCAACTGGAAACCGGCTGTGACGCGCTGACTGTTCTTCAATGAAGCAGTGTTACCGAGGTAGGTGAAATTCTCCCACATCTGCATGGTGTAATCTGCCTGGAACAACCACTTGTGATCTTTCTTGATTGCAAATCCGAATCCGCCCATCATTGGTAAACTCACACGGGATGGAATTCCGAGATTGCTCACAACAGTATCTTTCACCTGTTCAATGGTTCCGATTTGCTTGTAAGTTGTCGCAAGCAAATCATATGAAACATTGATATCCATCGGAGCAGCGAACACAGCACCGAACGTAATACGTGCTCCCGGTTTGCGGATGAAAAGTTTAGCGGTATCGATTCCCTGATTGCGTTTGAAATAATATTTGTTGCCGAAAACCTTAGTGTTGGTTACAATAGAATCGGGCAATGCAATGTATTCAGGATTCAAAGAACGCGGGAAACGGAAACTGTATTGCAATCCGGCGGTTGCGTAAACATCACGGAATGTTGTGTACTTGGTGATTTTTGTGTTCCAGGTTTGAAGTGAATCAGGGAACACATCACGACGTATGTTGATGAGCGAGCCGAACAGATAAGAAACATTCACGCCGATGGAAATGTTCGACATGTGTGTTCTGAATTTCATTTTTGATTTGATCGCGCTCGTATCATTCGCAGCGCGCAACGCATCGTAATCAGATGACAAAAGGAACTTGCGAGGCATCCATCCGAAAGGACGGATTGCATGCATCATGAAAACCTGACTGATTCCTCCGGAACCTTCGTACTTGTAAGTAACGGAACCGATGTTGTTGATGCTGTCTTGTGAAGAAAGATTGTATCCAACAGTAGAATAAGGCACAAGTCCTACAGCCGCGCCCCAATATTTATTTACGGGAAACGCAAGCGCAAAGTGACTCAGCATCGTGCGGTTAAAAACGCCTGTGCCGGTTGAATTCTGAAGCTGAACGGTATTGCTGGTGATTCCGATTTCGTAATTCACGAGCGCATGCGCAGTGATTGAAGCCGGATTCTGCAGGTTGATATACTGCGGAATCAAAGAATCGTTCTGTAATGCAATTCCGCCTCCGCCCATTGCAGTGTTGATGAGTCCGCCATTGAACTGGAAGTCACCGAGACCGTAACGTGAATACGGCGAAACGGTTGAAAGTACCGAAGGGTTTTGTGCGAATAAGCTTCCTGAAACACAAGTCAGGAATACCGCCGCAACGACAATTGATTTCAACTTAAACGATAAGGCGGTTGACCACATTATAATTGAGAATAGTATTGAGTCCCTGAGCTATGAGTTCCGGGCGTGCAAAGATGCCATTTTTAAGTCCTTCTGCCAAAACCTGACCATCACCACCTGTGATCATCACTTTTAGCTCCGGAAATTCCTGTGAGTATCTGAAAATCATGCCTTCCAGCTCAGCAATTGTTCCGTTTACAGCTCCGCTGCGCAAAGAAGTTTCAGTGCTCTTTCCTGTAATTGGTGAATTTCCTTCGGCACTTACCAGCGGTAATTTGCCCGTGAAGGTGTGCATGGATTGCAGGCGCATGTGTATTCCAGGCGAAATTGCTCCTCCATGAAATGTTCCGCCTGAATCAATCAGATTATATGTAATACAGGTTCCAGCCACTATCACCAAGACGTTGTTTCCTTCGGAAAGTTGCCACGCGCCGCAAGCTGCCGCAATTCTGTCGGCACCGAGAGTTTGCGGTGTTTCATAATCCAGTTTTAACGGCAAGTGTGTTGATCCGCTCAGCTCAATGGTTTTTCCCATCGCATTGAGTTGAGGAATGAATCTGCTGCTCAATGGAACAACTGAACTGACAATGACATGGTCGAATTTCTGATCATGCACGTAAGAAGGAATTTCTTCCGCCAATGCCGTTGCACGTTGCCCGCGCCAAACGATTTCATCACCTTCGAAAAGAAACATTTTCGAGGAGTGATTTCCGATATCGATGACCAGATTTCGTGACATGTGATCAAAGGTAAACATATAAGTATGTGTGAATGGAATACGGCAGAGCGATTAACATTACTTTTGATTCACAGTACGGATATCATGGCTGCGAAGAAATCTGTTGCGAAAAAGAAAACGGCGAAAGCGAAGAGCTCCGGACCGAAGAAGAAATCGGGATCCGGAAATGGATATGTATCGTTTGAAGCCGTATTGGAGAAGCGCGATAAAATCGGAGGCGGACATTTTGTACAGGTGCCGAAATACGTTTCTGATTTTTTCGGAGCGAAAGGCCGAACTCGTGTATTGGGAACAATGAACGGAGTGGAAATTGACCGCGCTTTGATTCCTGACGGGTCAGGCGGACACGAAATCATTATCGGTACTGATGTCCGCAAGAAAACCAAGGTGAAGGAAGGAATGAAAATCGCTTTCGAGATTTACAGAAATCCTGAGCCGGATAGTGTGGAGATTCCTGAGGAATTGCAGGCAGCATTGGATTTGGAACCGGAAGCTCTGGATAAATTCGAAAAGTTTACTCCGGGAATGAAGCGCAACATGGTGTATTGGGTAAATAGTGGCAAGCAGACCGAAACACGCATCAAGCGTTCGCTGGAGATCCTGAGAAGAATAATGACAGGAGAATTATTCGGAGGAAGAAAAACTACTTGACGCACGGCAATAAAAAAAGGATTCCATTCGGAATCCTTTCGTTTTAAGTATTTCAGCGTGAATTAATCAGCAGACTTTTTCTCCTGAACTGCAACGCGTACATCCTGTGCAAGCGCTTTCAAATCCTGCATTCCTTTGCGGATTCGTGTTCCGGCAGCTTTGTTGCCTTTCACAAAAAACTTTTCGAAATCAGGCTCGAGGCTCTTCATCAGATCGAGGATTGCATTGTATTTTTCCATAGGGTAAGGTTTTGTAGTGGGTGCGTGTTTACGAATCGAAGTACAATTTATTAAAAAAAACGCCGAAAACAAGTTGATTTAGGTAGGGGAATTTGGGATTGTTTTTGATATAAAATTGATAATCAGCATTTTATATTTTTGAATATATATCGTAAAAGTCCATTTATTAGGTCAAATTTCGCATATTCTGATTTTATTGATCACGTGTTGCGCTGCAAATGTTCATGAAGATTTTTATTGGAAGGAATTAACCTTGGTTGGGTTAAGAATTATGAAATAACTAGGTTTTTTCTCCTTTTTAGGTGACAGCTTTCTAGCTTTAACCATCCATGGGTTACCTGACGTCAAGCTTTTGAAATTGCTAGGTATGCGTATACTATTCAGGATCTCACCCCAATCTTAAAACGTGTCACAATACGTTAAAGACGTTGTACAATAAGTAGTAGTTTTGATTGTAAATGGAATTACAAAGTTGGATATCCTTTTGTTGAGACTTCGTTCGTGAGTTTAGTCTTTATAAAAGTTGCTTTCGTGAAATACACAATACTTGTAATCGATAACAAAAATACGGTTTAGGGTTTGACACAATACAATCTTGTAAAGCAATAACGTCATGAGGTTTATCACTGTTACCAGAATTATTTTGGTATTTATGAGTCTTGTCACTTTGTGCTCAGAGCAATTCTTGAACGCTCAATCACTAGTATGGGCAAACCGAATCGGTGGCACAAACTTGGAAATGAGTAGGAGCATAAAACTGGATGAACAAGGTAATATTTATACTATCGGGAGCTTCTATGGAACAATTGATTTTAACCCCGGCGCAGGAGTATTCAATTTGACATCTTCCGGCTTCACCGACGTGTATGTTTCTAAACTCGACAACAACGGGAATTTTATTTGGGCAAAAAAAATGGGGGGCTCTAGTGATGAAGAAGGTGTAGCACTTACGCTGGATACAGCAGGTAATATTTATATGACAGGATCCTTTTCGGGTACTTCAGATTTTAATCCAGGGGTTGGAACGTTCAATTTGACAAGCGCAGGTGGTCTTGATGTTTTCATTACCAAACTGGACAACAATGGAAATTTCATCTGGGCTAAGAAGTTGAGCGGTACCTTAGATCAGCAGAGCACTTCAATCTGTTTAGATACAAATAACAATGTTGTAGTGGCTGGATATCACCAAGGTATGACCGATTTTGATCCGGGCCTCAACAGTTTCAATATTAATTCTTCAGGTGGGAATGATATTTTTATTTGTCGGTTGGACGCCGCTGGTGCTTTTCAAATGGCCAAAACTATGGGCGGGGCAGATGACGATAGATGCAATTCCGTCGTGACAGATAAATATAACAATATTTATACTACAGGTTACTATATGAACACTGCGGATCTCAATCCAGGACCGGCAGTGTTTAATGTTACATCGACGGGTATTTACGACGTTTTTATTTCGAAACTCGATGCATCAGGAAATTTCATTTTTGGATTGAGTTTACATGGTCAATATACTGATGTTGGCGTCCAGATAGCTCTTGATAAATTTTCGAATATCTATATCTGCGGGAGGACAGAAGGGAATTTGGATTTCGATGCAGGACCGGGAAGCTACTTCTCCAACGCATCGCCGGGAACAATTGATATATTCATTGCAAAATATACTGGCACAGGGTCGCTGCTATGGGGCGGCACTATTGGATCCATAGGTGCCGAGAACCCTGGAGGCCTTGGGTTGGACAGTTTGGGGAATGTATTTCTAATTGGAGATTTTGGGTACACAACAGATTTTGACTTCGGACCCGGGACATACACCATGACTTCGAACGGTATTATTAATGACAACTTCATTTGTAAATACAGTACCAACGGAGTATTCAGGTGGGCGAAATCTTATGGCGGCACGTCAAATGAATTCAACGAAGATGTTTTTGTGGATATCGATCAGAACTTATATATCTGCGGTGAATTCAATGATGTTGTAGACTTTGAACCGGATGCAGGTGCTTATGTTCTGACTTGTGTTGGGAGTTCTGACGTTTTCGTGGAAAAATTCAATCCTTGTCGTAATGAATTGGTAAATGTTTTAAACATAACAGCATGCGATAGTTTCAGCTACAATGATCAAACTTACTTTGTAAACGGAATTTATCGTCACATATATCCTTCCTCTCCATGTGATAGTGTAGTACAACTTCATCTTACGCTAACTTATTCCAGCCAATCAATCGATAGTTTATCATCCTGTGATAGTTTGACGTGGATTGATGGAATCACCTATACGACCGATAATAACAGCGCAACTTACACATTGAATAACTCTCAAGGTTGTGACAGCGTTATTCATCTCTCTCTTGATATTCGAAATATGACAACTTCTGTTGACTCACAGCTTTCATGCACAGCTATAACCTGGATTGACGGCAACACATATTCCAATAGTAACGATATCGCAACATTTACCATGATGAACATTGCGGGTTGCGACAGTGTCATACAATTGAATTTCACATTCACCGGATACAATACCGCAGACTCTATAAATTCTTGTGAACCTATTATCTGGATTGACAGTGTCACTTATGCCACCAGTAATGACACGGCGTTAGCTCATTTCACCTCGGTTAATGGTTGCGATTCCATCGTTCATTTGTTGTTGGAAATCCCGGTGATCAATGATAGTCTTATTCAAAATTCGGATACGTTATTCGCATTTCAAGTTTCGGATACTTATCAATGGGTGAATTGTGATAGCGGTTTTACCCAATTAGTTGGTGATACTTTCCAATTTTTCACCACTTATCTAGCCGGGAATTATGCTGTCATAATGAATATTAACGGATGCATTGACACAAGTATATGCGCGTATTTAGCTCCCCTGGGAACACCGGAAAGACCACTGCATAACATATATCTCTATCCGAATCCGGCTCAAAATTCAATCATTCTAAAGCTCCCTAATAGTACCAACTACGGTATTGTACGATTATATAATTCACTTGGTGAACTTGTTTTCGAGACAACTCATGACCCGAATGTGTCAAACCTTGAAATTTCCACTAATTCGTTGATAGAAGGATTGTATTTGATCGAATATATGACGAATGACGAGGTTCAACGAACCTTATTTGTTATACGGAGATAAAGATTCACATAGCATGCATCGCTCGTGTAAGTTGAGTTTTCTTGCTTAATCTGTTTATATGTAAACTGTTAGAACTCCTCGGTAATTAACATGACCCTGACCATCGACGGAAGTAAAATTCGCAATCTTTAAATATTGGCGTATAAAACATTAATGTGAGGATAAAGTGCCGTTTGCTCAACAAACGTGTTGACTATGATGCAAACAATGAGCACCGATTCCAGCCAGTCTTCATGTAACCGGGCGAGCAGGAAGTTGACATTCGGTAGTAGCAATTCTTTGTGGTCAAAAATGTCTAAGATGTTCTGAAGAGTTAGGCGGTTTCTGAATCTTCCGGTGGCTGCGTAAGGGTAATTTGCCGCCAGCTCATGTTCCGGACGTGCGTGAAACCTCGAAATAATGCAAGTTATTTTTGGCGCTCAAACGCTTGCTAAAGAATAGATTAGAGGTAAGATAAGGCCACTTTATTTTTAAAGACTTTAAAATTACGGAGCCGGTAAGTGCAGAAGGCACGTGCAGCGCTAATTCCGACCCGATGAAAAAAAGAAAGGTTCTCATTTCTGAGAACCTTTTCAGTGGTTCGGGGCAGGGCCGTAATTTGAAAGTCCTGTGGACTTTGAAATTGCGGAGCCGGTAAGTGCGGAAGGCACGCGCAGCGCCAATTCCGACCCGACGAAAAAAAGAAAGGTTCTCATTTCTGAGAACCTTTTCAGTGGTTCGGGGCGGAATTGAACCGCCGACACACAGATTTTCAGTCTGTTGCTCTACCAACTGAGCTACCGAACCAATATGTACTAAACTCTTTTAACCTTCCCGATTCTGTTGCTCTACCTCCCGATAGCTATCGGGATGAGCTACCGAACCTCCACTGTTTCCAACTGTTTTTAACGCAGTCGGGGCGCAAATGTAAAAATTATTTCCATTATCAAAACCTGAAAACAGGTTTTTCGGAAAATTGAATGACTTCTATTTCTCCTGATCACCAATTTGTCCTATGATTTTGGAAACTTCTTCCTCTGTCATACGGAGTCGTGATCGGCAAAAACTGATCAGCTCAGCGGCTCTTTTCAGTTTAGCGGCTAATTCGTCAACCGGAATTGATTCATCTTCAATGGATCTGGCAATATCATTCAGTTCATCCAGTGCCTGGGAATAATTCTGCTCCTTACTCATCTTGCTTTGTATTTGTTTCGGTAATGACCGCCCGGACAGTTCCGTCGGCCAAGGTAATTGTAATGTTTTCGTCAATATTCAGGTCTTCCGCTGAACGTATGACCTGCTCATTTCTGTTTACGATTGCATATCCGCGCTTCAGGACATTTTTAGGATCCAGCAATCTGAACTGTGCTTCCAGTTTATCCAGCGTGAATCCCGCACGTTCCGTAATCCGTTTTGGTGAAGTACTCAATCTGTATTGCAGTTCATTTAATTTCACTCCGGATTTGTTCAACAGCTGCAAGGCAGTATGCTTCAGATTCTCATGCATCCGGGTGAGGGAATTCAATCGTAGATGCAGAAGATTTGTAGTTCCGCCGGAAATACGAACGGACAAATGATCCAGTTTACGCGCCGCATTTTTAATCATGTGTTGTCCGCGCAAAGTGATAAGCTCCCGAAGTCCTTCAATTGTTTCTTCGAAACTGCGGTTTACATCAATGATGAACTCTGCAGCCTGCGTTGGTGTTTTCACAGCGGTATTGACAACCAGATCGGCAACACTTTCATTCTTCAGGTGTCCGATTCCGGTAATGACGGGTATCGGAAAACGTGCTAACGCATGTGCGAGGCGAAATTGATCGAATGGAAGCAGATCACTTTGTGCGCCACCGCCGCGCACCATTACCACTACATCAGTTTGTTGACCTGCTTCGTGGTCGCTGTAAATTTTCAATAGTTGTTCTCTCATGGATTCAGCAGCTTTTTCTCCCTGTAGTATTGAGAAATACGGTCTTACAGTGAATTTATATCCAAAAGGATTATTCGCGATTGTATCTGCAAAATCCTGATACCCGGCTGCCGATGCAGAAGTAATTACTGCGATATTCTGAATCACCGGAGGCAATTCCGCTTCTTTGTTCGGTGTTTGAAAAACTCCATCGTGAAGTGTAATTCCTTTCTGAGCCGCGAGCTGCGCAATGGTTTGACGTCTTTGCAATTCCAGCTGACCCAGCATGTGCTGAGAATCGATATCAAACAACTGCAGAGAAAGTCCGTGAACCGGATGAAAAGCAACACCTGCGCGTACAAGTACCTGCATCCCGCGATCCGGTCTTTTACCTGTGATATCTTCGAAATTCCTGAATGAAGCAATGGCTTCTCTGCGCCACACACTTGCTCTTATTCGTGCAACCAGATCGTCTCCTGCTTCCGCTTTTTCTGTGAGTTCGAAGTAAATGTATTCTCCCCGATCCGTGCGTTCTTTAATTTCCGCAATGATCCACCACGTTTTTTCTCCAATGGAAACCTGTAACGCATCGTTTACAAGTTGCAGGAGTTCTGAAAGTCGCAGGTATCCGGGATTGTTCACGATCAAATATACATCATCACAGTCTGAAGATTCGGGAGCAAACGTTTGCGAATTGAAATATACCTGAGATTCTGTTAAATATTTTTTCAGTCGCTTACGGCATCAACTGGTGAATCCCGAATGCTGCAACCCAGAATAGAATCCAGCTGAGGTAAGTTTCGCGATAAAAACGCGTTTCGCGTTTGTAGTTGAGCTGCAGCCCGGCAAAGGAGAGAAAAAATGACACTATAAAAACGGAAATAAACACCACCGGAGGCGGAGTGAGATTTTCCCAGTACAGTACATCTGTCAAAGGACCTGCGTACATCACAAACACAACAGGAATTGCGGAGAGAACGCTTCCTCCGAGTGCACGTACATAAATACTGTAAGGCAAATTGCGAATGAAATTCTGGGTTAGTAAAACCGGAATTGCAACAATGAATATGGCAAGTGGCGGAATTTCACCGAGTGTAAATCCGAGTGATTTACCGAAGGCAAAATAACCTCCTGACATTGCTTCGAACCGATTGAGCAGAATGAAATAAGCAAAAGAAACCGCAAGAGAAAGGACAATGAATCTGAAATCCATTCCTTCCGGTTTGGAAGTGGAGAAGATGAGAAGTCCCGTACAGAAAATCATGAACCCAGGAATGATGATGCCGTCGGGAAGCATATGCGTTGCCATTCCGATCACCATCAGTGCCACAACGCCGAGGATAACAGCGCGGATCAGCATGGGATTTACTGCTCTTTGTTCAGATTGTGAATTGTTTTCAGACTCCATTAGCGGCAAAAGTAATGCATGCGGAAGAATTAACGCCGTTATATTGAATATGAGAGGAAGGTATTCTAATTTTACAAGGAATGACCCCACGTAACCTCGCGCATTCACTTTCGCTTTTACTTTTCTGCTGCCTGCTGTTTGCGTGCGGACGAAACGGGAATTCGGGAAATACTTCCGGCAACAAGCCAACGGATACATTATCTCAACCGGTTGAATATACTGTTGCGCTTGCAGACGTGAATGGAGAAGGCATGCGTATCACATATCAGTTTTTCGACATGAAAAAAACTGACACAGGAGCGTTCCGGATGACACATGTATACATGAAACTCGACGGTTCAGAGGATACTATGACTGTAAGCGGAGCATGGAAATCCATGAGGACGGATTCTGGAGATTTCATTCGCGTGAGTTCAGGAAGAACGGTGCGCACTTTAGAACGTAAAGGCAAGTGGAATCTGATTATGATCAACCGCGATTCTTTAGCAGCAGATACCGGAGAAATAGTACTTCGGTGTAAAGTTGATAACGATCCGCGCAATTCTACGGTTCACGTCTTCGGAAAAGTGCGTGTGAATGCAGATAAATCGGCGTTATTCATTGATGAAACCGGAGATAGTATCCCAATTCTCAAGCTTGGTGCTTTCCGGCAGTTGTTGGAGCGAAATGATTCCGTGAATCTGGAAAGCGGCATCCGCGGCATTAATCTCGAAGGCACTATTCAATTGCGCATGGCAATGGATGGAAAGAGTACGCAGAAGTCGTTGATCGTGGAGCGCGTTGGTGCAACGGAATAATTATTTCTTGTTTACCATCCATACTCCCGAAAGAATTCCACAGATCGCAACGATGTGAATCCAGTTGATCCATTCTCCGTCGAATACGCCCCATAACATGGCTACAATCGGAATTGCATAAGTAACGGAAGCTGCGAAGAGAACGCCGGCATCACGGATAAGTATGTTGTAAACGATCACGCTTAAGGCTGTTCCGAATACTGCAAGAATGGTGATGAATCCCAGACTCTGCCAAGCCAGAGGATGCGTTTGCATCACATGAAGAAAATCCGTAGTGAAAAGATAAATCAACGCAACCGGACCAATGATAGTCAGTGCAAGCAAAGTAGCTTCGACCGGATTCATGTGGCTGAGTTTGCTCTTGATGATGTTTACACTTAAACCATAAAAAAGTGTGGCAAGCATTACCATACCGCCGCCGAGTAACGCGTTGGAGGAACTTTCCTCTTTCTCGCCCGCATTGAGTAATACAAACGTAGCCGCTAATCCAACCACTATTCCAACTACCTGCCACGGTTTAACGCGCACACGAAACAGAATCAGTCCGGTGATGAGTGTGAATAGCGGAGTAAGCGAATTCAACATTCCGGTAAGTGCACTGCTGATCATCGTTTCTGCTTTTGTAAACAAAAACGCCGGCAGTAGATTTCCGAATGTACCCATCCCCGCTGCACCCAACCAATTCTTCCAGATTTCACGATTGAAGTGACGGATTCCAAGAGGTAACATGAACAGAAATGCAATGCTGATTCGCAAAGCGGCAACCTGTCCGGAGGAGAATGCATCCAACCCTCTTTTCATCAGAATGAAGGAGCTGCCCCAGGTCAGTGCGAGACCTGTGAAAATGATCCAGTTCAGCAGCGGATTGCTTTTCATCAGGGCGCAAAGATAGGTTGATGAACTATTGCTCTTGAAAGTATTTGCACAATACTGTAAACACGCGGCTCCTTCGTATTTTTACATAATCAGAATCAGAGGAAATGGCACTTACAGAACTTAATCTGAAAATCACAGGAATGACTTGCGGTCACTGCGAGCGTTCAGTAGCGAATGAAATCAAAGCACTGGATGGAATTGCATCCGTTCAGGTGAATCATAATTCCGGAACCGGAATTGTTGTGTTTAATGATGCAATGGTTTCTGTCAGCCAAATCATCGCAGCTGTTGAGGAAACCGGAATCTATCACGCTGAAGCCCTTCAACAATGATTGCTGAGTATCAATTGTATTGTGCGGGTGAATTCCGCAAGACGGAACACCAATTGGATGTTACCAATCCACACAATGGTAAAGTTGTGGCGCGAATATCCATGGGTTCTGCGACTGAACTTGACGATGCGATTGTGAAAGCCGCAATGTTGCGCGATGAGTTGCGCACTATGACATCTGCTGAGCGGTATAATGTTCTGATGGAAATCAGTGCAGCAATTAAAACTGATCGACAGCGTCTGGCTGAAATATTATCTGCAGAGTCGGCAAAACCGCTGCGTTATGCTTTAGCGGAAGTGGATCGTGCTGCCCAAACTTTTCTTGTTGCTGCGGAAGAAGCAAAACGTTTGCCGAAAGAATACATTTCACTTGATTGGACAGTTGCAGGAAAAGGTCGTGAAGGTTTGGTGAAATATTTCCCTGCTGGAATTGTTGCGGGAATCTCTCCGTTTAATTTCCCTTTGAATCTCGCTGTACACAAGATAGCACCTGCAATAGCTGCAGGATGTCCGATCATTCTGAAACCGGCAACGTCAACACCGCTTTCCACTCTTGAGTTGGCGAAGATTATTGATCGCACTTCATTGCCTAAAGGAGCTGTTTCAATAATTCCGATGGATCGGGAAACAGGGAATAAATTGGTAACAGATGATCGCATTGCCGTTTTATCTTTCACAGGTTCACCGGAAGTAGGATGGAAGATGAAATCCGATGCAGGGCGCAAGAAAACTGTACTTGAACTCGGAGGAAATGCGGGCGTGATTGTTACTCCTTCAGCGGATTTTGAAGTGGCTGTTACAAAATGTATAACCGGCGGCTTTGCCTATTCCGGACAGATCTGCATTCATGCACAACGCATATATGTTCACGAAAGTTTGTTCGAGAACTTTGTGAAGGAATTCTGCGGACGAGCGATGCTGTTGAAGTCGGGAGATCCATCATCAATTGAAACGGAAATCAGTTCGATGATTGATGAAACCAATGCGAAGCGTGTTGAGCAATGGGTGAATGAAGCTGTGAAAGCTGGTGCTGAGTTACTTTGCGGAGGCAAGCGTAACGGTTCGTTCTACGAACCAACCGTTATTACCGGAACCAGCGTGAATATGAAAGTGAATTGCGAAGAAGTTTTCGGTCCTGTTGTGGTCATAGAGAAATACAGCTCATTCGCAGAGGCAATAGTGTTGATCAATAATTCGAAATTCGGTTTGCAGGCCGGCGTATTCACCAATGATATTCGTGAGAGCGATACGGCGTTCAATGAAATTGAATGCGGCGGTGTTATTCTGAATGACGTCCCGACATTGCGTTTCGATCATATGCCTTATGGCGGAATCAAAGATTCCGGTTCGGGCAGAGAAGGAGTGAAGTATGCAATAATGGATTACATGGAATCGAGAATACTTGTACGTTAGATCATGTGTTATACAGCAGCGAGTAATTTAAAGAAGAAGGAAATCGAAACGCGGTTTCAGGTGCAGATGGAAGATGCGGAATACACACCGTATTATTCCGTTTCCGCTTTTCTTTATCCTAAACTTCCTGTCATCTGTTCGGATCATCAGGATCAGGCGCTGCTGATTCGCTGGGGATTGATTCCGCATTGGGTGAAATCACATGATCAGCTCAAAGACATTCGCATGCAAACGCTGAATGCCAAGTGTGAAACGATTTTTGAGAAACCTTCGTTTCGCACACTCGCTTCGCGTAAGAAATGCTGTGTGATTGTCAATGGATTTTTCGAGTGGCAAACGAATGGTAAAGCGAAACAGCCGTATTTTATTTATCTGAAGAATCATGAGCCTTTCGCCTTTGGCGGACTTTGGGATGAATGGGCTGACATTGAAACCGGAGAGATTATCCGTACGTTTTCTGTGATCACAACGCCTGCGAATCCGATGATGGAGAAAATTCACAATGTGAAACTCCGTATGCCGCTGATACTTGAACCGGGTAAAGAAAGAGATTGGCTGAATGCGGTGGATCGTGAGACCACGCAGCAGTTTCTTCATCCGTTTCCGGAACAACTGATGGATGCACATAAAGTTTCGAAGTTGGTAAGCGGGCGGAGCGGAGATCCTAATGTGCCGGAAGTACAGGAACCTGTTGCAGAAGAGCCTGTGCAGGGATCACTTTTTTAATTTCTGAGAACATGAAGATCATTGCAGGAAGTGATGCGCTGAAAAGTAAAGCAGTTGAGATACTCACGGATTCATTTCAGAAAAATCCTGCAGTCAATGACACACTATTCCCGGATGCGCAGCGCGAGAGAAGAATGAATGCGTTGATGATTTATCTGGTGGAAACCGGAATTGCTAAAGATGGTTTGCATCTAACGGACGATTACTCGGGAGCTTTCATCATGTACGATCCTGTTTTGCGCCCTTCGGGAATAGCGGACACATGGCGACAACTGAAACTTGTAAATCGTTGTATCGGCTGGTCGCGGTTGTCTTATGCTTCTGCCAAAGACAAGAAGATGCGTTCATTCCGTCCGGAGCATTCTCATTTGTATCTGTCAATGATTGGTACAATGTGTTCTGCACAAGGTAAAGGAACAGGAAAGTTCATGCTGGAGCATATCAAGCAACTCGCAAGGACATCAGCGCGTTCTGTATATCTCGAAACTTCAGTGGACAAAAATGTGGAATGGTACATGCGCAATGGATTTGCAATACACGGAGAATGGAAAATCCGCGATGATTACCACGTACGTTTCATGAATTACAAACCGGAATAGTTTGCTTACTCTTTCGGTTGCTTCCGTATGATGCGACCGAACAATTTCGGGAAGTGACGTTTGATCCACACAGCTTTGATTTCCCTTCCGCCAATCAGAACTTCCTCTTTATTTGCGAGCATGGAATCAATAATGATGCGCGCACATTCTTCTGCAGGCATGCCTTCTTCCTGGCTTTTATCCATCACGGCGTGTTTACTTCCGTCGCCTTTCAATGCATGAAGTGAAATGTTGGTGCGGATTTTTCCGGGAACGGCGATAAGAACTTTGATTCCTTCCTGTTCCGTTTCGAGTCGCAATACCTCAAAGAATCCTTGCAATGCATGCTTGGAAGCTGAATAAGCAGAACGATACCAGAATCCGAACTTTCCTGCGATACTGCTGATCACAACGATGTGACCGCTTTTACGTTTCAGCATTCCGGGTAATACCGATTTCGTAAGCGCAATCTGTCCGAAGAAATTCACTTCCATGATTTTTCTGTCGACTTCCAAAGGAGTTTCAACAGCTAATTCGCGTTGTGAAATTCCACCGTTGTTTACGAGCACATCGATGTGTCCGAGTTTACTCAAAAGCGATTGTGTGAGCGCCTCAATTCCTGAAGTAGCAGCGAGATCCAACGGTAGAATAGTGGTGTTGCTTTCACCGCATAATGCAGCGACACGTTTGAGCTCATCTTCACGGCGCGCTGAAAGAACTACGTGTGCACCTTCCTTTGCAAACGCAACAGCAAGTGCTTCTCCGATTCCTGAAGAAGCACCTGTAATCCAAACATTCTTATTCTTGAAACGCATTAATTCGTTGGATTCGGAGCGGATGAATCCATTTTGTTGAAGTTGAAACGGATGACACCAAGTGCAAAAGAAAGGTTCGGATTGTCAGACTTGGAGAAGTAAGTCAACACATCTCCGGAAGCCAAACCGATTTCAAAGAAACCGATTGGTCCGATCGTTAATCCTGCAGGAACGTTCCATCCGATTTCCTGATTGCCCGCAACGCCGGCATGGAATTTCAAAAACTCAAGAGCTTTAAACTCGCCGCCGATAGCAATGTAAGGTGATGCAAGGTTATATGAAGTTTTATTCAGCGGAATAACAACATCCGCACCGATGTTCAAACGCTCACCGATTTTCATTCCGTATCCAAGACGCATACGTCCCGGCAGTTTGGTTGTATATTCTTTGCCCGGATCGTAATCAACCAGATCGCCGAAGAAATAGCTTGCCTGACTGCTCATATCCCATGAATTGATTCCGGTTGTTGTGCTGTCAAGTGAAGGCATTATGGTGTCAGAAGCCAGCAACAGGTTTTGCGACCAGGTAATTTCACCCATATCAGAGAATGAAACTGCTGCGCGGATTTTTTCATTGATGACTGTTGAGAATCCGAAATCAATTGCAGTTCCTTGTCCTACACTATTGAAAAGTTCTCCGGATTTCACTGAAGTAAAATTCTGAACATTGCCATAATTCACTTCGTAAGTAGAAGTGAGTGATGTGTTACCTGTGAGCAAACCGTTCTGAATGTTAGCGTCGACATTGCCGAGTCCCCACAGCATTTTAAAGCCAATACCTCCGAAAAATTCTATTGGTTGTGTACCGTCTTCTGCTTTTGTGCCAAGGCCGAAAATTTTACGTCCGTATGCAATGTTTACTTCACGGTAGTGCAGCATTGAAATGCTGGTACCATCGAAGAATGAAGACATGCTTTGGGTGAGTGCACTTGAATCAAGATATGCAGGTGCGTTTGAACCGAGGAATAAAACATCTGCTGCATTCTGGCTCAGCGTTACATGGGCGAATGCGCGGTCACGGATATTGAAAGCGAGTCCTCCGAATTTCGGGAAGTAGATTGAAGCTGCAAACCAGTTGATATTCGCAGTAAAGTTGAATCCGTCAGGTGTTGCGAATGCGTTAGCGTATTCCTGTTTCTCTGCCATGGTGAATGTATCGGAAGGATTCATCAAGGCATTGCGCAGTGTGTTGAAGTCAAGCGCACGTGATTGAGCCGTGATCCCCACGTTTGCCACAGTAAATGAAAATGGATTGTTATCACGCCAACCCAGATTGGAAGGATTAATCCCTATACAATCAAAATTGCCCAGCATAGCATTGGCGGTTCCGCCTTTACCGGCTGCAGCGGGTACACCCATATCGATCTGACCGAAAGCGGCGATTGAAACGGTAACGGAAGCGAATAGCGTGAGGAGATGTTTCATGTTAATTAGTGTTTAAACAAAAATATACTTTTTTTCGGGCTGGTTTGTATATGCTTACCTTTGAAGCAGTGAAGAAACTGATCGTAATATTATTAATCGCGGTTATTGCAGCAGGTTGCAATGCTACGAACGGAGAATCGGCTCCTTCCACGGAAGAGCCGGACGATCTGATTCCACGCGATAAAATGATTCTGGTTATTGCAGATGTACATCTGCTGGAAGCTGCCGCCGGACTACGTGCTCCTGTTGCACCTTCACGTGTACCGAATCAAATACCGGGACAACCGAATGTGTCTGTACCGGCGCCTATGCCTGACGTTACGCAGCAGAAGAATCTTCCGTATTACGATATTTTCAAGAAGCATGGTGTAACGTTGGATCAATACAAACGAAGTTACCAGTGGTACACAATGGATCCTGAAGAATACGGATTGATGTATGATGAAGTGATCAACGAATTGACACGTCGTCAGATTCAGGATCAAGCCGACGGTAATGTGGCTGTTCCGGCTAAACCGAATCAACGGTAATAACCGGCAACTTCCTGCAGTGATTGACGGATCGGTTTATAACTGAATCCTGTTCGTTGTGTAATTCTCGAACCGTTGTACGTTGCAGCTTCTGATGCAGCAGCTACGCTTTCCTTCGTAATACGGGGTGGTTTACCGCTGAGAGCAGCAACAATTTTTTCAATTCTCCACATGATGCCGAGCACGAATTTACCCAATTGCCGGCTCACAGGTTTTTTACCGAAGAGGGTCAGGATTTCATTGGCAAAATTGCGGTACGACATGTTTTCGGAATTGAGAACAAATCGTTCATTCACGATTTCACTATCCATCAGTTTTACGCATGCATCCGCCACATCCTGCGCATCAACAAATCCTCCGCTGCCTTTCGTGTACCACGAGAATCCTTTTTTCGCCAGAGCGAAAATGGCATTGCTGCTGCGCGATGTATTTCCAGCTCCTACAATTACAGATGGATTAACGATGATCACATCCATTCCTTCTTCGCTTGCTCTCCACACTTCACGCTCGGCATTGTATTTGGAAATCGCATACCATGAATTGGAAGGATCGTTCTTCCACCACGTATCTTCATTGATATTCTGAAGGTCGATCGTTTTTCCCAGTGCAGCAACCGAGCTCACGTGACAGAATTTTTTCACGCCGTAATCCATGCTCAGATTCACAATGTTCGCTGTGCCGTCCATATTGATCTTCAGCATCGTATCACGATCTTTCGGATCGAAGGAAACCATTGCCGCCGCATGATACACATGTGTGACATCTTTCAGCGCTTCTTCGAGTGAAAAAATATCCATCACATCGCCTTCTGTCCATTCAATTCTGGAAAGAAGTTCGTCAGCACGCTGCGAATAATACCGGAAAGTTTTTTCAGTTTCAGTAATCGATGATCCTTGGCGCTTCAGCGCACGAACGCGGTGGCCTTGTTGCGTAAGCGCAAGCAAAATGTGAGTGCCGACCATGCCGGTTCCGCCGGTAACAAGAATCATGTGCCAAAGATAAGAAGTAATCTTCCGCAGATTCCGTGTCCCGTAATTGCCCCATAATTACGGGAAAGGTCATCTGCCAACGAAAGATTATATTTGCGGCATGAAAAATTTCGTTGAAGAACTTCGCTGGCGCGGCATGCTGCAGGATGTGATGCCCGGAACTGAAGAATTGCTGAACAAGGAAATGGTGACCGGATACATCGGTTTCGATCCAACGGCAGATTCTCTCGGTGTGGGAAATCTGGTGCAGATCATGACGCTGCTGCATTTTCAGCAGTGCGGACACAAACCGATCGCATTGGTTGGCGGAGCTACAGGAATGGTTGGAGATCCTTCAGGAAAATCTGCAGAGCGCAATTTGCTTTCGGAAGATATTCTTGCGCACAATCTCGCATGCCAGAAGAAACAACTGGAAAAGTTTCTTGATTTCAATTGCGGTGCAAATTCAGCGACGATCGTGAACAACTACGATTGGTTCAAGAATATGAGTTTTATTGAGTTCATCCGCGATACCGGAAAACACATCACTGTCAATTACATGATGGCGAAAGATTCCGTGAAGAAGCGAATTGCGGGTGAAGATCGTGAAGGAATGTCGTTCACTGAGTTTACGTACCAGTTGGTGCAGGGCTACGATTTCTACTACTTGTGGAAAAACAACGGCGTGAAGTTGCAAATGGGCGGAAGTGATCAGTGGGGAAATATTGTAACAGGAACGGAACTTATTCGTCGTAAAGACGGAGGAGAAGCGTGGGCGCTGACAACACCGCTGATCAAGAAAGCAGATGGAACGAAGTTCGGGAAAACGGAAAGCGGAAATATCTGGTTGGATCCTAAGCGTACTTCACCATACGAGTTCTACCAATTCTGGTTGAACGCCGGTGATGCTGATGCGGGAACATACATTCGTATTTTCACTCTGAAGACGAGAGAAGAAATCGAGGCTCTGGAGTCACAACATAAAGAAGCTCCGCATCTGCGCGTTCTTCAGAAAGCTTTGGCGGATGATATCACAACGCGTGTTCACGGTGAAGCAGAACTGAAACTGGCGATTGCAGCTTCAGAAGTATTGTTCGGTAAAGGAACGATTGATCAACTTGCTGCATTTTCAGATGAGCAGTTTGTTTCTGTATTTCAAGGAGCAGGTGTTCCGGTGTTTGAAACATCTGCCGATTCTATCGTACAGGGAATTTCCATTGTGGAGTTGACAAAGAACGCAGGACTTACAACATCCAACGGAGAAGCGATTAAACTGATTAAAGGCAACGGACTCGCTTTGAATAAAGTAAAAGTATCCGATCAGCAGATGATCGTTAATCAGTCCAATCTAATCAACGGAAAGTATATTCTACTGCAGAAGGGCAAGAAGGATTATTGTTTGGTGAAAGCAGGATAATTTCTCACAGCCCTATAAAATGACAAGGTCGTTCAATTCAATTTGAACGGCCTTGTGTGCTTTTGTATGTCAATGATTTTGACTTTTGAATTGTGCAGGTGCTGTAATATTACACTATTTAACTAATGATCATGATGCTAAGATCATTTCAAAACACCGATAATCAATCCCGGTCACGCCAGCAGATTTAAAATCATTATAAACTTCATCACTAATACATAACCAATTTCCCAAACCTCTTAAAATAAACACCCGCCCATTAAGAAACATAGGATTATTAACGGTTAATTTATTAGGAAATATATATGTTGTTCTTCCTACTTTTTCTCGCTGGGATTCATAATCTGAATGTGACAATATGTTCTCACCATAAAATACGGATTCGCTAAAATCAACTGAATATGGTGCTGGTGATTTGATATACATGTAAAAGTACTCATTGAACTTGTGGTTCTTTTGATATAATGGGCAGGGGAAAAATCGAATATCCACACATAGTTTAGAAAGAACTATTTTTTTAACTTTTTCATCCACGATCCATCCATTATCCGATCCGTTTAATGAACTACTAATAAAACTGGTTCGCTTAGCCTTTGTTTCCAATTTCAGACAATTCAACTCCGGTTCAAAATCCGGGAACTGGTCAATCGGTACAGCACTTAATGCGTACAAGGAACGTTCTCCCCAGACATCGTTTATACAGTTACTAACAAAAGACTGAACCTGCGGATAGGTGCCAACAGCTTCTGTCGATAATTCAACGATGTAAAATTTTGGCATACTTATTTTAAGAGGAGCGGATTGAGGATGCTTAATCTAAGCAAATCAACTAGCCCCTCTAAGGTATGAAAAAAGGCCGCTCAAATTGCTTTGTGCGACCTTGTGTGTTATTGTATGTCCATGTGGTGATTTATGAATGGGGCAGGTGATTTTGCATACACTGCTGAACACACTAAATTAGACTATAAACTATTCGTCATTATTGGTTAAACTTCTAATTAGTTGGTGCCGACCTTCGACCTTAAGTCCATTCATCGTTGAGACAAACCAATATCTTGTGTTATCTGTTTCTACATAGTAGATATTTGCGAGATATCTTCTAACAATGCACTTTTTAAGTTGAAGTGTAATTTTCTTGTTCGCTGCAGTTAATATTTGAATAGTATCAACTGTTATTTCAACTTGACATAACGCTGTAAGTTTCTTCCAACCAAAAGCGAAATACAAAGCTGAGAAGAGAACGAACGTAATAATTCCTATCCATACAGAAGGCTTTGAACGATAGACATAGGGAAGAATACAAACAAACAAAATAAGAGTTGGATAGATATATTTATAAAAAGTACGAATCCAAAATGTGTTCGAACTTGAAACTCTGATATGCCTATCAGTTTTGTCCATATTCCATCATTACTTTTAGGACTACTCTTGCTTCCATACATCTTGGACGAGGTAAGTCAACTATCAAACCTCCGTAGGTATTTCAATAATCTGACATGTGAAGTGGAATTACATTGGATTATTTAGCATCCATCCCGTATTTCTCACTATACAAATCGTAGAGTTGTTGCTGTTCGTTGGTCAGTTGAATAGACTTGCCCTGAATGAACGCATGTGTTACTTTGTTCGTCTTCATGTCAAGTGCGTCTCCATCAGACACGAAAAGAGTGGCTTGTTTCTTTTCTTCGATGGTTCCTACTAAATCACCGATGCCGAGAATTTTCGCTGCGTTGGAAGTTAATGCAGCAATTGCAGCTTCTTTCTCCAGCCCCCATGCTACTGCAGTGCCGGCAAGGAAAGGCAAGTTCCGGAGACCTGTTGCTTCCTGATCACCTGAATTCTCAAAACAGAAAAGCACTCCAGCTTCCTGCAGCATCTTTGCAGTTTTGTACGGCTGATTCACATCTTCGTCTGCACGCATCGGCAGATTGTGTACTCGCGCCAACATCACCGAAATATTGTTGGTCTTCAGAAGCTCAGTGCATTTGTAGCTTTCAGCTCCGCCAACAATACTTACTTTCTTCAAACCGAATTTGTTGGAGAAGGTAACCGCTTCGGCAATGTCTTTCACATTGTCTGCATGAATGTAAATCATCTGCGTTCCGTTGAACACTCCACGCATCGCTTCAAAGCGCAGATTCTTTTCTGCCGGTTTCGGTGTCATGCAATACGCACGAGCTTCAGCAAAAAACTTTTCAAGGTCCGCACGACGTTCTGCGTAGTTCTTATTGCGTTCGTATGGTCCGGGGCCGTCTTCCGACCAGTTACGGCTGTAATATCCCGGCCAGTTGATGTGAATGCCGTCATCAGCTTTCAGTGTCGCATCTTCCCAATTCCATCCATCGAGATTCATGATAGAAGATGTTCCAGAAATACGACCGCCGCGAGGCGTGATTTGCGCAACCAGAACACCATTGGTTCTTACAGTCGGCGTGATTTTAGAATCGGTGTTGTACGACTGCTGCGTACGCACATGCGGATTCATATAACCGACTTCATTAAAATCTGAAGTGGCACGCACCGCTTCAATTTCTGTAAGTCCCAAAGTGGAATTCGGTGCAATGAATCCCGGATATACGTGCTTGCCTGCAACATTAATCGTTGTGTCCCATTGTGAAAGATCCAGACGCATTACAGTAGCATCACCAACTAAAGTGATTACTCCGTCTTTAAAACCAACTACGGAATTCTGAATCACTTTTCCGTTACCTACATGGCAAATGCCGTTCATCAGAAGCACGCTCTTGCTTTGCTTCTTTGCAGGAACCGGTTGCTGTGCATTTACAATTCCTGCAGCAGCCAATATCAACGAAGTGAAAAGTATCTTTTTCATGTTCTTTCTCTTTAGCTGATTATTCCTCTTCATTGTTTTCGTTGTCGTTCAGATAATCTCCGTCGTACTCCATGTCTTCGCAATCCCAGAGTTTCGGACGACGTGATTTCACAGGACGCACCGGCGCTCCGTCGTTCTTCTCTGCGATCATTTTCTGAGTGATTCTTGCGCGATCTTCTTCCATGTTCTTACGAATCTCTTCGTCGTCCTTGGAATTGTACATCACTTGTCCGTCAACAATTGTGGTTTCGACTTTCGCATAAACGGAAGTCGGATTGTCTGACCACAAAACCACATCTGCGTCCATTCCTACTTTAATCTGTCCCATGTGGCTGTCGAGATGCAGCAACTTCGCAGGATTCAACGTTACGAGTTGCAAGGATTGTGTTTCACTCAATCCACCGTACTTGATGCTCTTTGCTGCTTCCTGATTCAGTCGACGCGCCATTTCAGCATCGTCAGAGTTAATCGCAGTTACAATTCCCATTCTGTACAGCAAGGCTGCGTTGTATGGAATAGCATCTTTCACTTCGTATTTGTATGCCCACCAATCGGAGAATGATGATGCGCCTGCTCCGTGCGCTTTCATCTTGTCGGCTACTTTGTAACCTTCAAGAATATGCGTGAATGTATTCACCTTGAAGCCCATGGAATCAGAAACGTGCATGAGCATGTTGATTTCTGATTGCACATACGAGTGACAAGTGATGAATCGTGTGCCGAAGAGAATTTCAACCAATGCATCGAGTTCAAGATCGCGGCGCGGCGGTGTTGCTTTCTCTTTATCTTTCTGCGGCATGGCTTTCCATGCTTCCCACTGCGCATGATATTCTTTCGCGCGAATGAAATGATCGTAGTAAACCTGCTCAACGCCCATGCGTGTCTGAGGGAAACGCGTCACCTGATTGTCGCCCCAGTTTGCCTGCTTTACGTTTTCACCCAAAGCGAATTTGATGAAGCCATCTGCACCTTTGATTTTCATCTGCTCTGCATTTGCGCCCCAGCGCAGTTTGATCAATGCAGATTGACCGCCGATCGGATTCGCAGAACCGTGCAGCAATTGTGCGGCAACAACGCCTCCTGAAAGTTGACGGTAAATATTTACATCATCAGGATTGATCACATCTCCGATTCTCACTTCAGATGTTGCAGCTTGTGTTCCTTCATTTACGCCGCCTGAAATAGCAATGTGTGAATGCTCATCAATGATTCCCGGAGTCAGATGTTTGCCTGTTCCGTCAATGGTAAGCGCAAATGCTGTTTTCGTCGGAATGATGTTCGGTGCGATGCGAACAATCTTTCCGTCAACAATGTAAACGTCTGTATTCGGAATGATGCTGTCTTTATCGTTGCTGTTTGTCCATACTGTTACGTTCTTGATGAGAATCGCATTGTACGTGTGTAACAGACGCGTTAAGCGCGATGTGTCTTTGCGCGTTTGTCCGTACGCATTGAAAGGATAAATCACATCGTCCAGAGTAGGAATATCTTTCTGCGTAGTGTCTTTCTCTTTTTCCTTAGGCTTGAACGCTTCGCTTTGTGAAGCCATCCAATCAATCCATGTTCCGTCCGGCATTTGCCCGCGTCCGTTCATGAATTTGGATTCGCTGTTTACGAGTCCTGACAAACGGATTGTGCCTTCTTTCTCTTTCGAAGGGAAAGAAAGTGTTACCATGTTTCCGCTTACGCTGATGGAAGCACTTTGCTTGATCGTGTCTGCAACAATGTGCGTTGCTTTCATGCGTGACGGTTCTCCTTCGATCTTCAGTTTTGCAGGAGCCATTGAAGTAACATTCAGATCGTATGTACCGCGCAGATCAAGCGCGTTCATATCGTTGATGATGTAACGATGTCCGCGCACCCAGTTCTCGTGAATCACGGTACCTTCTTCGAAGATGTTGCCGCTTGTGATGATGAAATTCGCGAGCATTCCCGCTTTCAGACTTCCTGCTTCATTCTGAATTCCGAGAAGTTCTGCCGGCGTTGTAGTCAAAGCTTTCAACGCTGCTTTCGGTGTCAGACCATACAAAATCGCTTTGCGCACACGTGAAAGAAAATCTTTCTTCTCGCGGAGATCCGAGGTGGTGATGGCGAAACGGATATTGTATTTTTCAAATGCACCGGGATTGAGCGGAGCCAATTCCCAATGTTTCAGATCGGCATAGCTGATCATTTCTGCATCGTACGGATCTTCCAGATCATACGCATCCGGGAAGTTCAAGGGAAGAATGAACGAACCGTTTGTGGCTTTCATTTCGTCCATACGCTGATATTCATTGCCGCTGCCTTTGAAAACATACTGCACCTTGAATTCATCACCGATTTTATCTGCGCGAAGCACATTCCATTTGTCTGTCGTTTCGAAGAACGAAGGCAATGACTGGTTGTTATTCCACGCATCCAATGTAAGGTTGAATTCTGTTTTGTTTTTTGCCGTGCGATACCAATCTGCATCGTAGTACGTCTGTCGCAACAACGCAATTGCACCCATCAATGAGCTTGGATAATCCTGTGCTGATGAGCCTTTATCGAATGAATAACAGGCTGCAGCTTTCGCTTTGAGCAATGCTTTATTGTCGCCGTCTTCTGCATTCAGCGTGGCAACACCCGCAGTTCCGCGTGCGATACCGTCTTTCGCGAACATCATCACAGTGCCGAATCCGATGGAGCGGAATTCTTCAGCGGAAGCCTGATGCGATGAAAACATTTTGCTTGCATCTGTTTCAGGTTTGAGTGCTTCGTTCCAACCGAATGCTCCTGCACGTGCAGAAACAAACTGCGGTTCAGGATTCCATTTTCTGCGCGGAACTTCCGGCATTCCGTAAGTGGTGTATGCGTCAATGAACGAAGCATAAATGAATTTCCCTGTGAGATCCATTACAACCGCTTCTTTCGGAACAATAACGGAAGCACCTACAGCAAGAATCCGTTCATCCTGCACAAGCATTGTGCCGTTGCTGATCACGTTTTCCGGATCAACCTGAATAGTGGCGCCTTTCAACGCGTAAATTGTGTGATTGGGATTCCTTGCCCCGTTCTCAGGGAACGTAGGTGTTTGCGCGTTCAGCGAAAACACTGCTGTACAGGCCAGGACAGTAAACAAATGTTTCATAAGCGAAAAATCGTGCGATAACGGGCAAATGTATCTTATTTTCTCCCAATATCGGAGTGTTTGGGATGAACGGTGCAAAAGCGTTGTTTTTAAGTACTTTTGTCAGACTAAAAAAACACGCTATGAATGCACTTATCGCTGCCCATTCCGGTTTACGCTGGATTGCCCTGTTACTGTTGATTATTGTGGTTGTAAAGGCCATTGCCGGTCTTACCGGAAAGAAGACCTTCCAGCCGCTCGACAAGAAGCTCGCTACGTTTACCGTTCTCAGTTTCCACCTTCAGGCGGTTCTGGGCTTTATCCTGTATTTCGGTAACGGTTGGGTGAGCCTCATGGGCGAAATGAAAGACGCGTCTATTCGCTTTTTCACTGTAGAGCATACACTGGGAATGTTGATCGCAGTAATTCTTGTAACCATCGGTAGTGCGAAATCAAAACGCGCTGCTACAGACGAGAAGAAATTCAAAACTATCGCGTGGATGTTCGGCATTGCGCTGGTGCTTGTACTTGCAAGTATTCCTTGGCCGTTCCGTGAAATGTTTGCAGCAAGAGGCTGGTTCTAATCATCACAGTTATGTTCAGATTTCTGATTACAGCTTCTTTTACTGCAACGATTCTCGCTTCCTGCGGAGGAAACAGCGCAGAGAAAAAGTCGGATGCGCCATTAACAGGAGAACAGGTTTACATGCAGAATTGCATTACCTGTCACGGCGTTGATGGTAAAGCACAAATGGCAGGTGCAACGGATTTGTCGGTGAGTACGCTTACGGCAGAGCAGGCAACTGCAGTTATTACCAACGGACGCAACGGTATGCGTTCGTTCTCCAACGAATTGAGTAAGGATGAAATCGATGCTGTTGTAAAGCACATTCAGACCTTGCGTAAATAGAACCAAACCGGATGATAGAGAACTTAAAGATTCTTCAGGCACAGCAAACTGCGGTACTTGTCGGTGTTATTGACAAGCGTCAGGATGCAGGTATGCTCGAAGAGTATCTGGATGAACTGGCATTTCTGGCCACAACCGCAAAGCTTATTCCGGTGAAGCGGTTTTTTCAGAAGCTGGATCATCCCGATCCGCGTTTCTATATCGGTTCCGGAAAAGCACACGAAATCAAGAAGTATCTCGACGAAAACAAGGTTGACGTTGTGATCTTCGATGACGAATTATCGCCTTCGCAGCAGCGAAATCTTGAAAAGGAATTTCAACGAAAAGTAGTCGATCGTAATTTGCTCATTCTTGACATTTTCGCGGATCGTGCACGTACATCACATGCACGCACGCAAGTGGAATTGGCGCGTTATCAGTATTTGCTTCCACGACTCACAGGTATGTGGACGCACTTGGAACGTCAGCGAGGCGGAACAGGAACGCGTGGTGGTGCAGGTGAAAAGGAAATTGAAACGGACCGTCGTATTGTTCGTGATCGTATTTCCTTGCTGAAGGAAGAATTGAAGCACATCGACAAGCAGATGGCCACGCAGAGAAAGGGCAGAGGAGAATTGGTGCGTGTGGCACTGGTTGGTTATACCAACGTGGGGAAATCCACCATTATGAATCTGCTTAGTAAGTCGAATGTTTTTGCAGAGAATAAATTATTCGCAACTCTTGATACAACAGTGCGAAAAGTTGTAGTTGGTAATCTGCCTTTTCTGCTCAGCGATACAGTAGGTTTCATTCGCAAATTACCAACGCAGCTGGTGGAATCGTTTAAGTCTACATTGGATGAAACGCGTGAAGCGGATATACTGTTGCATGTGGTGGATATATCACATCCGAACTTCGAAGATCAGTTGAAGGTTGTGAGTGAAACGCTCGCGGAAATCGGTGCCGGCGACAAACGCACAATACTCGTATTCAATAAAATTGATGCTTACCGCGAGCCACCGAAAGATGAACATCTGCTTGATCCGACCAAGAAGCAAGTGTTAACGCTGAAGGAACTTGAAAAATCATGGATGAGCAAACTGCAGAAGCAGTGCATTTTCATTTCCGCAACCGACAAAGAGAATATCGACGCTTTCCGCGCTATGATTTTCGAAGAAGTGAAAGCAATTCACACCAAGCGTTACCCGTACGACAAGCTGGAGTATTGGGGTGGGGTGTAGGTTTGATTTCTCTCAGGTGAAATCGGAGTCTTCCGGTTTTCGCAAGTAAACTTTCTGTGTGTTTTTCGTGCCGGTTGCAGGAGATTGAGGAGCGTTCTTCTCAATAATCTCATTTTCTCCATAAAGCACTTTCATCATTCGTTCATCACGCAGATAAATATCCGTGTGCAGTTCCACAACGCCTTCAGTGTCTACTTCGCAGGTAAAGTAACGCACATGAATCGGCAAAGGTTTACGTAAATTGATTTTACGCTGCGTGTCCTGTTTCACCCAAACATCAAATGTGTCTTTCGGATACTTTACACTGTCGTCGCGAAGCAGGAAGTAAGCCAGATCCATGTACTTTTCAAGTCGCATGCAACCGTGACTGTAAGCGCGTGTTTCCGTCCTGAAATATTTCTTTGCGTTGGTGTCGTGCATGTACACCGCGTGCGGATTGTGAAACTCGAATTTCATAATGCCGAGTGCGTTGTCGTCTCCCGTTTTCTGGCGGAATTTGTAAGGCAGATTTCCTTTTCCGTATTTCTTCCAGTTAACGGTATTCGGATCTACAATTTTATTGTTGCGGTCCAGTACTTCATATCTGTTCTTGCGCAAATACGCAGTGTCGCGTTTTACGTGCGGAAGAATTTCTTTCCATGCAATACTGTACGGTACATTCCAGTATGGATAAAGAACAATCTGATACATCTTACTGTCCAGTTCCGGCGTTTGTGTTTTCACAGCACCGCAAACAATCCGCGATTCCATTACAATGGTATCTTCTTCCCAAACGGTCATTTTGAATGCAGGAAGATTCACAATCATATGTCGCTTCTCAAATTTCGGCGGTTCCCATCTCCAGCGCTCCAGATTCATAGCAATCTGTCTGTACCAATCTTCAGGCGTCATGTTCAGCGCAAGAATTGTATTGCGACCGATCTTACCATCCTGCTCCAGAAAATGACGCTTCTGAAATTTCTTCAGTGCTGCTACTTGTTTGAGTGAATCATTTTCACGCGTTGTAGAATCCCAATCTCCCGTTTGCTTGAGTCGTTGACGAATTGCGCTGAAGAAACCAATGCTGTCCGTTTTGCGATCCGGAAGATGTTCCCATTTTACACCGGCCATTGTACGACGATAATCGTTCATGTATTTTTTTACCGCCTGATATTCTCTGCGCTGCGGCTCGAATGCTTCAATGGTTTTGCGGAACTGATTGGTTTGACGCGCCTGATTGAAAATCGGAACAAGATTGGTGTCAAGTTTCGCTATACGCCAGGTACGGAATGTTGCACTGTCATTTTCGAGTCTGCCTACCGATGCGTGTACAATCATTGCAAAGAATGCGTCTGTTGTGAGTACATCTGCAAGTGCAAGCTTGTGTACATTCACAACTTCTTCAGAGGAATCAAACGCTGTAGTAACGAGACTATCTATGAGTGACAGGTGATAATCTTCAGGAATCAAACCGAAAGACTCTGAGTCTTTAATGAGATTCCACATGGAGTCACCGGCAGCGTTACGTTTGCCTTTATCGAACCAGATTGATTTTGATTCGGCGTACGCTTCCAATACCTGCGGTAACGCGGTAATGGTATCAGCTCCAATCGCGAACGTCGGGGAATTTTTCTGCTTCTGCAGAATTCCGGTCAACTCGTCTTGCAATAGCTTGTTGATCTTTTCAGGATCTTCAGCTGAAACGACGGTTTCTCCTTGTGCATTTTCCTGTTCGCCGCACGACAGCAGAACGGACGCAAGTAAAGTCAGTAAAATGGGGTACTTCATGAGGTTTGCTGATCAAAAGTAGTGCAAACGCAACATTCGCAGAATAGAAGTTGAACATCTGCGCAGGAAATAGTTATTAACTGTGTCCTGAAATTGGATTATTGGTGCTGAATTTCGACTAAACGAAGGTTTGCATATCATGGAGTTGCTTGTAAACTCCGTTTTTACTCAGCAATTCCTGGTGATTACCCTTTTCGATGATTTCACCTTTGCGCAGAACGATGATCTCGTCGGCATGCTGAATCGTACTCAGGCGATGCGCAATAATGATGGACGTTCTGTTTCTCATCAGGTTATTGAGAGCGTCCTGAACCAATCTTTCACTCGTAGTATCAAGAGCCGAAGTTGCTTCATCCAATATCAGAATAGGTGGATTCTTCAAAACGGCGCGTGCAATAGCAAGGCGTTGACGTTGTCCGCCGGACATTTTGGTTCCGCGATCACCGATATTGGTTTGATAACCTTGCGGCATCTCCATGATGAAGTCGTGCGCATTCGCTACGCGTGCAGCAGCTTCCACATCTTCCGGTTTGGCATTCTTTACTCCGAAAGCAATGTTGTTGTAAACGGTATCGTTGAAGAGAATTGATTCCTGAGAAACAATTCCCATAAGCGAGCGCAATTCGCTCATGCTGATGTTGCGTATATCAACTCCGTCAATGGAAATTTGACCTTCCGTAACATCATAGAAACGCGGAAGCAGATCCGCCAAAGTGGTTTTTCCGGAACCGGATTGTCCTACAAGCGCAATGGTTTTTCCTTTCGCCACTTTCAGATTTACATTGCGAACAGCGTAGCCATCATCGCCGCGCTGATACGCAAAGCTGACATTGTTATACTCGATTGCGTTTTTGAATTCGGAGATTTTCTGCGGTGAAGCTGTATCGCGTATTGTTTCTTCTGCTTCGAGAATCATGTTAATGCGTTCCATGGAAGCCAAACCTTTCTGCACGTTGTAATACGCCTGTGTGAATTGACGAACCGGTGTAATGAGCTGGAAGAAAATCAAAAGATATCCAACAAAGAAAGCACCTTTGAAAGCCTGTTCGCTGATTACGAGGTTACCGCCATAGTAAAGCACTCCGGCAATTACAGTCACAATCAGGAATTCGCTGAGCGGGGAAGCAAGATCCGTTTTTCTGTAATTACGGATCATCACAGATGTGTATGCTTCATTTTCTTCTCCGAAACGATGTTTGACTTTTTCTTCCGCATTGAATCCTTTGATAATACGTAATCCTCCAAGCATTTCTTCAAGCATGGAAAGCATCGTTCCGTGTTTTTCCTTTGCAATAGTGGACGATCGTTTGAGACTTTTGGCAACAACACTAAGTATAAGTCCGATAATCGGAGTAACCAGCACCACGGTTATGGTCAGTTGCCAACTCATCATGATCATCATGATAATAATGGCGAGAATAGTTACAGGCTCACGGAATGTCATTTCCAGTGAACTCATAACACTCCATTCCACTTCATGCAAATCAGATGTCATTCGGCTCATGATGTCGCCTTTGCGCTCGTTGGAATACCACGTGAGCGGTAGTCGCAGACATTTGGCATACATTCTGTTTCTGAAATCGCGCACCACACCGTTACGTACAATGGCGAGGAAGAACATGGCAAGATAACGCGCGAGACTCTTGAAGAAGAAGATTGCAACAATTCCAATACAAATCCAGAGGAGGATGTTCATCCTTGCAGCAGACGGATCGGGAGCAGACGCGATATAGACGGAAAATTTGTAGTTAATCCATTCCAATGCCGAACTTACGTTTACACTTACTGCAGGCTCTCCTTTCGCTGCAGTTTCAGCGTAGCTTTTCGGATCTGCTGTGAAAAGCAGATCAAGAAGCGGTATTACTGAAACCAGAGAGAAGAGGTTGAAGACAACGGAAATAATATTGAAGAAAATATTCAGCCATGCGTATTTCCAATAGCCGGATACATAATGCAGAATACCGAAGAATTTCTTCACGAATGCGAAGGTAGAGATAACGGCGATACTTGTGAAATGGAAGGCGGAGTTAAATATTCTGAATAAATCGTTTGTGAGGTCTATCTTTGCACCATGAAAGCGAAACGTCCATCAGAATCATTGGCAACGGCCACACATCATGTATTACCAAACGACACAAACAATCTTAAAAACCTTTTCGGAGGTCGTTTGCTGGAATGGATGGATGTAATTGCGGCTATATCGGCACACAGACATTGTCGTCGGGTGGTTGTAACTGCAACTGTGAATCACGTGGCATTTCACCAGCCGATTCCATATGCGGCTATCGTTACGCTGGAAGCGAAAGTGTCAAGAGCATTCTCGTCTTCCATGGAAGTATTCATTGATGTTTTCGTGGAAGATCCGGTAACCGGCGAGCAGGTGAAAAGCAATGAAGCGATTTACACTTTTGTAGCGGTTGATCAGAACGGACAACCATTGCCCGTTCCGCCTATTGAACCTGAAACAGAACTGGAAAAAGAGCGTTTTGCAAGTGCATTGCGTCGCCGTCAGCTGGCGCTGATTCTTGCAGGGAAAATGAAACCTCAGGATGCAACAGAATTAAAAGCGCTGTTTGCGTAGGTTTCTTTAGACATTTGAGTTCCGTATCGATTCAGTGAAAGATCAGGCTACTTTCTGAACGCTCTGCGAAAAATCGAGCTGCGGATTGTGCTTCAGCAGATATTGCCTCAATAATTCCAGTTCCGTTTCATTAACACTCAGCACTGCAAGAGCTTTTGCTCCGATCATCAGGTGTGCATTGATGTGTCTGCTGTGTTTGGTATAAGCACTCTGTACGACTTGTATTTTCAGTCCTGTAATCTGCTGCGGACTGAACATGATAGTTTTGTAAACCGGCGACTCCTGAATGTTGTTTAATTGGATTCCTTTGAACAACATGAATACACCTAAAGCCAAAATCAAGGCTCCGAATCCATAAAGAAATATGGAACCACCGCCGGAAGGATTTGCTTCAGGGTCAAGAAACGGAACTGCGATCATGAATGCGCCGAATGCTCCGAAGAAAATCCCCATAATGTAATTGCGTCTGCGAGTTCTTTTCAGTGTCTGTTCAATAAAATCGAGATTACTGAATTCGAGTACCGGCTTTTCCTCAGACAGATCCGCAGATTTCTTTTCGGCTCTTTTCAGTAAAAAGTGTCCGGTGAATGTCAGGATCAGTCCAGCCGCAATAAGCCCGGCAGCCACTTCTCCGTCAATCAACGGAAGTTCCGCACCTTTCAGGACAATGACGTAGTTGAATTTTCCAGCTATGTATCCGAGAACTGCAACCAGTAAACTGGCGATGCCGGAGATTTTGAGAATAGACCAGAGGAGCTTCATGTGGTGAATATGATTACAGACGCAATAATAGTTCATTTTCATGATGGGGTTAACCAATTGCTACTCTCACGAAACAGTTCTGAACGATTTAGCGAACTGATAATTCAGCAGGGGAATTGATTTATAGTAATCGGCCAACTATTGTACTGTTGGTGAAGAGGACAGCCACGACCAATCTTTGACCATCCAAGGATTTTTTTGAACTATGGTTCGAAATGTTCATGAAACAACGGAGGACGAATGGTTAGGAATAATACAAGGGTGTCTATTCTTGGTTATATTTGCTTTATTAACCTTACTCATTCCCCTAAATATCATGAGAAAATTTGTACAAATTATTGCTTCGCTCATTCTGAGTAGCTCAGCTTATGCTCAAGTCAGCAGTTTTCCGCATTTTACGGATTTCGAATCGGAATCCTTGTGCGGCACTTCATGTACTGGTTCATGCAACCCGGTAGGCCACTGGAGAAACGCTGATCAGTATAGTTTTCCTCAAGCCGGTACAGACTGGTTGGTTGAAGATGGCGCAACACCTTCTACAGCTACCGGCCCTGACTTCGACCACACAACCGGAACGGGAAGCGGGAAATATATGTACACAGAGTCGTCTGGTTGCAATAACGTTACCGCAGAACTGGTAAGTGGTATTTATGATTTTTCTGCAGTCAGCGCGCCGCGAATCAGTTTTTGGTATCACATGTACGGAGCAACTATGGGAGTTATGCATCTGGATGTTGATTCTTCCGGATCGGGCAACTGGAACCTTGATGTGGTTCCGTCCTGGACTGCCAACGTGAATGCGTGGCAATTTGCTGATTTTTCATTGGTCGGTTATGCGAATGAACCCAATGTTCGTATTCGAATTCGTATGGTTACAGGATCGAGTTTCACTTCCGACGCAGCAATTGATGACATCACAGTTTACCAACCGCTCGCCAATGATATTGATGCGATCAGTGTCAGCGCTGGAGGTGGATGTGGAAACAGTTCGTGCACCCCCGTCAATTTCATGTTTACCAATATGGGCTCATCACCGATTTCGGCCGGAACACAAATTCCATTGTCTTTCGAAATCAATTCAGTAGTTACAACAGACACGTTGATCACAACTTCAAATATTTTGCCTGGTGATACCGTTACTTACACTTTTGTTAATGGTTGTGCAGATCTCTCAGGTCCGACCAGCGTATTAATCGATGGGTGGGTGTCGTGGCCTTCTGATTTAGCAGTTGCGAATGACAGTGCGAGTACAACTACATTAGGGATTCCGATTATTGCGACTTATCCTTATTATCAGGATTTTGAAACCGGACAGAACGGATGGAGGATATTCAACGGTAATAATGGCACATGGGCATTCGGAACACCTGCGAAGCCGATAATTAACAGTGCTGCGTCAGGGGTTAATGCATTTGTTACCGGAGGATTAACAGGTTCTTACGTAGACAATGAAAACAGTTACGTAGAAGGCCCATGTTTTGATTTCACGAACGTTTGTGATCCTGTATTATCTATGAACGTTTGGTGGAATGCCGAGTTCTCATGGGATGGTATGAACGTAACAATTTCCACCGATGGCGGGAACACATGGCAATTAGTAGGTGCATTTGGCGATCCTGTTCTTTGGTATAACGATAACACTGTAGTTGGTAATCCGGGCGGATATCAATCAGCGTGGTCCGGAAGAAATTCAACCTCCAATGGTTCCGGTGGATGGGTTAATGTTCGTCATCGCTTAACAGGCGCAGGCAATATGTCCAACGTAAAAATCAGAATTAACTTCGGCACTGATGCTTCTGTTACGGATGAAGGTGTTGCATTTGACGATGTTCGGATTTTCAATGCTGCTGATCTTGGAGCAGACATGACTGTTTGCGCACCTGCAACGCAAACACTAAGTGCTGACAATGGAAACGGTGTTGTATCGTACTTGTGGAATACAGGTGCCACAACTGCAACTTTGATTGCAGATTCAACCGCTTGGTATTGGGTGGAAGTGACTACTTCAACATGCGTTGTTCGCGACAGTATGTATTTCGTTGTCGTAGATACTAATACAGCAGTGTCTCTCGGCCCCGATTCGTTATACTGTTCCGGCAACGGTCCGGTACTTGATGCAGGATACTGGCCGGGGGCAACTTTCCTTTGGTCTACAGGCGATACAACTCAAACAATTGCAACTTCGGCTTCAGCAATTTACTCAGTACAGGTACGCACAGCTTGCGATACATTAATGGATACTGTTTCAATTGTTATCAGCAACGGTCCGGTGGTTAACCTGGGGCCTGATGCAAACGTATGTGATGCAACTGTGTTGAGCGCAGGCGCCGGTGCTGCTTCGTATTCATGGAATACAGGAGACACAACAATGTCAATCAACACTGCAATTTCAGGAACTTACATTGTAACTGCAGTGGACAGTGTTGGGTGCGGCAGTTCAGATACTATTACGATCTCGGTTTTCACAAGTCCTTCAGTTACTGTTTCAGGAACTTCGGTGATTTGTAACGGCGATTCTGCCGTGTTGATTGCATCCGGTGCAACTGCTTACATGTGGATGTTCGGACCTGCTGACTCATCAAACACCGTTATGCCTTCTGTTGACAGCACATTCTGGGTTGTCGGTGCGGATTCATCAGGAAACTGTTATGATACTGCATCGTTTACAGTTAACGTTAATCCAACCTACAATTTGATGCAAACTGTTTCGTTGTGTTATGGCGATTCATTGATGGTAGGAAATAACGTGTATTATTCTTCGGGCTCATATTCTGATACACTTTCAACGATGATGGGCTGCGATTCCATTGTTAATACAATGCTTACGATCGCTCCGACTGCAATCGTTACAAATCAAACGTTGTCAGGTTGCGCCGGCTTTACAGTTACTGTTGGCAACAACACTTACAATGCGACAGGAGTTTATACTGATACGCTCACTGCAATCAACGGTTGTGACTCAACTGTGGTTACAGATTTGACGGTTTCTGCGCCGGTAACAACAAATCTTACATTCAGCGGTTGTATTGGTGATTCAATTGTGGTAGGGAACAGTGTATATTACTCTAGCGGAACCTACAATGACACATTGACTGCGGTTACCGGTTGTGACAGTATTGTCATCAGCACCGTAACAATTACAACTGTGAACGTTGCGGTGAACGTGACCAATTTCGGAGGAACATTGGTTGCTGCGGCGTCCGGTGCGCAGTATCAGTGGATCAACTGTGAAGACAATACATTGATCATCAGTGCAACAATGCAGAGCTATTCAGCATCAGCTGATGGTCAGTATGCCGTGATCGTTAACCAGAACGGATGTGTTGATACATCAACTTGTTACACGATTAACAACGTCGGAATTGAGGAAACGGATAACACTTCTTCGTTCGGAGCATATCCGAATCCGGTTACTGAAGTGCTGAATATCCGCAGTGCACAATTAACTGATGTTGTAATTTATAACGCTATCGGTGAGGTGGTGTATGCTCAGCGTGTGCAAGGCAACACAACTATTGATATGTCAGGATTTGAAGGCGGAATTTATTTCATCCGCAATTCTGAAGGTCAAACTATCAGAGTAATCAAACAGTAATTCACTTTTATCTATAAGATCCCGCTCGGTTCATTCCGGGCGGGATTTTTTTGTTAAGATTGGTTACGTGAATCATCAAGTCTGTTAACGTTTCTCAAGACACGTTCAGGGGTCAATAGAAAATTCGGTGCTTTATAAAAAGTATTAAGGCCATGAAAATTCTACTCATTAATCCACCGCACACTGCAATAGGAAGTCGCGTACCCGATGAACATCTTCCGCCTTTAGGCTTACTGTCAATCGGCGGGCCGCTTCTCGACGCCGGACATTACGTTCAGTTACTGGATGCGGAGTTCGGTCCGATGTCTTCGAGCGAAATCGTAGGAGAAGTACTCCGATTCTCGCCACAAGTGATTATGTTCGGCCATTCGGGTTCAACTTCGGCACAACCGACCATTGATATGCTCACGCATTTGATCAAGGATTGTTTGCCGGAAGTTATCATTGTAATTGGCGGTGTATTCCCGACTTATCATTGGAAAGAAATTCTGGAGTCGAATACGCAGATCGATTTTATCGTTAAAGGTGAAGGAGAGGCAACAGTTACAGAATTGATCAACGCAATGGAGCATGGACAGGATTTATCAAGGATCAGAGGAATCGCTTACAGAAAAGAGGGTGCAGTAATTGATACGTTGAGCAGGACGCCCATTCAGAATCTGGATGATTACAGAGTAGGCTGGGAGTTGATGGGCAGCAGGAACTACACATACTGGGGCCGTAAAAAAGCTGTTGTTGTTCAATTCTCCCGCGGGTGTCCCTACCCGTGCACCTATTGCGGACAAAGTTTGTTCTGGAAATCCTGGAGACATCGGGATCCGGTAAAGTTCGCGGATGAATTGGTGATGCTCAAGGAAAAATTCGGCGTGGAGGTTGTCAATTTCGCAGATGAGAATCCTACAACCAACCGCAACGTGTGGAAGAGTTTTCTGGAAGCACTCATTGAGAGAAATGCAGGATTGATTCTGGTTGGTTCGTGTAGAGCGGACAATATAGTGCGTGATGCTGACATTATGCACTTGTACAAGAAGGCCGGATTTGAACGTTTCCTGTTGGGAATTGAAAATTATGATGCTGCGGTTCTGCAGGAAGTGCGCAAAGCAGGAACTGTGGAAACGGACAAGGAAGCGATTCGTATTCTTAGAAAACACAACATACTTTCAATGGCCACATATGTTGTCGGGTTCGCGGAAGAGAAATTGTCGGATCATTACAAAAGCTTGAAACATCTTATAAACTATGATCCTGATCAAGTGCAGATGTTATATGTTACTCCGCATCGCTGGACACCGTTTTATTATGCCGTGAAGGATAAAAAAGTTGTACAAACAGATCAACGTCGCTGGGATTACAAGCATCAGGTACTCGAGACAAAATATTTCAGTCCGTTTTTTCTGATGTTGACCGTTAAGCTTATGGAAGTTGCCATGCAGTTGCGACCGCGTTCATTAAAGCGGTATTTTCTTCATCCCGACTTACGAATTCGCGATGCTCATCAATGGTATTATCGTATTGGACGCCGGGTATGGTTTTACGAATGGTTTACGTTTTTCTTTCGTGAGAAACGCACACGTTCAGGGCCAAATCTTTCACAGTTCTGGCAGGGCTTTAAGAGTGATTCTGCTCTTCCCTTACAATCTCATCCAGCAGATCAAGCAAAGCGTCGCGCTCCTGCAGCGTAACTAATCGTGTTCTGTATTTCTTGAAATCCGGAATGCCTCGGAAGTAATTTCCGTAATGCTGACGCATTTCGTTAATGCCTGCACGTTCTCCTTTCCACTCAACAGATTTCGTGAGATGAATTCGTACAACATTCACACGATCTTCCAATGATGGTAATTGCAGATGTTCGCCTCCTGTTTTGATAAAGTGCTTGACCTGAGCAAAGAACCAAGGATTTCCAATTGCAGCGCGACCGATCATTACTCCGTCAACACCATAACGGTTTTTATAATCAACCGCTTTCTCCGGCGAATCAATATCACCGTTACCGAAAATCGGAATCTGAATACGCGGATTATTTTTCACTTCGCCGATCAAAGTCCAGTCTGCTTCACCTTTATACATCTGTGTGCGCGTTCTGCCATGAATTGACAAAGCTTTGATGCCGATGTCCTGCAAACGTTCTGCAACTTCCATGATGTTCTTGGAATTATCATCCCAACCCAAACGCGTTTTAACTGTTACGGGCAACGAAGTTGATTCCACCACGGCTTTTGTGAGGCGAACCATCAGGTCAATGTCTTTCAGAACTGCTGCTCCGGCTCCTTTGCACACTACTTTTTTTACCGGACAACCGAAATTGATGTCGAGTAGATCAGGTTGCGCTGTTTCCACAATTTTCGCTGAAAGCGACATTGCTTCTTCATCTCCACCGAAAATCTGAATTCCGATCGGACGTTCGTAGTCGAAAATGTCGAGTTTCTGACGACTCTTCACTGCATCACGAATCAATCCGTCCGTTGAAATAAACTCAGTGTACATAAGATCGGCACCATGCTGCTTGCACACATAACGGAAAGGCGGATCACTCACATCTTCCATTGGAGCAAGGAGTAAAGGAAATTCAGGTAGCGTTATGTTGCCGATTTTTACCATTAACTTCGTCCGCGAAATTACTCAATTACAATAGTGGAACAGCAAAATCATAACGAGCGACCTCCAATGTTTCAAAGTCCCTCAATGCGGGTGTGGCTTTTGATTGCCTTGAATTTCGGTTGTACTGGAATTTTCCTGCTGCTCAGCCGAATTTCTGCGTTAGATTGGCTCGGCTCATCTGCCGAGAGCGGTTATGCTTCGTGGTACGGAAAACTCAGCGCAGGTCTGTTTACGCTGCTTGTATTTGGTGTGCCGATGGTGATTTTCGCTAATGCCATTGCAGAGGAGCGCTTCGGGATCTTTCGATTGGACCGAAAAGTTAAACCCGGAGTTCTGATAATGGGAGTGGTTGCAATGGTGACGTCCGTATTCTTTATTGATTTTCTGTACTCGATTAACAAGTTGTATTTCTCGGATCCGGCTTCTTTGGAAGCAATGAAAGCGATGGATGCGAATTCGGCGTGGCTTCTTGAAATGAACGATATCGGTTCATTGTTGTTGTGTTTGTTGATGCAGGCACTTGTACCGGCGTTTGCAGAAGAACTGTTCTTCCGTGCAGGAGTGCAGCAGTTGACGATGGAGTGGACTAGAAAGCCGCACGCAGCGGTTTTGTTGTCGGCCGCGTTTTTCAGTTTCATGCACTTTGACGGCACAGGATTTTTAGCGCGATTCATTCTGGGCGCGTTTCTCGGTTACATGTTTTACTGGACAGGTTCGTTACGAATCACTGTTCTGGCGCATTTTGCATTCAACGCATTTTCGGTATTGGACGAGTATAATAAACAACATGCTCCTGAATCTGTCATGGCGCAGATGCAAACCACTCCGTTGTTGGCTGTGATCTCGGCTGTTGTGTCAATCGGCGCATTGCTTACGGTTTATTTACTCTGCCGGAAGCGGTATTCGTAAAGTTTCAGGATATCGCGGAGGCGGACATCTCGCGATGTTTTCTATATTTGCGCCCTGCTATTCCCGGAGACGTGTCCGAGTGGTTGAAGGAGCACGCCTGGAAAGTGTGTATACGGGAAACCGTATCGCGAGTTCGAATCTCGCCGTCTCCGCAAATGAATCAATTTCCACACCGCGTAATGCGGTGTTTTTTATTTCCCGGAAGAGGCTGTCAAGTTTTACTTGAACAGAATCTGACGGGGAATAAAAATAGCGAAGCGTAGGAAATTGATTCTCTAAATGGGAGTCCAGAGCTCATGCCAATAATCTCGTCCTCCTTCCAAAAAAGTATCCAAGCGGGCGATTAAGTTATTCTCTCCATGGGAGTCCAGAGCTCATGCCAATAATCTCGTCCTCCTTCCAAAAAAAGTATCCAAGCGGGCGATTAAGTTATTCTCTCCATGGGAGTCCAGAGCTCATGCCAATAATCTCGTTCCGAGATCAATCAAAATAGCGAAGCGTAGGAAATTGATTCTCTAAATGGAGATTAGACATTAGACGTTGGATTTTAGACTTTAGTGGAATTGTCTAAACGAGTCAATCTCCGACACGAATTCTATTTGCAATCTGCGAACACTCCTCCAATTCAGAAGTCGTTTCTAAAGTCTAACATCGAGAGTCTATAACTCAGTCAGCTCACCGCGCAAATTCTTCTTCAACTTCCGCGTTAACTCTGCAGTAGTTTCGCAGTACGCAAGTAAATGCATGAGCTTGGTTACAGCCGCTTCAGTGGTCATATCAGCTCCGCCTACAACTCCCGCTTTTTCCAGTTGAGCACTTGTTTGATATCGTCCTTGTTCAACTGTTCCTGCCGCGCATTGCGTGATATTGAGAATCACCACGCCTTTTTTAATCGCAGACTTAACGGCTTCTGTAAACCATTTTTCGGTGGTGACATTTCCAGAACCGTAGGTTTCCAGAATTACCGCTTTCAGATTTTCAGCCCCCAAAATTGCATTCACTACCTGAGGCGTTATTCCCGGGAACATTTTCAGAATGGCAATGTTCTTATCCAGCAATGGAAGAATCTTCAGTTTGCCTTTGCCGGCTTTGGAAATATGCGCGTGATTGTAATGAATATGGATTCCGGCTTCTGCCAGCAAAGGATAATTCGGCGATTGAAAAGCGCGGAAATGTTCTGCGTTGAATTTATTCGTGCGGTTACCGCGATACAAACGATATTCAAAATACACGCACACTTCAGGAACAATCGCTTTTCCTTTATGAGATGCCGCTGCAATTTCAATAGCGGTAATCAGATTTTCTTTTCCGTCGGTACGGATAGTTCCGATCGGCAACTGTGATCCGGTAAGCACTACAGGCTTGCTCAGATTCTCAAACATGAAACTCAAAGCAGAAGCAGTGAATGCCATCGTATCACTTCCATGAAGAATCACGAAGCCGTCGTAGTTGTTGTATTCGCTTTCTATCAGATGCGCCAGCTCCATCCAGATTTCGGGTTGCATATCCGAAGAATCAATCGGTGTGCGGAAACTGTGAGTGCTGATTTTTACATCAAACTTTGAAAGCTCCGGAACTTCATCCAGCAGTCGCGTAAAGTTGAACGGCTTCAGTTGTCCGGATTTCGGATCGCGGATCATTCCGATTGTGCCTCCTGTGTAAATCAGGAGTATGCGTGGTGATTTAGCCATTCAGATTTTGAATAAACGTTTGGAATTTTCAGTGGTAATTCGTGCGACTTCTTCAATCGCTATTTGTTTTATATCGGCAATCTTTTGCGCCACATGAACAATGTAACTGCTTTCATTGCGTTGTCCACGATGCGGAACAGGAGCAAGATACGGTGCGTCTGTTTCAAGAACAATATGCTCGAGTGATGTAGCTTCAATCACTTTGTCGATACCGGAATTCTTAAACGTTACAGTTCCGCCGATTCCAAGCATGAATCCGACATCAATCACTTTTTGTGCTTCCAATGGTGTGTCGGAAAAACAATGAAACACTCCACGCAGATTACCGTTCTGTTTGGCGCGTACAATCTCGTAGCATTCATTGAACGCATTTCTCGAATGAATGGCAATGGGCAGATTCAGATTCATTGCCCAATCGATATGCAGGGAAAATATTTTCTTCTGCAGTTCTGCATGCGTCTTGTCCCAGTACAGGTCAATTCCGATTTCACCAACCGCAATATATTGGCCTGTTGCAAGCTTACGCTCTATGATTTCGATTTCCTTGTCAATTGTATCCGGAGCAACGGAACAGGGATGAAGTCCCATCATTGAAAACACTTTCCCGGGGTATTCCGAAGCGAGCTTGTCCTGTATATCATGCGTTTCAGAATCAATTGCTGGCAGAAAAATGCGTTCAACGCCGGCGTTAAAAGCCCTTTGCATCATCTCCTTCTGATCGTTACCGAACTTAGTTGAATAGAGATGAGCATGGGTGTCTGTAAGAAGCATCTGCGAATTTACGTTGGTTTTACGGTTTTACAGGCTTTTGAGGCCAACCGCCCATCTGATTTTTTAATAGAAGCAGTTGCGGTGCGTGTTTCTCCTTTTTTTACCTTTGTGCGCCCGCTAAAACAGGGCTAAAACCAAAACCACCTAAAAATGAAAAAAGTATTTGCAATTGCGTTGACCGCACTTTTTGTTGGAGGCGTAGCACTCACAAGCTGTTCTAAGTATGAAGAAGGTCCAAAACTGACTCTTTTGACAAAGAAAATGCGTCTTTCGGGCACTTGGGGTATTGCTGCATACCTTGAGAACGGTGTTGATAAAACTGCTGATTACCGCCAGTTCGTTACTTCTGAGTCTACGACAATCGAGAAAGACGGTAACTGGAATTCTACTGCAACAACTGTGCTTGGAACTTTCACCAGCTCCGGAACTTGGGAATTCATCAACGACAAAGAAGACGTTAAAATGACGACTACAGTTTCTAACGGAACTACTCTTTCAACTCCGACTTTGGATACTATGCACATCACCAAGTTGAAGAACAAGGAAATGTGGACTAAAGAAGTTAACGGTTCAACTACTTACGAGTATCATTACGAAGCGAAGTAATATACTTCCAAATCAAAAAGCCCTGCACGGAAACGTTGCGGGGCTTTTTCGTTTTGTACCTTTAGCTCCGCAGTGAAAAAGATTCTGATCATACGATTCAGTTCTATTGGTGATATCATTCTCACCACGCCTGTTGTCCGTTGCATACGGAAACAAACCGGGGCAGAGGTTCACTTTATTACAAAGGAACAATTCAGTGGAATTCTTGAGAGTAATCCCTATGTGGACAAGGTGATTACTATTGATAAAAATGTGAGCGAAGTTGCTGATGTGTTGCGCGGTGAGAATTATGATTTTGTCGTTGATCTGCATCACAATCTGCGTTCTCTTCAGGTTAAACAAATCTGTAAAGCGCCTTCTGCATCTTTTCCCAAACTCAACGTGAAGAAATGGTTACTGGTGAACGCACGGATTGATTTAATGCCGCGGCAGCATATCGTTGATCGGTATTTTATCGCGGCGGAAAAACTAGGTATTAAGAATGATCAGGAAGGATTGAATTACTTCATTCCGGAAAATGACAGAGTGGAATTGTCAAACATTCTGCCGGAGTCGCACCGTAAAGGTTACGTAGCCATTACAGCAGGAGCAAAGTTTGCAACCAAAGAAATGCCGCTGAATCGGATGAAAGATCTTATTTTTTATCTGAATCGTCCCGTTGTAGTACTAGGAGGTAAGGATGATATGGCCAAGGGCCAAGCACTTTCTGATGCATGCGGCGATCTGGTCTTTGATGCCTGCGGGAAATTCAATCTCAATCAAACGGCTTCATTGATCGAACAATCTGATGCCGTCATTGCGCATGATACCGGTATGATGCATATCGCTGCTGCGTTCAGAAAAAAAATATTTTCGGTTTGGGGAAATACAGTACCTGAATTGGGAATGTATCCTTATCTGCCGTCAGATGGGTCTCGAATGATTCAGGTTAAAGACTTGTCATGCAGACCTTGCTCTAAAATCGGATACAGTGAATGCCCGAAGAAACATTTTCGCTGTATGAACGATATTCCTCTGGAAGAGTTCCGTGAGCTTCGAGCTTAATTCATTAACTTAGTTGAATGAACATCAAAGCTATTTTCACTGTAGTTAGTGCACTATTGTTCGTTAGTGCCGGAGCTCAGAATGCCAACCGTACTTCGTTTGTAATTCCACGGGGTGCAACAACGAACGGAATCGCTGCGGGTGATGCGCAGGTTAATGTGCGCCGCATTGAACACCCGAAGCAAAGTTCTACTGCATTAGAAGTAATCAAAGATTCACTTTCTCTGCGCTACGCAAATCGGGATGTTCATTCTCAAACACGTGTTTCCACGCTGCCGGCCCCGGTTGTTGGTTTCGGTGTTCAGGGAAATGCGTTTAACAACGGAACTCCTACTGACAATGAAATTGCAATAGGGAACAACGGTATGTTGATCTCAGTTCAGAACAGTAATATTTTCCGTTACAACACCAATACGAGCACTTCACTTACAAATCAGTCACTGTCTGCATTTTTCTCGTCGTTGCAGAACAATCAGTCCAAATACGATCCGAAAGTTCTCTATGATCCTCAAGCGAACCGTTTCATATTGATGTGTCTTGCGGGATATACTTCCGCTAATACAAATCTTCTCGTAGGGTTTTCCAACTCCGATTCGATTAACGGAACCTGGCATCTCTACGAAATTCCCGGAAATCCTTTTGGCGACACTGCTTGGAGCGACTATCCGATGATTGCTGTGAACAACAACGAACTTTTCCTCACCGTAAATCAGGTTTATGACGGTCAACCTTGGCAAACGGGATTCAAAGAAACTTTCATCTGGCAGATCAACAAATGGGATGGATACAGCGGTGATTCGCTGCGCTCTCAGTTGCATTCCGGAATCAATACCAATGGCAGACCGGTACGTAATCTCTGTCCGGTTGAACATGCAGGTGCACCTACGAATTCTCCGGTAATGTATTTCCTTTCCGATCGTAATCTGGATGCATCCAACGATACAATTTTCCTCGTTACAATTACGGATACAATCAATGCGCCGGGACAACAGCTCACGGTGCAGATGATGGAAAGCAATACTTCCTATTTCGCTCCGATACAAGCGGACCAACCGGGATCCGGCGGTCAGTTATCTACAAATGACGCACGTATTCAAGGCGCGTACATTTTAGGAAATACTATTCAGTTCGTGAATGCAACAACAGATACCGCAACCGGTAATGTCGGCATTTACCATGGCATCGTTTCGAATGTGAATACAACGCCATCCGTCCGCGGAACTATTTACGCAGACACTCTCCTTGATTACGGTTATCCGAATCTCGCCTGGGTAGGATACGATGCAAGTGATTATACTTCCATCATCATGTTCCTGCACAGTGCTTCTTCTGTGAACCCCGGTTATTCGGTAATGACTGCCGATACTGCGGGAAATTTCTCGGCGCGCACAAACGCGAAATCAGGAATCGGTGGTGTGAGTTTGTTATCTGGAGATGAGCGTTGGGGCGATTACACCGGCATTCAGCGTCGATACGACATTGGCGGTACGTGCTGGGTGAACGGATACTACGGAATGTCTAACGGTGCACATTCAACCTGGATATGTGAAGTAGGTCGCAGTACTGACGTATCTGTTCCGCAGAATGCAACTTCAGCTGAAGTACAATTGTATCCTAACCCTGTTGCCGATCAACTGAACATCACGTTCAATCTTGAAACATCACGTCAGGTTCGTTTTGTTGTTTACGACATGCAAGGCAAGCTCGTGCAGATACTCGTGGAAGATCAGTTCAGAGCCGGGAAACACGTTCTCTCGTTCAATCCTGATTTTGCAGGAGCAGGAATGTATATCATTCGTGGCGAATGCGCCGATGGTTCTGTGCTGTTCACTGAACGATTCATCAGCGAATAATCACAACCGTAAACCGAGCACGGTTACATCGTCCGTCTGTTCACGGTACATCTTCCAGAAGTGAAAGAACTCAGCTAACTGCTGTCCTTGTTCATGCATTGACAATTCATTCACAAGGCAGATCAATTTTCTCAGGCGGGAACGATTGATTTTTTTATCATTCGGACCACCAAATTGATCTGGGTAACCGTCGGTGAACATATAAATGGAAGCCGTCGCAGTCAACTTCATGCATTGTCCTTCATATGTTCTTGCTTTTTCAATTCTCATTCCTCCAATTGGATAACGGGCTCCACGCAGTTCTCGAATGCCGGATTCATCGGTTACCCAGATACTTCGCATCGCTCCTGCAAAGTGCAATTCGCGTGTTGTCAGATCGAACACACATAATGCGATATCCATCCCGTCATACGTTTCTGCGCGCTCATCAGGTTTGTATCGGGAAAAAGCTTTACTGATTCTTTCATCAAGACGACGAAGAATAAAAGAAGGTTCATAGCATCTTTCCTCCATTACAATCTGATTGATGAGACTCAATCCCATTACAGACATCATCGCACCCGGAACACCATGCCCGGTACAATCGGCAACGGTGAAGATCAGTTTACTTCCGATGCGCGTCATCCACGTAAAATCTCCGCTCAGATCTGTTTTTGGGGAAAAGAACAGAAAGGAATCATGAACATACTGTCGGATGTGATTTTCGTCAGGCAGCAATGCGCGCTGCAATGTACCGGCGTATCGAAGGCTTTCTGAAATCTCACTCAGTCTCTTCTGTTCCCGCGTGTAATGCTGCAGTATTAAAGCATTATCACGCTTCACTCGCTCTTCTTCTGTTAGCGAGGTAAATTCCTCTTCCGTTATTCCACTCTCATCAGTCAGCAACATAGCAATAAGTATTGAAGAAGGGTCTTCGCAAACTTACCGCACAATTGTTGCAAGGTGTTTAACGCAATGTTATGATTAGTGAATGAAGTGTTGCGGAACAGGTTCGTTAATTGTTCAGCTTTATGTGCTGATACTTTCGTGTGAATACATTCACAGGATACCACGCCGCAAGAATTCCAATTGCTGTTACTGCCAGAACGATATACAGCAAGTCAGTAATCTGCACATCTACCGGGTAGAAAGACACAACGAATCCTTCACCGAAACGGAGAAGACCGAAAGTTTTCTGAAGCCAGCACAGCAGCAAGCCTAGTGAAATGCCAGCAACGGTTCCGGCGACTGAAATCAGAACACCTTCTGTAAAGAATATTCTCCGGATCAGCGTTTCCCCGGCGCCCATTCCCCAGAGAATACCAATGTCTTTTTTCTTTTCAATGATGAGCAGTGTGATTGAACCGATTGTGTTGAACGTGGCAATCACCAGTACGAAAATCAGAATGAAGAACGTCCACATCTTTTCCGATTTTAATGTTTTGTACAACACTTCGTTCTGTTCGTAACGCGACTGTACTTTGTATCCTGTTCCCGTCACTTCTTTCACCTGACGAATCACTTCCGCCTCTTCAAATCCGGGAAGAATTCCGATTTCCGCAGATGTACACTCATCCGTATATTCCAGCAAACCGCGAACTGTTTCGGCCGGAAGAAAAATGTATTTCCCGTCAAAGTCGCTGCTTACAAAGTAAAGTCCGGAAAGAAACGCCACATCTTCATTGAACGGTTTCTCATCCATGTTGTTCATATCCACAACCAGATTACGATCGCGTTTCGGAACATAAATTTTAATCTGCGACAACTCGGAAAGTGCCAACACACTTCCTATTTCCTGTCCGGCAACAGCACCGGTTAATCCGTTAGGATGTAAATCAAATGTTCCTTCGCGAACAACAGTATCAAAGCGCGTGTACTTCACGTAATCATCGCTGACACCTCTGATCACTACGTTCATTTGACGGTCGTTGCTTTCAATCAAACCGTCTTCATCAATGATTTCAGTGTACCACGCTACTCCCGGAATCTGCTTGATGCGTTTTACTTTGTCAGGATCTGAATGAAAGACTTTTCCTTTTTCTGCTGTAATGCGGATGTCGGAATGGAAATTATTGTAAAGTGATTCTACCAGTCCGGTCAGTCCGTTCATTGCTGAAAGAATGATGACCAATGCTGCTGTCACAACACAAACGCAAGCCAATGATATGCGCGTGACAATATTCACGGCATTTGAAGATTTCCGGGAGAACAGATAACGCCGTGCTACAAAGAATGAAAGATTCATTGACGGCTTCGGAATTATTTCTTGAGAAGATTCTCTATACGTTCAGCGTAGTCGAGCGAATCGTCGACGTAGAAAATGAGTTCAGGAATCACACGCGCCTGGTGACGAATACGTTTGCCAAGCAATCCGCGGATTTCATGCGAACTTTTGCGAATGATCTCCAGCATCTTGTCTTTTTCCTTCACAGGAAAAAGGCTTACGTAAATTTTCGCTACACCAAGATCAGGGCTCACTTTTACCTGAGTAACAGTGATCATGATACTGCCGAATTTTCCTTTCGTTTCGAATTGGAAAATTTCAGCGATTTCTTTCTGAATCAGTCGTGAAAATTTCTGCTGACGTGTAGAATCCATTCTGTAAAGGTAATGAATTCTGCGGGGGAAGCACGGGCTTTTACACGTCCGTTATCGGGCATTCCGATTCTGTTTCCGCCTATCTTTGCCGTATGCATTACGTTAAAGCACTACACATCATCTTCATGGTTTCATGGTTTGCGGCATTGTTTTACATGCCCCGCCTGCTCATTTACCATGTTGAAGCGCAGGAAAAGGAAAACCCGGATCGTGGAATTCTTTCCGCTCAATTCAAAATCATGCAGAAACGTCTCTGGTATTTCATCAGCTGGCCTGCAATGATTCTTACCCTCATCTTCGGAATCTGGGTGTCGTTTTATAATGCCGGACATTTCTATACGCAAGCATGGTTCATTCTTAAGCTGATTTTCGTTTTCGTGCTCGTGCTTTATCATCTGCAAACGCATGCTTTGTTTGTGAAGCATCAGGGTGATCAGACTCCATGGACTTCATTTCGACTTCGTATGTGGAATGAGGTCGCAACTTTGTTGCTCTTCATCATTGTGTTTCTTGTTGTTCTGCAGCAAAACAACGGATGGGTTTGGGTCGCATTGGGTGTAATTGCTTTTGCAGCGGCACTCTATGCAGGAATAATGATTTACAAAAGCAGTCGGGAGAAGCAAACTCCTCCGAATGACTCAACATTACCGCCTGCGCCACCGCAGAATTAATTGCTGCATTAAGGTTTCATAAGCTCTGCTTAATGCAGACGAAATACGCACTGGTTAGTTTTGAATTATGAAACAACCGGCGTTAAGTTTACTGGGCAAACGTATTCTGATCGTAGACGATGAACCTGATATCAGGGAATTCATTTCGTATTATCTCTCAAAGCGAGGTTTTTCTGTGGCAACTGCAGCAGATGGAGCGGAAGGAATAACGCTGGCTTTGAAGTTCGAGCCGGATCTGGTTATTCTCGATGTATTAATGCCCGGACTTAACGGTTTCGAAACTTGCATGCATATGCGTTCCGATGAACGCTTTGATAATACGCAGATCGTGTTTCTTTCTGCACTCACGCAGAGTTACTCGAAGGATCTGGGCTTTCGTATGAATGCAGATGCGTTTATTACAAAACCTGTACGTATGGAATTATTGGTAAGGAAAATCGAGCAGATACTGAGCGAGAAAGCATTCTTGCAAGTAACCAACGAAGCTGCACGGCTGCGCGATTCTACTTCCGCTTAAGCAACCACGCTTCCGGAATATCCATGCGGATAGTGGTCAGGAATTGTGTTGCTTCTTCTTTTGAATCGAAGGACGCAATGGAAATGTGCGTGAGTTTTGAATTCAGATTTTCCAGGACAGTTGCTTTGTATCCTTTGCTGATCAGTGCACGACGATAATTTTCTGCATTCTGAGGAACTCCGAACGCACCGCCGATCACATAGTATCTTCCGGTTACAGCAGCCTGAGCAACAGTATTCGGATTGGTGCTCATCTCAACACGCGTAGTGTCAGGTGCTGCTTTATGAATATTCACTACGAGTCCGGGACTGTTCTCATCCAGTTCGAGACGGAAATTGCCAGCCGCATCCGGACGGATTTCGTTTTTAGAATCTGCATCAGTTGGTTTTGTGAACCAAACGTTTGATTCATACAATGCAGGTTCTCCGGAACTGATTCCAAGACCAGCCAGCGCACTGCCGCGAAGATTGTCGTTGAATGTGAACAGAATGCCCGCAGCAATCAGCGGCATGGAAATCATAGCGGCTACTTTCCAAACACGACTAACGCCGGTTGATTCAGTAAGAACAGGTTCTGAATTGAGTTCGCGGATGATAGGTTCTTCTTTTACTTCTGCTTTCTCACGAATAACCGGCAACGATTGGAAAGAGCCAAGTCCGAATGAGTTAATCAGGAAGTTTACATCCGGATTACTTTCGAAAGAAATATTTCCTTCAGGATCGAGATGCATGGTGCCCAGATGCGGGAGCTCAACTTTGTTTCCGGCAGCAAACTCAGTCTTGATGGCCGATACAAAAGACTCAACATCTTTCTTTGCTTCCTCAAAAGTGCACGGAACGGAAGACGCAATTGAATCCGTCAAAAGTCCGTCGTTATTCTGAAGATGACGATTAAAGAAAACCTGCTTTGAAGGCGGGTTGAAAATGTGCTGACCCGGATGAATTTTCGCCGGGATATAAGTGCACACGAATCCTCCGAACTGCGGAACAATCACACAATCGTGATCATACAACAACTCGGAAATGTAATGCGATGTTCTTGCGAAGTTTTCCATGAATCAGTGTTCAAAAATAGCCAAAAAAAGGCGTTCTGATTCGCATTGGACATTATTCTAAAAGCATTGATTTCAGGGCATTAGAATTTTCGCTATCTGACGGCAGCGCGCACCCGCCTTCACGAATAAATTTCGCGGGCCAATTCAACGGCCTGATTTCGCAGTTCCCGAATTGCGGTTGTTTCCCACAAAACGGCTTTCCGCATCGGGCCAATACACCAAAGTCCCGGAACTGTATTGCCATCTTGTCCAATCAATTTGCCTTCATACGTACAAGCGATTCCCAGGCCCAGTTGGTCGGTCATCAATAATTTCTTGTCCATCAGATCTGCCAGAATCGGCAAACGAACTTTTCTGTAGTTGGATTCAGGTCCGGTACAATTAATCACCTTGTTGTAAACGCCACTCATTGGGCATGATTCGTTTTTCCACCTTACTTCAATTTCACTTCCAATTAGCGAAGCGCGGTCTACATTTCCTCTATGAATAGTCAATTGACCCGATGCAATCATCTCATTGAGCACTTGAGAAGATTGGGCCGGAATACGGTGTCTCACTACTTCCCAAATAGGACGTATTCTACGCATGAAATATTTTTTCTCTTCAACATTCCAGCGTTTCCATAATTCCTGCGTGAAAGGACGAATTCCTTCAATAACTGCAGGCCATGGCGTCTCTTTTCGGGTGCGGATTTCATTCAGCAGCCAGAAGAAAGTTTCACGCGGATGGAGATATCCGGGATCTTTGAGTTCAACTGCAGGATGCGAGAGATCATGAGGCAAAGGAAGTTTTCCTCTTCTGGAAAGCATAGTGATTTTTCCGGTGAAATTTCTTACGCGCAATCCGAGCACAACATCTACCGCAGTAAGACCTGTTCCCACAAGCAGAACGTTTTCATTACCGTTCAGATTACTGTAAATGCGGTCGGTCCATGGATTCGGGAAGTAACCCTGCGATTGTGTGATCTCCGGTTGATCGGGGAATATATCAGCAGGTGGGAAGTTCCCGAGCGCAAGAATAATGTGATCGGCATTGAGAACGACGCCTGATTCGAGTCGTGCTTCAAGTCCGCTTTCCGTTTGATTAATATTAGTAACTTCTTCAATACGGATTTGAAGCATTGAAGCATGATCATTATGCGCATGCTGCAAATGTTCTACTATGTAATCACCGAAAATTTTACGAGGCACAAAAGTCTTCAGCGTGCATTCAGGAAGCAGATGACTGTACCGAAATCGGTTTTGCTGCAGCCAGCGAAAAAAGTGCTCCGGATCATCACGAAACAAACTCATTCCTGCTACCGTAACATTGAGCGGCTGATGTGTGAAATCATAATTGTATGCAACACCTCTTCCGATCATTTGCGGATTCTTCTCCAGCAGAATGATTTCGGTCTCCCGATCTTCCTTTACCAATTCCAGCGCTGCAAGAGCTCCCGAAAGTCCACCGCCAACTATGAGTATGCGTTTCTTTTTCACGGTTCAAATATTGCTCTTAAAGAATTGAATAAAAATGATAGTTGGCAATTTTTGTCTATGATGGTTGCTCGGTGACTTAACGGTATTAATTTCTGATTTCCGAAGATTGACTCAGATCAGACCGGCCTTACGAAGCTTGTCTACGTCTTCAGGAACATCAATTGAAATCGTTTCCATTTCAGTATATCCTGTTCGGATTTTATAACCGTTTTCCAGCCAACGCAACTGTTCCAGCGATTCTGCTGTTTCGAGAATTCCGGGTTCGAGCTGAGTGATGTGTCGCAGTACTTCAATTCTGTAGCCGTAAATCCCGATGTGCTTGTAAAAAGTATGCTGTTTCAGCCATTCATTTTTTTCCGCTCCGCGAATAAACGGTATGCAGGAGCGACTGAAGTACATTCCGTTGGCTTTATTGTCCAACACTACTTTCATCACATTGGGATTATCGAGATCGTGCGGATCGGAAAGTTTTTTCACCAGTGTTCCGATTTGTACTTCTGCATCATTAAACAATGATGCAAGTAAGTCAATCTGCTCAGGTTTAATGAATGGTTCATCACCCTGAATATTAATAACCGCATCCCAGTTTCCTCCGTCAATCGAAACAGCTTCTGCACAACGATCCGTTCCGCTGCGGTGATGCTCACCGGTCATGATTACATTACCACCGAAGCTCCGGACTTCGTCCGCAATTCTTTGATCATCTGTGGCTACTGCAACTTTTGAGAGGAGTTTCGCTGCGGAAGACTGCTCATACACTCTACGGATCATAGTTTTACCATTGAGATCAATCAATGGTTTTCCAGGAAAACGTGTTGATGCAAAACGAGCAGGAATTATTCCGAATATTTTCACTCCGTAAAATTAATGGGTGATAATCATTCTGCCTAAACGGATTTCACCGTTCGTGCTGATGATCTTAATCAGGTAGCTTCCGGATTCCAGCTCCGCAGAAACAAAATGCGTGTTACCGCTCTGAGTTAATGATTCTGAATGTACAATAGAACCGGTTACATCGTGAATTTCCAGTACTGATCCTTTGAGCTCTGATTGAGTTTGTATTGTGAAATCGCCGGAACTTGGATTCGGGAATAATTGCATTCCATACTGCAGTCCGTTTTCAAGAATACCTACATCATTGATCGTAAACGTTGCCGAGAATGCAGTGCATCCGTTGGAGTCGGCAATCTGCACATAGTATGTTCCGTTTTGAGTTGCTGTGTAGGATTGACTCGTTGCTCCGTTGATCGGTGAAGAATTGTAAAACCACTGATATGAAAATGCCGGAGTGGAAGTCAGTACACTCATGTTCTGCGAAATCACCGGAACCGATGGAGGAGAGAACAGATTTAAAGTTACGGTATCAGAAGCGGAACATCCGTTTGCATCCGTTCCTGTTACTGTATATGTCGTGCTGCTCGTCGGTCCGAATGTAGGACATGCAATTGTTGAATCACTCACTCCGAAATTCGGAGCCCATGCATAATTCACACCGCCGCTTGCGCACATCTGAATGCTGGTACTCTGGCAAAATCCTGTATCAGGACCTGCAGTAATAACCGGATTGCTGAATACAGTAACTGTTACCTGACTCTGACTGCTGCAGGTATTTGTGTCAGTGATAATCACACTGTAAACACCACCGGTTGATACTGTGATGCTCTGCGTTGTATCCGTTGTACTCCATACAAAAGAGGCGCCGCTGTTGGTTGTGTCAACAGCTGTAAGTGTTACGTTACCTCCTTGACAGAATCCCAATGGCCCGCTGGATTGAATTGCCGGTCCGGGAAGCGGGACAACAGTAACAGTCATGGTGTCGTAATCTGTGCACCCGTAATTATTGGTCAAAGCAACGATATAAGTTGTGGTTGATGTAGGTGTTGCAACCGGTGCAAAAGGATTGCTGAGATCCAACGAACCGGAAGGAGACCATACCATGGTATCAATTCCGCCAAAGGAACTGCTTGCGCCCAACTGAACAGCATCTCCGAGACAGATACTTGTGTCGGAAGTTACAGTTGTTGTAAGCTGGCAATATTTAATCGTGTTGTAATCTTCCAATGTTCCTGCACCTTTGCTTTGTCCGGTCAGATAAATATTGCCAAGCGTATCTGTGAACATTGCGAACGACTGATCAGAATTGTTGGCAGGGCCGTTATACTTCACGAGCCACTCCATGGCTCCAAGACTGTCGTACTTGAAAGTGATATAGTTGTTGTTCGAGCCGGTGTTATAACTGTAGCCGGTAACGTAGAGATTTCCGA
>JAKLJE010000003.1:163457-203637 GCA_023151315.1 Bacteroidia bacterium
GAACTGATCAGTACTCAGGTCTTTTCCTTCGTCCCACTGAACAAATCCTCCATCGTAGCGACGTTCCCAAATCAGGGTTCCGCTGCCACCGTTATAATTGAGGAGAATTAAATCTTCTGCTGTAGATGTCGTTCCAACAGAACGGCCGGTGATGGCTACGTTACCGTTGGATTGAATGAGCAAACGATTAGCGCGATCATAATCATTTCCGGGGCCGTTATAAGTTCGAGCCCACTGAAAAGCACCGCTGTTGTTGACTTTAAGCAGCACGGATTCGTAGTTTGTGATTCCAACTGCAGCGCGCGTATATCCGCAAACAAACACGTCACCTGTACTGTTTACTTCAATGTCCTGACCGGAGTCGAAGCGTGTACCTGGACCATTGTATCGGTATACCCATTGCTGCGCTCCGGCATTATTGTATTTCAATGTTGCAATGTCGAAGTCCGGAGTTGTGCCGCCCCAGCTGTAACCGGTAACGTATACATTTCCGCTTCCGTCTATGCAAATAGCATAAGCCTGATCGGAGTTCGCTCCGGAACCGTTATAAAGCGAAGCCCACTGCTGAACACCTGCTGAATTGTATTTAAGAGTTACGTAGTCAGCAGCATTGCTTGTTTCTGCACTTCCGCACACGTAAACATTGCCCGCTGCATCAGAAGTAATATCATATCCTTCATCAAAACCATTGGCGCTGCCGTTGTAGGTAGTGGCCCACATCTGCGTCCCGGATGCATCATATTTTATTGTTATGATGTTATAGTTATTTCCGGTGCTCAAAGTATAACCCGTTATGTAGCTGTTCCCGTTCTCGTCCACATCAATTGCACGGGCTTCATCGAATCCGTTTCCGCTGCCGTTGAAAGAAGAAGCCCACAGCTGATTTCCTGCGGGATCGTATTTTACAGTAACAATGTCAAAATTGCTCCCGTTCCAGCTCGTTCCGGTTACGATGACATTTCCTGAAGTGTCACGGTCAATATCAACAGCGCGGTCGGTGTTGCTGCCGGCAGATGTGTAACGGGTAGCCCACTGAATGTTAATCTGAGCTGCCAGTGTATCAATGATAAACAAACCGGAAACGGTGAGGAAAATTGGTAGAAATCGTCTCATGCGGGGGTTCTGTATGTGCCAACTCAAATATAGGAGTATTAGCAGTTCGGTCAAAATCTGCTGATATTTGGTCATTAATCGGGCTTTATCTTCTCAGCCGAATTGCCGAATTTAGAAGCGATGTTTAGACGCTATTTCCCCTTTATAATTGCTGTTGCTGTTTTCGGAGTTGCTGCATGGTTTGTTGTTGGAGAAACTTTGAATCGGGAAAGGTGTGTTCAAAAAATTGAAGTGCCGGAGGAATACCTGAGCACATTGGATTCGTCGCGCTATTCCGTTCAGAGTATATTGCTAGAGCGTACGTATTCGGATGACAGTTTGCTGATGTTGTTTCCTGAGGCGAACAGAAAATCCGAAATCTATCTTTACGACCGCCGCAACTATTACCGCATGTTGCTAGGTTACAACGATGTGGTTACAATTCCTCAGGAGAATAAAGAGATATTGAAAGCGTTATTCGATCGGCCGGTAGTGAATCTTTCAGGTCTTGATCCCGGCAAATACTACGTACACGCTACTGCGTGCAATTTCGGTGGCTATTTTGAAGTCGAAATAAGCGACGATAAAGCACTGGATTCGCACTAATCGCTTGCTGTTAATGGCAATTGTCGTATTTTAGCTTTGGCATCACCCAAAGCCCCACCTGACCACCATGAAACACTTAGTACTCGTTGTGCTGGCACTGGCATTGCATTTTTCTGCCATGGCTACTCACGTTGTCGGAGGATCGCTGACCTATGAACATCTAGGCGGTTCTACTTACCGTGTGACATTAAAAATGTACCGTGATTGCACCCCCGGCAATGCGGCATTCCCGGGTTCTGTCCGAATTGAAGTGCGCGATGAAAACGGAGCGTCATTTTCACCGGACAAGGACATCGTGATAAACTTCCCGGGGGCAACTGCAGTTCAACCATACATCGATACGTGTGCTGCTAATCCGGGATTGTGCCTGGAAGAAGCAATTTACACGCGTGTGGTCAATAACCTTCCTCCACGCGTTGGGGGTTATCACCTTTTCTATCAGTATTGCTGCCGCAACTCCACGTTGGATAATGTTGTTAACCCTCTGAATACCGGTGAAACGTGGTACGCTTACATTCCTGATAACTCAAGTCTCATTACAAACAGCAGTCCTGTATGGGTTAATCCTCCTCCGGTTTTCGTTTGTCAGGGACAACCAATGAACTACGATCACGGTGCAACTGATTCGGATGGTGATTCACTCGTGTATTCATACTACACACCGTACGATGACAACGCACCTACTTGGCCGGGACCTGTGTTTCCACCTATCACTTGGGTTGGTGGATTCGGTGCGAACAACGCATGCGGCGGACCTCCGCTGACAATGAGTTCAACAACAGGATTCATCACAGGTGCTCCACCTTTTGTCGGACAATATGTTTGCGGTGTTCGATGTGAAGAATATCGTAACGGTGTAAAGATCGGTGAGATTCTCCGCGACTTCCAGCTCAACGTGGTTTATTGCCCGCCATTGGCGCAAGCGAGTATCGGACCATCCAACGATGCCTGCACCGGTGGTACAATTAACTTCAACAACACAAGCGATCCTGCAAACAGTTACTACTGGGATTTCGGTGACGGTGCTTCTATTCTTGATACATCAACTTTCCAATGGCCGTCGTATACGTATCCGGGACTCGGACCTTATCTCGTTACTCTGATTATCAACTACGGCACTCCATGTGCTGACACTGCGTATCAGACTATAGAAATATCCAGCGTTTCTGCCGCTACTGCAATTTCCGGTGACAGCGTTTGCGTTGGACAGGCGATAACATTTACTGACAGCTCCACGATTACGGGTAATGCTGTTCTTAGCGGATACTATTGGGAATTCGGTGACGGCGATACTGCGATGAGTGCTGTAACTTCTCACTCATGGTCGGCCAGCGGAACTTATACTGTAACGCATATTGCAACTAACAGTCTCGGTTGTGATGATACGGCATACACAACTGTTTATGTTGTGGCACCTCCGATCGCACTTGCAGGAAATGATACATTCGCTTGTACCAATAACGCAGTTGTTGGTCTCGGCGGAAATATCCTCAACGCATCAGGTGGTACATGGACAGGCGCAGGAACATTTAATCCTTCTCCGAACGTGTACAATGCAACATATACACCAACGCAAACGGAATTGGATTCAGGATATGCTATACTCATTCTGCAATCCACCGGCTACACATTATGTTCACACGATTTCGATACAGTTCGTATTGATTTCACACCCGGGCCTACAGTAAATACCGGACCTGATATTTATGTGTGTCGTGATACACCGTATGTTTCTGTCTGCGGTACAGTCACAATCGCAAGCAGCGGTGTATGGTCAACTTCCGGTTCCGGAACTTTTGTCAATCCGAACGCATTGTGTACAGATTACATTCCGAGCAATGCAGATACAGCAGCTGGTAGCGTATTGTTGTGGATGACTTCAACGGGCAATGGAAATTGTCAGCCGGAAACTGATACCGTTGTATTGTTTCTCACTCCTCCACCGAACGTAAGCGCTGCTGCACCTGATACAGCTTGCAGCAATGTTCCGTTTTTAATCACGGCGAACACTGCAACCGGTGCAGGTTATTGGTCAACAACCGGCGACGGAACTTTTGCCAATGACAGTTCATTAGCTACAACATATCAACCGGGAACCGGTGATCTTGCAAACGGAACGGTAACTATTGTATTCAACTCGCTTAACAACGGTGGTTGTCGTCAGCAACGTGATTCAGTTGTAATCACTGTAATACCTGCGCCTTCCGGTGCATTCCAATACACCAGCGCTTGCCCTGGATTCCCTGTTGCATTCACAGATCAGACAACTTCGGTGGTTTCTGTTGTGAGCTGGCAGTGGGATTTCGGTGATCCTTCTTCGGCTAACAACACTTCAACGCTGCAGAATCCGACACACGTTTATTCAGCGGGTGGCTGGTATAATGTAACACTGGTAACCACTTCGCAAAACGGTTGTCCGGACACTGCAGTGATTCTTGTTTATGTATATCCAGATCCTGTTGCATCGTTCACTACAAACGGATCATGCAGCAACGAACCGATTCTGTTCAATAGCACAGCAACCGTCGATTCCGCTGCGGTAACATCATGGGTGTGGAATTTCGGAGATGCAAACACAGCGAACGGACAATCTGTTGTTCATCTTTACGGAACGGCAGCTTCATGGAACGTTGCGTTGATTGTCGGTTCGAATTTCGGATGCTTTGATACGATCACTCAAACGCTGGTTGTGAATCCTGCGCCGAGCGCTGCATTCTCTGTGAATCCGCCTTCAGCCGCTAACGCATATCAGACTGTTTCAATGACAGATCAATCCACCATTGTCGGAAACATAGTGGCATGGCAATGGGATTTCGGTGATTCAACAAGTTCAACCGCGCAGAATCCATCTCATCAATGGGCATTCCCGGGTTCGTATCCAATTACATTGATTGTTGAGAACAACTACGGTTGTCTGGATACAGCAGTGTATGATTACATTATTACTGCTCCTCCTGTTGTACCGTCTGCATTCTCACCAAACGGTTCGGGCGAGAATGAAATGTTCCTCGTTTACGGCGGACCGTTTACAGAACTTGAGCTCCGCATTTACAATAAATGGGGTGAACTGATATTCGTGTCAAATTCCCAGGCACAAGGTTGGGATGGAACGCGCAATGGTGTTGAACAACCTGTTGGAGTTTACGTGTATACTGTACACGCTGTAACTCCAGATGGGAAGGATCACTACCTCGAAGGCGATGTAACACTGGTACGATAATGAGAGCGATGAAAAATATGATCATGAAAAAACTGCTGGTGACTTGTTCCCTCGTTGCTGCGGGTTCAATGCTCTCTGCTCAGGATTACCATCTGACGCAGTATGATGCAGCGAAAATTTATCTCAACCCTGCAATGACCGGAATGTTTGATGGATACTACCGTATTCACGCAAACTACAGAAATCAGTGGACAGCTGTGGCTGCAAATCCGTTTCAGACTGCAGCGATTGCATTTGACATGCCGGTGAAACGTTATGGCTGGGGAGCGCAGGTGATGAACAGTCGTGCGGGTATCGGAAACTTCAACGAACTCGGGATCACAATTTCGGGTGCGTACGATCTGCAATGTGATAAGGCTAATATCCATCACGTTTCATTCGGGATGGCGGTTGCCGGAGTGCAGAAGAGTGTGGATATGGCTCGACTTACTTGGGGCAATCAGTATTCCATGAGCATTAACGGTTTTGATACCGGAGTGCCGAGCGGAGAGAATTCTGCAAATATGGAGCGTGATTACAACATGATCATCAATGCAGGCGCGTTGTATTATTATGCGAAAGAAAACAGTCGCATCAATCCGTTTATCGGCGTTAGTGCATCGAATCTGAATCGTCCGAATGAATCATTCTTCGGTTACACCAGCAAGTTGCCGATTCATTACATCGTTCATACCGGTGCGCGTGTCGGAATTACAGAGCGACTTGTGCTGAATCCACGCTTCCTTTACATGCGTCAGACCAATGCACAGGAAATGGCTTATGGAATTCTTGCCAATATCTATTTACCTGATCAGGATGCATACATCATTGCAGGGCCAACATTCCGCAATAAAGACGCTGCGATTTTTGAAGTTGGTTTGAAGATGGGACAGTTTACTTATCGTTTGAGTTACGATGTCAACGTTTCCACTTTGAAGCCGGCAACCAATAACCGCGGAGGAATCGAGTTTTCTCTCATTTACGTTGCGAAGCGACGTGTACCTGTTGTTGCACCTAACTGTCCTCGTCTCTGATATGAAAAAGATTCTTTCCATAATCGTAATTCTTTTTCTCGGAGCAGGAATTACTCAAGGACAAAGCCGTCGTGAATGGCTGGAGTTCGGCGATGTTGCTTATAACAAAGGCGATTACAAACTTGCCTTGGCATGCTATCAGCATGTAGTGAAACTGGCACCTGGCAGCGACCGTGATCTGGTGACGCCATACGAATGCCGTCCGTACACACCGCCTAAGAAGACGATTGACTCAGCAGCTGTTGCTCAAGCACTGAATGATACAACGAAAACTTCTCCGGGACTGGTAGAAGGAAATGATCCGCGCACGGTGTACACTGTGCATAGAATTGCGGAATGCTATCGATTGCTGCATGATTATGATAATGCTGAGTTGTGGTATGCGCAGGCCGTGGCCAAGCCGGATAAACGTTTTCCTGACGCGGTGTATTGGTATGGAATCACATTGCAGAATAATGCGAAGTATCCGGAAGCGATAGCGCAGTTCGAATTGTATCAGACAGGAAAAGATCCGCAGAGTCCGGAGGCAAGAAAAGCTACCCGCAATATCGGCGGATGTTTGAATGCACAGGATTCTTCAAGAGTGAAGAAAGAAGTGATCGTAACCAAACTTGATACGAATATCAATGCGGGAACCGCAACATTCGCTGCAGGTTATTACGGAGATCCGGATATTCTTCTTTTTACCTGTGCAAAACCGGGAAATGCTTCTACTGATGAACGCAGTAAACAAGGATTGGATCAATATTCAACGGATCTGTTCATTGCAAACAGAGTAAACGGAGTGTGGATGAAGCCGCAACCTGTACGCACCAGCGTGGGTGAGTTGAACAGTCCGGTGAATGAAGGTGCAGCTGCTGTTTCATTCGGAAGAGAACATCTTTTCTTTACACGGTGGAATGAAGAAGGAACGGAATGCTCCATTTATATGTGTCGCAACGTAGGAGAGACCTGGTTGGCTCCGCAGAAGCTCAATGCAAATGTGAATGTTCCCGGAACACGATCAATGATGCCGTTTCTGTCTAATGATGGATCAACATTGTACTTTGTTTCTGATCGTGAAGGTGGTCAGGGCGGGCTGGATATCTGGAAATGCACTTTGGATGAAGAAGGAAATCCCGGGCCTGCAGAAAACATGGGGCCGGTGATCAATTCTCCGGAAGATGAGATCACACCGTTCTTTCATTTTACATCCAGCACACTGTTTTACAGTTCAACAGGATTCAGCGGTTATGGCGGTTTCGACATCGTTAAATCTTCTTACAACGCTGACGATAATACATGGGGATCTCCGCGTAATCTGGACGCTCCATTCAATTCATCACGCGACGATGCCTATTTCACAATGGATCGCATGCAACAGCACGGTTATTTTTCTTCAGACCGTGAGCGTTGCGAACAATGCGGACCCGGCAGCGGATATTGCTACAAAGCTTACGCATTCCAGAATGAGCCTCTGAAGTTTTCCATTAACGGACATGTCTATAATGCAGAAACGAATGAACCGATCAGCAATGCGCTCCTTACGTTCAAAGATGTACGTGGTGACAGCGAACCGTTTTATATCATCACCGACAGTGCAGGTTATTATGAGTCGGAACTCACGCTGAATCAGGAATTGTATATCAAAGCTCAGAAGAATAAGTTCTTCGGTGATGCGACAAATATTTCCACAGTGGGACTTACGGATGACTCCGTTTTCGTTCATGATTTTTATCTGACACCGATTCCGATGGGTGAAATCGTTATCCCGGGAATTGAATACGATTTCGATAAGGCAACACTTCGTCCGGAATCGCAGAAAATTCTGGATGATCTCGCAGCTTTCCTTGAGCTGAACGATAACCTCAGTGTTGAGATTGCATCACATACTGACGCTCGCGGCAGTGATACGTACAATCAGAAACTTTCACAGGAACGCGCAAAGAGTTGTGTGGATTATCTGATCGGAAAAGGTATCGCAGCGGATCGTCTTGTTGCAACCGGATACGGAGAAAGCAAGCCACTCATTCCGGAAGCTGAGATCAATGCAATGCCAACGAAAGAGGATCGTGAGGCGGCACACCAGAAGAACCGTCGTACTTCATTCAAGCCGATTAAGGAAGGCGTGATCATGGATAAGTGGGAAGGCAAGCAGCCGAACAAGTAATTGTTCCTGATTATTTCTCTGCTACGTAAACAGTGTTGCGCGTACCTGCGCGTGTAACGTTATGCTTTCTGCACGTCCGGAAATTTTCTGAAAGGTTGTTGTACAATGAAGCACTCTCATTACGTGAAAATTGTTCTGCAATTGTATTAAACAGAACCATTCCGTTTATACTGCACAAACGACTCAGATTGCGGATGAATGCAATGCTTTGAAATTTCTCCGGTACCTGATCTTCTTGAAATAGATCCACGATAATCAGATCGTAAGTTGCTGTGTGTTCCTCGCAAAACGCTTTCGCATCCTGAACGATAACGTTAAGCGTTGGCCGATTGAAAACCGGAAAGTACTTTTTGGAAATGCTGATTATTTCTTCGTCAGACTCTACACCGGTAATGGAAATGGTCGCTGCGTTTTTTCTGAACAGCAATTCCGCTACACTTCCTCCTCCGAAGCCCAGAATCAGTACATTCTTCAGAGGTTTTGCATACAAATTTTCCGATTCGAAGACGTTGTCAAAAACATCCTGCAACGCACCGTAAGAATAATTAACCAATCCTGTATCGAGATAAAGTTTACCTCTGAATCGATTGATTTCAATCGTACTTCCGCTCTTGCTTAAAACAGAAGTTACATGAACGGGATAAATCCAGGAAAGAATCCGGCGCACTTTGTCAGGCATGCGGCGAATTTAATCCTTGACCTGGCTGTGAAAAATATGATCCTTATCAGCAGAGGTCGGTTTTCCGGAATTTTAATCCATAAACCAATGGAAGTTTTCGTTCCCATTTTTCGAATCGCCACAAACCGTCATTGTCCAGTTTCATTCCCGGAAAACAATTGTATGGAGAACCGTTGTATTCTTTGAATGTTTCCAGTTGCAGCCCCGTATTTAATAAACTTCCGATAATATCACTCAACGGATGATTCCAGCCGTTCTCTTTCATCGGTGCATGCAGATTGCGATTTCCGGTGTATGTCCCGGTAGATTCAGTGATAATCACTTCATCGTTAAAGTAACTGTACTTCATGTTGGAGTAATCTTCATCCAACATCCACATCACGGGATGGAAATCTACAATGATAAATTGGCCGCCGGAGTTCAAAGATGCGCTGATCGCTTCCGCCCACGGTTTCAGATCAGGCAGCCAACCAATTGTGCCGTACGATGTGAAAACAATATCGTAGTGGTCTTTCACGTGTTGTCGCGTATCGTACACATTGCAACAATGAAAAGTTGCATTCGTTCCGATTTTATTGTTCAATTTCCGTGCAGCATCAATTGCACTGGAAGTGAAATCCACTCCTGTTACGGAAGCACCAAGACGCGCGAATGAAAGTGTATCCTGACCGAAATGACATTGCAAGTGAAGAAGCGATTTATTCATTACATCGCCCACAAGTTCCAGTTCGAAACGATTCAGCGAAGATTTTCCTTTGATGAATTCTTCAACGTTGTAGAATTCGGAGCCAAGATGTTCATCCGTTCTTTTCTCCCAGAGTTCCTTGTTCTCCGTGAAGAGCTGATTGTAATCTTCAGTTGCCATGTGCAATTTATATCTTAAAGTCCCAGAACAATTTCCTCCGGATTCTTACCGCCGAAAAGCAACTTCACGGGGTTCTCAACCATCTCTTTCACTTTCACGAGGAAGCTAACGCTTTCTTTACCATCAATGATTCTGTGATCATAACTCAAGGCAATGTACATCATCGGACGAATTACCACCTGTCCGTTTACGGCTACAGGGCGATCCACAACATTGTGCATTCCGAGAATTGCGCTCTGCGGTGGATTAATAATCGGAGTACTCATCAGTGATCCGAATACACCGCCGTTTGTGATTGTGAATGTACCTCCGCTCATTTCGTCGATAGTGAGTTTGCTGTCGCGTGCTTTGAGAGCGAGTCGTTTGATTTCGCTTTCAATCTGTGCAAGACTCATCACTTCAGCATTACGAATAATCGGAACCATCAATCCTTTCGGTGCGCTTACCGCAATTCCAACATCGCAGTAATCATGGTAAACAATATTTTCTCCGTCAATGTATGCATTCACTGCAGGGAATTGTTGCAACGCTTCGCAAACAGCTTTAGTGAAGAACGACATGAAGCCGATATTCACTCCGAATTTCTCCTTGAATTGATCTTTGTACTTCGCGCGCAAATTCATGATCGCACTCATGTCCACCTCGTTGAAAGTGGTGAGCATTGCAGTCTGCTGCTTTACAGAAACCAATCTTTCGGAAAGTTTCTTGCGAAGCGGCGTCATCTTTTCCTTGCGTTCATTGCGAGTGCCTGCTGTTGACCCTGATCCGAATCCTTTTGCCATTGCCTGAAGAACGTCATTCTTCATAATACGTCCATGTGGACCGCTGCCTTGCAATGCAGCGGGTGTCACACTGTTTTCGGTTGCGATATTGCGTGCAACAGGCGACATCTTCACATCGGCATTTGCCGGTGCAACAGTTTCCTTCGCGGGTTGAACCGTTTCTTTTTTCGGTGCTTCGCTTTTCGTTTCAGTTTTCTTTGCTTTTGGCTCAGGTTTTACACTGGTATCAATTCTGCAAACCACATCGCCAACCTTTACCACATCGCCGTCTTTCGCGAGCACTTCAATTTTTCCTGCTTCCTCTGCGTTGATTGTAAGAGTTGCTTTATCACTCTCAATTTCCGCGAGCTCCTGATCTTTCTCTACAAGATCTCCGGTATTCACCAGCCACTTGCTGATGGTTACTTCGGTGATCGATTCTCCCGGACTCGGAACTTTCAATTCTATCGTTGCCATAACTGTGCAGTTAAATAGTGATCAGACTTTAACGTCTTTGAGTTTTGACTTCTTTTTCATTGGCATAAACACTGCGTCAAGTATTGCGTATGTTTCTGCGTTATGCATTTTTGCAAAGCCGGTTGCTGGACTTGCAGCTTCATCGCGACCGATATAAACCATCGGCACATTCTTCATTTTGCGGGCGACGAATGTCCAGGCGCCCATGTTTTCCGGCTCTTCCTGTGCCCAGATGAAATGCTCTGCTTCACTGTATTTTTTCAGAACAGCAGCAATTTGTTTCTCAGGGAAAGGATACAATTGTTCGATGCGGATGATTGCCGTGTCTTCGGAGTTCGTTTTCTCACGATGTTCGGTAAGATCGTAGTAGAATTTACCTGTGCAGAAAACAAGGCGTGTGATTTTCTTCGGATCAGCTGATGCGTCATCAATCACTTCGCGGAACGTACCTTCCGTGAAATCTTTCAGAGAAGAAACACAGCTTGGATAACGCAGCAGTTTCTTAGGAGTAAAGCAAATCAATGGCTTTCTGAAATCCCGGAACAATTGGCGGCGCAACACGTGAAATTGCTGTGCCGGTGTTGTTGTATTCACGATCTGAATATTTTCTTCCGCGCATTGCTGCAGAAAACGTTCCATGCGTGCGCTCGAATGTTCAGGTCCTTGTCCTTCGTAACCGTGAGGCAGAAGCATTACAAGTCCGTTCATTCGCCGCCACTTGTATTCTGCGCTGGTGATGAATTGATCAATGATAATCTGCGCGCCGTTGAAGAAGTCGCCGAACTGTGCTTCCCAGATTGTAAGTCCGCGAGGAGTACCCATCGCATAACCCAGTTCGAAACCAAGCACCGCGTATTCAGAAAGGTGAGAATTGTAAATATCGAATCGCGGTTGACCGAGACGGATATTGTTCAACGGAACATACTCTTCTTCCGAGTCTTCCACTTTCACAACAGCATGACGGTGTGAGAAAGTTCCGCGTTCCACATCCTGTCCGGAAAAACGTACAGGAAAACCTTCATCAAGTAATGTTGCATACGCCATCAATTCGCCCATTGCCCAATCGTAACGGTCTTTCGCAATCATTTCACCACGATCTTTGAAAATTGCAGTGATCTTATTGATGAATTTACGATCGGCAGGAAGCGTTGTGATTTTTTCTGCCACTGCAAGGAATTGTTCAGATGAAACTTTTGTTACTGTTTCATTATCGAAATCCGTTTTCACCGCGCGACGCAATCCTTTCCATGGTCCTTCGAGGTGTGAAGTGATTTTGGCTTTGCCTTCGCTTCGTGCAAGATCAAGTTCACGCTGAAGTTGTTCCTTGAATGAGGTTTCCGTTTCTGCTGCGAATTCTGCGAATGCTTCATCCTGCGCTATCAATGCGTCTGCGTAGATTTTCCGCGGATTATTGTGCTTCGCGATTTCCTTGTACAAAATCGGTTGCGTGAAGCGCGGTTCATCACCTTCGTTATGTCCGTACTTACGGTAACCGAGAAGATCGATGAATACGTCATGACCGAATTCGTGGCGGTAATCCAATGCTAATTGTACTGCGAATGCAACCGCTTCCACATCATCTGCGTTCACATGGAATACAGGTGCAAGAACGACTTTTGCAACATCTGTGCAATATGTTGAAGATCGTGCGTCAAGATAATTCGTTGTAAATCCAACCTGATTGTTGATTACAATATGAACAGTACCGCCGGTCTTGTATGCATCAAGCGACATCATCTGTATCACTTCGTAAACAATTCCTTGTCCTGCTACAGCTGCATCACCATGAATCAACACAGGACATGCTGCCTGCATGTTGCCATTATGTACGTTGTCAATTTTGGAGCGCGTGATTCCTTCTACAACGGGGTTCACTGCTTCAAGGTGTGACGGATTAGCGGTAAGACTGAGGTGAACTTTTTTTCCGCTGTCAAAGAAACGATCAGCACTGTATCCCATGTGATATTTCACATCACCGTCGTACAACGCATCTTCAGTAGGAGCTCCTTCGAATTCAACAAAGATGTCGCGGAAAGATTTACCCATGATGTTGGCAAGTACATTCAGTCGACCGCGATGCGCCATGCCGATAACGAAATCGGAAATTCCGCATTTGGCTCCGTGTCGGATCAATGATTCCATTGCGGGAATCAGAGTTTCACACCCTTCAAGAGAGAAGCGTTTCTGTCCGACGAATTTTGTGTGCATGAAATTTTCGAACACTACAGCCTGCGTCAGCTTTCTCAGAATGGCTTTCTTTTCTTCAACGGAATAATTCGGAGTGTTTCTGGATTTCTCCATTCTCTCCTGCAACCATTTTAATTTCTGTGGTTCGCGAATGAACATGAACTCTGCTCCAATGGAACGGCAGTATGTTGCTTCGAGGTGATCGATGATCGTGCGCAAAGTTGCAGCACCGATTCCGATCTGCGTCCCCGCCTGAAAAATGTCATCAAGATCACTCTCACGCAATCCGAAGTTTGATATATCCAGAGTGGGCGAATATTTGCGTCGTTCACGCACAGGATTCGTTCTTGTGAACAAATGTCCGCGCGTACGGTAGCCGTTAATCAGATTGATGACCGCGAATTCCTTCTGAACTTTTTCAGGAATCTCTCCGGAGTCCTGATAATTGGCACGTGCGAATTCAAAGCCATGAAAAAACTGTTGCCAGCTTGAATCCACACTTGATTTATCGTTGAGATATTGACGGTACAGATTTTCTATTGCCGTAACATCTCCGCTATTGAGGTAACTCAGACTATCCATTTCTGCACAATTAATGGATACAAAGTTAAGGTGAACTGCAATACAATGGATCAGTGTTCGCTGCGGTACTTCTCTCGGTAATAAGCACGTTGCAACGCACGGATAATCAGAATTTCGCTTATGGATGTTATGAAATCACTGTTTCCGGAATCATTAAGAGCCTTTTTCAGCTCTGTTTCGCGTATGTCAGCACGGTACAATAATCGATAGAATGCTTCAGTTGTCGGACCACCGGAAGAGGCGATTCTGTCTGCAACGATTTTTCGGAGTTCAAATACGTTTTCTCCGAATGAAACAGGCCATTCCGTTTCTATTCCGGACATATTGAAATCGCTCTGCAAAAGCGCGTATGCTTTTGGCAGAAGCAACCCGAAACTTTGTGCTTCTTCAAGGGCCAGCGGCGGTTTATCGGGCAGGTTCAAGATGATGTGTTCAGGATTGTTTTCTGCGGAACCGCAATCGTTCAACAGGATTGTTTCCGACTATATGCTGATCGATAATATCTATAACGTCAGCAATCTGAACGTTAACGTAAAAAACTCCTTCCGGATAGATTGCAACAGTTGGGCCGTGATCACAGATATCCAAACAGCCTGCTTTTTGCGCACGAATGCGAAGAGGAAGTTTTTTCTCGCGCAATTGCTTTCGGAATTCTTCCACCAACTGCATTCCGTGTTGTTCTCCGCAACTTCTGCGTGTGGCTCCGGCAGGACGTTCATTGGCGCAGATGAAAATGTGTTTATCGAAAACGTTGTCTGACATATTGCAAAGTTATTAAGTATTACTCATCGATGTTCTTCGATGGCAACATGTAACATTCATAAAATAATTTAATGATTATCGAATCAGGTTCACGTGACCAATCCGTGTTTCGCTCGTCTGATGTTCCAGATCGAAGAAGTCAACTTTCCATACGTAGACATCCTGCTGGCATTTGTTGCCTTTGAAACGTCCGTCCCATCCCTGAAGAACATCGTATGATTCAAAAATCAACATGCCCCAGCGATCGAACACCATGAAGTGATATTGTTCAGCTCCCATTATTGCAGGCATGAACATATCATTCAGTCCATCACCGTTCGGTGTGAACGTATTAGGAATGAAAAACTCATGTTCAGGCAATACTTCTACGTTGATGCGCATTGTGTCAGGACATCCGTATTGATTCCAGACTGTTTGTGTAATCGTATAAGATCCGTAACTCCAGTAAGTGTGTCCGGCATTACAATCATTAGTTACATATCCGTCACCGAAATCCATCTGACAACTGTCCGCTCCGAAGCTGAAGTCAGTAGTAGAGATATACGGATTGAAAATTGAAACAACTGTATCTGAAGTTGAGAAACCTGCCGTTGGAGAAGGATTTACTGTTACGGCATTCGGCACCATGAGTGTATCAATTGAAATGCAACCATTGGTTGTGGCAATGATCAATGTTACATCGTATGTGCCGGGAACAGTGTAAGTGTATGTTGGTTCTGCAACCGTTGCTGTATTTCCATCACCGAAATCCCAGAGGTAAAGCATTGGTGTTCCGGCAACCGAACTGTCATCAAACGTTATTGTATATGGAACGCATCCGACAAAAGGACCTGTGTTGAAGGAAGCCGTCGGCATCGGATAAACAAAAACAGTATCAGTGAAAGTTCCTGTACATCCGTTTTCGTCAACCTGTACAGTTACAAGATAATTGCCCGGTGAATTCCACGCAACATCTTGCGGATCATTGACGTTGGATGTTGATGGATTCGCATTAGGTCCGAACGTCCACGTGGTGGTGCCGTTGCCCATGAACTGTCCGCCAATCTGAAAATCAAAACTGTTTCCGTCTACACATTGTCCTGCAGGAGCTGCGTAATTTGGTGCAACCGGCGGATAAATTCTGAATATTGATGTGTTGGTATCAGCACAAGCAGTATTCGGATTACAGATCAATGTTACTGTATACACACCAGTATCTGCGTATGTCCAGGTTGGTTGAAACGAAGTGGAGTTATCTGCAGTTGTGGTTGGATCACCGAAATCCCACAGATATGTTGTTGCATTGAAACTGTTGTTCAGAAACTGAACAGTGTATCCTGCGCAGAATACTGTTTGTGCCGGAATTGAACTCACGGTAAGAAGAGGACATGGCAATACATTGAACTGGAAATCGCGTTTGTTAACTGCGATCAATTGTCCATTGCGATATTCTTTACAGCACACACCCACAACCCATTGTCCGGCAAGATTCGGAGTTCCGGTGAGAAGACCAGTAACAGGATTAATGGACAAAGCAGGATTGGAACTCATTGGATAAGATCCGGAATACGGAGCCGCGAACGGTACAAACTGATACGGAGGTCCGGCAGGCGGAACCGGCTGCGGATTTGCAGCGGAAGCTCCATCATACGGGTCACACAATTCATAAACCAAAGAGTCGCCGTCCGGATCAGTTGCAGAATGATCAAACACAAGCGGCGCACCTTGACAGATGTAGATTGGCGGGAAATTATTGTAACGCGCACTGCTGTTGCAAACAGCTAAGTTGGTTGGCGGAATGTTTATCGTGTACGTTGATCCTACTGCGCCCGGATTAACAAGATTCAGAATTGTCTGGTTACGGCAACAACGCTGATAAGCGAGAACATAACCTCCTGCAATGGGTGGTAAATTCACTACGCCCTGATAAATCGCTTCTTCTACACAAACGCTCGTTGGAGGCGTGTAGCACGGACTGTTAATCGTTGGAGGAACAGGATTGCTTCCGGGGAATGCCAATCCGATACTGTTGATAAGTACTCCTGAAGTATTGAAGATTCCGATCGTTGCAGGATTGTCGTATGGCGCAACTCCGTTAATACAATCGCGATAAACCTTCAGCGTAATTCTGTAATCGTTGTTACCGAGACAATCGTAGTAGATCTCTCCACCCACAATATGCGTAGCCTTCGCCTTCCAGGAAAGGCAAATAAGAATCAGAAAAAGACAAAGGCGCCACTTCATATTTACTGTATCGGGGCCGCTTGGGGTCGTTAGGACCGGGATGTGCGTGGCGGATTCCCTTTTGAATTATTTCTCGTTAATTACTGTAATGAATCCGGTCAGACTTCTTCCATCGGAAACATTCAGGATGTAGTAATATGTTCCATCGGATACAGAAGTTCCGTTCCAGTTGTTCTGATAATCGCTGCTTTCGTAAATTTTATTTCCCCAGCGATTATAGATGAACAAAGCACTTCCCGGGAAATCTTCAAGTCCTGTAAAGACAAGAAGATCGTTGTTCCCGTCACCACCCGGTGTGAACACATTCGGAGGTACAACCGCACAATCCGCCATTGTAATGTTGATCGTATCTCCGTCAATTGCACCGCATCCTTCCTGTACTAATACAAGGAACGTGCCGCTTGATGTCGGAGTGAATGTATTCACTGCTGAAGTCGGATTCGGAACTGAATCAGTTCCGCTAATTGTTGTCCAGAGTACGCTGTAAGGTTGCGATCCGCCGGATGCATTTACTGTAAGAATTGCAGCATCTCCTGTACACAGGTCAAGATCAGAAGAACCAACTGCCTGCAAAGCTTGTGTGGAAGGCAAGTAAACGGTAACTGAATCGAAGCCAACCGGTGAACCGCAAGGATCTGTCACCTGAACAAAATAAGTTGTTGTCACCGTTGGAGAAACGGAAATGAACTGAGTTGTATCTCCGGTGCTCCAGATGTAATGATATGGTTCAACGCCACCAGTTGTTGGTCCGCCGAGAATCACAGGATTGGATGAACACATCGAAGTGTCATCTCCTGCATCTGCAACCAACGGGAGAAAATCACTCATGTACAAAGTCAAACTGGTTACGCTTTGTACACATGGACCTGTAGCGTTGGAATTGATGATAAGTGTTTCCAATCCTTCAGGAGTCAGATCCTGAACAGCCTGAATACAGATTACTACTGAATCCTGACCAGGTTGGAAAATTACCTGTGAAGGCAGAGCAGGAATAAAGTCGACACCGTTTACAGCAGTTCCACTCACAGTGAGCGAAATCGTATCAGATTGCGCTGTGCTTCCTGTGCGCGCAAGAATGATACACGCTTGACCGCATCCTTCATAAAGAGTTGAATCATTATTGCTGCCGTAGCTGATTTCAGTAGCGAGGTTTACTTCTCCGGTTGTAAATGAACCTGCTTCGAGGAATACACCGGCATCCACAATTCCGTCAAGTGCATCTGCAATTGCCAAACGAATGTGATATGTTTCGCCGCATTGAACCGGATACTGTGCTGTAAGAACTGTAGTGAATCCGTCGTACTGTACACATGTTCCCGGAGGATTTTCATTGTCAACATAAAACTGCGGATTCAGATTGGCATTAACAGTTAATGCTGTTACCGGATTTGTTGTTGATGGAATCAGTGCAATATTCGTTGGAGCAAGTGGTACAGAAACGCCGCTCAGAACGAAGGCGAATACGTCAGCGAAACCTCCGGTCACATATTCCATGTATTCATCTGTTCCGAAAACGTAACGGAATTTCACGGAGTCTGCCATCGGAATGAAGTCAAATTCCAGAATCGCCGCGTTGAAAGTATTGGCCCCGGCAATAGAAGTCAGATACGTATCACCCGGCTGTGTGTTGTCGGTTCCCGCACCAGTGGAATTATTCGGTCCTTGAGGACCGCTTCCGTTATTGAGAACGGTTCCTGTGGTCATCACAACACCGCTGTCAATTCCGAGTGGTGTGATTCCAGTTAATCCTCCACTGAAAAAACCAATCGCGTTCGCATCACCGGTATAAACAATGTTGGATGCAATTACCCCGGGTCCAAGCAAAACATTTGTCACCAACTGAGCCGGAGTAAGTGTTGTGCTGGTTGCGATCTGAGCATTCAGATTACTTGTTGTAAATCCTGCAACAATCGCAAGCGTGCCTGCAATGCAGAGTAGTCTTTTTGACATATCAATTAATTTAGTCCGCCGGGGAAAGCACGGAAATTTGCCTACGAGCAAAAATAGGACAAAGACCCCGTTTTTTCAAGACAAATCACGCGTTTACGGTGTTAAATGAAAAAATCAGGCGGATGAGGATTTTGACCCGCTTTTTTGCTGAAATTCGTCTTCCACTGAGTTAAAAACACGAAAATTCGAATGATATGAGTATCCAGAAAGAATACATTGAAAAAAATAAAGAGCGTTTCCTTGATGAATTGTTCAGTTTGCTGCGCATTCCATCGGTAAGTGCTGATCCGAAATACAAAGGTGATGTTATCAAAACGGCTGAGGCTGTAAAGGCTTCGCTTATTGCTGTTGGTGCTGATAATGTTGAACTCTGTGAAACCGGTGGTTATCCTGTTGTTTACGGAGAAAAAATAATTGATGCCAAGTTACCAACCGTGCTCGTTTACGGTCATTATGATGTGCAGCCTGCTGATCCACTGGAATTATGGACTTCACCACCGTTTGAACCAACAATCAAGAAAACGGATATTCATCCTGATGGAGCAATTTTCGCTCGCGGATCCTGCGACGATAAAGGGCAAATGTTCATGCATGTGAAAGCATTGGAAGTGATGCTCAAAACAAACACACTTCCATGCAACGTGAAGTTCATGATCGAAGGGGAAGAAGAAGTAGGCTCTGCAAATCTTGGAGGATTTTTGAAGGCCAACAAGGAGAAATTGAAAGCAGATGTGATTCTGATTTCAGATACTTCCATCATTGCAAATGATACACCTTCGATTGATGTTGGTTTGCGCGGTCTTGCTTACATGGAAGTGGAAGTAACCGGACCGAATCGTGATTTGCATTCCGGAGTTTACGGCGGTGGTGTTGCCAATCCGGTTAACGTATTGTGTAAGATGATTGCATCGTTGCAGGATGAGAATAATCACATCACTATTCCGGGATTCTATGACAATGTAATGGTGCTTTCTGATGCGGAACGCGCAGAACTTAACAAAGCCCCGTTCAACGTTGACGCTTACAAGAAAGATCTTGATATCAATGATATTCATGGAGAGAAAGGATACACAACTCTTGAAAGAACCGGAATCCGTCCGACTTTAGATGTGAATGGTATCTGGGGCGGCTATACAGGAGAAGGAGCAAAAACAGTATTGCCATCCAAGGCATATGCAAAAATTTCCATGCGTCTTGTACCGAATCAGACATCTGAGGAAATTTCGAACAAGTTTGCCGAACACTTCAAGAAGATTGCTCCTGCATCTGTAAAAGTGAAAGTATCGCATCATCACGGCGGAGAGCCTGTTGTGGTTTCCACGTCTTCTCCGGCTTATCTCGCTGCGGCAAAAGCAATGGAAGAGACTTACGGCAAGAAACCAATCCCAACACGTGGCGGCGGTTCAATTCCGATTGTTGCATTGTTCAAATCGGTTCTCGGGTTGGACTCTGTACTGTTCGGTTTCGGTCTTGATTCTGACGCGCTTCATTCGCCGAATGAACATTACGGACTCTTCAATTACTACAAGGGAATTGAGACTATTCCGCTGTTCTATAAACACTATATGAGCGGGAAATAATTGCTGAGATTTAATTCAAGGCCGCTGCACCCCGGTGTGGCGGCTTTTTTGTTCACAATAAAAGTGAATGATGACCGGCATCGCAAACTTTGGTTTTAGATTTGATGCACATTGTAAAACTTACTTCTGATGAAATTGAAATTCACACTCATTACCCTGCTGATCGCATTGTTCTTCAGTTCCTGCGGCATTCAACCTGTAGTGCCGGACAAGGTCACTGATGTAAAGTTCAGCAACTTCAATTTTCTGAAAGGAACTGTAACGATGAACATGGGCTTGCAGATACGTAACCCGAATAATTTCTCCATCACATTGCATGGAATGGAGCTGGCAGTGAAAGTGGCTAACGTTTCTTTAGGTACGGTAACCGTTGATGACAAAGTCAAAATTCTGAAGGACACAACTCAGATTTACCGTGTGAATGTAAACGCGCAGCTTACGGATCTCATCAGCGGAATACCAACCTTGCTTTCTGCCATTTCAAAGAAAGAAACTAACGCGGAAGTTAACGGCTGGATTAAAGTCGGAGTGTTCGGATTGCGTAAGAAGTTTCCTGTGAACATCAAGCAGGAGAAAGTGCAGACTGCAGAAGAGAAAAAGAAATAGAGTATTAACGGACAACCTCATGTCCGATTACATAACTATCACCCGGATATTTCATTCCGAATAATCCGGTTCTCACAATTGTAATCAGCAGTGATCCCTTGTGAACTTTTGCGGCTTCTTCCGGACTGATTATCATTTGATCCGAAGAGCTGATTCCCGATTCGTCCTGTAGATAAACAAAATAGTGATTCGCATCTGCTATGTGAACGTTTGTGATTTTGTGCGCCGTAGTTTCATTATGAATCGGAATCATTCCGTTGATCAGAAAAAATACAGCGAGTACGAAGGGGCCAAGTCCGAATGAATGGCATAGCACAAATTGCGTAAGTCCCAAAGCTCCGCTTTTTACGACCGGCTTATAAAGTAAAAGTGCTGAGCCTATAACTACGATACTGCTGATTGTGAAAAGTGTTTCTCCGTCCAGCAGCACTTTGTTCATTTGCCAAATGAGAATTCCCGGAGCAAGAAATATTCCAAGCAGCACCAAGGTCAATGACCAATGCCACTTGGCATAACGGTAATTCTTCCTGATTTTTTCTTCTTTCGGTTGATTGGTGACTTGCAGAATGGACGGAGGAGTGTGCGGTTCCTGCTTCAGCAGCCACATCACAGCATCATAAAGTTCCCGGTCGTGTGCGCGAAACTCATTCGGTTTTTCAAAAAAGTATTCTGCACAAACAGCAATAAACTCCATCAGGTTTGTTCCTGCATACGCACGGAGGAAAGTATAACTTCCGTTTCTGATTTTGGCAATTCTGTCTTCTGAGATACGTTCTATCCTTTCATATGCGTGTGTGAAATCGGAATCCATATTCCCGTTTTGCATTTCAATCACCAACGCGTGCGCCATTTCGTGCAAACCCAGATTAATTCCATTCGTGGAATCAGCATATCCCGATTGGTAGTCGGCGTACGAAAACCAGATGATGCCTTGGTTGCCTGCTCCGCCTTTCAGGAATTTCTGGAATAAACTGCTGTAAAACGATTCAGGATAAACGCGGTAAGTGTGAAAACTCGGGAATCTCCATTCGTCGAGGCGAAATCCGATTTGCACAGCTGATGCAGCAACAAATGCTCGGACCTCGTCCGTGATAACCATTCCATCCATACCGAGGTACAGTTTTTTATCACAGAAGTACATTACGCGATCCAGGAATATCTTCTTGTCTGTTGCGTTCAGTTCCTTGTAGAATTGCAGTCTGAGCAGAATTCTGTTGAGTTCAAATTCGCTTATTTTCTTCCACTGCGAACGGGGACGGGAACCGATAACATCTCTGACGAGCTCAGAGTAGATGCGTATTCCAACAAAGGCGAACGCAACGAAAACGAATAGCAATTGAATCATACCGGAATCAGGCTGTAACAACCTGGCGGCACTAAAATAATCCTTTCCTTAATTTCATCCGCACGCTCCGATACATTCGAGAATATGTTCTTAGTACATTGCAATTCAAATCGCAAATATGAGCACGAGTCGCAAACCGAATCAGTTGATCAATGAATCCAGTCCATACCTGTTGCAACATGCCTACAATCCGGTAAACTGGTTGCCGTGGGGTGATGAAGCATTATCGCGCGCGAAGTCCGAGAACAAACTCATGATCATCAGTGTAGGTTATTCCGCTTGTCACTGGTGTCACGTGATGGAACATCAATCGTTCGAAGACGAGAAAGTGGCGCAGATTATGAACGATCTCTTCATTTCCATAAAAGTGGATCGAGAGGAACGACCGGACATTGATCAGGTTTATATGGCCGCAGTGCAACTGATGACAGGGCAGGGCGGATGGCCGTTGAATTGTATTGCGTTACCGGATGGAAGACCGTTATACGGAGGAACATATTTCCCGAAGGAAAAATGGATGGCAGTGTTGCTCAATCTTGCAGACTTGTGGAATGGAGAACCTGAGAAGTGCATACAATATGCTACACAGTTAACGGATGGTGTTCGTGCACTGGATCAACTTGTGCCGGAGTTCGACACGCTGCAACTTTCTCCCGGTGCAGTACAATTGTCGTGGGAGAATTGGTCGCAACGTATAGATACAACTGAAGGCGGACCGAATCGCGCACCGAAGTTTCCGTTACCTGTAAACTATTTGTTTCTCTTACGATATTCACATTACTCTAAGTCTGGGTCAGCGCGACAACACACATTGTTAACGCTGGATAAAATGGCAATGGGCGGAATTTATGATCACGTGGGCGGTGGATTTGCACGATACTCAACAGATATGCTTTGGAAAGTGCCGCACTTTGAGAAAATGCTTTATGATAATGCGCAACTGATCAGTCTGTACAGTGAAGCATACGGCGCTACAGGTGATGTTTTCTATCAGAACGTCGTTAAAGAAACAATTGCCTGGGCAGAACGTGAATTGCTGACTGATGAGGGCGGATTCTGTTCGGCACTCGATGCAGATTCGGAAGGTGAGGAAGGGAAGTTCTATGTGTGGAAGAAAGAAGAACTCATGCAGGAACTTCAATCTGACTTTGAGTGGTTTGCTGAACTTTTCAATGTGAACAGCATCGGTTATTGGGTGGATCATCATCAGAATCAGAATGAAGGAAATTATATTCTTCTGATGCGGCAATCTTATAGTTCGTTCGCGAAATCCAAAGGATGGACAACCGATGAATTGATGAATCGCGTTGGACGTGCGAAGATGCAACTGCTCGCTGCGCGAAGCAAACGAGTACGTCCGGGATTGGATGATAAGATGCTGTGTTCATGGAACGCGATGATGATCAAAGCATATGCAGAAGCATGGAAATACTGCGGAGATGATACTTATTTGCTTTCTGCGATAAAGACAGCTCGTTTTATCAAAGAGAAAATGACATCGGATAAGGGAAGACTTTGGCATTCATGGAAAAACGGAAAAGCTTCTGTAAATGGATTTCTCGAGGACTATGCGTTTGTTATCGATGCGTACATCGCACTCTATCAAACGAAGTTCGACGAAGCCTGGCTGATGTTGGCTCGGGAATTAGCGAATACAGTTATTGAATTGTTCTCGGATTCTGCAGATCCAATGTTCTTCTTCACGTCGTCAGAAGATGCACCGCTGATTGCGCGAAAGAAAGAACTCTCAGACAATGTAATCCCGGCGTCAAATTCGGTAATGGCGAACAACCTTTCCGTTCTCGGTCGTTACTTCGGTCGCGAAGAATGGATAATGCGTGCTTCAGAAATGTTAAAATGTGTGGAAGCGGAAATGATCAAGTACGGAGCAGGCTATGCTAACTGGCTGAATCTGGCTCTTCATCAGATGTATCCGTCGAGAGAAGTGGTGATTGTTGGTAAACATGTTGATAAAAGCGCAGCCGAACTAAGGAAGTACTACCTGCCAAATGAAATCTTTGCAGGAAGCGCTGGTCATTCAGAAATTCCATTGCTGCACAACAGAACTGAGTCAGGTAAGGATTTGATTTTCGTCTGCGAAAACAATACTTGTCATTTGCCGGTAAGCAGCGTGGAAGAAGCATTAAAACAGCTGAACTGATGCATCGCTTGCAACAGAATGGGCAAGTACAGGACTGGTAGTCATTCGGCTTTGGTTTATCGCAACATTGTTGCTTTGCTTGCAATATTGCTGCCTGTTGTTGTTTCCGCACAGCTGTTTCAGCCTGTTAATGACGACCCGTTCGGAGTTCCGGTAGCTTTTAATCCGGACAGCGTTAAGGCGCAACGCATTTCCGAAATCACCAGTAATTTTCAATACAAGCCTGACGGAAAAATCATTCAGGATAAGGGACTCCAAGAGCATTTTCATTTCGACAAAGAAGGCCGCGTTGTTTTCTATTGGAGAACGCGTGTGAAAGGGATGGAGCCGAAAGCGGTTGAACATGGACCCGTTTACAGAAAAGGCCGGAAAGTGAAAGACGGATGGACCGAGTACAAGTACACGTATTCTTACGACACGTTGTTCATCTATTCTTATTACGATTCACTTTCTCGCTTAAGCATTCGACGTATGTGTGAAGGTGTTTATTATCATGCGTGGTATTACACTTACGACGAAGATGGTTTGATCACAACGCAGATTCATTGCCGTGAAACCAATCTCGGAAGTTCACACCGCGATTTTCGCTTGGGAGCACAAACTGAAATTTCCCGGGAAGATTTCCGTTACGAGAAGTACTCCTCGCGCTCGATAAAAAAACTAAGCGTGAATGATGAAGGAAAATCCTACAAGGAAACGATGATGTATCTGGATGAGAAAGGCAGAGTAGTGGAAACACGGGAAGCTTTCATGGCTGGTGGAATCCGGATAACCTGTGGATACGAATACGATTCACTCGGTCGCTTTCTTTCGTGCACATATTCGTCGAATGCCGGTGATCCGGTGAATGAATTGACGCAGTACAAATACGATTCGCTCGGACGCATTGAGTCTATACGACGTTTCCGTAACGCTGTGCTCAAGGATGAATTCTCTTATCTGTATGAAGGCAATGCGAAAGTTAGTTACGCGTACATCAATCGCCGCCACATTGATCAGGGTATTGACATCGTAAAGATGCAGGTGGTAAATTATTAATTTTTATATTTAGTCATGATAAAGAGAATCGAGGTTTCAAATTATAAGAGCCTAGGGATCAAAACTGTTCTTGAATTAGGGTCAAAGAATGTTCTGGTTGGTCGAAACGGTTCGGGGAAGTCAAATGTCATTGACATCATAAGATTTGTGGCTGACATCATGAAATTAGGACTTGAGGGTGCTATAACTAAGCGTCATGGTATAAAGTCTATAAGAAGATGGAGTTCAGGCCGCCCTCTTGTAGTTTCAATATCCCTAGAGATTGTTGAGAAGGACTTCGATGCTAAATATTCTTTTGAGATTACAGGCCATAAGAAATATGAATATGATGTCAAGAAGGAGTATGCATGGATTAAAGAAAGGGATAGTGGTGTAGTGCATAGTTATCAGGTAGAATCAGGTACGTGGATAGTACCTATACCTAATTTAAAGCCGACCCTAACGCCTCTTAATCTTTGTCTTCCTCTCATCGCTGGAGATAGCCGCTTTAAACCTTTAGTAGACTCATTGCGAAATATGGCTGTTTATAATATCTATCCTGACGCACTGCGTATTCCTCAGACCTACGATCCACAAAAACCGATGGAGGAGCATGGTAATAATTGGGTCTCGATTCTAAAGGATCAGGATCCAGAAACGTGGAAGTCGGATTTGATTGAATCGCTTTATAAGCTTACCAATGAAATAGATGATATTAGTATTAAACAAGTTACTGGGTATTTGATAACTGCCTTTAAACATGGCGAAAGTGGTGAAAGCAATAAGGGTAAATGGTTTGATGCTACGCAAGAATCGGACGGAACATTAAGGATTGCTGGGATAATTACTGCATTGATTCAAGTCCCTAGACTGACAGTTATTGGTATTGAGGAGCCTGAGTTGACAATACATCCAGGAGCGATTCCAATTCTTTACGATTTTATTAGCGAGGCTAGTGCTAAGTCACAAGTAATTATTACAACTCATAGTCCAGAGTTGCTTGATTATTGGCAGGGTGCAACTGAATTTATAAGAGTAGTAGAGAAGATTGATGGTCTTACCACCATTCGAAGAGTAGATGAAGAGCAGATACATTTGGTAAAGGAGGGACTAATGACAATCGGCGAATTGCATAGAGAAGGAGAGTTACAATCAAGTCAAACTTCGCTGAATTTTGAATTATGATCTACGTATATGTCGAAGGTCATGGAGAGTTAGAAGCAGTCGGTAATTTATTATCCAGACTTTCGCGCTACATGACAATTACAGGCTTGCAGTTCGCTAAACCACGACGCATTCATAAAATTGTTACCGATGAGGGAATTGAACGTGCAATTAACTTGTCCATTGCATTAGGAAATGTTGACGGAATATTAATCCTGCGCGATTCGGAGGATAATTGCCCAAGAGTTTTCGCCCCAAGGATTTCTAGTAGGATAAGACAACATTTGACAAATTTTCCGGTAGCAATTGTGTTATTATATCGGGAATTTGAAACTCTTTTTTTACCATGTATTAGCCATATGGCAGGTAAGGAAATTGCTATGATTTCCGGAAGAAGGGAAACCTTAATTAGAACTGGTGCAAGTTTCATGGGTGATCCAGAAGGAAGAAGAGATGCAAAAGGTGAAGTTTCTTCTTTTTTTATACGCGGTCGCTATAAGCCAACCTTGCACCAATTACCATTAACACGAAATATCGATTTCGAGATATTAGATGAAGTTGATCTTCCTTGTTTCGGTTCGTTGAAGCGTGCGCTTATTTTTCTAAGCAGCAATCAAAATGTTGGCGTTGCTTATCCCGCATAATTGAATGCGCTACGATATCAGCCAATTCCTAAATTCGTTAGACTTTTCCCTGCTCACAGTTACATCATCTTCCGGTTTCGGCTCAACATTCACATGCAGCTTGCCGTTGAATCCGCTTTCCACATTACGTATACAGGATTTGCTCAGGATAAATTTTCTTCCTGAACGGAAGAACGCAGATGGATCCAATTGTTCTTCCAACTGCTCCAAAGATTGCGGAATGTGATACTTGTTGCCCGAATTGGTTACAATGAAAACATGTTTGTCTTCGGAAATAAGCCAGGCAATGTCTGATGTAAGAACAGGAATCCATTTGTCGCCTTTCGAAACAAGAAAGCGCGTCAGATAGACGGGCTTTTGCATTAACAATTCTTTGGCGAGTTCCGAAGTAAACAGGTCGCGGTTCCCAAAGTTCTGTTCGAATTTTGTGATTGCCGCGTTCACTGCTTCCTGTTCAATCGGTTTCAGCAGATAATCCACACTATTAAACTTGAAGGCACGCAAAGCGTAATCGTCGTATGCAGTAACGAAAATCACAGGAGTCTGCACCTCCACTTTCCTGAAGATTTCGAAACTCAATCCGTCTGCAAGTTGGATGTCCATGAAAATCAGATCCGGCGCAGGATTACTTTTCAGCCATTCCACCGCTGATTGAACTGAGTCGGCTGTTGCAAGAATTTGATAATCGCTGCGCAGATTGTGCAGCATTTTTTCAAGACGCCGTGCAGCAATGAGCTCGTCTTCTATGATCAGCACATTTTTCATTCAGACAACAAAGGAATTGTTACACGGAAAGTGGCTTCTGTTTCTTCAACTCGTACATCGTCGCTACCGAGCAAGTGAAAACGGTGACGCAGACTGCTGAGTCCGAATCCGCTGCTTTGTTCAACAGACATTTTCTTTTGCAGATTATTTACCACTGATAGTCTGCCGCTTGAATCTGCACTTACTGTTAAATGCAAAGGTTGCGATGTGGAAATGATATTGTGCTTAATGGCATTCTCAACGAGTTGCTGTACTGCCAACGCAGGAACCAAGGCGTTATTCAGGTTCTCATCAATTGATATTTCCGTAATGAGATTTTCTCCGAATCGCATTTTAAGCAGAAAAATGTACGAACGCAGAAAGTTCATTTCTTCCTTTAAAGAAATCGTTTCTTTATCACTGCTCTGAAGTATATGCCTGTACACTTTGGAAAGTTGCTGCACATACTCTACGGCACGCGTTTGATCTTCTTCTATCAAGCCGGCAAGTGTATTCAATGAGTTGAAAAGGAAGTGCGGATTCACTTGACTTTTGAGCGCTTCGTATTGCGATAAAACCTGTTGACGTTTGAGTTCTTCTGCTTCAACGATAGATTGTTTCCACATGGAAAAGAAATACACGCATTCATAAATCACGCTGATGATTATGGTGAACGTGAGTCCCGTAATCAGATTTCCGATCAACGCAGCTGTGGTTGGTCCTGTCGACATGAAAATCATTCCGAACAATACGCAGTACGCAACAAGGATCAAGGAGCTTCCTGCAAGACTCACTGCAAATTGCGCTGCAATTCGTTTTACCGTTTGCTCGTACGAAGGGAATCGATTCCGCATGCGAATTACCATCCATCGATTGGCCTCCCAGATCAATGCGGTGAGCAAAACAGAGTTCAGTACCAGTACAGTCAGGGAAATGTCCGGACTCTGTACGGCTGAAGCCAATCCGCCTACGATTCCCGTAACCGGAATTCCGATTACGCGGAACCAGAAATCATTCGGTTCTGTTTCGCAGCAGTTGTTGTTCATCAGAATGTGATTCGGTAAGATGGAATCAGAAGGAATCCTGTCTGATAAGTTGTCTTGATTGTATTGTTGGTCTTATCGTATTCCTGAGTGAACATATTTTTATTGTTCGTCAGATTGAGCAATTCAATTGACCATTGTTGTGTTACATGCTTCATGTTGAAGATGTAACCGATTTTGAAATCGATACGGAAGTAACCGCTGTAACGCTGATCATATGCTTTGCTGTAATCATACACCGCCATTCCGGCTGCATTGGACGCAGTAAGATCGATCGGGATGTAACGCTTACCACCGGCAGCATTCGTTTTCAAATCGAAAGACAACGTATGCTTTGGTCCGAACTTGAATTCTTTTCCTCCGAGAACGTTGAATACGTAGTTGCCGCTGAAAGCCGACTGACGTTCAATTCCATCGCTTGGTGTGAAGTATGCCTGATACAAGGAAGCAGTTGCGAGGAAATAATACCCTTTGCTGTAGAATTTCTCGAGTGTGAATTCAAATCCAAGATTGCGGCCCGTTCCGTTGTTCACCAACGAATCAATTCCCGGTGAACCGAAATCAGCTCCGTCGTTAAGTGCGGAATAAATCGAAGCGCGCTCCAATCCCGGAATATTGTAGAGATATTGATAATATACTTCTGCTTTGATTCGCATTTGCGGCGCGAAGTTCCAGTCCCATGCAATTACGTTGTGAAACGCTTTCGAAAAGTCAACATTCGTGTTGGTCAAAGCATATTGTCCGTTCGGCAATAACGTTTGATTGTAGTAAATGAATATCGGTTGAATCTGGCTGTGAAGTCCCGAACCTACACTAAGTGAATTTTTCTCGTTGATCTGCCACTTGAATCCCATGCGCGGCTCTACAGCCCACGATTCACTCAAATGTAAATACTGTCCATGTATGCCGAGATTCAGTGTGAGCTTTCCGGTAAAGCGATGCTGCCATTGCGAATACGCCTGAATGAGCATGGATTGATCTTCCACATCACGGATAAGGCGGAATGTAGTTGGATTGATTGCTGTGGAATCTTTCAGCATCACCGAGAATGATTCTCCTTGCAATCCGCTCTTCAATGTATTCTTCGCATTGAATTTCTTTACAAGCGCATAGTTCACATTCACTTTGATCTGATGAAAATCACTTCCGTAATTCGGCCAGAAACTCATATCGCTCCAACCGATTGAATCTACCTGAACATAGTTCTGAGCTCCGGTCATACCTACATTCAATCTGCTGTATGTCGACGCATTCATGGAATACATATGTGAGAATCCGATCACACCCATACGTGTTCCGTAATAAGTGTCAAATCCTCCAAGCGTATACAAATCAAGTTTAGTGGTGTCGGTTTCACTGTCGAGCAATTCGATGTAACTCAATCCTCCGATTCCCCAGATGGAAAAATCTCCGGCTTTCTCGGTAGGGAAATTCATCCGGAATGATAAATCCTGATACTTCGGTACTGCAACACCGGTTCCGAATTCTACACCGATTTTGCTGAACAATTCCAATGTAGAATAACGGTAATTGATCATGAATGACGAACCATGTTTCTTCGAGATCGGACCTTCTGCGCCGAATTCAAATCCGTTGAATCCGACTTGCCCCATGAATTCATATTTCTCATTGTTACCGTTACGCATACGCAAATCAAATACACCGGAAAGTGCATTTCCGTATTCTGCAGGGAAGGCACTCGTCATGAAATCAGAATTGCTGAGGACGTTGTTGTTCAGAATGCTCACAGGTCCACCTGTGCTACCAAATGACCCGAAGTGATTCGGATTCGGAATGTCTATGCCGTTCAGTTTCCACAGCAAACCCATTGGAGAATTACCGCGAATCACAACATCATTTCTCGAATCTTGCGCGCCGCTGATTCCTGCATAGTTAGCCGCCATGCGTGAAGGATCTCCCAAACTACCTGCGTAACGTTGTGTTTCTTCAATGGTAAACGAACGGGAACTTACAGTTGCCATGTCGTTCAGCGGTTTCGATTTCTGGTTCTGATCTGTAATCACTACTTCATTAACAGTGTTTACGGATTCTTCCATTTCTATATTCAGAACGATTTCTTTTCCAGAAGTAAGAATTACGGTCGCACTGCGTTCGGTGTAACCCATGAAACGGAATACCAAAGTGTGTCGACCGATGGGAACTTTATCGAAACGGAATGCACCGTTGATGTCGGTTGTTGTTGACTTTGATGATGCGCCAGTATCCTGCAGAATTACGAGCACTCCCGGCAAAGTGCTTTTACTCTGGTTGTCTACAACTGTTCCGCGAATCGTTTGTACGGGCGTTTGCGAGAAAGCCGCTGTAATGGAAAGTAGAAAAAGAAATGTGAAGCTGAGGTAGCGCATAATCATCTTTGCATTGTGGGTTTTACGGCTTCAAAGTTGAACGCTTTTATTTTTAGGCGGATGATATTCTGACCGAACCGTAGTTTTAGGCGACTGAACCGTATTATTTCGCCGAGCGCTGAGGACCGGGATGGAATGTTTTGAGGTAAAACGGCACGTAATACGCGGTGTCGGAAAAGTCTTTCTTTACGAATCGTTTCTCTGCGGGCAAAGCAAGATTCTTTGCAGACTGCATTCCATTTTCGGTAAAAGACGCTCCCGGAATCTTTTCCAGTAGATGTCGCGCTTTAGGCATTCCGTCGCCGCTGAACAGAACTTTCTTTTCAGTTAACGTGCTGATGAAATCGGATTCATCAAGAACCACAGCTTCAGTTGCACGGAGTTCAGTGAGATCCGTTGAATACAAGGCAGTGTATACTTCCATTCTGCGTGCATCAATCATCGGACACAATATGTCATCTCCTTTTGCAGATGGAATCATTCCGGCGGCCATCGCTTCCAACGTTGGAACGGCGATCAGCGGAATTCCCAACGCAAAACAATAACCTTTGGCTGTAGATGTTCCGATACGCAAACCGGTGTAAGATCCGGGTCCTCCGCTAACAGCAAATGCATCCAGTTGATGTACTGAAACATTAGCTTCACGAAGAACTTCATCACAGAATACGGAAAGTAATTCCGCATGCCGGTTCGGTTCCTGCTCTTCTCGATAACTCAATACGTTTCCATCACGCGAAAGCGCAACGGAACAAACTGCAGCTGATGTTTCGATGAGCAGTAAAAGTCCCATGATTTATTCTTCCACCGCAGAGAGTTGGTCTTTGCTGACCTTCTCAACTTTTGCGTTGTTACGAAGTAACGTTCGGATCGCACTGTAAGGTGCGCTGATGATTTCATCGTTCTCCTTCAGTCCGGAAACAATTTCAATGTACATGTTGTCCTGAATTCCTGTTTTTACAGGAACAAGAATCGCTTTACCGTCGCGATAAACAAACACGCACTCGATAGGCTCATCCGATTTTTCGGAGTCTTTCACTTTGTTGTCTTTCACCACAACATCCGTTGATGTTTCTTCTTCCGGCGGACCTTCTTTGCCGTAGTTCAGTTCTTTTCCTTTTGCCGCTGTACTTGTATCAGTTCGTGTGGTAACCGATTGAATAGGAACTGTGAGAACATTCAGTACGCGCTTGGTTTGAATATCGACTGTTGCTGACATTCCGGGAAGGAAAGGATAACGTTCCGGATGTTCAGGGTCGAGAAGATCCTGATACGATTCACGAAGGATACGGATCTTAACCTGGAAGTTGGTGACCTGATCTGTTGATAAGCCTAACGTATTCGCGGAGTTGGCCACTTCGGTTACAATGCCTTTGAACTTGCGATTGTCATGCGCATCAACTTCCACATAAGCGGTATCGCCTTCGTGAACACGAAGAATATCATTCTCATTTACGTCAACAAGAACTTCCATCTCCAGAAGATTTGCGAGTCGCATGATTTCGGTTCCTTCCATCTGTGCAGTACCAACAACACGTTCACCTTTTCTCTTGTTGAGTTTAGAAACGGTTCCGCTGACAGGCGCATAGATGGATGTCTTTGCGAGATTGTCCGTTGATTCTTTCAGCGAAGCTTCTGTACTGCGCACATTGAAATCCGCCCCGCGAACAGCTTCAGACGCAGCCGCTACATCTGCTTTGGATGATTCGTAAGTTGCTTTCGCCTGATCGAATTCAGCCTGAGAAACGGCGCCTTGCTTGAAAAGTTTTTCTGTTCTGTTGAACGCCGCTTCTGCATTCACGAATTGAGCTTTTGCCTGCTCAAGGCGCGCCTGACTGTTTGCAAGATTGGCTTTTGTACTGTTCAATGTTGCCTGCATACGTTCTACTGCGGATTGATAGATCACAGGATTGATACGCAACAGGAGATCGCCTTTCTTAACTGTGTCGCCTTCTTTCACGTTCAGCTCCACAATTTCTCCCGGAACATCTGAACTGATTTTGATTTCCAATTCAGGCTGTACCTTGCCGCTTGCAGATACAACTTCAGTGATGTTTCTGCGCATCACCGTTTCGGTTGAAACCTTCGTAGTGCTGTGGCCGGATCCTTTAACGATCACAACAACTGCAATGAGAATTGCGACAAGTATTCCGCCGATGATCAGTAAACGTTTCATATTGAGTTTATCAGAATGTGATAGGATTTCCTTTGTAATATTCAAGCACTTTCAGGCGGAAGATGTAATCGAATTTTGCCTGAAGCACATCCGATTCCGCTTTTGCCAATCTGTTTTTTGCGTTCGTGTAATCAATGGTGTTGACAGCACCCACGTTGAATTTCTCTTCGGTATATTTGAAAGCTTCTTCTGCTGCGCTGAGAGCAGATTGTTGTGCGCGATAACGTTCCAATGATGCTTTGGCATCTGCATGCGCCTGTTGTATGTTCTTGAGCAGATTCTGCTTCGCGAGATCTGCATTCAATTGAGCGTTCTGATACTGTACTTCTGCACGCTGAATATTTGAATTCACCTGAAGACGATTGAAAATCGGAATTGTCAACTGTACACCGAAACTCTGGTTGAAGTTGTTATCCAACTGCTCACCGAAAGGAACAATTGCGTAGTTGTAATCAATGCCCGGTACAAGAACGAAGTCTCCACCTGTTGTCACACCAACAGTATCAACACCATTCACTACAGGCGTTGCTGTTTGACGTGCTCCTGAATATCCGGTTCCGAGTGAACCTTGCAAGGTCAGCGTCGGGCTCAAAGCACCTTGTGCAACATCAACACCTTTCTCAGCGCCTTTGATGCTTGCATCGGCTTGCTTTATCGAAGGCTGAATGTTTTGTGCAGCTGCGAAAATCTGTTCAGGTGTTTCGCTCAGAATACTTTCATTCGGAACATTCAGGTCAGGGCGTGCAATTTTGAAACCGGCAACTGAATCCAGATTCATCAACTGCGTAAGTGTCAGATACGCCATAGTTACATTGTTCGTTGCGTTTACCACGGCAACTTCTTCCTGGGCCAGTTGTGTCTGCAGATCAAGCAAGGTTCCGCGTGCTGCCGCTCCCGCATTCACGAGTTTCTGAGTGCGATCAACCTGCGATTGTGTCAATCCTCTCTGCTTTTCGGCAATCGTGAGCTGATCTTCGGTAAAAAGAATGTTGAGATAAGCACTCGCTACGTTCATGGAAATATCATAGCGTGTCTGATCAACACCAAAGCGACTTGCTTCAAGATTGTACTTGTTCTGCTGAACAGTATTGTAGTTCTGCAACCCATTGAACAATGTTACGTTACTGCTCACGAAGAAATTCTGGTTCAGAACCCGATCGTTAACGAAAGTATTCGTGAATCGGTCAATAGTTTGTCCGTACTGATACGTGTGAGCTGCTCCAGCATTAAGGTTCGGCAGCATTTGACCTTTACTTGCACGAAGATTGATTTCGCTCATGCGTACGTTCAATTCCTGCATCTGCACTTGCAAATTATGCACCTGCGCGTAGGCAATGCATTCCTGCAGTGTCCACGGACGACTATTATTCTCCGGCCAGTTGTTGTGAATGGAATCAGCAGCAACCGGTGCGGAAGGTCCGCCTTGTGCCTGCCCAAAGGCAGCGAGCAACATCAGCGGAAGGATAAGTAAAATACAACGGGTTGTTTTCATTGGTCTCGGAACGCACAAAGGTACCTAAATGTGCACGATTGGCGACAGTTACTACCTTTGAAGTGTTGAATTTCCTCGCACATTTCTATTTGTCTGGTAACGACAAGGGTTTACGGATCGGTAATTTCATTGCCGACTCGGTAAAGGGCAACGCTTTTAACAATTGGGAAGATCCTGTACGACGTGGCATTCTGCTGCATAGGCACATCGATCAGTTTACGGATTCTCATCCTGTTGTAATTCACACGAAGAGCCTTTTGCATCCGTATTTTCATCACTACTCCGGTGTGGTTTCAGACGTGTACTACGATCATTTTCTGGCTGCGAGCTGGAAGGAATATTCTCCTGTTTCACTTGAGGAATATGCTTCTGAAATTTACTCGGCCATGAAGGCGGAAATGTCCAGTTTTCCGGAGCGCCCTGCACAGATGTTGCCGTATATGATCAGTAACAATTGGCTTTGCGCCTACGCAACTATCGAAGGTATTGATGCTGTTATGCGCGGAATGGCAAGACGAGCACGTTACGAATCAGGTATGGAGAAGTCAGGAGAGGTGCTGCGTCTGAAATATCAGGAACTGGAGGCGGATTTCCGTGAATTCTTTCCACAGCTTCAACATTCGGTTAATGATTTCCTGCTGAAGTATACAAAAGCGTAACAGTGTTATAACAACACTTTGTTTTCACGGTAATAACACGGTAAACCACCCGGGCGATTTTTGTGCAAACATCAATCACATGGAAATGTTGTCTCTGATCTTATTGCTGTGCATTGCAGGACTGATCATAGCCGGAATGGTTCTGCCGGTTGAATTTCACATTGCGGAACCTGAAGATCAATTCGAGGATGAACGCGCGATGTATGAAGACAGTTTTACGGAAATCCACGCAGCAGGTAAAGCCGCAAGGACATCAGTAATGTAATGCACGCGCTGTTGAACCAGCAATGCAGCTGTTATTATTGCAGCGATTATTACTGCTGTTCGGATTTTAGGTGAACGCGTGAAGAAGGCGATAATCAGAATAGTCGCAACGTGGCCGGAGAAGAAAAGATCTTTCAGATTCGGTCGTCCGTTGTAGAATGTGAGTTTCAGAAACGGATCTTCCAGCGGGATGATTTCGGGTGCCGGTTCCAGAGGAACAATCAACAGAAATACACCTCTCAGAATTTGCATGATTGTATAAGCAATCAGTAACCTGTAAATATTTTCCGGTGATTTTCTGAACTGATACAGAGTAAACAGTACGCAGGAGTACGTTAAAGTGAAAACCGGAATAGAAAAGTTGTGAGGATTGCCAAGGAATTCGCTTGCCCATGTTTCAATAATGAAACCTTTTCGTTCTTCGGTCCAAGCGAGTGTGAGGAAAACGAATGCAAACATCGCCGCCATCGCAACTCCGAGAATGTAAAATCGTTTTCTCGAATTGCGGTCTGAAAAAACTTCTTTCCAGGACGGTTCCGACATTATTACAGACTCATCATTTCCTTGAGTTTCACTGCTTGTCTGCGGGAAATTTCCACTGATTCTCCGCCTTTAAGCTTCACCAGTAAACCGCCGTTAAACCAGCTTTCAATATTTTCAATCCATTGCAGATTGATGATGTGCTTTCTGCTCGCACGGAAGAATGTTTTATTGCTGAGTCGCTCATCAAGGTAGTTGAGAGAACGCAGAATCAGCGGGCGCTGGGTCCCGAAAAATAATCGAACGTAATTGCCCTCGGATTCGAACAAACGAACATCGCCCAGTTTTACGAACCAGCATTTTTCTCCGTCTTTAACAAATACCTGATCAGCTTCCGTTAGAGCGTTGGCTTTGTTCTGCGGATCTTCGTTCTTTCTGATTTTCTCACTCACTTTCTTGATAGCATCTGAAAGTCGCGCGCCCTGAACCGGCTTCAACAGATAATCCAGTGCATTCACTTCAAAAGCTTTCAACGCATACTCATCGTGCGCGGTAACGAAAATCACTTCCGGTACAAAAGTGATTTCCTCGAGCAGATCAAATCCCGTTTTCCCCGGCATTTGAATGTCAAGAAAGATCACGTCCGGTCGCACGTTGTTAATGGTTTCCACGGCGGACTTCACATCAGCGCATTCCCCGGCGATTTCAATTCCCGGATAAGTAGCAAGCATGGATTTCAATTCCTGTCTCGCCAAACGTTCGTCATCTACAATTACTGCTTTCATGAGTTAGCGTTTTTATGAATGTTCAATCGTGTTAATACTGTTTTGTGATCGGAGTTACCGATACTGAATTCCGCACGCGTACCGTAAAGAAGTTCCAGTCGCTCCAAAGTATTTTTTATTCCGAATCCCGATTCAGGTTTAGCGGATGCATCATAATACCCGGAATTCTCCAGTTCGATATTCAAATCAGTTTCCGAATTTCTGATGGTGATTTTCAGGTCGCCTCCTTCAGGCAATTTGGAAATGCCATGCTTGATGCAGTTTTCAACCAACGTCTGCAACATCAATGGTGGGAATTCAAAAGATTCACATCCGGAATCAACATTCCACGTCATGCGAAGTCTTTCTTCCATACGTGCTGATTCAAGATGGAGATAAGCGCGTACAACTTCCAGTTCCTGTCCTAGCGGAATCAATTTATGTTTGCCCGCTTGCAATGTGCTTCTGAGTAGTGATGATAATTGTGTAATCGCTTCTTTTGATTTTGCCGGACTCTCATCCACAAGTGCGCGGATTACGTTCATGGCATTGAACATGAAGTGCGGATTCAATTGCGACTTCAGTCTGTTCAATTCCGTTTCGGTTCTCAGAGCTTCCCAACGAAGATTTTCAATTTCCGCCTTTCTGTAGTTTTCAACGGTAATGATCAGATAGTACATGGAGCTCCAAATGGTAAATGCCAAACCGAAACTCGCTGCAGTGCGCAACCAACGCGATAAATTGAATACAACTTCGCTGTTTCCTGACGCGAATAGTTCATATGCCCACGAAAGCGTTGCCATTGCTGCACTCATCAACACTACCATCATTGCAATACGCGGAATGGCTTGTACATTGGATAATTTCAGCCAATCGTTTTTAATAATAACGCTACGCAGAATTTCAGTCAATCCCGTGCAGGCCAGCCACGCAATCAGTAACCAATAGATGATTGAAGTGGAGAGCGTATCTCCCAAATACAATATGATTCCGTTCAGTAAAATATACAGCGCCCAACCACCGCTCTGGAACCACCAGTACCAGGAACGGAAGGAAAAATTCTGATCGGGTTGCGCTGCACTCATGATTACTTGTTGATCCAGGCTTTACGGATTTTCAGTTGTGCAGGAGTAGCATTCTCCAGAGGAGCCATATAATATTTCACGTTCTTCTCGATGGGCTGAAATCTTCCGTAAAGCGATTGATTCACGTACTTGCCTTCGCTGTTTTTTCGCTTCACTTTTACCTTCATTTCATCCCCGGGTTTGAGATCTTTCTCAATGGCTTTCAACTGATCACCCGCCGTAGTTGATTTAATTTTTTTACCATTGATGGAAACAAGTACATCGCCTTCCATATAGCCCATCTCTTTACCGAATGCATTCGGATCTTTCTTGTACAATACAACACGGTTCAGACTGTCCACACGATAACCGTAACCTCCGAGAGGATCGCTGATCACAATTGTTTTTCTGCGCTTGTATTCAATGCCGGCATAACCCAAACACTCTTCATACGGAAGCGGCTCTGCTCCGATAACATGCTTATTGAAAAACGTTCCGATTTCAGGATATGTTAATCGCACTATATCACTGAATAGAGAATCATCCACGAACGACTTGTCTTTCCCGTATTTCTTTGCGAGGTCACGCATCAATTCCTGTGTGCCGTACGCTCCGTCTGAAAGAAATCGCAACTTCAGATCAAGACACATTGCAATGAGCGCGCCCTTCTGATAAACATTCAGGTATTGATCTTCGGTTTCGCCAAGACATTTTTTGCTCATGTCAGTGAAAGACATTTCATCGTCAAACTGCTGCGAGCGTGAAATCTTTTCCGACATCACACCAAAGAAGGTTTCCATTGACATATTCCCGTATTTCACCTGAACGTGGTGTGCAGAATACTCCGTCAATCCTTCGTACATCCACAGGTGTTGCGACATCTTCGGATTGTTATAATCGAACTCGCCGATTTCAAATGAGTGTATATTCAACGGCGTAACAATGTGGAAGAATTCATGCGCTGCAACATCTTTAATTGTTTGAGCTATCAGTGAGGGATTCATTTCAATCAATGTATACATCGACGAATACGAATGTTCAAGCGCTCCGTAAGATCCGCTGTTGAATCCGCGGGAATTCCCTGTGAGATAGATAATGAATGCATATTTCTTCACGGGAAGTGTTCCGCCGAGATACAGACTTTGTGCACGAAGAATTCCATCCAGACTATCAGCCACAAAACGTGATGTAACCAATTTATTCGGAGAATAAACAGAGATCAGAATATCACTTCCTCCAATGTTCAGGTGTGTTGTATCCGGGCGACAATACATGATCGGACTGTCAACCAGTTCCATGTAATTGGAAACCTGATACGTGTCTTCATTTCCGGTTGTAGTGATCTCAGATAAACCGGTTGCACCGTACATCTGAGCCGGACGTTTTACTTTGATTTCGTAGGCATTCTTTTTCAGCTCATCAAAGTATCCGAAGAAACCATGATTGTTGAGAACGAAGTTTGAATCTTCAATGTTGGTTCCTGCAGGTTCGAAGATGAAATTGTTCTTCTGCTTCGTGTCCCATGTGTCTTCAACGTCATAAGTAATTTCGTAAAGCGATTTTGCATTCTTAATCTTGAAAGAATTGCGATCAACCGATTCTACAGGCAACTCTTTTCCTGATTTATCCTTCGCTTTGAATTCACTTATGAATCTTCCGAAATTGTACACTTTGTACGTGCCCGGAACAATAGCGGGAAATCTGTAAATCACACTGTCGGAATTGATCACAGGTGTAACCAGCTTCACCGTCAGTTTGTCGTCATGAACTGCATTCAGATCCAGACTGAATTGGTATTTGTTACTCTGTTGTGCAAAAAGTGCAGCAACAAAGAAAAGCGATGCGAATAAAGAGAGAATTCGTTTGGTCATTATCGGTAAAGTTTTTTGAAGTCCCATTTGTAAATGAACATAAACACCAGGAGGAACAGCGGAAGTTGCAGCAATTGCAAAGTGTCTAAAGTTGCGTCCGGACTGTTCTGTCTCCATATGGTGAACGCTTGAATAGCGCTATTGTCGTTGGTAATTACTATTGTGCCGAAAAGATTA
>JAKLJE010000040.1 GCA_023151315.1 Bacteroidia bacterium
TTGATCAACCGAACTGAAGTTCTAAGAAGATTTCGCCCCGATGGGGCTTTTCAGGCGGTAGACTTTAGACGGTAGACTTTAGACTATAATGCTGGATAAATCGTTTTTCACTATGCGAAACTTATGCATTCCTATGTTACTATGTGTTTCAAAATGTGTAGTACGTAAACGGATATCGGCAATCAATCGCCTGCGGCAGCAAGAAAAAATCTTGATCAACCGAACTGAAGTTCTAAGAAGATTTCGCCCCGATGGGGCTTTTCAGGCGGTAGACTTTAGACGGTAGACTTTAGACTATAATGCTGGATAAATCGTTTTTCACTATGCGAAACTTATGCATTCCTATGTTACTATGTGTTTCAAAATGTGTAGTACGTAAACGGATATCGGCAATCAATCGCCTGCGGCAGCAAGAAAAAATCTTGATCAACCGAACTGAAGTTCTAAGAAGATTTCGCCCCGATGGGGCTTTTCAGGCGGTAGACTTTAGACGGTAGACGTTAGACTATAGACCTGGGTAAATCGTTTTTCACTATGCGAAACTTATGCATTCCTATGTTCCTATGTGTTTCAAAATTCGTAATTCGTAATAATTCGCCTGCGCGCTGCAAGGAATTATTTTTATTTGAACTAAAGTTCATTAATAATTGCACCCCTTCGGGGTTTTGTCAGACCGAGTAGCCGTACAAGATGACGGAGTCACGTGAAAGAAGATTTCAGGCGTACCGAGGGATGACAATAGCGCATGAGACTACTGAAAGAAATTCAGCGCTACAAGGTCCTTCAGCAGGTACCGTTTGCCGTTGCGCTCTGCTGTAACGAATGCGTCGGTTTGTCCGGCTGCGATGATGCGCTGACGATACGCTTCCGCTTCACCGAGTGTGGCAAACTTGCCCATTGTAAAACGAGTGATTCCATCATCGAGTACGATGCGATCAATGGTTCCCAAAGTTGAAAGGTGATTGTAACGGTAATTGTCCGGATGGTTGTAAGCTGCAATCTGCACACGGAAAATCAATCCTTCCGCTTTGGCATTGCCGAACTTCGCAACGATGTCATTGTATTCAGTAACAATTGCAGTTGGTGGCGGAATCACAGAATCTTTCTTCTCCGGAGTGGTTACAACAACAGGCGGTGTAACTGCTGAATCTTTTTTCACATTGCGTTTCGCGAGGAAAGCCTGAGTGTAAAAATTGAAATCCTGCGTGATATGCAGAACACCTTGCTCCGACAATGGCGCATTGATTTTCCCGATCTGATTTTCGTAACCGTTCATCTCGCACATCACAGTGTAATTTCTACCCTGAGGAAGGTTTACGAGATACTTCCCTGAAATACTATTTGAATTCAGATAGTAATTGCGCAGCTTGCCTTCATCGTCTTTCACAATAATGGTAGCCAGAACCGGCATGCTGTCTAATGTTACAGTTCCTGTTAACTGCGCCATGTGCGGATTCGACACATTCATATCACCCGTAATGCGGTAAATATCCTGCTGCCCCATTCCGCCTGCGGCTCCTGAAGAATAATAACCGAAAGTTCCATCGATACCGAGAACGAAATATTTGTCATCGCCGGGCGTGTTGATCGGATATCCCATGTTCACAGGTTCTCCGGGTTCAGACCAGGAACTGTCCACGGGAGTTAACACGGTCTGGAAAATATCGTAACCGCCCATGCTGTTGTGTCCTTCCGAATTGTAAATGAGAATCAAACCATTCGGATGCAGAAACGGAGAATCTTCATTCTCTTCGGTGTTCACTTTCGGGCCCATGTTGCGCACATTGCCCCATGTTCCGTCAGGAAGCAAACTCGCCATCCAGATATCGCGACCACCGTAACCGCCCGCACGTTCACTGGCGAAATACATTGTGCGCATATCCGCAGAAAACGTGGCGTGACCTTCCCATGCGCCTGTGTTCACATCACCTTTCACCGGTTCAGGAATGCTCCAGTTTTCACCTTCAAGTTTGGAGAGATACAAATCTCCTCCACCCGATTCATCTTTGTAAATAATGAGTGTTTGTCCGTCGTTTGAAAATCCTACAGCGGCATCGTGACCTGTTGTGTTGATGGTGTTGTTCAAAGGTTCAGGCTCTGACCATTTACCATCCGTTTTGGTGGTGCGATAAATATCTTCGAAATAAATTCCGCCTGAATCCGGCTGTCCGGGATACGATTGCAATCCGCCAATGCTGTTCTCTCCAACGTAAGTGTAGAGCATTACGGAATCATCAGAAGTCACAACAGGCACGTATTCTGAACTTGATGTGTTAACCGGCGAACCCACATTGGTTATAGTGACATCTACAGGTGTTTTCTCAAGTTCTTTTGCATTCTCATTGTAACGCTTCAGACGCTCCGCTTGCTTTCTGATTTCCGGAGATGTTTTCTTGCTTTGCAAAACCTGCTGCAGATACTCGAGCGACTTATCATATTGTCCGTTGAGGTGAAAGGAACGAGCGAGATAAAAATCAATGTCCAATGCTTTCGGATTCCGTGATTTGATGTCCATCAGGTAATCCATTGATTTCGCCACTTCATCCGGCTTGTAAAGTAGGCATACGCCAATGCGGAACTTAAGAATATCGGCATTCGGATATTTCACTTCCAGCTCACGGTAAATCTCCAATGCGAAAAGATAATTTCCCTGGTAGAACAACTCTTCAGCAATGAAGAATTCTTCCTGACCTTTTTTATCTTTTTTCCAGCCCTTGCCAAGATTCTGAGCGGAAACGGATGTTACCAGAAGCAATAGAAGTAAACCGAAGGTGAAACGCATATGAGAGGGAATTGATGGGTAAATATAGGGAACTCGGGCATTCGGTAGTCGGGATTCGGGGCTCAAATGAGTCAATGTTCAAATTATCCAATGAGTCAATTATCAAAAGCTCAAATTGAGTCAATGACCTGTTTAGGAACCACATATTATATAATTTAAAGCATTGTATAATTGTATCATTCCCCGAAGAATCAATGGGTAATTTACACGCCTCTCATTGAATAATTGAATAATTTGAAGTATCGCATCATTTGAAGCTTTACACCGAGACCGCAACTAACCATCCCGTCGTCCAGGCATTCTGAAAATTGAATCCGCCGGTTACTGCGTCGATGTCAATTACCTCTCCGGCGAAAAACAATCCTTTGTGCAGTTTGCTTTCCATGGTTGAGAAATCAATTTCCTTTCTGGAAACACCGCCACAGGTTACGAATTCTTCTTTGAAAGTTGTTTTACCTTCTACGATGTACACATCACGCGTGAGAACTTCAGCAAGTTTACGCAGATGTTTATTGGAAGTATCGCCCCAACGCAAATCCGCATTCATGTCTGATTTACCAATGAAATATTCCCACAAGCGACGTGAAATTCCTTCGAAAGGCGAACGATCGCATTTGTGTTGCGCTTCTGATTTGCGGATTTCATTCAGCTCTTCGAACATGGATTCCGCATTGCCGCTTCCGAGCCAATTGATTTGAACATCGAAACGGTATTGCAGCTTTTCCAAATCGCGCGCTGCAATTGAAGAGGCTTTGAGCACAGCCGGGCCGCTCATTCCCCAATGTGTGATGAGCAAAGGGCCCTGAGTTTCCGTTTTCGCTGCAGGAATGATCACTTTCGCATCTGAAACAGAAACACCCATGAGCGACGTGAGTGCTTTATTTTTGATGTTGAATGTGAACAAAGACGGAACCGGATGAATGATGGTGTGTTTTGTATTCTTCAGATAACTGAAAGCCGATTCATTGCGTCCGCCACCGGTTGCAATGAGCACCTTATCCGCAATCAAAGCCGGCATGGCACCTTCGAAGGTGATTTTCCATTGGTCATTTTCAGGAATGATTTCATGCACAGAAGCTTTGCAGAGAATCTGCACGTTGTAACGATCGGCTTCTGCGAGAAGACAATCCACAATGGTTTGAGAATCGTCGGTAACCGGAAACATTCTTCCGTCCTCTTCCGTTTTCAATTCCACACCGCGCTCATGCAACCAGGAGATGGTATCACCCGTACTGAAACGCGAAAATGCCTGTTGCAATTCCCGCTCGCCCCGCGGATAATTCTTCACCAATATACGATTGTCGAAACATGCATGTGTCACATTGCAACGACCGCCACCGGAAACTCTGACTTTGCTCAGTAATTTATCCGATTTTTCCAATATAATCACGTCGAGATCAGGATGTAAACGAGCCGCATTTACAGCTGCAAAAAATCCGGCTGCACCACCGCCGATCACTGCGAAAACTCTTCTTCCGGTATTTTTTTCCACGACTCAATTTTACATAAAAAAAGCCCTTATATTTAGTGTTCACAATTAAGAATACAAACACACACAAACCCTAATTACAACAACATGGGACTTTTCGACAAGATTAAAGGCGAGTTTATTGACATCGTCGAGTGGTTAGACAGTTCAAACGATACGATCGTATGGCGTTTCCCGCGTTATCAGAATGAAATCAAGAATGGTGCAAAGCTCACGGTGCGTGAATCGCAAGTGGCGGTTTTCGTAAATGAAGGACAGATTGCCGACGTTTTCCAACCGGGAATGTACGAGCTCACCACGCAGAACCTTCCTATCCTCTCCACGCTGAAAGGCTGGAAATACGGATTCAACTCTCCGTTTAAAGCGGAAGTTTACTTCGTAAATACAAAACAGTTCACCAACCTGAAATACGGAACTAAAAATCCGTTCATGGTGCGTGATGCAGAATTCGGTCCGCTGCGTATCCGTTCATTCGGATCGTATAACTTCCGTGTTACCGATGCAGGTAAATTCCTCAAAGAAGTTGCCGGAACCGATCACGAAGTAACTACTGAAGAAGTTGCAGACAACCTGCGCAATATTGTATTGACGCGTTTCACTGATGCCGTGGCGTCGAGCAAGATTCCGGTTCTCGACATGGCTTCGAATCTGGATGAGTTCTCAAAAATCATCAAAGACAAAATCTCTGAAGAGTTCGTTGAATACGGTCTGACGATCACGAAACTTCTCGTAGAGAATATTTCATTGCCACCGGAAGTGGAAGCGATGCTCGACAAGCGTACAAGCATGGGCATTGTCGGAAACCTCGGGGCATACTCACAGTTCCAGGCTGCTAACGCAATGGAAACCGCTGCAGGAAATCCGAATGCAGGCGGAATCATGGGCGCAGGAATGGGAATGGGTATGGGAATGGGCATGGGCAACCAAATGGCGAACATGTATCAGAACAACCAGTTCAATCCGCAAACAGGCTTACAGAATCAAGGTCCACAAGGTCCGCCACCGCCTCCACCGGTTTCTCAGTGGTATTTCGCAGTGAACGGCGCTCAGCAAGGTCCTTACGATGAAAACACCTTCCGCTCTATGATTCAAAGCGGCGCAGTGAAAAAAGAAACACACGTTTGGAAAACAGGCATGGCAGGTTGGTTGCAGGCTTCTCAGGTTCCTGAGTTGGCGAATGCATTTACAATGATGCCGCCTCCGCCTCCGCCGGTAGGGTAAGAGGGATTAGGGAGGAGAGAGGAGAGAGGAATGAGAAAAGTGTGATCGACAATATTTTCTTCAAAAAGTCGGCTTACACTCTCTCCTATTCTGTGTGTGTGCTTATTTACCACAGTTTATTTCAACTACAAGAACCATCTGCCAATGGCTAACGAATTCGAAGAAAAAACGCACGAAGTAGAATCCAAGGTCAAGTGTAAAGACTGCGGAGCTTTGCTGAAATACCACCCGGGACAAATGAGTCTCAACTGTGAGTATTGCGGTTGTCATAATGAAATTACAGAGCAGCTGAAACCTGTGGAGCAGGAAGAAATTGATTTCCTCAGTTTCATTGCCAACGCAGCAGACGCAGCGCCGAAGATGAACGTAACCGTTGTGAAGTGCAACAGTTGCGGAGCTTCCACTACATTGAAGCCGAATGTAACGGCCGACAACTGTGCATTCTGCGGAACGGCACTCGTGATTCAAGGCGGAACAGCAACAAACATCATTGCACCGAAATATGTTCTTCCGTTCAGCATCGATCTCAAGAAAGGTGTTGAGTCGTTCAAGAAATGGTTGCACGGATTGTGGTTCGCACCGAATGATCTGAAACACGCCGCACAGAATGATAAACTCAAAGGCGTTTATCTTCCGTATTGGACATACGATACCAACACCGTGAGTTCGTATTCCGGAATGCGTGGCGATCATTACTACGTAACTGAGTCGTATACTGTAAACGGAAAAACGCAAACGCGTCAGGTGCAGAAAACGCGCTGGACACCGGCGAGCGGAACAGTTTACGATCAGTTTGATGATGTATTGGTATTGGCGAGTAATTCACTTCCTGACAAATACGCGAATGAACTCGAGCCTTGGGACTTGAATAATCTCGCAGGATTCAACGAGCAATTCCTCAGCGGATTTGTTGCCGAGCAATATCAGATTGATGTGAAAGGCGGATTTGAAAAAGCCAAAGGCCGCATGGATCCTGTGATCCGCACAACAGTGCGCCGAGACATTGGCGGTGATGTGCAGCAGATTCTCACGATGAATGTAATCTACAACGACATTACGTTCAAGCACATTCTCCTGCCAATCTGGATCAGCGCATTCCGTTACAACAACAAAGTATACCGCTTCATGATCAACGGAAGAACCGGAGAAGTTCAGGGCGAACGTCCGTACAGCTTCTGGAAGATTTTCTTCACGGTGCTTGCGGCGGTTGTTGTGATTGGCGGCGGCATTTATTTGTGGTCGCAGAAAGGAGAGTAGACTTGCGCCTTCGGCGGACTCAATGTCATTCTTCGGCTACGCTCAGTCTGACATTGAGTAGGTGCATGAACAACAATCATTCTATTGAGGATTGAATGTCATACTGAGTGTAGCCGAAGAATGACATTCTATCCGCGCCAATCCGCTTAATCCGTTAAATCCGCGTACTATTACATCAAACTATGAAACACACCATCACCCTCCTCACCATTCTCCTCTCCTCCGCTCTCTTCTCGCAAAACGTGAAAGTCGGGAAGCAAAACTGGATGCAGAAAAATCTTGAAGTAGTAACATTCCGTAACGGAGATACCATTGCGCAGGCGAAGACCGCTGTGGATTGGGTTCTTGCGGGTGTGTATCGTCAGCCGGCATGGTGTTATTACACTGATGAAAGCGGAAAGATTGATACGCGCTTCGGGAAGCTGTACAATTGGTATGCGGTGAGTGATCCGCGCGGACTGGCTCCTGCAGGTTGGCACATTCCTACCAAAGCAGAATGGGAAGCGTTGAGTGATGAAGTGGGCACAAAGAAAGGTGCGAGCAAATTGAAAACGGCAACCGATTGGAAAAGCGGAGAGCCCACCAACGCCAGCGGATGGTCGGCGCAACCCGGAGGCAAACGCGATCATGAAACAGGAAAATGTTCAGGACGCGGATCATCGGGAACCTGGTGGAGCGCATCGGCTTCAGGAAAAGATGAAGCCACAGATGTATCGTTGACCAACAATCTCGAATACCTTTCCATTGGCACACACAACAAGATGAGCGGTTACTCCGTGCGTTGCATTGAAGGCGATGTGGTGATCAAAGGAAAAGTGCGCACGTGGAATCAGTTCGGCGATTCCATCATTGGCATTACCACCAAAATCGGAAACCTTGAATTTGCGAAGAACGATTTTCCGGGAATGCTTTCGTTGTATGTAGCGCAAGCTGCGTGTGCGAAACTCGGTCCGGGTTGGAGATTACCAACGCAGAAAGAAGTAGAGATTATGTTTGCCAATCGTTCACAGATCGGAGGCTTCATCAATGCGCATTACTGGTATTACGATTCCGACATGACGCTGGGCTGGCTGAACTTCCTCGACTACAAAATGGTTGACGCCGGACAGTTGGAATTTGCACGAGGCAAAGCGCGCGCCGTAAGATCTATTTAACTTCTTAAATTATTTGTTGATGAGAGCCGCTTGAGTGAGCGGCTTTTTTTGTGTGAGCGCAATAAATATCCGTTTACAAACGGCTACGCTAGGAGAATGGGTAGAGATGGGGTAAATTGCAGGGAGGATTGGTGAATATAATATGGGCCAGACTGCACGTTACCAGCAAGGCTAAAACGACATTATGCCAAAATGTATATTCTGCTTAACGACTGACAAAAATGTGTTCAACACGAAAGAACATATTCTACCTGAATCTTTGGGTGGTGGTGACTGGGCAATTCTCCCCGACGGACTTTATTGCGACAAATGCCAGAATATTTTTGGTTCGTCCATAGAGCAGCAAGCTTTAGCAGACTATCCATTTATTAATCTTCGGACTTTGCTTGGAATACCGACTAAGAAAAATAAAGCACCGTGGTTCGACTATATGGAAGGGAGACTGCACTCTGCGGGAGAACCCGGCCGAATTATTTACGAGCCCAATGAATATTTTAAAAAGGCGTTTGTTGAAGGTAGAAAGACCTTGACAATTATCCCTGCAATGACAAGAAAATCAAATATGGTTTTAAGGACATTGCTAAAAATCGGATTAGAAACAATAGCAGGTGACAATGGTGAGAACAAAGTTTTTGAAGAACGCTTTGACCCCGCAAGAATTTATGCTTTGACGGGACAAAAAAAGTATGACTGGCCTTATCTTCTAATTGAACATACTGATAAGTTGAACTTATATATTAAAGGTATAGCGGCAGACGAAGAACCGTTCTTTATGGACATTTATGATTATGATAAAGAACAAGAGTATTTACATTTAAGAGTTCTATATCTTGACTTTTTTGTTCCGTTAATTGAAAACGTAGTAATAGACCCAGAGATTTTGATAGGACTACCTCGTAAAACTGAAATCATAATCGTATGAAAGAAAGCCCAGCAGGTAACAGCACATTTGCAATAGGCGGCGTTTTGTACTCCGCAGACAGTTTTATGGTAGCCGAAAGATTTGTGCTCCTCATCAACATTAGTAGTAAAAATCCCGCCCATCGCAAATCTGCAAAACGTTAGCGCTAATACTTGAAGACTTAGACATTATAAAACTATGGAAATACCAAAATATTTAATTGACCAAATAACCGAAGGAAATGTTGTTCTATTTTTGGGATCAGGAGCTTCTGTTGGTGCAATTCATGAAAACAATGAAAAGGTACCAATTGGACAAAATCTATCTGATTTAATTGCGGAAAAATTTCTTGGAGAAAAATTCAAAAATCAATCTCTTCAATATGTCGCTGAGCTAGCAATTTCTGAAACTGACCTATTCACTGTTCAGAAATTTATAGCTGATATTTTTCGAAAATTTAAACCAAACGACCACCATAAAATAATTCCAACCTTAATATGGAAATCGATCATCACAACCAATTACGACTTAATTATAGAAGACGCATACTTCGACACTAGCAAGGCCCAACAGGAATTAGCAGTATTCGTGAAAGATGGAGAGAGAGTGAGGGATAAAATTACATCTAGTAAAAGTTTGCCTTATTACAAAATTCATGGATGCATAAATCATATTAATGACATTAGTCTTCCTTTAATACTAACACCAGAACAGTTTATTACTCATAAGGAAAATCGCGAACGACTCTTTTCTCGTATTTTAGAATTAGGAAGAGACTACACTTTTCTTTTCGTTGGATTCAGTTTTGCCGACTACGATATTCGGCTAATGCTTTCGGAATTAGATAAATTAAAAGATGGGAAACCGAGATCATATATGGTTGGTCCGTTTATCAAGGATGAGGAAAGTAGACTTTGGGACAAAAAAAAGGTAACTTCTATTAAATGTGGCTTTGACGAATTCCTAAACGCTGTTGACAAAAATATTAATCCAACACTTCGTGTACTTGGTTCTTCGAAACCAGTAAATGAACACCCCCTTCATAGCAAATTTGCAATAAGTGTTTCAGAAGTGAAACCAAGTGAGAACTTTCAATCATTCGTTAATAATGATGTCGAATTTATTCACAAAGCGTTAAAAGCACCAGCAACCGATCCTAAAGAATTTTACAAGGGATACTTCGAAAACTGGGATCCAATTATTAATAATTTAGATGTAAGGCGGACCATTCTAGATGGGATTTTGTCAGAAGCTTTTTTATCGGATGAATACAATAGTTCAATTTCCCAGAATTTATTTCTTATAAATGGGCATGCTGGTTCGGGCAAATCCGTTATACTAAAGCGACTCGCTTGGGATGCAGCTACTTCTTTTGAAAAAATTTGTTTATTCTATAAGCCGAATGCAGGATTAAAGTACGAACCGCTTGCTGAATTATTTAATTATTGTAAAGAGAGAATTTATTTGTTTATAGATAACGCTTTTTCAAATGCCGAAGGAATAAAGTTATTACTTGACAAGGCTAAAAAAGATAAATTGCCATTAACAATAATAACTGGAGAGCGAACAAATGTTTGGAATGCAGATTGCGCTGAACTTGAAAAATATTTAACCCAAGATTTTCATGTTAAATATCTAAATGACAAGGAAATTATTGGCTTAATAGATTTATTAGAAAAGCATAATTCACTATATACTTTAAAGACTGCATCGCTGACTGAAAGGATCAATGCCTTCTCGGAAAAAGCAGGTCGGGAATTATTAGTTGCTTTATATGAAGCGACTTCAGGAAAACCATTCGCAGAAATTATTAAAAATGAATACAAATCCATTTCAAGCGAAGTTGCAAGGTCATTGTATTTAACTGTTTCTATCTTACATCGTATTGGAGCTGAAGCTAGAGCTGGTTTTATTTCTAGAGTGCACGGTATAGCCTTTAGTGAATTCCGAGAAAAGCTTTTTAAGCCTCTTGAATTTATTGTTTTTGACAGACGCAATTACAGAATAAACGATTACGTATACACAACAAGACATAAACATATTGCTGAAATTGTTTTCGAAGAAATTTTGACAAATCCTCAAGACAGGTTTGATGAATATTTGCGCATAATCCAAAATCTCGATGTTGATTATGAAAGTGATAGAATTGCCTTTTTGGCTATGACAAACGCTAAAAAATTAATGGCAATTTTTAATGACCCAATCATGATTAGAAAATTATACAGTGCTGCGAAAGAGCGTAGCAAGAATGACGCAAAATTATTTCAACAAGAAGCGATATTTGAAATGACATCTACTGGTGGCGTCATGAAAAATGCTGAAGAATATCTCAATTCAGCATACCAATTACTTCCTGGAGATCCATTAATTTCTCATTCATTTGCGCAATTCGCATTGAAAAAGGCGGAAAAAAGCATACAAAGACTTGAGGCAGAAAAATATTTAAATGAAGCTGAAGATATTTGTAATAAAATTATTAAGAAGTATAAGGATAATGCCCATCCTTATCATACGCTACTTAAAATATTATTGATGAAGTTTGGCTTTATATTAGAAAGTAAAGATTCTCCATCAATAGAAAGAATGATAAAAGAAATCGAAAAAAATATTTCTACTGCAAAGCAGTCATTTCCTGAACAACCATTTATTTTAGAAGCAGAGTCCAATTTTAATGACCTAATTAATAATAAACCGGAAGCACTTTCCTTACTAATCAAGGCTTTTGAGGTTAATAAAAGTAGTCCATTTATAGCTCTAAGATTAGCGAATGTTTACGATTTTAATCAGCAATACAAAGAAGGATTAGAAATTTTGAAAGAAGCTCTGAGCGTAAACCCTGCTGATAAAGATATTAATTTCAAATATGCAACGCTTCTATCCAAAGAACCGAATTGTAATTACCTTGATGTAAAACATTATTTGAGGAGATCTTTTACAATGGGTGACAGCAGATTTCAAGCTCAATTTTGGTATGCAAGGTGCCTTTACTTATGCAATGAAATTAATGAGGCAACAACTATGTTTGACTTATTAAAAGAAACCAAAATTGATATTAAAATAAAAAATGAGCCAAGAGGTAAAATCAGAAAAAATGGAATTATTGTTAGATTTTCAGGAACTATTTCCGATATAGAATTAAATTATGGATTTATAAAACGAGATGAAATAGGTGACACAATTTATTTTTATAGATACCACGAAAATTACAATAACTGGGAAACGTTCAAGAAAAATACAAAAGTGAGTTTCATTATATCTTTCAATTACAGAGGAGCAATTGCTTTGGATATTAAAAGAAAATAATATGCTGAATAAAGTACTAGCGATAACAACACCTTTGCTTTACTGCGGGGTGAAGTGCGAATATGAACATTAGTGTAAATAATAAACAGTTTGCATTCACACTGGCTAGTACATCAAATCCGCCACTTCGCATAGCCGAGAACCGTTAAATATAAAATCATACTCTATGAAAAAAAACGATACTCTTCGCATTTCTATATGCACTTGTACTTGTCGCTTGCAAGAAAGAAGAAAGCGAACCAACAGAGCCAGCCTCCGTCTACATTCTCTCGGCAGTAGCAACGCCAACGAGCAGTGAATCGGTCACTATAAAAAACAATACTGGTGCGGCTGTTGATTTATCTGGTTGGACAATAGGTGATTCAAACAATCAAAATGCGTATTCGATTCCGAACGGTACCAACCTCGCTCATGGAAGTACAAGTGTATTTAATGCCTCAACTATGGGATTTCAAATAAACGATTCTGGTGAAACGATCTATTTGAAAAATAGTTCCGGTAGTGTTGTTGACACATGGAGTAATTAACTTTCTATTAAGAAAAGTCATTTAGAGCTATTCGATATTGGACGGTTAAATTAAGTGGAGGAGAATGGGAAAGACCTAGCTAAGAGTTGAGAATTAAAAGACGAGTTGGTTTTACTATTTTAGTTGATCGTTTACATCAACCATGATTTTCACCACCCACCTCTCCACTCCCCGCCTCCATCTCAAAGGTCTTACACCGGAAGACATGGATCGTATTTTCACGACGATGAAAATGGTGGAGATAATACCGAAGAATACACTCGATCGTTTAGATCGCAAGACTTTATTTACGCATTGATAGTAATTGACTTGACCAACAACATAACTGAATAATCAGAATTTAAGACTTAGAATTCGAAATCGTACTCCATGAGAATATCCATCTTCATACTGATATGTTTCACAGTCATTATAGCTTTGGGCAACATTTCGCTTCCCCTTCGTGTTGATGAACCGATTTCAGGAATTTATCAGCGTACCTTACTTCCGGGTGCTCTGAGCTTTGCATTTATTTGTTTAGCACTAGTGATAGTGATCTTGTTTCTGGAAATCAAAACTATGGCTAAGCCAATATCCAGCGAGCTCAAACTCAAGCGGAAGGATTTAAACCTAACCGGACCGACAATTGTTATCGCTATTTGGTATGTATTCATAACGATTCTCTTTTTTACAAGAATTCACGTATTGAATCTTTCGCTTGGCTCTAACTGGCACTACCTGATTGTTCTTCTATCCATTCTTGTTTATTTAATCATCATTAAAATCCGGATCAGAGCCATGTCTCCTGATGCTTGGGGAATTATCGGCGCGGATATTTATTCTAAAAGAATTTTCGGATATAAGCATCATCAGCTCAATCGCATGAAAAGTGTTCATTATCTCACTAAAAACAATACGGTACTTCTCGTGTTTAATGATGGTTTGGAAAATATTGAACTGCCGTTGTCCGATTATGAGATCTCTGCTGTGACACAATTTATAGAGCGAATCAGGGAGCTTAAAGGTGACGCGTTGAAGCTGGAAGAAAGTTACAGGAAGTGGATTGAGAAGTGAATGCAGCATTAATCTGGTTTCGAGCAAATGAAGTATTTGGTTGTCATACTTGCGCTATACTCCTGTAACCTGCGGGCTCAGGAAGATGCTGCACAAACTGACACATCTTCACTTGATGAGGATAGGAAATGGCAATTCAAATCAACATTAAGACCACTGATTGAGCCAACGTACACCATTTACAATTTTGGAAATAGAATCAACAATTCGAATCAATCTCTATTTCGAGGTATAGAAAGCAACTATCAATCCGTTGGACTTAATTTCAATTTAACTGGACATGGTGATGTCGGTTTCTTCGGTTTAATCTGGACAAAAGAACTTACAATCTCGTTCAACTATTTTCTACCTGTAACCTACAATTCAGGCGATACGTTGACCTATAAATTCTACGGTTCCAATATCTCCATTAATTATGGGAAAGATCTTTTTTACGAGGACAAGACTTTTGATTTGATTCCATCGTATGGATATGGTTTCTCTTCGATAACGATGACAAAGTCAAAACTTGGAGACAAAAGAGAATATCGTAACCCGGCATTAATTACCAATATAATTTTAGAAAGCCGGTTCAACTTAATAAATCGCAAGACCTACAAACTTTTAAGTTTAGGAGTCAAAGGAGGTTATCAAATCGATTGCAGCAAAACCAAATGGAGAAGCAACAGGAAACTGACATCTGATTATTCGAAATACAGACAGACCGGAATTTTTATTCAAGGGTTTATTTCGGTTAACTTGTAAGATTAGTTATCTAATCCCATGTCTCAAATTAAACTCACAACATACATCAAGGCGTCCGTTGAGAAATGCTTCGATTTGTCGCGTGACGTTAACATTCATGAGCGATCTGCAACACAAACCAAGGAACGTGCTGTGAGCGGAAGAACTTCAGGATTGTTTGAGTTGAATGATACTGTAACCTGGGAAGCAACGCATTTCGGAATCCGGCAGAAGCTTACCGTTAAGATTACAAAAACGGAAGCACCTGCTTTCTTCGAAGACACTATGCTGAAAGGAGCATTTAAAAGCATGGTTCACGGCCACTATTTCGAAAACGAAAACGGTCAGACGAAGATGACAGATATTTTTTATTATGAAGTTCCGCTCGGTCCGCTTGGAGTTTTGTTTGATCGCTTGGTTCTGAAAACTTACATGACGAAATTTCTGTTGAAGCTAAATGAGTTGATAAAGGAGGTTGCGGAGAGGGAGAGTTTCCATAGGTAGTCAAATAAATTACTCCGGTGCATAGTACATTGCTAATGTGAATGAAACAAGAAATGGGTACTGAACAATCGAATTGGTTAGAGTTTAAGATAGATGGGAAACCATTTAAATGGGGACAAACTTTAGATGAAGTAATTCTACAGTTTGGAAGCAATAATCTTAGTGAAGGATATAGCAAACGGATAATTCATAAAATAGTGTCCAATGGTTTTCTGGGGTTAGATGGAGTGTCGTGTGAATTCTTTGCTCCTTCTGGAGATAAACCCGTAAACTCAATATCTTTTGCACTCAAACCCCAAAAGATCGGTTGGTTTCAGGAACCTTTTTCACCGTATGTAACCCATCTTGAACGGAAACTGGGAAAACCATTTAATGTTCTCATCAACCCGCTTCCTGCGGGCCAGAAATATAATAAAGGCTACAGTAGTTCTTCAGTGATATATGCTCCGTCTTGGTGGTTTGGCGATATTCGAATCGGTCTTTCTGTATATGGCGGTATTCGAAACGAAAAGTTAGGTGATACAGCAGCGTCCCTCTATGTCGGATGGTATAACGACAAAGAAATGGCCAAGCCATACATTCAATTTTTTTATGCCAAAGAGGCAGAAATTTACAAAGATTTGATTCCTGTTTCTGAATATGAATTGAACAAAGATCAGTACAAAGCATTTGTAAGGCATTATGAAGTACCTCATAGTGCAAGCCCGGAGAACGACGATGAACTACGTGCTGCACAACTATCTGTTTACTATGAGAATTTGTATCGAACACCCTCTGCCATTTCTAATAAAATGAATGAGAATCAAATAGTCCTCATGCATTCTTCCCATATACAAGAATATGTTTTAGCCACGAAGTTTGATTGCACAATCATACATCGCAGTTCACAGATTGAATTCAGATCAATATTGCCTGCCAAAGGATCGGGAGGCACTGAAATTAAATTAGGAGCAATAACTATTTTTGACACAATAAATAGTCTTCCTCTGGCCAATTTGAAAAGTAAACTTGAAACGCTAGGATTTGAAATTAAGACAGTGGAATATTATGATTGCTGAGATTGCTATCGATTTAAATGTAACCTATTTATGATATGTTGCAATCTAGCTTTTCTCAACTCCAATAGTGCATGAAAACTATTAACATGTTACACCTCTCCACTCCCCGCCTCCAACTCAAAGGTCTTACACCTGAAGACATGGATCGTATTTTCACGACGATGAACAAGGCGGAGATAATGCAGTTGTTGGGTCATAAAACGGATGAAGAATACGAGAAGGAAGCCGACAAGCAGAAGAAAGGTTATGCAGCGTACAATCGAACGTTCATTTTGTTTCTGCTGGAAGATAAAGCCAGTGGCAAAATTGTAGGTCGCGCGGGACTGCACAACTGGAACAAAGAACATTTCCGTGCGGAGTTGGGTTATGTGATGCATGATGAGAGTTTCCGCAAACAGGGATTGATGTCGGAAGCGGTTGCTGCAATTATCGATTACGGTTTCCGTGAGTTAAACCTGAACCGCATTGAGGCGTTGGTAGGTCCGCATAACACGGCTTCATTGCGCATTGTGGAGAAGAACGGATTTGAGAAAGAAGGTGTGATGAAGAAGCATTTTTATATTGATGGGGTGTTTCATGATTCGGTGGTGTATGGGTTGCTAAGGGAAGAGACCTGAGAAGTGAGACTTGAGACTCGCGCCTGCGCGCTTCTTATAGAAAGACTTTAGACGTTTGACTTTAGACCGGCGCCTGCCGGCAGCGAGGAATTATTTTTCTTGAACTGAAGTTCAATAATCATTGCACCCCTTCGGGGTTCAGGAGTAACTATAAGCGAGGTGAAATGTCAGACTGAGCCTCTCGACTTCGCTCGAGACAAGCTCCGCCGAAGGATGACAATCATCCATCAACAAGTAATCCTGATATTTGTGCGAGCGCATTTATGAACCTCAGAATAATTCGTACTACATCAGAGCATCCGGATTTTCGCAAGTTGGTAAGCGAATTGGATCAGGCCTTGGCCGTCATCAACGGTGATGCCAACGATTTCTTTGCGCAATACAACAAGATCGATCTGATTCAACATGTAGTTGTGGCGTTTCACAATGATCAGCCGGCAGGATGCGGAGCCTTTAAACCGTTTGACGAGCAGAGTGTGGAGATCAAGCGCATGTATGTATCGCCTTTTCTGCGCAGATCAGGTGTGGCGCAACACGTGTTGTCGGAATTGGAAAAGTGGGCGCAGGAACTCGGCTACATGCGTTGTGTTCTGGAAACAGGAAAAACCATGACAGCGGCAAATGCCTTGTATGAGAAATGCGGTTATCGTGTGATTGAGAATTACGGGCAGTATGTTGGGGTGGATGAGAGTGTTTGCTTCGCAAAGACTTTAGACATTTGACTTTAGACTGGCGCCTGCCGGCAGCAAGGAATTCTTTTGTGTTTGGATGCGATGTGTTATGGAGATTTCGCCCCGAGGGGGCTTTTCAGACGGTAGACTTTAGACGTTAGACTTTAGACTTTAGACTTTAGAACTGAGAAGTGAAAAACGGATAAAAGAGATTTGACATGATGCGTACTGCATATCGTGATGTTTAGCAATATCTTGTGAAAGTATGGCGACGGAAAAGAAAGACTACAGTTTTACAAAATACTTTGGCGAAAATCTCGCGGAGTTGTTAGGTAATCGGATTGTAAAAGTTCACAAAGGCTTTAATACACGTGACTATGTTCAATCGGTCAAGAAAAAATGTGAAGGCCTTTCGTACAAGCAACGCGTTGAACTTCACGCGGACGAATTGTTTCGTTTGCTTCCACCCAATTTCGAGCGATCTGCCGACATTCTGGTTTCTGTTTTAGGTGAGGAAAACAAAAAGGAAACGGGCATGTTCACCAATTTCTATTGGGTGCTCCCTGTAGGCAAGTTTGTAGAAAAATACGGCTTGGAACATCCGGAAGCAGCACTCGACGCAATTGAGGAGATCACCAAGCGCAACACCGGTGAATATGCAGTGCGTCCTTATATACGCCGCTATCCGAAACAAACACTCAAACGCATGAACAAATGGGCGGAGTCAGATAACTTTCATTTGAGAAGGCTGGCGAGTGAAGGATTGCGTCCCAAGTTACCGTGGGCAACTAAATTGGAAACTTTCTTAGAAAATCCGGACCCCGTGTTTCAGATTCTGGAAAAACTGAAAGAAGATGAAGTGATGTTCGTAAAGAAATCCGTAGGTAATCATCTTGCAGATTGGATTAAGGTAAATCCGACAGCGGTTTCAAAACTGATTCAGAGATGGTCGAAATCAAATAATGTACACACGCAATGGATTGTAAAGAGGGCGACGAGGAAATTTGAGATAGACTTTAGACGTGAGAAGTGAGACTTGAGACCTGAGAGCGAAGCACTCCGTTCAACTCGAAACGCAATCTGTAATTCTCAATTCCAAATCGAATCTGTAATTTCAGTGGATCAAACCCAATCCGATGCCAGATAAAGATTATCTCCGATCGCTTCGAATTCCTACGAAAGAAAATCCATTGCGAATATTGGTAAGCGCTTGTTTCGCCGGTATCAAATGCGGATTCGATGGCAACACGTATGGTGATTATCCGAGTGTAATGAAAATCATGAATTATGATAATGTGAAGATCATTCCGTTTTGTCCGGAAGATTTTTCATTCGGCACGCCACGTGAGATGTGTGATATTCACGGAGGTCATGGTTTGGATGTATTGGAAGGTCGTGCCAAGGTTCTTACTGAATCCGGCAAAGACTGGACGGAAGGAATGATACGGGCTTCCGAAAAGATGCTGGAAGTGGCCAAAGAAAATGAAGTTGAACTTTGCGTGATGATGGACATCAGTGCTGCATGCGGGAACCATGTGATCTACGAAGGGAATCGATACGCAAAAGACAAAAAGTATCAGATCGGCATGGGCGTATGCGGAGCGCAGTTGCATCGTGCAGGATTTAAAATCATCAGCTGGAGAGAGTTTGAATCATTGGAGATTCTGTACTCAAAGCTGGATCCGCATCATGTCATCAATCCGGACGCCAAAGATTTCGATCAGCATGAATGGTATTTAGGATATTTCGCACAGAAGTAATCTCGATTTACAATAACCCAAGCGTTCGAAAAGCCAAAGACGCAGATCAGCACGGAAAGTATTTTTCTTCTGTTGAGGTAGTAATGACCATCAGTTTATTGAAGCGGATCAAATTGTTGCTGACAATTCTCCAATTCAAGAAGCAATAGCCAGGACACCATAATTAATTTTTGCTTGTTGTTTAATACGCTATTTATTGTTATTAAATGCATACAATAATTATTTATTATGTTTTTGATCACATTGTTTCGAATAATTGTACTAAATTGAACAAGCTACATTATTACACAATGGATATCGAGAAAATAAGACTGCTGGTAGATACAGTGCAAAAGTTATCGCTGGCCAGAGACATTGATACGATTACAAACATAGTTCGTTCAACAGCGCGAAAATTAACCGGAGCTGACGGGGCTACATTTGTTCTGAAGGATAACGACAAGTGCTACTACGTTGCTGAAGATGCGATATCTCCATTGTGGCAGGGACAAAGATTTCCGATGTCAGCCTGCATCAGCGGCTGGGCAATGCTTCACAAAGAATCAGTTGTAATCGAAGACATATACACGGATTCGAGAATTCCCATTACTGTTTACGAGCCGACATTCGTGAAGAGTTTGGTCATGGTACCGATACGCACGGTTGATCCAATCGGCGCTATAGGAAACTATTGGGCCAGCAAGTATCAGCCTTCAAAAGAAGAAATCGTTTTGTTGCAATCATTAGCGGACATTACTTCCGTATCAATTGAAAATGTTTACGCATTTAATGCTCTTAAAGAACAGAACAAGAAACTTTACGACATCGCATTTCTGCAGTCACATCAGGTAAGAGTTCCTATTGCGCAGATTCAAGGCTTATTAGGTTTATTTGATTATGATAATCCGCACAACCCTGCAAACGCTGAAGTTTTCGCTCAACTGAAAAGAACAACAGAATCGTTTGACGACATTATTAAGCGAATTACAAATCTGACCAGCAGTATAAAATTGCTCGAATCCTAGTTGTTCAAACAGCCGGATGATCATCGTGCGAAGCACTCCGATCTAACAGACGAGAAATACGCAATTCGCAATAAACAATATTTGTCTAAATTGTGGAATGAAAACCTTCCTCCCCTACGCTGCTGCGCTTCTGTTGCTGGCGTCCTGCTCTTCAGACAACACAAACAAAACAGCGGCTGTAGATTCGGTGATACCGGCTGCAACTGATGAAAAGACACAGATGTCGGAGAACGCATTGCATTTCATCAATGATTACGTGAACAACTGCAATCAGAACAAACCTGTAGGTGTATTGGAATGGGTCAACACAAGCGATCTTGCGAGTGATACGCTGCGCGCTATTGTGAAGAAAGCGGTAGAGGAAGCCGACAAGGAAACGGGATTGGAATACGATCCGATTTTCAATGCGCAGGAATATCCGGAAGAAGGATTTGATCTGGAAGCAGCTGACGAAGCCAATAGCGTTGTTTATGTCAAAGGAAAAAACAACACGAAATACGTTTTGAAAATGCAGATGATCCAAGAGAATGGAGTGTGGAAGGTCGGGAAGTGTGAGATGAAATAGTACACGGATTTAATAGTACACGGATTTTACGGAAAATACAGATTGGCGCGGATTCTTCAGGTCATTGCGAAGAATGAAGCAATCCCAACGTGACAATAATCGCGACGCGAATAAATAACAATCATAGTTCCAATGCAACCCAGAATCATCAACCTCACAGAAAAGAAACTCGTTGGATGCCACATGACGCTAAGTCTGTCGGCGTATAACATTGCGGAATTGTGGAAACGATTCATGCCGCGGAGAAATGAAATTAACAATGCTGTGTCGCAGGATGTAATTGGTGTTGCAGTATACAGCAGCGATTATTTTTCATCGTTTAATCCAACAAAGGAATTTGTGCGTTGGGCAACTCGTGAAGTGAAGGACTTCAGCGCAGTGCCGGAAGGAATGGAAACATTCACGATTCCTGCAGGAACGTACGCGGTGTTCGATTACAAAGGTTTGAGCACGGATACTTCGATTTATCAATACATCCACGGTGTGTGGTTACCGAATTCGGAATACCGGTTGGATAATCGTCCGCATTTTGAAGTGATGGGAGAGAAATACAGGAATAATGATCCGGAGTCGGAGGAGGAAATTTGGGTGCCGATTAGATAGTACGCGGATTATGGTACACGGATTTTACGGAAAGGACAGATCGACACGGATTCTTCGGGTCATTGCGAGGTTACGAAGCAATCCCGAAAGTAGTAGTACGCGAGAATTTGGTACGCGGATTCGACGGATTAAGCGGATTTACGCGGATTTTTCACCGTGCGCATCTCACATTACATTTATGACGTTTGCTTCATGAAAATTTCTCCTCTGCTGTTCAAGCATGTAATTGTTTCTCTGATTTGCATCGCGGTTGTATCGTGTACAGGTTCTTCGGATGAAGCCCTGAAGCAACCGGTAAACGACTCTAATATTGATCTTGGCGAACTGCCGAAGATTTCGGTTCGTGCAATTGCAGAAGACAGTATTTACAAACACGGAGACGATCCCGCATTTATCATCACTATCGTGAATACATCCGACTCAGTGCAGCGTTTGTTGTTTGATCGACCGAAACTAAGTTCGGGTGGTCCTTGGCATACCACAGCAGATGTGAAATCACTCGACGTTGGGAGTGCTGAACTGAAGTACATGCAGAATGTTGTAATGAATTCGCAAAGTTATTCGAAGGAAGAACTGGACTCACTTGCTTACGTTGTTGCTCCCGGAGATTCCATTGCTTGTCGTTACAGACTTGGAGATATAGTTTCGTTGAATACGCCGGATCAGCGATTGCCGAAAGGAAGATTTGGGATTCAGTTGTATTATGCGGGGACGAGGGCGAAGGAAGTGGTAGTAGTCAGAATTGAGTAGTTGGAGTACAGACTTTAGACGTTAGACCTGAGACCTGGGTAAATCGTTTTTCACTATGCGAATCTTATGCATTCCTATGTTCCTATGTGTTTCAAAATCCATAATTCGTAATCCGTAATTCGTAATCCGCAATTTATTATTCGTAATATTACATATGGCATTTCTCAACGATCAGACAGTACAGCAATTGGCAGATGCGCTTAACGGTAATGACCGCGCGCAGGAATGGCTTCAGCGCCAGGGACGACAGGAACTCGTGATGCTGCACGATGCAATCCGCTTTGATGATGATTCCGCAATGGAATGGTTACACGAATACGGTCACGATGATCTCGGACTTTTCGTTACCGCTGTTGACGGCGATCCGTACGCGGTTCAGGCGTTGTACGACGGGAAACAATCGCGCTTAGCTGCTTGCGCAGGTGCGGTGCTCGGCGATGAGCGTTCCATGCAATATCTCCAGAGAAACAATATGAAACAGTGGATCAATCTGGTGAATGCGATTAAGAAATGTATGGAGGAGTGAGGTTGGTGTTTGGGTATTGGAGTATTAAGGTATTGGGGTATTGGGGTATCGGAGTATTGAAGTATCCAGGTATTTAAGTGTAATAGTCGAGACTTGATCTGACAGTCAAGGGTCAAAAATCATTCACAGAACTCAGGCGAAGATAGCGCGTTGCT
>JAKLJE010000041.1 GCA_023151315.1 Bacteroidia bacterium
ACAATCTTCGAGGCATCCAAGATGCCATTACCGAAATGGTTTCAGCTTATTTCTCTCATGCTGAGTGCGCCCAAAGGAATTTCCTCAATGCAATTGCACCGGACGCTAGGCATAACATACAAGTCAGCTTGGTACAGTGCCATGCGTGTGCGTTGTGCAATGATTGATACCGAAGTGAATTTACTTGAGGGGATTGTCGAAATGGTTGAAACTTATCTGGGAGGTAAGCCAAGGAAGCGCAATTTGAAAAAAGGGACTTCGGACAGCAATGCAATACTTTCACAAGTAGAGACGAATCCCGACAAGATCAAACGTGGACGTGGAACAAAAAAAGTTCCCGTTGTTGGTATTGAAGAACGTGAGGGTAAGAAACGTGTAAGACTGGAAGTAATGGATAAACTTACTTCTAAAAATCTCTTAGCAATGTTGAAACGGTATGTGAATACTGAAAAAGCAATTGCCATGACTGATGAATATCCGGCTTATGCAAAGTTCGAGGAGGAACTACAACACTTGGTCATCAAACACAGTTCTAAGCACTATGTTGACGGACAAATTCACACGAATACAATTGAGGGATTTTGGAGTATTATTAAAAACGGTTTGCGTGGACAATTTCACGTATTGAGTAAGAAGTATTTGCCGTTCTATCTTGCTGAATGGAGTTACAAATACAACAACAGGTTTAACCGTGATGGAATGTTTAACGACACGATTGATTCAGTCGTCACGGAAGAAAAACCAATGCTTGATTACAAACCAACCAAGCCCGTTTCGGAAATTACAACTGGGGATGCTTTTAGGCAGGCTGTTGAACGTGAAGAAAAACCTAAACGAAGAAAACTTACTGGCGGTAACAGCAAATCCAAAAGTGGAAAAGCCAAGAGGAAATCGAATAAGCGAAAAGGGACTGCAACGAAAAATGTTGTACGTGGAAAAGCTAAGAGCAAAACTGTTCGGAGAAAAGCAATCACAAGAAAGCCAGGCAAGCGCAAGTTGGTTGCAAAAATCAAGCGACTACCTCAAAAACAGACAGACCTTAAACGTGCAGCAAATAAAAAACCAACCGCCGTAAGCGCACGTAAAAAGTTGAAAACTGTGAATGGTAAGAGGAAGCGTTAGGGCAAATATTCAACCCTGTATCCTTGATCATCCACCGTTAATTCAACTCTTATAACCACTCCTTCATTGTGGTAAACAGTCAGTCCTATGTTTTCAAGGGAAACTCCATTTGTACCAGTTCCAACGCCTCGCAATTGAATTTTCTCCTTGTTCTGATCCACAATCCTCATTGGTTTTGGAGTCATTTGAATTTCCTTATACCAATCATGGTTTTTGCCATCCAAGTTGTAGATAGTAGCGACGAAATCATTCCCCTGAGGATTTGGCTCAACCTTAATTGCATTTCTAGCTCCTCCTTGTGAAACCCGCTTCCCGTTTTCATATTGAATAAATTCGGATGACTTAAATAGAAAATCCAGTTCACGTACAATCCCATCTGTTGCAGGGTAAAATTCTACTAGTTTTTCAGGACTTCCGAATGAAAAGGTGATCTTTGCGATGGAGCCTTCTTGAATGAAAAGGTTACAACAATATGGTTCATTGGTAGCAAAGTTTTTTTGCTGCCGAGTGGGGCGAATTGTAGACTGCATTGCAGCCATGCCTACGCAATTTGCGTTTGTCTGAGCTGGAACGGTTACCAATTGCAATCGGTCGTGTGCCGTAATGAATTCGTCAAACTCTATGCGTGGAGCTAACTCACCGTGCAAGTTAACGTCACTTATACTGATTTCTACTTTTTCCTGACCTTCAACTGCTATGACATTCGCTCTTATCGGCGAATGTGTTGAACCAGAATTAACCATCTTTCCATTCATCCAACTTTCAAACCGTGAGGGAGTAAAAGTAAAAGGTTGCTTTTGCACCGATTTGAATGGCTCAAATTTATCGTACATTGAATCGAGATTTATTGCAATTTAGTAAAGTAATCGAAGATAAAACTGCCCCAAATGGAAACTAGATATTACTTGTACCAAGTCAATAATCCACAAACTTTTGAACTGCGTTTGATCGACACATTTAATAGTAGAGAGGAAGCTACTGCCCGAATTAACGGTTATGGTGGTGGACTATTTTTTATCCACGAGATTCTACAACGGGTATAATGATTCTGTACTAAAAGGGATAGTTGCGTTTACTATTTTTTTCTTCAGGAACTGAATCAGTATCACCACTCGCCACTTGTATTGCCTGGTTATTATTATTGTGCGAGCAGGATGCTGCCAGCCAAATCACACAAATGAGGAATCTTTTCATAAATGAAAGATAATGAGAATGCACCATTATCTTTGCTTATGAATCTTGATGATTTCCGGAATAATGCATCAGCAGCTGAAAGCAAAAACAAAAAGCTTTTTGCGAAACTGAAGCGCACAAAACCGAAAGATCTGGATCAGCAGGTGCATCAATTTCATGATGAAGCGTTCGAGCATATCGATTGTTTGAAATGCGCGAATTGTTGTAAGACCACCTCTCCTATTTTCTATCAGCGTGATATGGATCGTGCAGCAAAACACCTGCGCATGAAAACGGGAGATTTTCTTCAGAAATATCTGCACATGGATGAAGACGGAGATTTTGTTCTCAACGAAGCACCGTGTCCGTTTCTGGGATCAGATAACTATTGCTCGATTTACGAAAGTCGTCCGGATGCATGCCGGGAATATCCGCACACGAACAGAAAGAAAGTTGTGCAGATCATGGATCTCACCTACAGAAACACGTTGGTGTGTCCTGCCGTTTTCGAAATCGCTGAGAAACTGAGAAAAATCTATTGAACCGATCAGCGGGTGAATTCCGCAACCAATTTACCGCGTGTCCAGGCTTCTGAACCTTCCGACATGTATTCGTACATCGACAACTTGCCGTTATCCAAAGTGTACACGTAAGTTGCGCCTTTCTTGTCGTTGTATGCTGAAATCACATCGGGCTGAACTTCAACACCGAATTTATCTACTTCAAGACTGTACATAGTCCAGGCATCCCAACCCGTCACCGTGCCGTTGGCATTAAACACAACTTTCTGTCCGGATGCAGATGTCCATTCTCCGGCAAGAAGTTCATTGTTTACACAATACTCAAGAGGGCTCACCGGCAGATCTCCTTTGCGCGGAACTGTTTTGTACTGATTAACGTACCAGTTCGTATCGTTCGTTGCGCTGTTAATCAATGCAAGCAGTGTATCACTGCCTGAAATTTTATAAGTTGCTTTGATTTCCGCGTTACCTTCCACTCCATCGTTAATCACCAACACCACTCCATTGTTTGTTTCGGTAATTACAAGATCGTATCGGTTTCCTTCAATGAAGTTCAGGCGACCGCTGGTATTGTAAACCGTGTCTCCTTTCATCTTGGAAACGTCGAAAGTCATTTCCTGCACAGGGCGACCTGCTTCAGCCGCAAACATGGGAGAATGTACGCGATGCAACGCATCAATGTAATCCGCACTTACCCATCCTCCATTGATGATTTTCAAAATTTCCTCCTTGCTGTTCGCTTCACCCTGAACAGTTGCTGTTGAATCCGTTGCAGATTTGTCCCCGCAACCGCTGATCATAACAGATCCGCTGCCGGCCAATAAGAAAACACCGATCGTTGCAGTCAATACCGAACTGATTTGCCCCATACGAAGAAGAGATTTTGTTGCCATTTCGGATGCGAATTTCCGTTATTTTTGGAAACAACCTTTCCCAAATGAAAAAAATATTGTTCGGTGCAGTTTTTCTGGCTGCTATAGCAGGTTTACTAATTGTTAAATCGGAGTCGACCGTAGCTATCGGTGGCGATCCCATGCAGGAAAACCTGTCCGGTCGTCAGCGTTATGAATTAGAACGCCTGGCCGGTCCTGACGGAACTATTCCGGACCATATCCGGGAGAAAGAACTGGCTTTTTCAGCTACACTTCCCAATGACGCACAGATTCTCAGCCGTTACCCGAATCGTATGCCTCAGGCACCATGGGTTCAACGCGGACCATGGAATGTTGGTGGTCGTACACGTGCATTTGCCATCGACGTAGCAAACGAATCTCACATGATCGCCGGTTCTACCAGTGGCGGTATTTGGTCAACAAACGATGGCGGCACTACCTGGACAAAAGTTACTCCAACACTTGCATATCATGGCATCAGTTGCATTCAGCAGGACAAACGTCCGGGGCATGAAACTACATGGTACGCCGGTTCGGGAGAAGCTTATGGTCAATCTGCCAGCGGAGGCGGAGCCTATTTTCTTGGAAACGGAATGTTGAAGAGTACGGATAACGGAGCTACTTGGTCGCCGGTTACACCAACTGTGACCAATACTCCGCAAACGTTTGAATCGTTCTGGGATTTCCAGTGGAATCTCGCTATTGACGAATCAGACACAGTAAACGATGTGGTGTATGCAGCTAATCTTGGAGGTATTTATAAAAGCGTGAATGGCGGAACCAACTGGACTGTGATTCGTGGCGGCAGTTTGAGTGCTTATTCTTACTTCACGGATATTGCTGTAACCCGTGATTCGGGAATCGTTTATGCCACCTTAAGTTCTGATGGTCCGCAGCGCGGCATCTGGAGAAGTAAAGATCAGGGTGCAACTTGGTCGCGGATTTCCAATTCTCTGTTCGGGGATTCGCTTTGCAATCGGGTTGTGATGGGAATCAATCCATCAAATGAAAATGAAATTTATTTCCTCGGCAACAGTGAAGGATTGGGAATGCCGGACACCAACTTCATGGGTAATGTGGAGTACAATACATTGTGGCGTTACACTTATATCGGAGGCGATGGCTCAGGCGCTAACGGACAATGGGAAGATCTTTCCATGAATCTTCCTACCGGAGAACAATGGGGGAAATTCAGTGACTTCAACGCGCAAGGTTCCTATGATTTGTGTGTTGCAGTTAAACCGAACGATCCGAATACGGTGATTATCGGCGGAACCAACACCTACAGAAGCACAAGCCGCTTCAACGATACAGCGAACACTGAAATGATCGGAGGATATGAATTGTTTACCGACTTCCCGTTCATTGGAAGCTATCCGAATAACCATCCGGACAATCACGTACTTGCCTTCCTTCCATCAGATCCGAATGTCTTGTTTAATGCTAACGACGGAGGAATTTTCAGAACGGATGACGTAATGGCCCCTGCGGTTACCTGGAGTTCGCTCAACAACGGTTATTTCACCACACAGTTTTACACCATTGCCATTGATCACGGAACGAACGGCAGCGACATCATAGCTGCAGGCGCTCAGGATAACGGAACATGGTGGACCAATAACAACACATTGACTTCACCGTGGAAGCACATTCGTGGCGGAGACGGAAGTTACGTGCAGATCGAAAATGGAGGGGCAATGTATTATTGCTCTATCCAGAACGGCAAGATGAACAAGCAAACATTGGATGCAAGCGGAAATGTAACTGCATCACGCCGCATTGATCCGATAGGCGGAGAAGATTACAAGTTCATCAATCCATTCATGCTTGATCCGAACAATCAGAATATGATGTATCTGGCAGGAGGAAAGTATCTGTGGAGGAATGATGATCTTTCACAGATTCCGGTTGACAATCAATGGGATTCCATTTCCACCAACTGGGTGCGCTGGAATGACTCAGTTCCTCAAGCGAATGTTTTCATTTCTGCACTTCATGTTTGTAAGACTCCGGCGAATCGCGTGTACTACGGAACAGATAAGAAACGTGTTTTCCGTGTGGACAATGCCAACACGGGTACGCCTACGCCTGTTGAGGTTTCCCCTACGAACTTCCCGCAGAACGGATTCGTAAGTTGCATCACCACCAATCCGAACGACAGCAATGAAGTTCTGGTTGCATTTTCGAATTACTCCACATACAGTATTTATCAATCCTTAGACGCAGGAGCAACCTGGGTGAAAGCAGCGGGCAATTTAGAAGCCACATCATCAGGTTCAGGTAACGGTCCGTCGGTTCGTTGGCTGTCCGTAATTCCGGTGAGTGATGGCAAAGTATATCTTGCCGCAACCAGCACGGGTTTATATGCAACGGACACGCTCATGGGAACTTCAACTGTTTGGGTGCGACAGGGAGAAAACACAATCGGCGCGGTGGTGTGCGACATGATCGACTTCCGCGAATCGGATGGAACAGTTGTATTGGCAACGCATGCCAACGGAATTTACTCGGCAACAATCACGAGTGTGAATGATATTGTTACTGTACCGGAGAATTACAATTCTGTACTCTCGATGAGTATGAATGTGTATCCGAATCCGGCAACAGATCAGGTGAATATCACATACACACTTCCGCAAAACGGTGATGCGGAAATTGTTCTGATTGACGAACTCGGAAGGATTATTCAGTCGCAACAACGGCGCAATCTCGCCGCAGGTGAACAGCGTGCAGAAATCAGTCTTGCGAATATTGCCGCGGGAGTATATTACGTCCGTTTACGATCAGGCGAACTGACAGAAACACGAGTATTGATCCGTCAATAGTTCGAATTCTGCAATTCATCGGAATTGAATTCCGATTACCGGAAATATTAAGCAATTTTGCAGTCACATTTCATGCTACAATGTCTGACGATCTTCTTAATTGGGTAATTGTTCCGGTTCTGATATTTCTTTCACGACTGACGGATGTTACGTTGGCCACGCTGCGGAATATTTTCATCCACAAAGGATTCCGTAAAGTTGTTCCGTTCGTAGGATTCTTCGAAGTGCTGATCTGGCTGATTGCCATGAAGCAAGTAATGGGACACGTTGACAATTGGGTGGCTTACCTGGCCTGGGCCGGTGGATTTGCGACCGGTACTTACGTTGGAATGCGCATTGAAGAAAGACTTGCGTTAGGAAATCAGGTTATACGTATTATCACTTCCGAATCCGATTGCGATGAATTGGTTCGTATGCTGCGAGAATCCAATCACGGATTGACTGTAGTTGATGGAATGGGCGCCAAAGGACCGGTGAAATTGCTCTTCACTATTGTGGCACGGAAAGACATCAAAGGAATACTGGCACGTATTGAAGAAATACAACCCAACGCGTTTTACACCATTGAAGATGTTCGCAGTGCTGAACACGGAGTGTTCAATAAAGGCGGAAACGGTTCACCCATCAAACGACTTTTTATCGGCTCGAAGTAATTCTATTTTCCTTTAGGCGCATCGCCGTAGAAGAAATAACCGGCAAGTTTCCAGCCCTTATCAGTTCCAACAATATCGGTTACGGTAAAGTACGTTTCCACTCCGTTGCATTGCACAACGCATTTCAAACGCAACATATCAAAGCCGCGTGATTTGTCGACTTCCGGAATCACTTGTTTCACACTTGCGTTCTCCCATGCAAACCCATTTCGCATTGCACGGGCACGGACGGTATCCACACCTTGACGAATCTCACTGTGCATTTTCATTACTTCGGAGTCCGCGCGACTGATCGCAGCTTCCTTACCTCCCGGTGAAACATTTGAAGTACTGATTGCAGCTTTCATAGCATCCGGAGAAATGATCATTTGATCTATCGCGTTGTAATCTCCTGCTATTACCAATTCTGCGAGTTTACGTCCGTACGCTTCCGGATCATCTGCGCTCAACGTTGGAGCTTTCGCAGCAGGATTTGAAGCAGAAGTTGTACTTTCTGCTGTTGTTTCACTTCCGCATCCTGACAGAATGCTGAAGGCTAAAGCCGCAGCTAAAATAAATGTCGTCTTCTTCATATTTCGTTTCAGTGTTTCACCAGCACCGCATCGGAGCTGACAATGCATTTGGGAATATACCACTTGTTTTTAAAATCATTCACGTTGATGATTTCATCTTTCGCATTCAGATAATTTCCGAAAGCATCTTTTTTTAAAATGCAAAGTTTACCGTTCCATATTTGCTCAATGATTAATTGAATCAATGATCCGGATTTATTCGCCGCATGCAATTTTGCTATTTCAATTCCCGATTCGTTATTACGAAGATCCATAACGCTTGCTAATGAATCCGAACGTTCTCCTTCTTCAAGATTACCCTTCATGAAATCGATGTAATTTCCTTTCTCATGATTCTCTCCGACTCTGCGTACAGTTTGTTCTGAAAAATGCTGCATCATTAATGCACTCCAATATGCATGTCGGAACGCATCGAGCTGTCCGCCATTTCTGTCGGTAATCACGCCATTCTTCTCCAGTGAATCCGTAACTGTTCTGGCACGAAGCGCACACTTGTAAACGATCTTCGCTTTATGCGGATGCATCAAACTCCACGCTTTCTCCGGTCGGGACAATTTTCTCCATTCACGCATTTTTTCTCCGGCTTGAATTTCAAGCAGGGCAAAAAAGAAAAGTAAAACGGTAAACGTTGTCCGAAATTTCATCCGAAGTTTCTGTTTTCCTAAAAGTACTAAAAGTGATGAAATGCACGTTTTTAATAAGAAAACAGCATAAAAATGTCACTTTAAGGATTGGCACGGATTATGCAAATAGTATTACAGAAACCAATAAATGAGTGTTATGGATAAGCAGAAAATAATTGAAGTGTTCAACAGAATCAGCAACAGCATTCTGTCGAGCCGCACTCTGCTTCAATTGGAAGCGGCAGAACGATTGGTAGAATTGTTTAAACGTCAGGACACATCTCCCGAACTGAACGAAAAACTGGAATTGATTTTTATCCGCAAAGCAGAAACCCTGCATTACGGAGAGTGGAAGAAATTCCGTGATTTCGGATCAGACGCGGCGTAAAATACAGGCCGGAATTCCGTTCCGGAACTACAGCAGCATGCCAGGTCTGCTGGTAACGACTGAATGAAAATTCAGTCGTTTTTTATTTTGCAGATTCGTGATCCTTCTCGCGTGGAGCAACACGGTTGCGTTCTTTATCTGCCAACGCACGAAATTCCTTTGCTTTGTCTGCGTCTCCATGTCGTTCATACCACGATGCGAGCATCAGACAGCGATCAACATTTCCCGGATTGAAACGCGCAGCAGTTTCCAGTGCGGTCATTGCAGACACTGAATCGCCTTTCATGAAGTGAATTTCCGACATCATAATGTAAGGCACCTCATTCTGTTTTGTATAACTACAGGCAGTTTGCAGAACAGTAAGCGCTCCATTGTAATCATGTTTGTAATCCGTAAGAACACGAGCCTGCTCAATGTATCCCTGAACGAATGAAGAATCTACCTTCACGGATTGGCGGAAATAGAACAACGCAGAATCCTGCTGTCCCATTTTACTGTACGCTTTGCCGATGTTGATAATCGCAACTGTGTAATCCGGCTTCAACGCAATCGCACGATGGTAATACGGCAAAGACTGATCCGGAATGTCCTGCAAAAAGTAAGTTGTTCCCAAACTGTTCCATGCAGGAGCGTAAAGTGAATCATACTGCAAGGCTTTACGGTAATATGTTCTCGACTGATTGAAGTAATTCTGTGCTTCACCTGATTTCTGTCGACTCAGAATCTGATTTCCGCTGCCTGCTGCTTCGAGAGACTCGTATTTCGATTGAACGGCAGCCAATGACATCACTGCGCCACGCAGCATAAATTCACTGATAGAATCCGTGGCATTCACGCGGGATGTTCCGGAATTCACAGATACCTGCGCATTCATCTGACACGCAAACAACACAAGAAATACAGCGATTACTGAAATACGGGGAAAATGCATAGGGTTGGCGTTAAGCCTCAAAGATACACGAAGTCCGCATTTCAACAGGAAGGAACGGCATTTTCACTGTGAAAAATGCTTACCTTTGCACCCCGATTCACAAACAAAATACGCGGCATGATTACAGTTTCCAACTTAACACTTCAGTACGGCAAACGGGTTTTATTTGACGAGGTTGAATTGAAATTCACTCCCGGAAACTGCTACGGAATTATCGGAGCGAATGGCGCCGGTAAGTCTACTTTTCTGAAAATTCTATCCGGTGAAATTGACCCAACAAAAGGTCAGGTTTCCATCACACCGGGACTGCGTATGTCTGTATTGAAGCAGAACCACTTTGCTTACGACAATTTCCCTGCATTACAGACTGTAATTATGGGGAATGAAAAGCTCTACAAAGTGATGCAGGAGAAAGATGCGCTGTATGCCAAGGCTGATTTTTCTGATGCAGATGGAATCCGTGCTTCTGAATTGGAATCGGAGTTTGCTGAAATGAATGGGTGGAACGCCGACAGTGATGCTGCTGATATGCTTTCCAAATTGGGAATTAAGGAAGAGCTTCACAACCGACTGATGGGAGAACTCAACGGTAAAGAAAAAGTACGCGTACTCCTTGCACAGGCATTATTCGGAAATCCGGATATCCTTCTGCTGGACGAGCCGACCAACGACCTTGACGTTGAAACCATCGCTTGGCTGGAAGATTTCCTCGCCGATTACCAGAATATCGTAATTGTAGTATCACACGATCGTCACTTTCTCGATGCAGTTTGTACGCATGTGTGCGATATCGATTTCGGTAAGATCACACTTTACACAGGAAACTATTCTTTCTGGTATCAGGCGTCGCAGCTTGCAGCAAAACAGCGAAGCGATCAGAACAAGAAAGTGGAAGATAAGCGCAAGGAACTCATCGACTTCATCGCACGATTCTCCGCGAACGCATCGAAATCGCGTCAGGCTACCAGCCGTAAGAAGCTTCTTGAAAAACTGAATATTGATGAACTTCCGGCTTCGAACAGAAAATATCCGGCGGTGATTTTCAAAATGGAGCGCGAACCGGGCGACCAGATTCTCAATGTGGAGAATCTGTCGTACAGTCTTGAAGGCGTTACATTGTTCAGCGATATTACATTCCGTCTGCGTCGCGGCGACAAAATCGGTGTTGTATCGAAAGATCATCTCGCCATTTCGAAATTCTTCGAATGCCTTACCGGAGAGGAAAAAGCAGAATCGGGAACGATCGAATGGGGACAAACCATTCAGACCGCTTATCTGCCGAACGACAACAGCAAATATTTCAGCGGATCCGACAATCTGGTTGATTGGTTGCGCCAGTATTCCAAAGACAAAGACGAAACTTTCATCCGCGGATTCCTTGGCAAGATGCTTTTCTCAGGAGAAGAAACATTGAAAAAGGTAAACGTTCTTTCCGGAGGAGAAAAAGTCCGTTGCATGCTTTCACGCATGATGCTCATGAGTGCAAATTGCCTTGTACTCGATGAACCAACCAACCACCTCGATCTGGAATCGATTGAATCCATCAACAACTCGCTGAAGGACTTCAAAGGAATTGTCTTGTTCACATCTCATGACCATGAGTTAATGCAAACTGTTGCAAACCGAATCATTGAAATCACACCGAATGGAATCATCGACAAGATGAGCACATACGATGAATATATTTCCGATCCGGATGTTAAAGAGCAACGCGCCAGGAAATACAAAGCGGTAGCGGTTTAACCTTCATTAAAGGTTTCCTTCTCATAATTGTGTATCTTTAATCAGGTAAAATCCGCCTGATGAAAACTGCTTTTTCCCTTCTGATAACTGTGCTGACCGTATTCGGTTTAACAGCACAGAACACAACTCATCGTTGTCATCATTTCAATACGCGCGCATGGACACAGGACGATCTTGTGCAAGCCGCGAATGAAAGAAGTGACACTATCGACGTTCTCAATTATAATATCCGTTTGGATATTACCAATCTGACCGGACAATCGATTGATGGAAATACAGTAATCACTTTCACCCCGCTGATGAGTAATGTTACTGAAATCAATCTCGATTTACTTGAACTCACAGTGGATTCCGTGAAACAGGGAACAACTGTTCTCACTTGGACGTACAACGACACACTTCTTAAAGTTACGTTGCCGGTTGCGATGAATCCCGGAGACACAAATTCAGTTACAGTATGGTATCACGGTAATCCGCAAGGCGATGCGTCCGGCTGGGGCGGTTTCTATTTTCAGAGCGGTTACGCATACAATCTCGGTGTAGGTTTCGCAGCAGATCCGCACAACTACGGAAGAGTTTGGCATCCGTGCTTTGATAATTTTGTGGAACGCGCTACTTATACACAAACCATCGGAACCAACAGCGGACGCACTTCATACTGCAACGGCATGATGACCACTGATACGACAGATGGTAACGGTGTTCGTTGGAGAACATGGGAAATGACCAGCGAAATTCCAACCTATCTTGCATGCGTGGCCGTGAGCGGTTACACACACGTGAATTGGACATTCAATGGAGTAAACGGATCTGTTCCCGCTTATCTTACAGCATTGCCTGCAGACACAACCGCATTCAAAAACTCGTTTATTAATCTTCCATCCTGCTTCAATGCGTTTGAAAGTCTTTTCTATCCGTACATGTGGCAGCGCGTTGGATTTACGTTGGTACCATTCAGCAGCGGAGCAATGGAACATGCGACAGCAATTTCATATCCGCGTGTGGCAGCCAATGGTTCACTTACTTATGAGACACTCATGGCACACGAGTTTGCACACCATTGGTTCGGTGATCTTGCTACGTGCAGAACACAGGAAGATATGTGGCTGAATGAAGGATGGGCTTCGTATTGCGAATACATTTTCCTTGAATGGCAATACGGAAGAACACCCTATGACAACGGAATCCGCGATAATCACGATGAAGCTGTTCACTTCTTCCATCACCGTGAAGGCGGATACCGTGCAATTTCAGGAGTACCGCATTCACTTACATACGGAGATCACGTTTATCTTAAAGGTGCTGACGTTGCGCATACTCTTCGCGGTTATATGGGCGATTCGTTGTTCTTCAGCGGCATTCGTTATCACTTTTCACAAAGTGAATTTACAGACGTGAGCAGTGCTGATTTCCGTGACAATCTGATTGCATCAACGGGCCTCACCTACCTCACCGATTTCTTCGACAATTGGGTATTTGCCGGTGGCTGGCCGCACTTCGCAGTGGATTCAATGACCAGCGTTCCGAACGGACCAAATTATGATGTGACATTGTACGTACAGCAAAAGCGTGTTGGTGCTCCGAACTACTACACCAATGTTCCGCTTGAATTTGCATTCTACAAAACAGACGGCACATACACTTCGCAGAGATTGTTCGTTTCAAATCAGTATTCCACACATACGGTAACGCTTCCTTACGATCCAACGCTCGTTGTTATTGATCCGAAGAATCTGATCAGCGATGCAGAGACTCCTGAAGAAAAGCTGATCACCGCAACAGGAACCAGCAACTTCTCTGCTGCCCGATGCACACTCACGGTGCAGAATTGTCCCGATACAGCTTGGGTACGTATTGAACATCACTGGGCCGCACCTGATCCGATTCAGAACAACACCAACAACTACAACATTTCGGATCTGCGTTACTGGAAACTCACCGGACTTTGGCCTTCAGGTTTCGTAACCCGCGGTCGTTTCAATTACGACGGAAGAACAACAGGGCTGTCGGGAACCGGATTCTATCTTGATCACGATCTAACCATTCCGAATGGAGACAGCATTATTCTTCTTTACCGTGAAGATGCAGCACACGATTGGAGAGAGTGGCCTTATTATACTAAAACGGTAAGCGGTGCAGCGGCAACTTCAAAATTCGGGTACGTAATTGCGGATTCACTTCAACCCGGAGAATATACTTTCGCCAATGGTGTTTCAACTGTGTTAATCGGAACCGGAAGTGAACCTGAACTTCAGAATCAGATCGGAATTTATCCGGTACCTGCGACTGACATCCTCAATATTGAGCTACCGCAGAACATGACTGAGAATTATTCAGCCACAATTTCAGACGCACAAGGTAAAATTGTAATACAGCAGAATGTGCGTAACGGTGTCAACACCATTGATGTCTCTGCACTTCCGGACGGAATCTATTTCTGTACGGTAACCGGACGTCAGGGAATCATCAGTGAAAACAAATTCACGGTTATCAGAAACTGATTATGCTGAAGACAGGAATTGGAAGATTCACAATAATCAGTATGCTGGAAGGTGTATCATTGCTCCTTCTCGTTCTCGTTGGTGTTCCGGTAAAGTACATTTTTCAGGATCCGCTTCCTGTTAAAATTCTCGGCCCGATCCATGGCGGACTTTTTCTGCTTTACATCGTGATGTGCATTCCCGTTGCGCTTGATAAGAAATGGAATGCATTGACCGTAATCAAGCTGATGGTTGCATCAATTATTCCGTTCGGATTCATTTACGTGGATCGTGCAATATTGCGTCCGGAGTTGCGAAAAGAATCAAACATTACAGAAGAAGAATCAGAAACAAAGAGCAGAAAAATGTACACTTGGGTGAAGCGCATTGGTGTCACAGGTTTTCTTTTCTTCCTGATAAAAGGACTGATCTGGATCGGCGTTTTTGCCGGTATGATCAAAGGGTGCAGTTAATCTACTGTTGCGTCCACACAAACTTCTTCCCGAATACAGAATCAGAACCTGTTACGCGAACAACGTATACACCGGAAGCGAAAGCACGCATATCTATGAACATTCTGCCGTTCTCCGGATTGAACTGCTGCGCATAAACCAAAGCACCGGAAGCGTTGAACAACTCCACATTAGATTTAGTACCACCGAATCCTGTGAACAGAAGTTCAATTCCGTCCTGCGTATTGATCATTCCTATTTCAGCTGCACTGTTCTCTGAAACTGAAACGTTATCCAGAATTACAATAGGATATACTGCTGTGTCGGTGCACAAGCTGTCATAAGCTGTAAGCGTAACGTAGTATGTTCCCGGTGCACTATACGCGTAATACGGATTCGCATCAGTAGCCGTTCCGATCTGATCGCCGAAATCCCAATTCCATCCTGATGCGAAGTTGGAATAATTCAGAATGGAAACCAGATTCGGCATTACAACAGTGTCTGTAGCGAAAGCAAAATCAGCATGCAAAGAAGATGCGCTTGTAACCGCAAACTGCATCGTATCCGGACAATTGTTGGCATCTGTAATGACAACGGTCCAGTTACCTGCGCCGATACCTGTAATCAGTGAATCAATTGATCCGTCGTTCCACAAATAAGAATACGGTCCTGTTCTTCCTGTTGTTCCCGTGAGTTCAATGGAACCGTTAACATCCAACGGACATACCGGCTGAATAATATTCACTGTTGCAGCAAGCGATGAAGGTCCGTTCACATGAACTGTATCTTCGCGAGTACCACACCAACCTGAATTTCCGTCAATGATCACCGTGTAAACGCCGGGAACAAGATTGAATAGCGTATCCGTGCCGTTTACTCCGGAATGAACAGCAATGGTTGCACCACTGGAATCTTTCCATGTGTAATCCCAAGGACCGTTCCCGATTCCGTTCGCCCAAGCAAACGCATCCGATGATGATGGGCAAACAGAATGTTGCGCACCTGTTGTAATATCAGGACTGAAGTGCAGCAGGAAACGAATTGAAGTATCACCTCCGATATGCGAATAAGAGTAAGACGCTCCTTCCGTCATTGCGGTTGTCATTCCGGTCTGGAGATCTTCAAGAATGATGCATGCGCCATTCGGGAAATCACTCACGCTGTCTCTTGAAATTGTCATTGTGCCGGAGTTGCGACGATAGACGCGCAACGGAACCGTTACTTCACCGGTGAGTGCACCGAGCGTATTGATGGAATAATCCATCACAGTATCAACTGTGCTCGCAATGTAAGGAGCCATCGTATCGGTGCTGGCCAGTTTCAATGCATCGTAACCAATGTCAAATTGATTTCCTGCTGCAGGGTCGAAACGAATCACCGTTTCATCCGCACCATTCGGAGCAGTCAACTTTAATTTGAGCAGATAATTTACGTTCGCAGGCATTGAACGGAAGAATGAAGGATCCTGAGATGTTTTAACAGCTTCAGTAATGCTCACTGAAGGATTAGCAGCAACTGCCCGAACCCAGAATGCCTGTGAAGAAGGAATATGCGCAGTTCCTCCGTTCGTTCCTATTCCACCCACGTAAGTTGCATACTGATTGTTAACCGGATTCCAGATGTAAAGCACATTATCCGTTCCGCTACGTGTCCAACCTGAAGAATCCCAAGATATCGCAGATGGATATGGATTCGACAACATGTTCCATCCGTCCTGAGTAGCTCCGGCGGAAGGTGTATACGTCAATGAAAATGTCTGATTGAATTTCCGCGGATTCCCTTTCACATCCATCGTTACTGCAAGCGGACCGATGTACACGAAATAGCCTCGGAGAGGATTGATAGGATCTGTAATATTGGTCGGCGGACTGTAACCGTATTCTTTAGGTCCTGCGGCAGTTTCATTGTAAAGAGCAATGGAATAAAACCCGTTCATATTCGGATAATCGGAACCCGGAAATCCTGCAGTGTAAATATCATCATTCCAATCCTGAAAAGTCTGTGCATCTACCGGAGCAGCCAGCTGACGCCAGTTAGTAGGCCCTTGATAAATGTGGCGCTGTTGCACAACAGGACCTGTAATATCGCCGCCGGTGATTCTTCCGATGCGTGCCGTACCATTAACGTCTGAAAGCAAAGTGAAATTAAATCCGGTAGTGGTGAACATTCCAGTATTCAGTGACAATGTTCCTCTGATATTCTGATCGGAAGTAATTGATACTCCCGCTGCATTTGCAATCGTCAGGTGACGGAAAGTTGTTATTGCAGTACCACCGATTGTTTGCGCAGTCGTTCCGTTACATAATACGATACCGGCAGAGCCCGCATTAAATGTTCCGGCGTTGCTCCAGTTACCTCTTGTGGTAATTGTGAATCCTGTAGTCCCGGCACTGAAAACGGAACCGGCTGCAATTGTAACGTTATTACAATTGATCGCAGAGCCCAATGTCTTCACTCCGCTACCGGTGAAACTGATGTGATTGAAATTTTCCGCACCGGTGGTTCTTGTAATTGTACCTGCTGAAGTGCCATTGAATATGGTGGTATTGGTTCCCGCGGTATAGGTGCCGCCGTTATTTTGCCAATTGCGTCCGAGTGTCAGATTAAGATTGGATGCCAACAAAACTCCGGAGTTAAGAGTTACATCAGCAAACACTGTTAAAGCATTCACACTAAGCTGTGCTGTAGCATTAGCACTGTTTACAAGTAAATTCCCTACGGGTGAAACCGTGTTAATCAACATCGTTTGTGCAACGGGAGTCGATGCATCACCGATCTGCAATGTCCCGCCGGTCACAGAATTAATATTTCCACCGGTACAGGTAAATCCGAGATTCTGAGCACCGGTTCCGCCTTCTCTTCGGATAATAATTGTTCCTCCGGTCTGCGTGAACTGTGATCCCGGAACATCCATCTGAAACGGCGCAAGGGTTGTTGACGTTGAACCGATGGTATTCAGAATTAAAGTTCCTCCCGTGATCGTAAATCGTGAAATTGCAGTTGTATTCGGCCGCTCATATCTGCCGGCCACGTTCACTGTACCGCCTGTGATCACGAATAATCCACCGTTGGAGCTTAATGAATTGTTCGCAGCGTTACCGATGTTCATTGTACCTGCTGAGCATCGCAATTCTCCATACAGATTAATATTACCGCCTGTAGTATTGATTGTAGAAGCTGCACTATTCAACCATAATCGCCCTCGATAAGGAATATCATCTGTTACATTGAACGGAGTAATATTCACAGCACCCGACGCTGACAAACGGAATGTTCCATTGGTAATAGTGAGAAATCCTGCCGGTGCAGTAAATGAGTTTGCCGTAACATCAAGTACCCTGGCCATTGAAATTCCCTTATTGACTTCCAACAAGTTGAATCGTGTCAATGCTCCGCTGCCGGAAATAGTTTGGTTGGCATAACCATGATTAAAAACAGAATTGCATAATGAATTTGCATCCGCTTGGAAATCCAGCGTTCCGTTGTTGATGATGTTACCTGTACAGGAAAAATTGTGAGTGGTATTTGATGCTGTATTAACAGTAAAAGTTCCGCCTGTGGCAATCGTAATATTTCCTTCAACAGTAAATGACCGCGCAATATTATTCGAACCGATTCTCAAAACACCGGATGTGCCTTGACCGACAGTAAGATTGTGACAGGATGCATTGGCATTAATCGTTACCGTGTGAGTGTTCGCGATAATCACGTTATCGGTAAGCGTTGGAACTGTCCCGGTATTCCATGTGCTGCCAGTGTTCCAGTTCCCGCTTTGAACGGAAATGTAGGTTGTGCCGGGAGCCGTAGCTTGTGTACCTAAAACCGGATTGCTTAAAGCTCCTTCTGTAACTGCATACACTCTCCAATAGTAAGTTGTTCCGGAATACAATGCTGAAACTGTAGCGGAAGTAGCATTCGCAGCAGTTTGAAGTTCGAATTCCCAGTTGACGTTATCAACTGATGAATAAATGACATAACCCACTTCATTGGTTGCCCAGTTCGTCCAGTTTAATGTCATCTGATTGGGCTGCACATTCGTGAATGATAAAGTACTTCCCGGATTAGCAGGCACAGGAGGTGTGAAAGTAAGTCGGGAATTAGAAGCGGGAAGCACCGTGAGATTATTCTGCACTCCATTGGTAAAAGTTGTGCTGTTTGCTGTTTGCTGGCATTTCAATTGCGCCGCAGTCGGAGCTGCATTCATTGTGGCAGCGTTAATTCCGCAAGTATATGTGAAGTTGGAAGTTCCTTGCGTCATTGTACCGTACACCATTTCAATTACGCCGGTTCTCTCGTAAAGTTTTAATTGATACGTAAGACTTGGAGTTGTGTTCAGATACACTGCCATATCATTCCACTCAATGGTCAATACACGATTTGGAGCTGTCCCGGTAACGAGTGTACGAATACTGTTTCCTAATGGATCATTTCCTCCCTGCGTAGTCTGATCGTCATAAAAAGGTGCAATTGCGTTTAAAGTTCCTCCGGTGGCGCTGAACTGAAAGTTGCCGTAACCATAAGCGGCCGTTGTTGGACCTCCGTTATTAGTTGAATTTGAAAAGTCAATGTAGCCGTTTGTAGAAACGGAAAGCTCGGTATAACGCACGCCATTGTACCAATAATCAAAACCAATGTTGATCGGATTACTACGATTGTCGTCTTGCTGAAAACCACCCACGTAACGCCAACTGTTGCATGGCGTTCCCGTACTCATGATTGAGTTAAATGTAATGCCCGTTGTACGCGTTACTGCATAATTGGCTACAGTTTGTCCGCTCAGTTGAAAACGACAGACAACCAATAACACTAAAATCATCAACACCTTGGGGGAAAGGCGTACTATCTTCATAATTAATCGGTAAAGCTCACGGCAATATACTCACCCCATTATTGCGATGTTTCATCATTTCGACCAATACAGCAGGGTGGTCGACAAGAATCTAAGGACACAACCGTTCTGATTTTCAACTGAATAGTCAGAAGAATGTCAAGTTTTGCGCTTGTTAACTGTTCCTCGTCAATTGTTGCCGTTTAAGCTACATTTATACGCAATTCATCTGCGAATAAACAAACTAAGGTTATGTGCCTTACCGTCTGATTTAATCAACTTAATTTAGATGCATATTTCAACCTCATGTCCAGAAAACTTCTTATCGGAATTTTTGCCCTGATTACAGTGGCAATGATCTCAATTCCTTTCATTTCATCCCGGAGTGAATCCGCAGTACAGATTACAAAAGTTGACCCGGCCTTCGGGGCGTATGTTGCAGCGTACACGTCGGGAGTAATCAGCAATGAAGCGTTTATCCGTATAGTACTTACGGAAGACTACAAAGGTGCGATGACACTGAACGAAGCAACTGCTGAAAATTATTTCAACGTTAGTCCGGATGTCAGCGGCAATTCTTACTGGATCGACGCAAGAACTCTGGAATTTCGTCCTTCGAAGCGACTTGAATCCGCGCAGGATTATCAAGTGGAATTTCTGATCGGAAAACTCATCCCTGAAATTCCAAAGGAACTGCAAGTAATGCATTTCAGTTTCAAAACAATGCGTCAGTCGATGAGTTACATCATTGAAGGAACAAAAACCACGGATAAGAAAACACTTCGCTGGCAACAGTTGCGTGGCACTATCATCACTGCAGACGCGGCTGACAACAACTTGATTGAACAAACTGTTTCCGCCAAACAAAACGGCAAGATGCTTCCTGTGAAATGGGAACATGAAATTGACAATGTCACTCACCGCTTTGTCATCGACTCCGTTTCACGCACCGAAAAAGCGGGCAGCTTCCAGATCAGTGTTTCAGGCAAACCACTTAATGTTGAATTCAATGAATCAAAAACAATTGAAGTACCTTCTTTGAAAGACTTCAAAGTCCTGAACGCATATGTTGAACAGGGTCAGGAACAATGCATATTGATTCAGTTCTCAGATCCTATAATGGAAAAACAGGATCTCAACGGTCTGATTGCCGTTGACAAATCCGCCAACACGGCTTATCGTTTCACTGTAAGTGATAATGATGTTCGTGCTTACCCTGATCAGCACCTGAACGGGAGCTACACAGTTGAAGTGTATCCGGGAGTTAAAAATATTCTGGGATACGATTTAAAAAAATCATTCCGTCAGCAAGTCGTATTTGAAGATTTGAAACCGGGCGTGAAGTTAGTCGGCAACGGAATGATTCTTCCGAATACAACTGACGGTCTGCTCTTCCCGTTTCAAAGTGTGAATCTGAATGCGGTTGATGTAAAAGTTGTGCGCATATTCGAATCAAATATTCCTCAGTTTCTGCAGAGCAGCAATATTGACGGCAGCAACGAGCTGTACCGTGTCGGCAGAGTGATCCTGAAAAAGAAGATCGATCTCAATATCAAATCGAAATCCGACTTAGGTAAATGGACAACTACTTCGCTTGACCTCGGTGAGTTGATCAGAACGGAGCCTGGCGCAATATATCGTGTAACAGTCAGTTTCCGTAAAGATTATTCAACATACGGGTGTCCGAAGGATACAACGAAAAATGAGACCGAAGAATCGGATTATATCAGACCCGAAGAACCTTTTGATCCGGAAGTAGACAACGGCAATGAGTATGGATATTACGGAGGCGACTACTACGATGATTATTATTGGTACTATGATGACGGAGATCGCGATGACCCTTGTTCAAATAATTACTACTACGGCCGCAGTATCTCACGTAACATTCTTGCTTCCGACCTTGGGCTCGTAGCGAAGCGTGGTGCTGACGGAACAATGCTTCTTGCAGTCAATGACATTAAGACTACAATGCCTATGAGCGGTGTTGATCTGGAACTCTACAAT
>JAKLJE010000042.1 GCA_023151315.1 Bacteroidia bacterium
GGTATCGATGATGCATACGACACCATCGTAGGCTTCGGTGGAGCAGGAGTAACACCAACCAACACAGACGGTGCAGATACTCCGGATTACATTGATCTCGATACAGACAACGACGGATTCTCTGATCTCGTTGAAGGTTGGGACACGGACAACAACAACGTTCCGAACACAGTTCCATCAGGAAACGATTCAGACAATGACGGATTGGATGATGCATTTGACGTAGATGGTACATCTGCAACAAATGCGGGTGGTTCTAACAACGGAGGAGATCTTCCTACTGACTTCCCTGATCTGGACAACGTAGGCGCTGACCGCGACTGGCGTGATCCACTGGATACGGACGGCGACGGAATCACGAACAACAACGATCTTGACGATGACAACGACGGAATTCCTGATACGTTCGAAGCAAGCGGAGATACGGACGGAGATGGAATCCCTGATTCACTCGATCTTGATTCCGACAACGATGGAATTCCTGATGTAACAGAAGCTGGCGGAACCGACTTGAACGGCGACGGTATCATTGACGGATTCACTGATACAAACGGGGATGGTCTTGACGATAACACAGCTGCGAATCCGCTTCCTAACGGAGATACAGACGGAGATGGATTACCGGATGCAATCGACCTTGATTCTGATAACGATGGAATTCCTGATGTAACAGAAGCAGGCGGAACCGATCTGAACGGCGACGGCATCATTGACGGTTACGTTGATACAGATGGTGACGGATTGAGCGACAACGTTGATACTAACAATGGTGGTACTGCACTTCCTAATCCTGATACGGATGGAGACGGAGTGAATGACGTTCTCGATCTCGACAGTGACAATGATGGAATCACAGATGTTACAGAAGCCGGTGGTGTTGATGCAAATGGTGACGGTATCATCGATGGTTACGTTGACACTGATAACGACGGATTGAGTGATAACGTTGATACTAACAACGGAGGAACTGCTCTTCCTACACCTGATACAGATGGTGACGGTATTAATGATATGCTTGATCTTGACTCTGACAACGACGGCATCACCGATGTTGTTGAGGCAGGAGGAACTGATGCTAACGGTGACGGTATCATTGACGGTTACGTTGACACAGACGGTGACGGATTGAGCGATAACGTTGATCCGAACAACGGCGGAACTCCGCTTCCAATTCCTGACACAGACAACGACGGTCATGTGAACTATCTTGATATCGATGCAGACAACGATGGTATCGTTGACAACATCGAAGCGCAGACAACTGCGGGATATGTTCCACCTACAGGTCTGGATACTGACGGAGACGGAATCGACAATGCATATGATGCAGACAACGGCGGAACTCCGATTGTATTGACTAACACAGACGGTACCGATAATCCGGATTATCTGGATCTCGATTCAGACAACGACGGAATGTCGGATCTCCTCGAAGGTTGGGATACCAACAATGATGGAATTGCTGATACTACACCTTCAGGTAACGATTCAGATAACGATGGATTAGACGATGCATTTGATGTTGACGGAACTTCAACAACAAACGCAGGCGGCTCAACCAATGGAGGTGATCTTCCTACAGACTTCCCTGATCTTGACAATGTAGGTGGAGATCGCGATTGGCGCGACGGAATTGATCATGACAACGATGGTATTGATGATATCGTTGACCTTGATGACGACAACGACGGAATTCCGGATACGTTCGAAGCGAGCGGAGATACAGACGGAGATGGAATTCCTGATTCATTGGATCTCGACTCTGACAATGATGGTATCGCAGATATTATTGAAGCAGGTGGAACAGACGCGAATGGCGACGGATTGGTTGACAACTTCGTTGATACAAACAATGACGGTCTCGACGATAACATCGCTGCGAATCCGATTGGAAATCCTGATTCAGACGGAGACGGAATTCCGAACACAACAGATCTCGACTCTGACAACGATGGTATCCTCGATGTAATCGAAGCCGGCGGCACAGATGCAAACGGTGACGGATTATTGGATAACTATGTTGACACAGACGGAGACGGCTGGAACGACAACGCAGATCCGAATGCGGGAGGAACACTGTTGCCAACACCTGATACTGACAGTGACGGTAATATGAACTTCCTCGATATCGATGCAGACAACGACGGAATCGTTGACAATGTTGAAGGACAGTCTACAGGTGGTTACACACCTCCGACAGGAACGGATACAGACGGAGACGGAATCGATGATGCATACGACATCGACAACGGAGGAACACCGATTAATCCTGTGAACACAGACGGAACCGACAATCCGGATTATCTGGATCTTGATTCTGACAATGATGGTGACAGTGATGCAATCGAAGCGTGGGATACCAACAACGACGGCGATCCGGAAATCACCCCAACAGGTAATGATTCAGACGGTGACGGACTTGATGATGCTTACGATATTGATGGAACATCAACAACCAACAATGGAGGAGCAACAAACGGCGGAACAACTCCGAACAGCTTCCCTGATCTAGATAATCCGGGTGGTGATCGCGACTGGCGTGAAATCATCGGAACTGAACTGGAAATTCCGACAGGATTCTCTCCTAACGATGACGGTGTGAACGACTTCTTCGAGATTGTAGGAATCGGAAGCTATCCGGACAATAAAGTAACCATCTTCAACCGCTGGGGTAACCTCGTGTACGAAGCGGCAGGTTACGATAACGGAGCAGTTCGCTGGAACGGTGAAAACACCGGTAACCTCAGTGTTGGAAGCGGACCGGTGCCGGAAGGAACTTACTTCTACGTGATTGATCTCGGTGACGGATCAGAAGTGATTTCGGGTTATGTATTCCTTAATCGTCAGTAGTAAATGAAAACGGAAGCAGCAGAAATGCTGCTTCCAAAAACGACACAAAATGAAAAAGTTAATTCTGTTTTTCGCGATGTCTCTGGTTGCATTCACAATGAATGCACAACAGGATCCGCAGTTTTCACATTACATGTACAATACAATCAGCGTGAATCCGGCGTATGCAGGATCACGCGGTGTATTGAACATTACCGGACTTCACCGTTCGCAGTGGATCGGTCTCGAAGGAGCGCCGACTTCACAAACACTGACGCTTAACACACCTTTGCGTAATCGCAAAATGGGTGTCGGACTTTCAGTGGTGAATGATAAAATCGGCCCTCTTAACCAGACATTCATTTACGGTGATTATTCATACACCGTACGTTTGACGGAGAAACTGAAACTCGCTTTCGGTTTGAAAGCCGGAATCAATTGGTTTCAACCGAAGATCAGTTCACTGAATACAATTCAGAATAATGATCCTTCGTTTGTAGGCAGCACAATGGAAAGCGTAATCAAGCCGAACATCGGTGCAGGTATTTATCTGCATCGTGATGACTGGTATATCGGTGCCAGTTCTCCGCGTCTCGTTCAGAACAAGTTTAACCTAGGCGGAAGTGCGAATGATACAACTTCAGTTCTTGAAGAGCGTCACATGTTTTTCATCGCAGGTTATTTGTGGACAGTAAACCCGCAGTTGAAGTTGAAACCGACCGCGCAATTGAAAATGGTTCAGGATGCACCAATGTCAATTGATGCAACACTCGAAGCTTTGATCAGAAATAAATTTTCGATTGGTGCAGGCCTGCGTGTTGGCGACAGCTTCTACGGTATGCTTGGATATCAGTTTACTGATCAGTTCCGTGTTGGTTTTGCATACGATTACACAACAACACGACTTCAGAATGTGAACAACGGTACAGTTGAGTTCATGCTCAGTTATGATTTCTACTTCAACAACGACAAACTGAAATCGCCACGTTATTTCTAATTGAGAAACAGTACAGCATTATGAAAAATATATTTGTTCTTATCCTGATTTGTGCCGGCATTACTTTGAATGCGCAATCCGGTAAAGAGAAACGTGCCAACAAGAAGTATGAGCGGCTTGCTTATTCAAAAGCAGCGCGCATGTACGAAGAACTGTCATCAGCAAACCGCTTGAGTGATAACGGAAAGAAACATCTGGGAGATTGTTATCGACTTACGGGTCAGTGGGGAAGAGCTGAGAAACCATATGGTGAACTGGCGAACGGAGCAGCTCCGACTGCGGAGATAGTTTACTACTATGCACAAGCATTGCGCTTCAATGGAAAGTATGCAGAGAGCAATGTACAGATGACCCGTTTTCATCAGATGCAGGGCGGTGACACACGCGCGAAAGAGTTTAACTCTGATCCGGAATTCATAACGAAGATTCAAAGTCAGGAGCCGTATTTCGATATCACCAATCTGAACGCCAACAGTTCGAATTCAGATTTTGGTCCCGCATTCCGTAATGGCAAAGTCGTATTCGCATCTGCACGTCCGTTCCGTGTTTCAAAACAGAATTTCCACACGTGGAATGGAAGTCCTTTCCTTGACATGTATGAAGCATCACGCGAAACTGACGGACAGTTGAACAATGTCCAGTTGCTGAATGCCAAAGTTTCTACGAAGTTTCACGAAGGCCCTTCTTGCTTTACTGCAGATGGAAACACGATGTACTTTACACGTAACAACTATTTCAACGGGAAGTACGCGAAGTCGTCGAAAGGCGTGAACAACCTGAAAATATTCCGTGCTAAATGGAACGGCACTTCATGGAGTGAAGAGAATCTTGTCATTAACAGCGATGAATACTCTGTCGGACATCCAGCACTTTCTCCGGATGGTTCATGGTTGTATTTCGCAAGCGATATGCCGGGCGGCAAAGGAGAAACGGATATATACCGTGTTGCAGTTAGTGCAGACGGTTCATTAGGCACTCCTGAAAATCTTGCAGGTAATGTAAATACGGAAGGCAAAGAAATGTTCCCTTTCGTAGACGCGAATGGAAATCTGTTCTTCGCATCTGACGGACATTTAGGTCTTGGCGGTCTTGATGTGTTTTATGCACCAACAGACGGTAAAGGCGGTTTCGGCAAACTCGTCAATCCAGGAATGCCGTTGAACAGTTCTTATGATGATTTCGGATTTGTATTGGATGATCAATCACAATCCGGATACCTCAGTTCAAATCGCCCGGGAGGAAAAGGTGACGATGATATTTATTTCGCGAAAATGTTGCGTCCGTTGAAGCCTGTTTACATGCTTAAAGGCATTGCACGTGAAAAAGGAAGCGGAACTATTCTCGCAGGAGCAACTGTTGTATTGCGCGACAATGCCGGTAAGCCGATGGATACAGTTGTTACCGGAATAGATGGTTCGTATGCATTCGTTGTTGATCCGAAAACGAATTATGCACTCGGCGGAACCAAAGAAAAATATTTTGATGCCAATGCTCCGTTGAATACTAATGAACTTGGAGAGAAGACCGAAATCATAAAGGATATTGATCTCGAAAAAGATCCGGGATTGTCACTCTATGTAACAGTGAAAGACAAGGCAACCGGACTTCCTTTGGACAGCGTAAAGATCAAAGTGCTTGATAACATGACGGGAGGTGAATTCGGTAGCACAGTTACAACAACTGCCGGTGATTATCGCAATCCGATCACGGGAAAGAAAATCGGAGATCGCATCAGCTATAATGTTTCGATGGAACGTAACGGTTACCTGGCGAAGACAGTAACGCTGAATACTCCGATTGAAAAAGAAGGCGAAATCCGTCTGGATGAAAATCTCGATAAGATTGCGGTTGGACTTGACCTTGCGAAGATCATCGACATCAAACCGATTTACTTCGATCTTGGAAAGCATGCTATTCGTCCCGATGCAGCAATTGAACTTGACAAGATTGTCAAGGTGATGAACGAAAACCCGAACATGGTTATCGAACTGGGTTCACATACAGATTGCCGTTCGAGCGCTGCTTCCAACATGGCACTTTCTGATCGTCGAGCGAAGGCATCTGCAGAATACATCAAGAAACGCATCACTAATCCTGAACGTATTTACGGCAAAGGATATGGTGAAACGCAATTGACCAATGGATGCGAATGCGAAGGTCCGGTGAAATCGACTTGTTCAGAAGAAGAACATCAGAAGAACCGTCGCACGGAATTCAAGATCATAAAAATGTAATACGATCGAGTTTCGTATTACGGACTCCCTGGCTAAATCCCCAGCCACGGGAGTTTTTTATTTTAAATGCGATCTGCTGTCCGTCAGGGATTTCTTTACTTTGCGGTATGAATCTCAATCTTAAAGGAAAGCGCGCACTGGTGTGCGGCAGTTCACAGGGAATCGGCAAAGCAGCAGCTATAGAGCTTGCATTACTCGGTGCTGATGTAACATTGCTTGCGCGCGACGCAGAGAAACTTAATACTGCAGTAAAGGAACTCGGCGGTTCAGGTGTTCACAATTATATCACAGCGGATTTTTCGCGACCGGATTCAGTGAAAGCAGCAATTGATGATTTCATTGGCAAAGGCAATGTGGTTCACATACTGGTGAACAACACGGGCGGCCCTCCCGGCGGACCGATTACAGATGCGAAGACGGAAGAGTTTCTGAACGCATTCAATTCACACTTGCTGTGCAATCATATTCTGGCGCAAGCCGTGCTTCCCGGAATGAAACAGTCGGGCTACGGACGCATCATAAATGTCATCTCAACTTCAGTAAAGCAGCCTCTGAAAGGTCTTGGAGTGTCCAATACAATTCGTGCTGCTGTAGGTAACTGGGCGAAAACTCTTTCTCTTGAAGTGGCACAGTTCGGAATTACTGTGAATAATGTATTACCGGGAGCAACTTCAACTCAACGCCTTTCCGGCCTGATAGAAGCGAAATCGAAGAAGACAGGAGTGCAAACTGCAGAGCTTGAAAAGGAGATGCTGCATGAAATTCCTGCGGGGCGTTTCGGTGCACCTGAAGAGATTGCGGCAGCTATCGCGTTTCTAGCGTCACCTGCAGCTGCGTATATCAACGGAATTAACGTTCCCGTTGATGGCGGACGTACCGGAAATCTCTAGTTCTGTACCGAATAACGGACACTTGTTACATTTAATCGATATCATCGCATATCAAAATGAATTGTGATAATTTCGCGACGAATATTTAACCTCTAAAACAAAGACACATGGGATTCATTAAGGAGTTCAAAGATTTCGCCATGAAAGGCAATCTGGTTGACATGGCAATTGCATTCGTTATGGGCGGTGCATTCGGCAAAGTTGTTACCGGATTCATTGACGGCATGGTAATGCCAATCGTTGGTAAGATTACTGCGGGCGTTGACTTTAAGCAATTGCGCTACATTCTGGAACCTGCAAAGTTTGATGCTGCCGGAAAGGAAACTGCCGCTGAAATCTCTATTAAGTACGGCCAGTTTATTACAATCATGATCGACTTCATTCTTGTTGCTTTCGTGATGTTTTTAATTGTAAAAGCGATTAATAAAATGAAGAAGAAGCAGGAAGAAGCTCCGGTTGCTCCACCTGCTCCTACCAAAGAAGAAATTCTTCTTACAGAAATCCGCGACTTGCTTAAGAAGTAATTATCATGAGAAAATTATTTTTAGTTACCGGATTGCTTCTCAGTTTGAGTGTGTTTGCATTCACACCCAAAGACAGCACTAAGAAATCTATTCCCGATTCACTTCGCAATTGGGAAAAAGGAGGTGTGATCGGTTTGAACTTCACACAGGCTTCTTTCACGAATTGGGCCGCCGGCGGACAGAATTCTGTGTCCGGACAGTTTCTTTTCAACGCTTTCACCAACTATAAAAAAGGAACAACCACGTGGGACAACACACTGGATGTTTCTTACGGATTACTGCAGCAAGGGAAAGGAACATTGTTGCGTAAAACGGATGATAAACTGGACATCACTTCTAAGTACGGACAGTATGCATTCAAGAAAGTGTGGTATTACTCGGCGCGTGTGAATTTTAAAACACAGTTTCAGCCGGGCTACAACTATCTTGGCGATACCGCTAAAACAAAAATTTCGGATTGGATGGCGCCGGGTTACGGATTGGTGGCTATTGGTTTAGACTACAAGCCCAATTCAAAATTCTCAATCTTTACTGCTCCGTTCACAGGAAAATTCACATTCGTGATGGACCAGACACTTGCAGACGCTGGTGCTTTCGGTGTTACTAAGGCAACTTATGATGCTTCCGGAAATCGCCTTACACCTGGAGAGAACTTCCGAAAAGAGTTTGGTGGTTACTTCCGTATGACTTATCGTTCCGATATCATGCCGAACGTGAATCTTGCAACGAAACTCGAATTGTTCAGCAACTATCTCAATAATCCGCAGAACATTGATGTGAACGCGGAAGTGTTACTTACCATGAAAGTGAACAAGTTCATCACAGCGAGCCTGAACATGCAGGGTATTTACGATAATGATGTAATTATCGCTGTAGACAAGAACAATGATGGCGTTATTGAATCGGCAGGTCCGCGTTTCCAGTTCCGTCAGGTTCTTGGAATCGGGTTCTCAATGAAGTTTTAAGATCGGTATTCATTATCGAAAACATCTTCAGAGTAAAGAATAAAAAAAGGTGTCGGAATTGTCCGGCACCTTTTTAGTTCATTGTGTTTTGGATTACTTGGCGATGAGACGGAATCCTTTTCCGTGGATGTTCATGATTTCCACTGTAGGATCTTCTTTCAGATACTTGCGTAGCTTGGCAATGTAAACATCCATGCTTCGTGAATTGAAATAACTGTCATCGCCCCAAATGGTGTTCAGCGCGAGTGAACGATCAAGAACATCGTTCTTGTGCAACGCAAGAAGTCGAAGCAGATCCGATTCTTTTGATGTCAGTTTCTGTGACTTGCTTCCGTATTCCAGCATCTGACGCTGACTATCGAATTTGTATTCACCAACGGTAAATTCAGTCTGATCAGCATTTGCAACACTGCCTTTTGTCCGGCGTAGAATTGCTTTAATACGAAGCAGCAGCTCTTCCATGCTGAAAGGCTTGGTGATATAATCATCAGCACCTGAATTGAATCCTTCGATCGCATCTTCTTTCATCGACTTTGCTGTCAGAAACACAATCGGAATTTCTTTGTTGATCTCGCGGATTTCGCGTGCTAGTGTATAACCGTCTTTCACCGGCATCATTACGTCCAGCAGACAGATATCCCACGAGCCTTTGCGGAACTTATCAAATCCTTCCTTGCCGTTGGTCGCAAGTTCAGTTACAAATCCTTTTGCATCGAGATATTCCTGCAGCAAGCGTCCAAGATTCGGATCATCTTCTGAAAGCAGCACTCTTGGTTTAATCTCTGTCATAACTATTCAATTGTATTCAGTTTATAAGGCAAACGAACATAAAACCTGCTGCCTTTTCCAGGTTCACTTTCCACCCACACACTTCCACCGTGTTTATCAACAATAGCTTTTACATAGCTCAGCCCCAATCCGAATCCTTTCACATCATGACGATTTCCGGTTGGCACACGATAAAGCTTTTCAAATACTTTCTTCTGATTCTCTCTGCTGATACCGATTCCGTTGTCCTGCACGCAGATTTCAAGAAATTCCGAGAAATCGACTGTATATATTCTGATATCCGGACGCTCCGGTGAATATTTCATTGCATTATCAACGAGATTGTAAATCACGTTTTGAATATGTGTGCGATCAGCTTCAAGTTCAGGTTTCACCGCACGCAGATCTGAGCTGATTCTTCCTTCACGACGCTCAACAGCAAGATGCACATTTGAAATCACATCACGGATCATATCATGAATATTGATCAGAGATGGTTTCAGTTTGAAATTACCGCGATCAAGCATCGCACTTTGCAGTACGTTTTCAACGAGAATACTCAGCCGCTTGTTCTCATCCTGAATCATTCCGAGATAGCGGGATGTTTTCTCTTTCGATTTCTCAATAGAATCATCGCCCAGTACTTCGCACGCTAAGGAAATAGTAGATATAGGAGTTTTCAATTCGTGCGTCATATTGCTGATGAAATCGTTCTTGATTTCAGATAACTTCTTCTGACGGAAAATGGTTGAAATCGAGTAGTAGAACAATACCAGAATGAAGATGATGAACAGGACTGAAAGAATGAGCATAGTCCACATTGAACGGAAGACGTATGCGTTTTCATGCGGAAAGTAAATCGCAAGCACTCGCGGAGCAGAAAACATATTGTCGTCTGTCAACCGCACTCTGTAGCGACTGCACAACAAACTGTCGTGAAACTTCTCGTAGTTCGCATCATCACTTGCATAGATGCAAACAGGTGACGTGAGAATTGTCCATATGTAGCGGGTTGAAATACCGCGACTCATTAATTCGCTTTTCAGGAGCGAGTCAACAAGCGACGTGTCCAGTTTGTCGCTCATGTTGTCATAAACATTAATGCGTACGATCTGATCAAAAACGCCTGTGTAATGTCCGTTGTTTTTATACTTGCCCAGGTTCGTTTCAGGTAATTGTGATACAGGAGTTGAAGAAGCCGGCTCAGCCTGATTACCGTAGATCATTGATGTAACATCAAGCTCTGTCCACGGATACACGCGCTGACGTGATGAGTGATGAATAATTCCGGCTGAGTCGTTGGTGAATTCTTCCATCACACGAACACCTGAAGTTCCCTGACCCGGAATAAAACTCTGACGGTGATAGCTCAATTGTTGTTGCAATCGTTCAGCGGCCATCTGACGGTTGTATCTTCGTGAAACCTGTACGAGTGCTTCACGAACGTCCTGCATGAAATGCTCGCGCTTTTCTGTCACAGCATTGCTGATCCAGTAATACTGGATGATACAGAGCCCGATCAATGCACCTCCTGCAAGGAAGCTGATCAGTTTTGGCGACACAATTTTCATCACTACAAATTTACGCGACAGCTCACCCGATGTTTTGTGCTTAACATACTTTAACTGAGGCAGATCATTGATTTTCAATGCCAAAATTGGTGTATCTTAGTGATAACAAACTCACTGAACATGAAGCACTTTCTACTCTCAATTCCGGCTTTGTTATTGGCTGCACAGGTTGAAGCTCAGGTCTCTATTCCTAACGGAGGATTTGAGTCGTGGACCAATAATCCCATGATGGAACCTCAGTATTACATGACGTCCAATCCGATTGCATTCGGTAACGGATTTCCGGCATGGCCTGCTCAACAGACCACTGATGCGCAGCTGAACAGTTTTGCAGTGCGACTCGAAACGCAGGACAACGGAGCAGGTGATACTTTGTTCGGTTATTTCGCTAACGGAGATCCGGGCACAGGTGATGGCGGAATTCCTTATTCTCAGCGTCCGACTGCTTTGACAGGATATTGGAAAGGCGATGTAATGCCGAATGATACGGCATTGATTCTGGTGATGTTCAAACTCGGGGGGAACACACTTAGTTTTAATGTATTTCCATTTTACGGTACGCAATCAACATATGCACAATTCACGCTCCCGATCACATTGCCACCGGTAGTAAATCCCGACTCAGTGATCATCGGCGCGGTTTCCAGTAATGCGTTTGTTAGTAATGGAATTCCGGGAAGCTGGATTCAGATTGATAATATTTCTTTCACAGGAGTTACTTCGCAGCCAACAATGCTTAACGGCGATTTTGAATTGTGGAATACAACAAACAATCTCACACTCGACAATTGGGTAATGGCAGGTGATTCTGTTACCCAAACAACAGATGCGTATGCCGGTCAGTATGCCGTTTCGATTTCCACTTTCGATGTAGGTTCCGGAATGTCTTCACCGTCTTACATCACAAACGGATACTTCACACAGAACGGTCCGCCAATGGGCGGTTTCCCTTTCACTAATCCGATTGATACACTAGAGTTTCATTACAAGTTTTTCGCTGGTGCGAATGATACAGCACTGTTCCTTGCAATATTTACGGGTCCAAACGCCGGAGACACTGCATACGTTGTTGACGCCTTGTTACCTGCAACATCTTACACTACGAGAGTATTGCCGTTCGCATTATGGTTTACACCTGATTCAGTTGCAATCACAATCGGGTCGGATGTAAACAATCCGAACACCACTGCACAAGTGGGCAACACGCTGATCATTGATGAATTGGAATTCCGTTCACAACCACTCATGACTTCTGTTCCGATATCGTGGAATGTAAATACTCGATTCACATTGTATCCGAATCCGAACGACGGACAGTTTATTGTTGAGGCACCGAACGGGTTCACGGAGATATTGGTAAGTGATGCAGCAGGTCGTCTGGTGTATTCGGAAAACAACGAGTCGGATTCAGTTACACGACGTGAATTGAATATAGCTGCGTTCGGATCAGGTGTGTATTTCGTTACTGTTAAGAACGGAACAGACGCACGTACTGAACGGGTGATAGTTAAATAGAATTATGGTTGGTCAGATGTCAGGACGTAAGTCCTGGCATCTCTTCCTGACATTAAACATGGATTGGGATCTGTCAGGACTTAAGTCCTGACAGCGCTGTAAAAAGTATCATTGGCAACTGCGATGCTTAAAGTGATTAAATGTCGGGATGTAAGTCCTGACAGCTGACAATCTCTACAACCCGAATCGAATCCTTGCTTCCGTAGAAAGAAAAATCCGCAGTGGCGGTAACTCAACTGCTTTGCCTGCGGGAGATGTGGCGTAAATTTTATCGAACATCAGAATTCCTCCGCCTTTATTCACATCAATTGCATCAACTCGCTTTTTCATTTCCGGAGTCATCTGATTGGTTTTGGAATAAAGCGTGTCAAAACCTGCCGCGCCATTACGCATGTAGAGGCAAAATGAATCCACACGCCAGACTTCGCGACTGTATTTGGTTTTCGCATGCAATCTTCCCAACGCAATTACGGTGAGTTGATCAATTACGGAATCCTGCGGAACATGATCCAGAGTAACTACAGGAAGCTCACGTGAAAACAGTTTGTACGTTTTCGATAGCGCAATTTTTTCTTTTCCTGATTTGTCTTTTTCATACACCACCAGTACCGCTTCCGCACCGCCTTCGGCGCGCAAAGTGTAAATAGAATCTTTCTTTGTTGCTGTTCCTCCGCGCAGTTCAACGCGACTCAGTTTGTTTTTACCGGTGCAGGTAATTTTAACCTTGTAATCTTCCTTAATATAAAACCAGGAATCATTCGGCACAATGCGCACGGTTGTAGTGGCCGATTTAACAATGAATGTATCGGTCTGAGCTTGCGCTGCAAAACCGATACAGATCAGAAAAAGAAAAAACAATTGTCGCATATTACGATCCGGTTGCATCAGGGATTCCAAGTTGTGCGCGTGCTTGTGCACCGTTCGCAACAGGTTTATCACTGATTGTGAACTTAAATGTAACTTCTTTTTTGTCGTTGGCAGTGGCGGTTTTGAAATCATCCACTGATACGGTTGCAAGTTTTCCGTCTTTCGTTACGGCCCAGATCATATTGTCTGCAGTTCTTGCAAATCCGAACTGACCGAGATTGCCGCTAACATACATGAAAAGTGCATTTTTATTTTTCTCAACGAGATAGAACATGTGCGCTTCTATCGGTTTTCCTGTTTTGCCGTCAATCATGTTGGCATTTACAATCCAATCGTCCGGCAATGATGTCGGGCAATCAGCATTCCAGATTCCGAAATCGGAAATTACGAACTCACGCATGATCATGCTTTGTGTACTGCTCTGCAAATTTGCAGCCATTCTCATACGTAATGCACGTGCAGCCATGGTATCATTCACCCAAATGCGGTGACGATCTTTTTCCAACATTGCTTCCTCGTTCTTCTTTGCAAGTTCTTCTTCACGCTTTGCTTTCGCCTTGACCGCAGCCTCATATTCGGCATTGCGCTTTTCCCAGGAAGCTTTAGCTTTTGCAAAATCTTTTTCGTCTACAACCGGAGTAGTAACGTAAACTGCTTCACGTGACCCTGCAGTAAATCTTACACGTAGTACATCTGCTTTTTTCATGCGCTCAATCACTACATCTTCCCATGCAACTTTTTTATCGTCTTTGTTGTACGGAGTAACAGACTCATCTACCTGAAAGCGTACTCCTTTGTAAGAAGTGAGTTCAGGAAACTCTGCCGGATCAAATGCAATCGCAAACGATGGTTTGTTCTTGTCAGCCACTTTCGGCGGAACGGGCGGCGCATCCGGTGTTGTTGTAACTGTTGAATTGGAAGTGGAATCTTCTGTCGGCAGACTGAACGCAACTGCTTTCTCATCATTGATGTATTTCCACTTCTTTGCAGTAGTATCGAGGTAATACGTGTTGAATCGATCTTCATCACTGTTCGAAATCATCGCAACATGTATCAATGAATCCGGATTGGTCTTCAATGGTTTTCCATTCTGCCATGCGGTGATTTCAATCATTCCCGCAGACTCAAAATGATATTGCGTTCCTGCAGAATCATAGGTCATTGGAATTCCGGCCATGAAGATTTTTGCTGCGTCATGAAATTCTCTGTAACGCAGTTCAACCTTTCCATCAATAATGTTTCCGGCACTGTCAAGGAAAGCTTTTTTCGGAACCTGAATCATGCTTCCGTTGTTGTTCATAATCAGTGCACCTTCTTTCGCTTCAACCACAAAGGATGTGTCGGGATTGCGTGCTTCTTCAAATAACGGATTGATGAACGCAGTAGTTTCGGTTGAATTTCCCGGAGTAGAAGTGCCGGTGAGCATATACGCTCCGACGGCAATTACTGTTCCGGCGGCTGCGGCAAGCACATAGAATTTCCCTGTTCGGAAGAACGAAGGTTTCTTCGCAGTGTACGCATTCATGAACGCATCAAAGTTCTTTCCCTTCTGCACATCAGCGTCAGTGAGCGGTTTGCGGTTTCGGTTAATGTTATAGTTTTCCATGGCTTACAGTAATGTTGTGTAAATGGTTTTTACTTTTTCAAGCAAACGATATACACGTGCTTTTGCGGCGGTTTCGGAAATTTCAAGTATGTCGCAGAGATCTTTGAACGGAACTTTGTCGAAGAATCTCAGCTGCAGCAAATTCATTTCTTCCGGATCAAGCTGCTGCAGCGCTTTCATCAGTCGGGCGTCCGTGTCTGCAGTATTTTCCTGACCGATTTCAGTCAGTACATCTGCAACCTGCGTATCATCAATGCTTATACTCTGACGAACTTTAGCTTTTCTGTAGTAACGGCTGAGTTCGTTCAGTGCAATGCGAAAGAGCAGAGCAGAGTAGGGAACACCAGTGAATTTGTACTTGCCGATATTTTCAAGCGCGGCAATAAAAGTTTGCTGCGCGATGTCGTAAGCATCGTCTTTCGAATCGGTGCGCTGATATACAAAGCGCAATATTCTTTCGTAATACCGTTCGTACAATGGACCAAAGGCGCGCGGATCACGCTTTGCAGCGTTGATTTCAGCTTCTTCAGCAGCAATGTCTTCCCGGGTGGCGTGATACCTGGTTTCCATTTTCATAAACATGCCTTTTGCGGTGAGGAACATGATTTTCTGCTCTTTTCAAAGGCATAAAGCATGCGGGGGGCAAAAGTCACGGGAAGGTCGTAAAAAATTTATGATACGCCTTTTTTGGAGGTGTAAGGGCAAAATAAAACCGCCTCTCCACGTTCGGAGCAGGCGGTCTTCGCACACCAGTCACAGTAAGATCTACCGCGACACGATTATCCTTTTGGTCACTTTACCTTCAACTGTTGCCAGCTCCAGAAAATAAAGTCCCGGTTGTTGTGATGTAAGATCTATGCTTTGAGGAATCGGTTCCTCGTCAGTTGCTTTGTGTTCTTCAATCGGCATTCCCAAGGTGTTATATACAACGAGAGAAAGTACCTGTGCAGTATCTGCATTCACTTTAAAAACTCCGCTGCTCGGATTCGGATAAACATCCACATCGTAACTCTGTTTTTTTGCAGCAGCGTTTGAGTTCATTTTCACACTTGCGCTTCCTTGTTTCACCGGGCCGGGCAATACAACCAGATCAGGAGAGAAAACAGTGCTCAGGCGGAAAGCATCCAGCCAGATCCCGGAGTTCCCGTGCGGATTCACCGCACGAACTGAAATATATTTTCCGTTTTCCGGAGCGGTGAAACGAACACTTACTTCTTTCCATTCGGAAGTAATGGTTCCGGATGAAACAGTGTAGAAAATATTTCCTGCAGTAGAATCGTTTGCGCTTAAGCCCAACTCAATGTTGGAGGCATTCACACGACTGCGAGTCCAGAAAACAAGATTGTACTGATTGCCTTTCACCAAAGGTGCGTTCAGTTCCAGCGTAACAGCTTCTGATCGTACAGCCCCTTCAATATTTGTTGCAAGACCGATAAACCAATTACCGTCCTTCGCATCTCCGTGTCCGCAATTGTTGCTTGCAATATCCGGCTTACGGAAACTTCCGAAAGCGTGCGTGTTTTTTACGTTTGCGTTGAATACAGGAACTGATGCATTGATCATGCATATGTTTCCATTCTTCTCAAAACTTCCGTTGAGAAAATCCTGTCCGTTCAGAACAGGTGCAGCAGCAATTGTGAGAAGCAATGCCGCAGGACGCAAGAAGTGTAGCTGTTTCATAGTGTGCGTGTTGAAAGTGAAACTTCTTGTGGTAGCTGTTACCCTTATAACTCGCAACGGGGGAAAAAGTTACATGACCCGTTGCACAATACAAGATGCAAGGGCTGTGCCAGATTCCATAAATCGGCGAAATTTTGTCAAATTGAAAGATTTACGAGGCTGAATGAACCTGCTTAAGAAATGTTAAGACACGAAAAAACCGCTGTGAGATCGCTTTTATCGCAATGCTTCACAGCGGTTGTCTATCGTTTGCAGTCTGTCGCTATCGTCTAAACGAATGCATTGAAACCGGTCACATCCATTCCAGTAATCAACAGGTGAATGTCGTGTGTTCCTTCATAGGTAACAACGGATTCAAGGTTCATCATGTGGCGCATGATCGGATATTCTCCGGTGATTCCCATTCCACCAAGCATCTGACGTGCGTTGCGCGCGATGGTCAAAGCCATATCAACGTTGTTGCGTTTTGCCATTGAGATCTGCGCAGGTGTTGCACGGTTCTCGTTCTTCAGAACACCGAGTCTCCAGCAAAGCAATTGTGCTTTCGTGATTTCAGTGATCATCTCAGCAAGTTTCTTCTGCTGCAGCTGGAATCCTCCGATAGGTTTTCCGAACTGGATACGCTCTTTCGAATAACGCAATGCAACATCATAACAATCCATTGCTGCTCCGATTGCGCCCCAGGCAATTCCGTAACGTGCAGAGTTCAAACAACCCAGAGGCCCTTTCAAACCTTTGATCGTAGGGAAAAGATTTTCTTTCGGAACTTTTACGTTATCGAATACAAGCTCGCCTGTTGCAGAAGCACGCAACGACCATTTGCCGTGTGTTTCAGGTGTAGTGAAACCTTCCATGCCGCGCTCAACAACGAGTCCGCGGATATCTCCATTGTCATCTTTCGCCCAAACAACAGCGATGTCTGCAAACGGAGCATTTGAGATCCACATCTTCGCACCGTTCAACAGGTAATGATCGCCTTTGTCTTTAATGTTGGTGATCATTCCCGCAGGATTTGATCCGTGATCCGGTTCAGTAAGACCGAAACAACCCATCATTTCGCCGGTAGCGAGTTTCGGAAGGTATTTGCGTTTCTGTTCTTCAGTTCCGTATGCATAAATAGGATACATCACCAATGAACTCTGCACAGATGCAGTTGAACGAACACCGGAATCTCCGCGCTCCAGTTCCTGCATCAGAAGTCCGTAGGAAATCTGATCCAACCCCGGGCCGCCGTATTCGGTTGGAATGTATGGTCCGAACGCGCCGATTTCTCCGAGACCTCTCAGAATCTGATTCGGGAATGCAGCACGTTGTGCGTAATCTTCAATGATTGGTGAAATTTCTTTTTTCACCCATGCACGCGCTGAGTCGCGAATGAGTTTATGCTCTTCTGTCAGAAGCTCGTCCATCAAATAATAATCCGGAGCCTGAAACTGATCTGTTGCCATATAAATTTCTGTATTAGCGGCCAACGTTGACCGGGCGACAAAAATAGGGAAAACATAATGTTGAGCATCTTACGATAAATGGAATCTGCACAGACCCAGCTTAAAAGTCGTTTAACCGCCCGATATGAGCCTTAATCGATGGAAAAGGCGTGCAAATTCATTATGTTTGTAACTACATAGAACTCAACGTTATCAACCTGTCACTGCACGCAGGACGCTTTTTTGGCAAGAAGGTTGCAGAGAAGAACTAAACTCAAAAACTACAATGAAAAAGACACTAACCCTGTTCGTGATGCTCGTGGCTTCATTCGGAATCCTCGGAGCTCAGTCTGTTTATCGCGGTACATCCAACAAAATCACATTCTATTCGCATACAGCACTGGAAGACATTTCTGCAACGGATACCATTGCAACAACTCTGTTGAATACTAAAACCAACATGGTTATTGCGCAGGTTGATGTTCGTGGTTTCCGTTTCGCGAATCCTTTGATGGAAGAACACTTCAACGAGAACTACATGGAAACGAACAAGCCGGGTCCGAAAGACTCAAAAGGCAATGTTACGTATCCGAACCGTATGGCAACTTTCAATGGTAAAATCAATGAAAAAGTTGATTACACCAAAGACGGCACTTACAACGTAACAATGACCGGCGATCTTACTGTTCACAACGTGAAGAAGCCCCGCACCATCAATGCAACACTTGTGATCAAAGGCGGAATCATTACTGTAGATTGCAAATTCAACATTCTTCTTGTTGATCACGATATCAAAGTTCCTACAGCTGTTGGACAGAAAATCGCAGAGAGCATTGAAGTAACACTTCACTCTGTTATGGCGGTTCCTTCAGCAACCAAGAAGTAAGCGAAGTAATTCTTACGATAGGAAAGCCTTCTCAAGTTGATTGAGAAGGCTTTTTTTGCAACACTTTTTCACGGAGTGAAAAGTGTTGTAATGATTGAACTTTTTTTGTGCCGCCAAAAAAGTTCGCAAAACATTTACAACAGAATAGCTTCTCACTTGGTGGTTACCACTAACTCAGATAGAACCATCTGTCACACCCAAGCGCGGCGAATAAATTTCCCGGCGTTGGCTTGTGCGCAAGATCGCCTGAGAGGATTCGCGGAGGGTAAGCAGGCGGGTTGCGCAACGCAGTGAAGCGTGCGAATCGTCTAAGCG
>JAKLJE010000043.1 GCA_023151315.1 Bacteroidia bacterium
AGTTTAAGGGTGATTACTTTTTTTGTTTGCACTTTAAAAGTAACCCTTACTGTCAGATTAAGTCGAAACTACTTCATGTGATTTAAGTTGAATACTTGATTCGAACACTTGTAGGATCCACACCTGTCTCAAGTCTAACGTCTAAAGTCTCCTGATCCTCCATTCCTTCGGATACAGATTATTCGCCCGGTTCCCCAGCAAATTCATCCAACCCAAAGTGGCTCCGTCGTGCATCATCAGGGCTATGCCTTTATGCGAATCGTTGACTTTGAAATCTTCTTTCGCAAGAAATTTGAGCGCTTCATCTTTGCTTAATTCGGTGACATGAAAAGCGCTTGTATTCAGTTGAATAGATTGCGACAATTCATGCAATGGTTTCAGTCCTTTTTGTGCGTCGGCAACCGGAATTCCGTACTGTACGCAGTTCAGTAAACGTGATAATCTATGCACAGATTCAACATGAATCTTCGGCAACGCAAGCACGTGATCACCGCGACGAATGAAGTCAAATTGCTCCGGATTTTTCAGCCACAACGAAACTTCATTGCGTTCCTTGGATGGAGCGGGAGTGAAGAGCACTTTCTCTTTTCCGCCCGTTTGTTCCGACTCATCGGTCTTACGAAGCACGGAAACAAAGAAACCTTCACCTTTCACTTTGTGCGGATAAAACCTGTAACCGGATACCTTATTACCACTACGGTTGTTGTCAGACTGAGCGAAGCCGAAGTCTGACTCAACAATATTCCATCCTTTCGGTACCTCCAACTTCACCGATTCAAATCCAATCTGTGATGCCAACCATTCTAAGTTCTCTTCATTCTCCTGCGCATTGAATGTGCACGTGCTGTAAACCAGAATGCCGCCTTCTTTCAGCGAATCCCAGATGTCAAGGACAATTCTGCGTTGGCGCGCTGAACACAGATTCACATTCTCTTCACTCCATTCACCGGTGAGTTCCGGATCGCGACGAAACAATCCTTCTCCGGAGCAGGGCGCATCAACAACAATCACATCAAAGAAACCTTTGAGTTTTTGAAATTGTTCCGGATCGTTATTGGTAACAACCACGTTGGGCTTTCCCCATTTCGAACTGTTCTCCGCGAGTATATGCGCACGTGTGCGAATCACTTCATTGCTAACAAGCAGATCTTCTTCATTCAATTCACTCGCCAACAATGTCGATTTCCCTCCGGGAGCCGCGCACAGATCCAATACTTTCAACGAATGATCTTTCGGGAAAACAGTCTTAGCAATGTGCGATAAAAACTGTGAACTCGCTTCCTGCACATAATACCATCCTGCATGAAATTTCGGATCATGTGTGAACGAAGGGCGCTCTTTCAGATAGTAACCGTCTTCGGACCAAGGAACATGATCTGACGGTGTTTCTCCTTGCCATTTGCCTTTGTTGATGCGAATGGAAACCGGTGGCGTTTCGTTATAAGCCTGAGCGAATTGATCAAACTCATTGCCCAGCGATTTGCGCAGCGATTCAAGATGTGCTGATGGAAGATTCACGATTTAAAAGTACGATTCAATCTGTGCATTCCGCGTAATCTGCGGCAAAATGACTACGGTTTCTTATAACTAACATCTTTTCCATCCTTCACCGAATGCAAACCGTCCATCGCTCCGTACCAGATGGTTCCGTCTGAAGCTTGTGTTGCACCGAAGACCGACAAGTTATTTTTGTCGTCTGTAATTTTCGCAAAAGGCAATGCGGGGCTCTCATTCGCTTTGTAGTTTGGAGTTGTATAAATGCGAATTCCATCTGAAGTAATAAGTAAATCCGACGAAATACTCGGGTGAATATAGCTCGTGAATTCGCCATTGATTCTCAATAATTGATTCACATCTTCGATTGCTGAACAATAAAATCCGCTTGAACATCCAACACACATCGAAGTTCCGGTCCAATGCAAATCACGAACATTCATATAGCTTGTGTTGTAGGATGAAATCAACTCGCGCGCTTTCGCATTTCCCGAAAGTGTTGCTTGTGAAGCTTGATACAAACCGTTTTCACCCCCAATCCACATAACTCCGTTCTGATCTTCTGCCAACGAATAAACAGCTCCGATAATTCCTTTGGTGCTATCCAGATTCATGAATGAAGTTCCATTGAATCTGCTCGCACCTTTATTCGTAGCAAACCAGATATTTCCTTTTGCATCTTCTGCGATGTCCATCACAACATCATTCAGCAATCCTTTATGCGTACTCCAATTGGTAAATCGTGATCCATCATATTTGTAAACTCCTGCTCCAAGCGTCCCGAACCACAAATTCCCTTTGCTGTCCAACATCACACTGTAAACACGGTGATGCGAAAGTCCGCTTTTCAAAGTGTGATTGGTGAACTGTTTTGTTTCCGGATCGTAATTCACAATCCCATCCCAAGTTGCCATCCAGATTGTTCCGGAAAGGTCAATTACCACGTCGCGTATGATACAGGAAGGTCCGTATTGTGAAACGATCTCGTTCGTTACTACGAACGACGGGTCCGATTTAAACGATGAAATATTTGGCGCGGCGTTGCCCGTCGTATCGACCGCTTGTTTCTCGTTAATGATTGGTGATCGCTCTTCTTCGCAAGAACCGAGAAGAATCGAAATCAGAAACAAAACAGGGAATATAATTTTCTTCATTCGTTCATAATGCAGTTGGAAGGCAGAAGATACACGAACGTGGAAGTTGCTATACTCAGGTCTAAAGTCTACCGTCTAAAGTCTTTCTTTCAACTCAAAATCTCTTCTCTACTTTCCAGCGACTGCATCTTTCAGCAACGCCTCCAGCACTTTAACATCTACATCTTCCAGCTTCTTCACGTATACGCAACCGCCGTCGGTTTTGTATTTGCCCAACTTCTTCAGATGCGCTTCTTTCTTCTTTGCATCCATCATCAGATACAAAGTCAAAGCTGCTTTGCGAGGAGCAAATCCAACTTTAACCCATTCTACCTGCCGTCCGGTATTCGGACTCTCGTAAATCATATTACCGAAACCAATGATCGCTGAGCCCCAAAGTTTGGGTTTCTCCTTCGTCACTTTCTGAATTAGTTTCACCAGCGCGAGACTGTCTTTGCGTTTGGTTTCATCCGTAATTGCTCCAATGAAATCTTCAACGCTTGCAGCGGTTTCTTTGGTTTTGATGTTAGCGAGTTTTTGGGCCATGAGTGATTGTTTGCAGTTGAAATATTTATGGGCACGATCTATTACGAATTATAGAATTGCGGAGTCAGGTAGAAAACCGTATCAATAAATTGCAAAGAACCGTTGGACGTGAGCACATTTTCATCATGCAGATCTTCGAGAATCAGCCCTAGATCCGGGTGATGATAATCGTTGTTGCGGGTATTGACAAAGCCGTTCGCCAACAGAAAATCTTTAACATTTTCAAGGTTAGTAGGTTCAGTTGAAAGCACAAACGCTTGTTTCACCACGGCGTATAGCGTTTCTGATTTTAGAATGAAACCTAAGAGCTCGTATGCTAAATGTGGAAAGAAACAATTGTGAATCAGAATGCTGTGAAAGTATTCTTCCCAATAACTGTAGAATATAGAGTCATTAGTTTTGAGTATGAATTCAGGGTTTTCGCTTTCATATATTTTCTGTTCCGCACCTTCGCCGATAAAGCCGTTTAGATACTTTTCGTTAAACCATAAACCATTCTTTGAGATATAATCTATTAGGATCTTCTCTTCTTCTTTTTTACTGAGCTCCCTTTTTTTAGCCTCAGATATTGCGCCTTTTTCTCTTCTAAGGTGAGCACAGGTTGCTTGGATAAGTTCGCCGTACCTAACCGAACCATTTCCTCCAATGATATTTTGTAGTTCATGTTTCAACGACATTTTACTAAAGATACAAAATCGTATCCCAACAAAAAAGCCACCCTTTGCGGAGCGGCAGACGAGAAATTAAACCTGCGAAAAGTACAGGTTAGAAAAAAACAAAACCGCTCCACATTTCTGCAGAGCGGTTTTAATTTATAAATCCTGCTTTCTACACTCCGTCATGCTGAGCGGAGCCGAAGCATGACTACTTCTTAAGCGAATCAACCACCGCTTTGAAAGCAGCAGGATGATTCATTGCAAGATCAGCAAGAGTTTTGCGGTTGAGTTCAACGCCTTTCTTGTGAACGAGATCCATGAATTGTGAGTAAGACAAACCATGTTCACGTACACCTGCGTTGATACGCTGGATCCACAGGCTACGGAAGTTGCGCTTCTTCTGCTTGCGGTCGCGGTATGCGTAAGTAAGACCTTTTTCGTGGATGTTTTTGGCAACTGTCCAAACGTTGCCTGCTGCGCCCCAATATCCTCGGGTACGCTTGAGCACCTTTTTGCGACGTTCGCGTGATGCTACTGAATTGACACTTCTTGGCATTTTGTTTTTTCGTTTTGATGTTCAGTGCCCGCTTCTTGCGGATCTTATTTACTGAGCATCGGGTTTAACATTCGGTTGAAACCTTGGTGAACTTTTGTCCAGCCTTCAGATTACATGCAAAGTAACGCCTTCACGTTGTTCGAGTCTGCTTTGCTGACAAGGGCAGCTTTAGTCAGAGCACGCTTACGTGCAGTCGCTTTCTTTGTAAGAATGTGACGCTTAAACGCATGTTTACGCTTGATTTTTCCCGATCCAGTGAGCTTGAATCTCTTCTTCGCGCTGGAATTGGTTTTCATCTTTGGCATAAAGCACTTTTAATTAATCCCGACCGGACATTCGGACGGGGCTGCAAAAGTAATTAAATATTGCGGATTTCGAATTACTTATTGTGAATTTCGGACTGTGAATTTCGAATTGCTTGATTGAAAGGCCAATGACACTCTCAAATTGCTTTAAAATGAGGAATTTAAGTCAATTTGGCGGATTATAACTCGATAGGTATTTGATGAATTTCCCCAATTCATCACCAATTTCTTTGGCTTCGCGACTCAATTCTTCAAATTCCTGCTGCGTGATTCTTCCTCCGTCCAAAGCCCGAAATAGTTGCGACTGGAATTCGGCCGCCGAACCTTTGGAGTAGTACAGAAAGCGGACAAAATCGCCATTGGTTGATCGATCAAAGCCTTCGGCAATATTATCCATTACCGATCCTGACGAGCCAAGCATCTGATCTCTCAATTTGAAATGCTTTTTAATTGCGGAGGCTTCGATTATTTCTTCCGCGCGTGACGCAAATTTTCTTGCTCTTTGCCAACAAGGTAAATCTTGAAATGTTTTGTAACTAGCCATAATTCTGTCAAATGTGTAAATTAAAAGAGTAAAATAATAAATATAAAATTAATATCAACACAAAAAAAACAGGTTCAGTACTCTGAACCTGTTCTGAATATGCAATCCGCAATTCGGAATTCGCAATAAGAAATTATTTCTTCTTCTTCGGCGCAATCATCATCTGCATCTTCTTGCCTTCGAGTTGCGGAAGTCCTTCAACTTTTCCGTACTCCTCAAGCTCCTGGGCAAAACGCAACAAGAGAATTTCACCTTGTTCTTTAAACACGATCGAACGACCACGGAAGAATACATATGCTTTTACTTTAGCACCGCTCTCAAGAAACTTGATCGCGTGATTCTTCTTGAAGTTGAAATCGTGATCGTCAGTCTGCGGACCGAAACGAATTTCTTTCACGATAACTTTCTGTGCCTTCGATTTGATTTCCTTCTGTTTTTTCTTCTGCTCGTAGAGGAATTTCTTGTAATCCACTACGCGACAAACTGGAGGATCAGCATTGGCAACGATCTCAACGAGATCAAGTCCTGCCTCCTGAGCAATCTCAAGAGCTTTCTGAATGCTGTAAACTCCCGGTTCAATTCCTTCACCCACAACGCGAACCTGATTCACGTCACGGATCTTTTCATTGATACGGTGTAATTCCTCTTTTACTCGTGGTGGACGTGGTCCGCGAGGAAATGGTGGTCTTGGTCCTCCAGGACCGCCACCTGGTTTTGGTCCGCCGAATCCCGGTTTAGGACCTTTGTTAAATGGAGCTGCGATTTTAACCTCCGCTTTTTTAGTTATTACTCACTTTAATTGGGTGGAATCATTCACATCGCGCGCATGATTAACACCTGTATTGTTTTGTGTTTCCGGTTAAGAAGTTCAGAACCCGAAACTCATTTATTTATTTTATTGAAGCCAATCTCTCGTTTACTTCGCGATTAATTAAGGCCGCGAAATCACTGATCGACATCTTTCCTTGATCACCACCGGTCTCTCCCTGCTTTCTCACACTCACCGTACGCGACGCATTCTCTTCTTCACCAACGATGAGCATGAAAGGAACTTTCTTCAGCTCGTTGTCACGTATTTTCTTCCCGACTTTCTCACTGCGATCATCAACGTACCCGCGAATATCGGAATTTTTCAACTCTTCAAGTACGGAATGAGCATAGTCATTAAATCGGTCGCTCACCGGAAGAATTGCCACCTGTTCAGGTGTCAGCCACAACGGGAATTTACCGGCACAATGTTCAATCAATACTGCAACAAAGCGCTCCATTGACCCGAAAGGCGCACGGTGAATCATCACCGGACGATGCTTCTGGTTATCTGAACCTGTGTATTCAAGTTCAAAACGTTCAGGCAAATTATAATCCACCTGAATGGTTCCCAACTGCCACTTTCTGCCGATTGCATCTTTCACCATGAAGTCAAGCTTCGGACCGTAGAAGGCAGCTTCACCGTATTCAATCACAGTTTTCAATCCTTTTTCAGCCGCTGCCTCAATGATGGATTGTTCTGCTTTGTTCCAGTTTTCTTCGGTGCCGATATACTTCGCACGATCCACTTTATCACGAAGTGAAATCTGTGCCGTGTAATTCTCAAATCCAAGCGCTCTGAAAACGTAAAGCACCAGGTCAATTACCTTGCAGAATTCTTCTTTCACCTGATCCGGACGACAGAACAAGTGCGCGTCATCTTGTGTGAAGCCACGTACGCGTGTCAATCCATGAAGTTCACCGCTTTGTTCGTAACGATACACAGTACCGAATTCCGCAAAACGGATCGGAAGATCTTTGTACGAACGAGGACGGCTCTTATAAATCTCGCAGTGATGCGGACAGTTCATTGGCTTCAGGAAGAATTCTTCTCCTTCCTGCGGTGTACGAATCGGCTGGAAGGAATCCTTTCCGTATTTCTCGTAGTGACCTGAAGTGATGTAAAGTTGTTTGTTTCCGATGTGTGGCGTAACAACAGGCAAGTAACCTGCTTTCACCTGTGCTTTCTGCAGGAAGTTCTGCAAACGTTCACGCAGCGCAGCGCCGGCCGGCAACCACAAAGGAAGACCCATTCCCACTTTATCGGAGAAAGTGAACAGATCCAATTCACGACCGAGTTTGCGGTGATCACGTTTCTTGGCTTCTTCAAGCATCACGAGATATTCGTCAAGCTCTTTCTGCTTCGGGAAAGTGATTCCGTAGATACGTGTCAACTGCTTCTTCGTTTCATCACCGCGCCAATATGCGCCTGCAATGTTGAGAAGCTTTACTGCTTTGATGAATCCTGTGTTCGGAATGTGCGGCCCGCGACAAAGGTCAGTGAATTTACCTTGTTCGTAGAACGTAATGCTTCCGTCTGCAAGATCCTCAAGCAAATCGAGTTTATATTCGTCGCCTTTCTCCTGGAAGTAGGCGATTGCATCTTTCTTGGAAACTTCCTTGCGGTTGTAAACGTTTTTCTGCTGCGCAAGCTCCAGCATTTTCTTCTCCACTTTCGGAAGATCGTCAGGCGACAATGTGTGTTCGCCCAAATCAACGTCATAGTAGAATCCGTTTTCAATCGGAGGACCGATTCCGAATTTCACACCGGGATAAAGAGCTTCCAACGCTTCAGCCATCAAGTGAGCAGAAGAGTGCCACATGGTTTCTTTCCCATCAGCATCATTCCACGTCAGCAGCTGTAAAGAAGCATCTGAGTTGATCGGACGCGTAGCATCCCAAACTTCACCGTTAACTTTTGCGGAGAGGACGTTTCTCGCGAGTCCTTCACTGATTGATTGAGCAATCTGTAACGCGGAGGTGCCTTTTTCGTATTCTCGAACAGCACCGTCAGGAAGAGTAATTTTTATCATTTAAAGTTTTAAGCCTGCATACAACGCAGGCGAATTGTTATAACGCAAAGATATAGATAATTACCACGGAGACACGGAGTTCACGTGGAAAAGTTTTTGTGAACCATCACACTTCGGCGAGTTCAGTGCGCCTCCGACACGGAATGAAAGATCTGGGAATTACCACGGAGACACGGAGTAGAACGGGACTCAAATGCACGTCTCTTGAGAGTGCATTTTGCAAAGTCCGGCATTGAAATATTACATCATTAATTATTTCCTCCGTGTCTCCGTGCCTCCGTGGTTCTTTCTTAGCTCATCTCACCACGTTATTCTCGGTGGTCTTCAAATGACGTACGCTCTCTGCAGATCAGCGAGTGGTAAACATCACTTCACACCTTCGCTCACCGTGGTCAGCAACTCCGAATCGTGAATATCTCCCGGTGAAATCATCGGTTCTTCATACGGAATCTTGTCGCCGTATCGTTCCTTCATGATCTTTTTTACAACCGGATGCGTCAGGTCAAACTCCTTCATCGGGCGTGTATGTCCGACTTCCAATCCTGTGCTTTCGTTGTATGCTTTCCACACCAGCTCTGAACAGTAAATTAAACTGTCGTTCCACCCGAAATAAGGATCGTAAGCCACGCCCATACGCTTGTTACACGCTGCGCGCATATTCTGCACTACAGTTGGGGTCATTACAGAATCTGCATTCTTCAGTCGTCGTACAACGTAATAGTTGCTGTCGCCCATAGCAATCCAGTCTTTGAACGGATATTTTCTCACAGGTCCAACTGCTTCATAAACCATCCATTTTCCGTTGTCGTTGAACAGCAAACCGCAGTGAGTGTATTTGGAATGTGTTGCATATTGCACTGCGAGGGATTGTCCGCTGTGCGAAGTCTGGAATATAAGATCTCCGTCTTTGAAAGGCCGGACTTCCGGTGTTTTTCCCTTGTGAAATGCAGAGCTCAACGCGGTGTTGAACACCAATAATACCGTTACGATGCTCAGTGCCAGTAACAGTACGGACAGGATTCTGATTTTGCTTTTCATCATTGTACAACGAATCTAAGAAACGCATTACACTGATGAATGTTGTTGTCGTTAAATGAAGTTAACGCGCATAAGTTTATCTTTAGGCATGAGAAATCGTTTCATAGCAGGGCTTTTCTGTTCTGTACTTCTTTACGCTTGCGGAGATCCGGTTGAAGTCAGGAAAGATGAACCGGTAAAACGATTGAGTTTGATGGTTCCGGAAATCGAATACGGTGTTGCGATAGATACTACAGCACCGACCATTAGAATCAGCGCTGAGATTGATTCTTCCGGAATGCTGATACAACCCAAAGTGTGGTTTGATACGCTGAGATTGGAATCCGCTTCAGTTGTCAATATTGAAGCAGATAGAAGTTTACCAATTACAATGATAGATTCGATTGTCGACACACTTTGCAAAGGCAAAGACCTGCGTCTGGTCGGGAAGGCTTCCGGAGAATATGTTGTAGTTCCCCTTCACGGTTTGCATCGTTTTCAGCCGACGAATTACATTCACGGCCTATTTGAGAATCAGTATCTGATTTTACACTGCAACGATTCCGGGCTGCAATTCGGGAATAAAATTCTCTCCGATTCGGAATTTAGTAACTGGGTGAAGCTCTTCTATGGAAATGCATTTAATCCGAAGGATTCTATTGATTTCCCTCAGCGTAAAGCGCAACATAACACGATTGTTCGATTGATGCAGGAAGGGCAAGCTTGGGATGAAAGTCCGAGACAGTTAGATAGTCCTGATTCTGCAGTGTATCTCGCTGCTTACAATGAGTTCGTGAACAGACTGGAAATATTCGATAAAGTCGGACCTTTCTATTCTATGGATTTGGCGCTGTTTGAAATTGATTTTGCTCCGCAAACAACTTGGGGGCAAGCACTGCAATTATTTTCTATTCACTTTGCAGTTCAGAAAGAATTGCGTCAAAGCGCAATTCGGTATTTCGAAGAAAGACATGCGAATGGAGGTGAGGAACGAAAACCTGATTTAACCGAAGAAGATTTGCTGTTGTTGTATCCTGATCGATTGAGATGGAATAAAAGAATGTCCGGAGCTATTGAACATCGTTATGATGTACATCATCTGGAAATCAAACAACATGTGTTTCCCCCACCGCCGGAAGTACTGCCCGCAGAAATTGATGGTCAGGATGTGCCGCTTGACTGAACCATCGGAATTGTTTCACTACTGATGTTGAGTTGCGTTTAGCTGTATGATAGTTGTCACATCCATTGGAGCGTTATTCCGTTACCTTTGTGCGATTCTAAATATCCACACATGAAAAAACTTTACACTATTTCTCTGACTGCATTGGCCATTTTATTCGGTGGTGCAGCAAACAGTCAGATTCTTTATGATAACGGTCCGATAGCCAACAGTTTCGGAACAGGAGCCGGCGGTGCTGATGAAAGTATGTTGTACACAACAACTTTCGGCATGGGTACTATCGGTTTCGGACATCAGGCAGTTTCATTCAATCGGGTTGCGGATGATTTTGTGAATAGCAACTGTCTGTGGCAAATTGATTCCATTGTGTTTTTTGGTTATCAAACCAATTCCACAACCACGTCAACATTTACCGGAGTGAACTTCCGTATCTGGGATAGTATTCCTGATGCTCCGGGATCTTCTGTTGTGTTTGGTGATACCACAACAAACAGAATGACACGTACAGTGTGGTCCGGTGTTTATCGGATTACCGAAACAACACATGGCAATACAGCTCGCCCTATAATGCGTAATGTATGCGCAACTCCGGGACTTACTTTATCTGCCGGAACTTTCTGGCTCGATTGGTCAAGTTCAGGAAGTTTAGCTTCCGGTCCATGGGCTCAGCCGCGTGTTCCGTTGAATACTGCAATTACCGGCAACGGAAGACAAAGAATCGGTTCCGTATGGAATAATCTTGTAGACGGAGGAACAAATACTCCGGCTCAAGGGTTACCGTTCATTATTTACGGAACAATTATTCAACCTTCAGCAGCAGCAGGAACAGACAACACTATTTGCAGCGGAAGTGCTATTGTTATTGGTGGTTCTCCTGCAGGTTCAGGTGGTACCGGTACGCTTACATATTCCTGGAGTCCTTCAGGATCGTTGAACAGCAGTACAACATCCAATCCTGTATCGTCCGCTACAACTACAACTTCTTACGTTCTTACTGTTACGGATGCTCTCGGTTGTACAGCTACAGATACCACTGTGGTTAATGTGCTTCAGACATCGACTTTATCACTTTCTCCTGTGGTTTGCGGTTCGTATTCATCTCCGGCTGGTAACACCTATACAACATCCGGTACGTACACCGATACACTTGTGAACTCTGTAGGTTGCGACAGTCTGATCACGATCAACCTCACCGTTAACAATGCCACTACTGCAAACGTCACTGTTTCTGCATGTGACCAATACACATCACCTTCGGGTAATGTCTATACAGCTTCAGGAGTGTATGTGGACACGATTCCAAACTCATTGGGTTGTGACAGTGTTATCACGACAAACCTTACAATTGATACGCTCGATCTGAGCATTACGATGAGCGGAGTAACGCTTACTTCTAATCAGTCAGGAGCAACTTATCAGTGGTTGTACTGCGACAGCGCATTTGCTGCGATCCCCGGAGAAAACGCGCAATCATATTTCCCATTGGTTGACGGCAACTATGCTGTTATTGTAACTGCGAACAGCTGCAGCGATACTTCAGCATGTATCACCGTTATCGGAACAGGTATTGCAGCGGGCAATGAAAACATGATCGGATTGTATCCGAATCCTTCCGACAACATCATCAGTCTGGTATTCGCAAAGAATCACACTAACATAACTGTTGTGCTCCGCGATCTCGAAGGGCGTGCCGTGTTTACTTCTGGTGCACAGGATGTAAATCGCATGGAGATTAACCCTGAAGTTGCTGCGGGAATGTACATTCTCGAAGTGAATGCAGACGGAGTGATGATGAATCGTCCGGTTGTTCGTCAGTAATCTTTTGTGCGTAATTGAAAAGCGGAGCAGAAATGCTTCGCTTTTTTTTATGCCTTCACATGAACTGTACTGACTGCATAAAGTGCTGCAGTTTCAGTTCTCAATCGAGTGAATCCCATAACTACCGGCATGAATTTCGCTTCGAGTGCAGATGTAATTTCCTCTTGCGAAAAATCACCTTCGGGCCCGATTAATATCACAACCGTTTTATTCCTGAAGCTAAGATCACTCAGCGCTTTTCGCTCCGAATCAACGCAATGCGCTATGAGTTTGATGTCTGCGTTGCAGGTAGAAATGAAATCACGGAAAGAAGTCAGCTCATTGATTATCGGCAAATGACTTTGCTGAGATTGTTTCATCGCTGAGATTGCAACTTTCTCTATGCGGTCAATCTTAACTGTGGTGCGTTCCGAATGTTCACATTCCACAAATGTGATTTCGTCAATTCCGATCTCTGTGGCTTTCTCAACAAACCACTCAATTCGATCTGTATTTTTTGTCGGTGCTACTGCAATGTGAAGTCGGAAGTTTCTACCTGTCGGTTCGCTGCTGCGGGAAATTATTGTCAATTCGCAACGCTTCGGGTGATCATCACTTACTTCCGCAACGGCACGTGTTCCTTTGCCATCCAATAGTTCAACTCGATCACCGGCAGATAATCGCAGCACACGTACTGCATGCTTGGATTCTTCTTCGGAAAGAAGGACAGAATCTCCGCTCAGATCAGGTTCGTAGAAGCAATGCATGAAGCAAAGATACTTGCATTGTTCAAATGCTCAAATGAGTCAATGGGCAAATGATTCAATTGTCAGCCTGCGCGCCGCTAATTGAATCATTGTATCATTTGAAGTATTTTATCATCATCTCTTAATTACGTACTTCTGAAAATCGTTTCCAACTGCCCGAAGGTTGTAACTCGTGTTTCGGAATAATTCAGAAACTGCTCGGCAAAAAGCGTGTAAACTTCTTCTGCACCGAATCCTCGCGTACGCATGTATTGCAGTGACACAGCGCCCGCTGATTTAGACAACTTTTGGCCGCTTTCATCTCGTTGAAGTTTGTGATGGTAAAATTCCGATCGTTTGAATCCTGTAAGATTCAATTGGTCTGCCATATACAGCTGCATTGCCGTTGACGGAATCAAATCTTCTCCGCGAACTACACAGTTAATTCTGAAATGTGTATCATCTGCCAACGAAACCAATTGATAGGAGGGAAGCGCATCGCGTTTGCGTACAACAAAGCTCCCTGTCTCTTGTCCTAATGGAAAAGTCACTGTGCCCAGAATACGATCCTGAAATGTGATGCTTTCATCGGACGGAACTTTCAGACGCCAAGCCGTATCTGCAGCCTCCATTGGAAGATTCAGGTTTTCGCAAATTCCGGGATACGCAGTTGATTTGAAACTTTCCAATTTCTTTCTGGAGCAGGAGCATGCAAAGAGCAGTTGTTTTTCTCTTAACTGCGATAACAAAGCCTGGTAAAGATCAAGTCGTTTGTGTTGTGTCCAGTTCTGCATAAAGTCATCCGGACCTGTCGGACCTTCCTGCCATTCTATGCCAAGCCATTCAAGCGATTCAAAAATATCAGTGAGATATTCCTGTTTTGTCCTTTCAGCATCAATATCATCAATGCGAAGCAGAATCGTTCCGCCTTCCTTTCGCGCAATCAGCGCTGTCAATAGAAATGAAAACGCATTACCCAAATGTAAATAGCCGCTGGGAGTCGGCGCGATGCGGGTACGAATCATATACAAATATACCTTAGGATTCCGGCTTGATAGTGATACTGCTTTCAATCATTTTGCTATTTTTAGCCTTCAAATTCAATACAAACACTATGTCAAATAACCCTCCATTCCCACCGAATGTACCACCGGGTGGTGGAAATCCCGGAAATCCTTACGGACAGAATCCTTACGGCCAGCAGAACCCTTACGGTCAGCAGCAGAATCCATACGGACAGAACCCATATCAGCAGAACCCAATGGGTATGCAGCGTGATTTGCCAAACGCAACAGCTATTCTGGTATTGGGAATCGTTTCCATTGTGACTTGCTGGTGTTACGGTATCATCGGTTTGGGTTGCGGTATTGCGGCTCTTATCATGGCAGGAAAATCTCTGAAAGAGTATCAGCAGAATCCCGCAGGATATACCACTTCATCTTACAACAATACGAAGGCCGGTAAAGTTTGCGGCATCATTGGTGTAATTCTTTCCGGATTATATATGCTTTACGTGATCTTCCTGTTTGCATTCATGGGCTCAATGTACAGCGCAGCTTTCTGGGAAGCGTTTTAAAGAATGAATTGGATAGACTGGATCGAACAGCATCTGTTTACCTGCCCGAATAAATATTTTTTCGGGTTGGAATGTCCCGGTTGCGGAATGCAGCGATCATTACTCGAAATTTTCCGAGGCAATGTGTTTGAGAGCATTCTGTTGTATCCCGGTTTGATTCCGCTGATGTTTACGATAGTCATGCTGATCGTTCATCTGAAATTCAAACTCAGTAACGGTGCGCGATTACTCCAGTATTCCTACATCACTTCAGCAAGTGTGGTGATGGTTTCATTTTTCGTTAAACAGTTTATTCAACATCAACACTAACTACCAACCTCAATAACATGGAAAATCAAAATCCAAACGTTCCGCCACCACCGCCTAATTACGGCAATCCTTACCAGCAGGCTCCGGGCGGCTATCAGCAACACATGGGTGGCACAATGGGAATGCAGATCGATCATCCCAAAGCGTCAACTATTAATACACTGGGATTAGTCGGACTCATTCTGACTTTTCTGATTGGTATTATCGGACTTGTTCTGAATATCATCAATCTGGCTATCAGTGCCGGTGTAATGCGTGAGATTCGCGAGAACCCGGGCAAGTTTTCAGAAGCTTCGATTAAGAAGATTAAAAGCGGACGTACTTGTTCAATCGTTGGATTGAGCATTCAGGGTGCGCTGATTCTTATTGTGATTATTATCATAATCGCTGCATCGTAAAGATGAAAGTCCTTTCTGCAGAACAGATCAGAGAGGCCGATCGTTATACAATTAACAACGAGCCCGTTTCGTCAGTACAACTGATGGAGCGGGCTTCTTCATTGTGTGCGCATTGGTTGCTGAATCGATATAACCGAAATCAAACATTCAGGATTTTCTGCGGAAACGGTAACAACGGCGGTGATGGATTTTGCATTGCCCGTTTGCTGCTGGAACAAGGAAGGAAAGTTACAATTGTACTGGTTGGCAGTGCTGCACGTTCTGCAGAGAATGCTTTTCAACTTGATCTGCTTCGTTCGTTGAAGGGTGCAGAATTAATGAACTATACTGTGGATACTGAAGTTGAATTCGCGGAGCAAGAAATTATTGTTGATGCTATTTTCGGATCAGGACTCAACAGAGAACCGGAAGGAGATTTCGCTGCGGCGATTGATTGCATTAACAGTTCGGACAACGAAGTAGTTTCCATAGATATACCATCCGGACTCTATGCTGATTTCAATGAAGTACAATCCACGGATCACATTGTAAAAGCGGATTACACGCTTACATTTCATGCACCGAAGTTTACTTTTCTGGTAAGCGATTTTTCAGAATACGTCGGAGAGTTTGTTGTGCTCGATATCGGGTTAATGAGAACGTACACTGAAAAAGTTAAATCGTATGCAGAGTATTTCACTATGGAGGAGGCCGGTGCAATTCTGCATCATCGTTCCAAATTTTCGCACAAAGGAACTTACGGTCATGCACTGATTGCGGGTGGATCGGAAGGCAAAACAGGTGCTGCGATTCTTTGTACTCGTGCTGCGTTGCGTACCGGTGCAGGATTGGTTACTGCTTATGTTCCTGTGATCAGCCGAGATGTAATGCAAGCTTCAGTTCCGGAAGCGATGGTCATTACCGGAGAAGAAGACAGGTTTATCGCCGGACGTATTCCTGCAGTGCGTTTCGATGCAGTTGGAGTTGGGCCCGGCATGGGAACAGCGGATTCTGTTGTATCGTCACTGAAATTTTTACTGAATGAGTACAAAGGTCCGATGGTATGGGATGCCGATGCGCTGAATGTGTTATCGGAAAACAAAACCTGGCTTGAATTTCTTCCGCCGTTAACTATACTCACGCCGCATCCCGGTGAATTTGATCGGCTGACGCAGAAGCATACATCCGGCGTAGATCGTCTTAAAACGCAAAAACATTTTGCACAACGTTACAACGTAATTGTTGTCCTCAAAGGAGCTCACACATCGATTGCATTTCCGGATGGAAGTGTAACGTTCAATTCAAGCGGTAATCCGGGTATGGCTACAGGTGGAAGCGGAGATGTGCTGACTGGGATTATCACAGCATTACTTGCACAAGGTTACAATCGTTCTCAAAGCGCAATGCTAGGTGTGTTTATACACGGTTTAGCGGGTGATATTGCCGCATCGGTAAACGGACAGGAAGGAATGATTGCCGGTGATATTGTGGATCACATTGGTGGTTCAATGCGAATGATTTCTGATAAAATCAGAATCCCATAATATCTACCATTCCCCAACAAACGAGGATTGCTCCGACGATACAAGGCCCGTAAAGCGCTGTACGGAATGAAGTGGAATCTCCGTGCATGGCAAGAGCAAAAACACACCCGAATACCAATAACAAACTTCCGATCAGAACTGTCGTCATACCGCGCTTGCGACGTTTGGCGTAATATAGTTTCTTGATGTGCGCCATTACCGACTCAACTTCTGATGCATCTGCGCCTGAAACTTTCAGGTGTTCACGAATGTCAGACATGTCCGATCCGCTGAGAAAACGTGTCAAACCGTTTTGCAACAAATCCTGATTGAGGTGCTCGTTCGTCATTTGAAGGTGCTTTTGTACTGTGAAATATAGGAAAATATAAACAATGACACAAGTCATTGTTCCCGAAAAATACACACTCGTAAAACCCTTCGGAGTTCTTACTTTTACGGGCTATGAAATACAACTATACCGTAACTGAACGTTTTCTGCGTTACGTAAAAATCGATACGCAGTCAGATCCTTCATCACCAACATGTCCTTCTACAATGAAACAGAAAGACCTTGGTAAAGTCCTGGTTGAAGAATTATTGGCCATGGGAATTTCAGATGCACATCTTGATGAACACGGATACGTATATGCGACTATACCGTCCAATACTGCAAAGAAAGTTCCGGTAGTTTGCTTCTGTTCACATATGGATACATCGCCCGATTGTACGGGGAAAGATGTAAAGCCTCAGTTGGTAGAGAATTATTCCGGACAGGATATGGTTCTTAAAGCGGATCCAACTCAGATAATTCGCGTTGCAGAACATCCTGCGCTGAAGAATCAGATTGGCAATACAATTATTACCACTGATGGTACCACTTTGCTTGGTGCTGATAATAAATCCGGAGTTGCGGAGATCATGGACGCTGCGCATTTCTTCATGACACATCCGGAAGTAAAGCATGGTGCAATCCGCATTCTGTTTACTCCTGATGAAGAAATCGGCAGAGGTGTTGACAAAGTGGATATGAAGAAACTCGCTGCAGATTTCGGTTATACGATGGATGGAGAAACTGCAGGACACATTGAAGACGAAACATTCTCTGCAGACGGAGCGAAGATTGAAATTCAAGGTGTAAGTACGCATCCCGGCTTTGCAAAAGGCAAAATGGAGAACGCGATTAAAATTGCAAGTCGTATTGTGGATCGTTTGCCGAAAGACAAATTCACGCCGGAAACAACGGAGAAAAAGGAAAGCTTCCTGCATCCAACCGGAATCCAAGGTTCATTGGATACAGCCACAATCAGTTTTATCGTACGTGCTTTTGACGATGCCGGATTAAAGGAACTTGAAAACCTGCTCGATAAAACAGCGGCTGAAGTGCTGAAAGAATTTCCTCGCTCGTCTTACAAGCTCACGGTTACGGAGCAGTATCGCAATATGAAAGTGGTACTGGATAAGTATCCTCAAGTTGTAGATTATGCACTTGAAGCAATCAAGCGTGCCGGACTTGAACCGGTGCGAAGCAGTATTCGCGGTGGAACTGACGGTTCTCGACTTTCATTCATGGGCTTGCCATGTCCGAATATTTTCGCAGGTGAACACGCATTTCACTCACGATTGGAGTGGGTAAGTGTGCAGGATATGGAACGCGCTGTTGATACGATCATTCACCTCGCACAAATCTGGGAAGAACGCGCTTAATCGCACTCTAAAGTCTACACTCTAAAGTCTACAGT
>JAKLJE010000044.1 GCA_023151315.1 Bacteroidia bacterium
TGCTTTAAGGTTTCTGCGCTCTGTTGTCAGGCTGAGCGTAGCCGAAGCCTGACAACAGACGCCCCGACCATCTTCCGATCGTCGGGGCGTTATGCTGCTGCAAGCGGCTGGGGTTAACGTGGGAAACTTCACTCTTGAAGGAGGCACAATCAATAGTGAATCATTGCGTCATGTCAAGCGATTGCGAACAATCGACTCTTTCTGACTTTGTCATGTCGAGTGATTGCGAACAACCGACTCTCTTTGACTTTGTCATGTCGAGTGATTGCGTTGCAATCGTATCGAGACATGACAATCACGCCGCTGCAACGTCGATTCCTTCAGGCGTTCCGGCGCAGTTTTGTTTTCTGCTGGCGGCCTCAAGTGAATCCAGGTAGTGCGAAGAGGATTTCGGCACGCGCTCCGCCGACCTTACGGGGTCGCCCCCTTCGACTTGTGATAATAACATAGAAACTTCGTTACGTGTTTGAGGGAAGGTGGACGGTTCCGCCATTACATTAAAAGGCATAGCCATACTGATCAAATCTCCAATTCGGCGGGTTCCGTTAATTCTTGCGTTATTCATAAAAAAGCCCTCGTTTATTAATTTAAGCTAATAATTATACGCTCCTAAGCATTAATCACAAGACAAAAATATAGTTAAGATTAATATAAGTCAAGTATTTTTATTATATTTGCCAATAAATTATTCCAAATGACACTGGCTCAACGCATTAAAAATTTACGGAAAGAACTGGGACTGAATCAGACCGAGTTCGCCACACGGATAGGAATCACGCAAACTTCCCTGTCACAACTCGAAGGGGAAAAGAACGGAATCTCCTATGATGTGTTCAAAGCAATTGTAAGCGAATTCAACGTTAATCCTGTCTGGTTAATGGATGGTGTAGGAACAATGTACAGCAGCGAAAACGCTGCTTCAATTTCACGCGGTGCAATTCCATTGGTGGTGCAGGTTGATAAAGACGATGAAGAAAACATTGTAATGGTTGATCGCAAAGCAGCCGCTGGTTATCTGCAACATCAGCAGGATCCTGATTTCATTTCAAAATTGCCTTCATTCCGACTGCCGGGTTTCTACGGAAAATCATTCCGTGCATTTGAAATTACCGGCGACAGTATGTTACCCGGGATCAATCCCGGTGATATGATCGTTGGATCGTATGTTGAATCGCTCAATGAAATCCGTAACGGATCCGTTTACATCGTTGTTACACACGACGGAAGCATTGTTGCCAAACGCGTTACTGCATTGGGCAATGATATTTATGAACTGAAATCCGATAACGCAGTATATGAGCCTTATGCTGTAAAAGCAGAAGACATCGCGCAGATATGGAAAGCTGAATCGCGTATTACAAAAAAGTTTGAAGCACCTGCAGGAAATGAACGCCTTTCCAGTCTCGAACAGCGTTTGATTGAACTTGAAAGAAAATTGAAGTAAGTCCGCATTGTAATGAACGAGTTTAAAAATTGTGAAGCCATGAACATCTACACCACGCAACTTAAGCAAAGCATTCAGCAGAAATTGGAACTTATTGATGATGAAGAATACCTCAGTTCACTGGATGCAATTCTGACATACGAAACAGCTGATATGCCACCACGTTCAGAGCGACAACCATTGCAACGTTCTTTCTGGAAACGATTATGGCTGTCCATGGATCGTAAATTGCATTCCTGATTTCCGAAGAGCAAACGAATTATTCTTAATTTCATGAGACAAACCCGTCCCATGAAAAAAGTATTCACTCTATTTGCATTCGCGGCTACGTGCGGAGTATTTGCACAAAATTATCAATTCACTTCCCGAGGAGTTGGAGGAGGAGGAGCATTGTTTTCTCCCAGTATAAATCCGGCAAATACAAGTGAGTACTACGCATCATGTGATATGTCGGAATTGTTTCACACAAGCAATTTCGGTCAGAGCTACGATCAGGTTAGTTTTCTGGAATTCACCGGAGGTCATAACTCCAAAGTATGTTACACGTCCACTTCAGGACGGCTGTACTCAATCAGTTATGTGAATGACATTGGTACACCTGTTTTGAGTAACGATAACGGTGTAACCTGGACAGCACTTGCAGGAAATCCGGATCCGAATGAAGATGTGTACACGATTCATGCCGACTACAATAATTCTTCGAGAGTTATTGTTTCTCAATACGGAGCCATCTTCTTTTCGTCCAACAGCGGAACAACTTTCACGCAGATTCACACGGCATTGAATAACGGAGCAGGTAATGTTGTTGGAGGAGTTTTCTTCGACGGAAACAATATTTATATCGGAACAAATGATGGTGTGATTGTTTCCACCGATGGCGGAAGTACCTGGAATACGGCAACAATTACAGGATTACCAACGAGTGAACGCATTTGGAGTTTCTGCGCAGCGAAATCTGCGAACACTACAAGATTGTTCTGTCTTACCGGCGATGTAAACGATATATACGTGGGATTGCAAGGATCAGATTATTGGGGCCTCTTCAGAAATGTTTATACCTGCGATTACGGTGTTACCAATTGGAGTGCCGCATCTTCCGGAATTGTACAGAACACTGATTTTCCAATGTTCATTGACATGGCGGAGAATGATATCAACACGATTTACGTTGCAGGAAGCAACAGCAACGGCGAGCCGAATATCATGAAGTCGGTGAATGCAGGATCATCATGGACACACGTTTTCAATACTGCAGGTAACGCAAACATCATAACAGGATGGAGCGGACAGGGCGGTGATCGCGGCTGGGGATACGGCGAATGCGTTTTCGGCTTTGACGTTTGTGCAAGTGATGCCGATTATGTCATCTTCGGTGATTTCGGATTCCTTCATACTACTTCAACAGGAGGAACTTCATGGTCGCAAGCCTACGTAGATGCCGGTGATGCGCATGCGGCCGGTGCTAATACACCGCAAGGTGCGGCTTACCACAGTGTTGGATTGGAAAATACAACTTGCTGGCAGATTTCATGGAGCGATCCCAATAATCTATGGGCGTGTTTTTCAGATATACGCGGAATCAGAAGTACCGATGCCGGTCTTTCATGGTCGTTTGATTACACAGGTCATACTGCAAATTCATCGTACAGAGTTGCAACAATGCAAAACGGAACGATGATTATGGCTTGTTCAGGAGTACACGATATGTACCAAAGCACACGACTTACTGATGCATTGCTCGATGCAAATGATCCTGCAGGTCAACTGAAATACTCCACGGATAACGGTGCAACATGGAATGTGTTACACTCATTCAATCATCCGGTTTATTGGATAGAAATTGATCCGAACAATCCTAACCGTGCCTATGCATCAGTTATACATTATGCAAACGGAACGGGAGTGGGCGGAGTATATCGTTGCGATGATCTGAATAATCTCGCCGCATCAACGTGGACATTACTTTCTGATCCGCCGCGAACAGAGAAACATCCTGCTTGTCTGAAAGTACTTAATGACGGTACGCTGCTTGCAACGTACTCAGGACGCCGCAACGGATCAGGTGCGTTCACTGCAAGCTCCGGCGTGTTCACGTACAATCCCGTCACAGGTAATTGGTCAGATGTGTCGTCTCCCTTCCAACACTACTGGACTAAGGACATTGTTGTGGATCCGCGTGATACAACACAGAATACTTGGTTGGCTTGTGTGTGGAGCGGCTGGGGCGGACCTCCTAACGGTTTGGGCGGCGTGTATCGCACAACGGATCGCGGTTTGAACTGGATGAGTATTTCCGGTGTACAATGGGATCGCGTGAGTTCCGTTACTCCGGTTCCGAATACTGCCTATGACTGGTTTGTTACAACCGAAACACAAGGTCTTTGGAGATTTACCTGGTACGGCATGTCAGGAAGTTCTATCCAGATTACTTCATATCCATTTCGTCAACCTGAACGTGTATTCTTCAATCCGTATAATCAGAATGAAATGTGGGTAACCAGTTTTGGAAACGGTTTGAAAGTGTGCGATATCACAACAGGAATCATGGAATTCCATGATCCGGCACCGGTTGTGTATCCGAATCCGGCATCAGATCATTTTAGTGTGGAAGGCGCAAGCGGAGAGCAACTCGAAATTCTGGATGTCACAGGTAAAGTGGTGCGTTCTGTCACGCTTGTTCACGGCAGTAATTTGATCAATACACAGTCACTTCCTGCCGGCTCTTATTTCATCAGAAAAGGTAACGGTCGCGCAAGCAGAATAGTTGTAACCCACTGATAACTGAACTTTCACCTTTTTTATCATTTAAGAATCAACACTTGTTCAAAACCTTTCAGCGGTTTGAATTAAGTATTGTAGGTTTGAATATTCTCTTAAATGATACCTATGTCTTCAGCACTAGATGAAATCCGTTCGTGTTTGTCGCATCACGACTACATTCTCGGATTGCGTCGCATTCTCGATTATTCACTCGATACCAACGAGCCTGAATTGATTCGCGCCTCCATCACGTTGTCGCAGTCGTATCGCACTGCGGGAATGTTCGACGGCAATCCGTTTCTTCATCCCGATCTTGAAGCGGCGACCAATGCACATCTCAGCCGTTTACTTGCGAAGGAATCAATGAAACCGGTACACAGCGGTATTCTGGTACATGCAAATAATATTTCAAAGCGTTATTCCAAAGGAAATTTCACGTTACATCCGCTCACGTTGGACATTCAGTGCGGTCAGATAATAGGTGTAGTGGGAGAAAACGGTAATGGTAAAACAACTTTGTTGCGTTGTCTGGCCGGACAATTAGCGGTTGATCAGGGAAGTTTGCATTATACATTGCTGCAGAATCCTGATTACTTCGCCGTGAAGAATCACGTTGTGTTTATTCCACAACGTATTCCGCGTTGGTACGGACAACTGAAAGACAATCTTCATTTTTCAGCTGCTGTGTGCGGTGTTACAGGTGTGTGGAATGATCTGCTGGTGGATTTCATGCTCGAACGATTCGGTCTTACGCAATTTGCGCATCTCAACTGGAATCAGATCAGCAGCGGATATCGTACACGATTTGAAATTGCGAGAATATTACTCAAGCGTCCGAAAGTATTGATACTTGATGAACCTCTCGCGAATCTTGATATCAATGCACAGCAAACATTATTGAACGATTTACGCTTCCTGACGAAATCGTCTTACAATCCTATGGGCGTTATTCTCACTTCTCAGCAATTACACGAAGTGGAAAAAATTGCAGATAATGTTCTGCTCATTCGACAGGGCCAATGCGTGTACCGAACCGGCGACCAGATTCAGCAATCACTTGGATTTGCTTTTGAAATTGAAATCGGAAACGACAGAGATACATTGATCAATGCATTGAGCGGATTCCAGTATCAACTCAATTTTGACGGAGGAAATTACACCATCACCTCTCAACAGCATCAGGTCCACGAAATGTTTTCTGCAATCGTGAATAAGGGAATTCACGTTCGATACTATCGCGACATCACAACTTCCACCAAACGACTTTTCTGATTTTTCATATGCCTAAACGTCCGCTCGCGCCCCCGTTTATAACCAAGCTTGATGATTTCCTCCTCAGGAATCGTCCCGATACATGGACCACACGCTTCCATCTCGTGTTATGGTATTGGCTGCTTTACACTGTTGCGCTCACCACTTTTTATTTTGTGATTCCGGATAATCCCTTGGAAGATTCCAATATCGGTTACTGGATTGCAGGGCAAATCATCCTTGTGATTGTCGGAATCGTTTTATGGATGATTTATCTCTTCCGCTTTAATGTCTTCAAATCATTTGGCGATCTGAAACCCGGCGACCGTATCAAGACATTCGCGATTTATCTGATCACACTGTTTCTCCTGACAGGAACGGTGTTTATTCCGCCGCTTATTGAATCATACAAAACGTATGTACGCTTTTCTCCCGATCAGATGATTGACGATATCAACGAAATGAATGTTTTACTGGGTCGAATCAACAAAGTTCACATCAGCTCCAAAATCGAACCGGATACAATTATTGTGGTAGACAACGGATACATTCCGCCTTCTACTTCCGATTACTTGTGGGATGATTCACTTGGGGCATATGTGCGCGCACCGATTTATATGAATCGCGACGATTTAAAATGGACACTGAATGAATCGGATAGTATCGTTTGGATTAACAATGATAAACTGCTTCGGTATACTGCACCGTCTTTACAATTCATTTCCTCATACAGAATTACTGACCGATACAAAGACCGCTTGTATTCCGATTTTGAAATCTACAATCGCGTTTTCGACGATTCACAGTCAGAAGAAGTGAGTCAATTGGTTCGCAGATATCACAACATCGCGGATAAATACCGTTCTGAAGACGAGGATATTTACAGTTACTATCTCATGGATTCGCTTACCGATATGAGAACAGTGTACAATGTGGGTCAGGTAAACGCCGGTATCGGAAATATTTCATCGCGTTTCTTTAGGTGGGAGCGGGAAGAAATAGCTATTTCGGTTCGCGTATGTTACTATATCTCTCTCTTCTTCGCTATGTCGTTGTTCATATTCCGGCACTCAACCATTAAAACCTTTTTCCTCAGCATTCTCGCCGCAATTCTGATTACGATCATCACAGGAATATTTCTTGCATTAGGCAGGAGCGATGAAGAAGGAGTTCTGATCACGGCAATCGTGTACTATTTCATTTTCCTCACAATAGCTTTGGCCATGAGCCGATATCCGACCCGAACCGCAGTTTCAGGAATTGCATTGAATCTAACGGTGCTATTAACGCCGTTTATTCCGATCCTGTGCACTTTGCTGTATCATCAGATGAATCGTTATGATTATTACAGCTACACATATAACCCGTACGACGATTACGGTTATTCGGAAACACAACGTTCACTTGAGTATCTGCATTACGTGATTGCTGAAATTATGGGGCTTGTCATCATGCTCATTCTGTCGGAAACCGGCTACAAATGGCTCTTCCGCCGCTGGTATTCAGCGCCTGAGGAATAACCACCTGCAGTTGTTGATTTTCTCAGCCTGTCTGCGCGCTTATTTCTATCTTTGCGCCCATGCATGAAATGATTCTGATCCTCGATTTCGGATCGCAATACACTCAGTTGATTGCGCGTCGGGTGCGCGAACTGAATATCTACTGTGAAATTCATCCTTACAATAATTATCCTGCGATAACTTCAGCCGTAAAAGGCGTGATTCTTTCAGGAAGTCCGTACTCCGTTCGTGATGAAGCTTCTCCCAAGCCGGATCTCTCCGCCTTCAAAGGGAAAATTCCTGTTTTAGGTGTGTGCTACGGAGCACAGCTCATGTCGCACATGTTCGGCGGCGAAGTAATGCCTTCCAAAATCCGTGAATATGGTCGCGCAAATCTCGAGCACGTGGATTTCGAAGATGCTTTGTTCGATGGAATTTCTCAGCATTCACAAGTGTGGATGTCGCATGGCGATACCATTGCCAAAGTTCCGGATCACTATAAAATTGTTGCAAGCACCAAAGACGTTCGCGTTGCGGGCTATCATATCACAACCGAAAAAACCTGGGGAATTCAGTTCCATCCTGAAGTGTATCACTCTACGGAAGGTTCAATTCTGCTTAAGAATTTCGTTGTAGGAATTTGCGGTTGCAAACAGGACTGGACTCCCGGATCTTTCATTCATGATACGGTTGCAGAACTGAAGAAAAAGATCGGTGACGATAAAGTTGTTCTCGGTTTGTCCGGCGGTGTGGATTCATCTGTTGCAGCATTGTTGCTGCATCAGGCTATTGGCAAAAATCTGTATTGCATTTTCGTTGACAACGGATTGCTTCGCAAAAATGAATTCGAAGGCGTTCTTGAATCATACAAGCACATGGGCTTGAATGTTAAAGGCGTTAACGCGAAAGACAGATTTTACAAAGCACTCGAAGGAGAAAAAGATCCTGAGAAGAAACGCAAGATTATCGGTCGTGTTTTCATTGAAGTATTTGACGAAGAATCACACCTGATTGAAAACGTAAAGTGGCTCGGACAAGGAACAATTTATCCGGATGTGATCGAGTCGGTTTCTGTAAAAGGACCTTCCGCAACCATCAAATCGCATCACAACGTTGGCGGACTTCCTGACTACATGAAGCTGCAGATTGTGGAGCCTTTGCGACTTTTATTTAAAGATGAAGTTCGTCGTGTTGGAGATGCTTTGGGCTTGGAGCACAATATATTACATCGTCATCCTTTCCCGGGTCCGGGACTGGGAATCCGCATTTTAGGCGACATCACAGCAGAAAAGGTACGCATATTGCAGGAAGCAGATGAGATATTCATCGAAGGATTGAAAAAACACAATCTATACCGCGAAGTGTGGCAGGCAGGAGTGATACTTCTTCCTGTGCAAAGCGTGGGTGTGATGGGCGATGAGCGTACGTACGAAAACTGCGTTGCACTTCGTGCAGTAACTTCTACGGATGGAATGACTGCCGATTGGTGTCATCTGCCGTATGAATTCCTCGGAAAGATTTCGAACGAAATCATCAATAAAGTAAAAGGCATTAACCGCGTGGTGTACGACATCAGTTCCAAACCGCCGGCAACCATCGAATGGGAATAAGAATGAATCGTTTTGTGATCAGATTTGCGTTTTTGTTTTTGCTGTTTGCAGCAAACGGAATAGTATTGTCTGCTCAGAACGACGGAGGCGTGAAGAAGTCCAAGAAAACAGAAGTTGTTGACGGTCGTAAATACTACGTTCACACTGTTGAAAAAGGACAAACGTTATATGCGATTGCAAAGGCATATGATCTGACGGTTAACGATGTTCTCGTTGAGAATCCGGACGCATTGAACGGAATCAAGCCCGGACAGAATCTTCGTATTCCATTCGAGAAAAAAGTTACGACGAAGCCTTTAGAAGTAACGAAGGATACTTCAAAGTTTGTGTTGCATAAAGTTGAAGCCGGACAAACACTTTACAGTCTTGCAAAAAAGTACAATACAACTGAACAAGCTATTCTCGATTTGAATCCTGAGGCAAAATCAGGACTTAAAGTCGGAATGGAATTGAAAATTCCGGTAAAAAATACCAGCGCGGTTGCTGTAATTCCGTTGAAGCCGGATACTGTTCCCGGTAAACCTGATACGATTATTGCCGGAACCAAAAAGGACATTTACAACATCGCGTTGATGATGCCTTTGCAGTTGTGGAACGTGAATAACATCGAGCCTTCTGATATTCTTGCAACTCCGCCGAAAGGTGAATTCCCTGAACGTCCCAAAGCAGCAGCAGAATTTTATGAGGGTGCTTTGCTGGCAATTGATTCAATGCGCAGAGCCGGAATGCGACTCAATGTTTGGGTGTATGATGTTGATGATATCGACTCCGGTAAATCTGCGAAGATGCTGGCTCAACCCGAATTCAAAACAATGGATCTGATTATCGGGCCATTCACTGCCGGACCTTTTGAAGAAATTGCCGCATTCGCAAAAACGAATAATATTCCGATTGTTTCACCTGTGTCGAGTGTCAATCGTGTATTGTTCAAGAATCCGTTTGCTGTAAAGGCACTTCCTTCTGCTATTACACAAATGGAATATGTTGCACAGCATATTCATGCAGAACGAAAAGATCAGAACATCATGATGATCACAAGCGGAATTCTGCGTGAATCTAAAATGGCTGCAGCTTTCAGAAATGAAATGAACCGCCTTCGTGTAGCCGATGGAAAAGACAGTATTAATGTTACCAAAGGTTTTACCGGTGTTGAAGCTTTATTGAAGAAAGATGTGATGAATGTGATTGTGGTTCCAAGCAACTCGCAAGCATTCGTTACCGATTTATTACGAAGCCTGCACACGCTTGCAGAAAAGTATCAGATCACTGTTTACGGAATGCCGCAGTGGATGGAGTTTGATAATCTTGATGCTGAATACATGCAGGCGTTGAATCTGCATTTTGCAGCACCATATTACGTTGATTATAAATCAGACGCAGCGCAGGCATTTCTGGTTCGTTATCGCAACGCTTTCGGTGGAGATCCGACCATCTATGCATTTGCCGGTTACGACGTAACCATGTTTTTCCTGAAGCAGTTGCACGATAATGGTACCGGATTTGTGCAGAATCTCCCGCAAGTGAAACATGAGGGTATTCAGCAATCATTCCGCTTTGTAAAATCAGACGCGGAAAGCGGATATGAGAATGTTGGCTTGCGTATCGTACACATCAGCGATTACGAGCTTGTTCCTTTCGGAGTGGAGAATCCAGTTAAGGATAAAAAATAATCATGATTACTAAAGAGAGTATTGCTGCTGAACTGCGGGCGTTGCAGTCGCGCATTTGTTCTGCAATAGAGAATGCAGATGGCAAAGGAAATTTCGCTGTGGAAGAATGGAGCAGAGAAGGAGGTGGAGGCGGAATCACGCGAATACTTCAGCAAGGCAATGTTCTGGAGAAGGCCGGTGTAAATTTTTCTGCCGTGCACGGCGACCTTCCTGAGAATATTATGCGTGCATTGAATGTAAGTTCATCTCAATTCTTCGCAACAGGTGTTTCCATTGTTATGCATCCGAACTCTCCTATGGTACCGATCATTCACATGAATGTCCGTTATTTTGAATTGGGTGACGGACAATGGTGGTTCGGCGGTGGAATTGATCTTACTCCGCATTACGTGGTGGAAGAGGATGCAGCTTACTTTCATTCGCAGTTAAAAAATGTTTGCGATAAGTTCGACCTTTCATTTTATCCGAAGTACAAAAAATGGGCGGATGATTATTTCTTTATCAAACACCGTAATGAAACGCGTGGTATCGGAGGAATATTTTTCGACCGTCTCAACGAAGCTTCCGGACATTCTAAAGAAGTACTTTTCAATTTTCTGATTTCTGTTGGTGATACATTTGCTCCGGTGTACACAGAGCTGATCCAACGTAATCGTAATTTACAGTATGGAGAAAATGAAAAACAGTGGCAGTTGATTCGTAGGGGGCGTTATGTTGAATTCAATCTTGTTTATGACAAAGGCACAAAGTTCGGTTTGGATACGAACGGTCGCATCGAGTCAATTCTGATGAGTCTTCCTGAAACCGCGAGTTGGAAATACGATTTCCGCCCTGTTGAAGGATCAAGAGAAGCCCGAACCACGGAATTATTAAAAAAAGATATTACCTGGGCGGTCTGATTTTTCAACAATTGCCTGAAAATCAGATTCTTGAAGTTAATTATAACTAATTGATAATCATTTGGTTATCTGATTTAAAAATTCCATAAAAAAGACTCAGATTTATTTCGTCGGAGAAAAGTCAATGTTCGTCTGCGCTTGCAATGTGTTGATTTATTGAATTATGTGATTTATATTGCGAAGTCAAATTTTGAGGCAGCACACCGCAATATACCAAACCATGAAGCAGACTTTTACCGCAGTTTATCTGACATTGGTCGCAATCGCAGGATTTTCTTTCAATGCGATTGCTCAGCAACCGGCACAGGTAATTACTCCGCAGTCTCACACACATAATCATAATGAACACGATCATCACGGTTCGGCAAACGATTCGCTTGCGGGATTCAATGAAGCAGGTGTGCGCAGTAAAGCAACTGCCAAAGGTCTTTCTCCTTATGAGGTTGATCTTGCGGTAGAGAAAGCTAAGCGCAATTACATTAATAAAACGTATTACGGAATTGAAGCTGCACCCATGACTGCACAGACACGTTCTGCATTGCAACCAATGAGTTCACAGGTTCTTCCTCCTTGTACGAATATGGATTTTGAAACCGGAAATTTCACAGGATGGACAGGATCTGTAGGAGACAACAGTTTGAGTTCAAGCGGGCCGCTGCAAAATATAGTTCCGGGGATTCAGTCAAATGGAATGGATGCTGCACTTACAGATATGCTTGCCCGTCACACAATTGTTAGTGCTGCTTCAGGAAATGATCCGTGTGGTGGCTTTCCAATGGTAGCTCCCGGCGGAAATTATTCTGTTCGCTTGGGAGGAACAACTGCAAATTATCAGGGTGAAATTCTGGAACAGACTTTCACTGTTTTGCCGGGTAACACATCATTCACTTATCAATATGCGGTAGTTCTCAACGATGGAGGTCACTCTGCAGGTGAACAACCGTATTTTAAAATTGAAATGTTCGATCAATCCGGTAACCTGGTTCCTTGTTCTCAATATTATGTTGAGGCCAGCGGAACGATTCCAGGGTTCCAGACGTGCGGTGTTGGTACATTCTACAAACCTTGGACTACCGTTAACATTGATCTGAGTTCATTCGTTGCGGCGAATGTTACCATACGATTTACAGTCGCAGGATGTATCTACGCAGGTCACTACGGTTATGCCTATGTAGATTGCTCTTGCTTGCCATATCAGCTCTCTCTCAGCGATTCACTTTGTCAAGGAGAATCTGTAACGATCAACGCTCCGGCCGGAGCAGCATCTTATAACTGGACGTTAGGTCAACCACCTGGGGTTTCTTTGGGTACTGCCGATTCTTTGATAGTCACGACACCTGGGAACTATTGGGTACAGATGATATCTGTAACGAACTGTACTACGTATTTGAACGTGAACATCGGATTGTATCCACAACCTACAGCTTCTTTCAATCCGACTTTCCCGCCTTGCAGTCCGAATTACACATTCAATAATACGAGTACTGTCTCGAGCGGTAGTATGACATATCAATGGGATTTCGGAGATCCCGTCGTCGTCAACGATACCTCAATAACGACGAGCCCGTCGTACACGTATACGCCGGGCACATATACTGTAACATTAGTTGTAACCTCCAATGGCGGCTGTACTGATACAGTCACGCAAGTCGTCAATCCGGGTAACGGCGGACTGGCCGCGTTTAACGCGCCTGACGTATGTGTTGGGCAGACAACCGTATTCACTGACCAATCAACCAATCCGACGGCGTGGTCATGGCATTTCGGTGATCCTGCAGTTACTAACGACTCCAGCAACGTTCAGAACCCGACATATACTTATTCGAATGCCGGATCTTATGTCGTCACGCTCACCGCCGGTACTTCACCTTGTCCGTCTACAATAACAACAACTGTAGTTGTGAATCCTCTGCCTACTGCGCAATACATTTACAACCAGATATGCGGCGGACAAACTGTGAACTTCACAAGTACGTCTACAATTCCGAATACAGATACCATTTCGACATTCTCCTGGAATTTCGGTGATCCTGGTTCTGGCGGTAACAATACATCTGCTTTGCAGAATCCATCACATACGTTCTCTACAACAGGTTCGTTTACCGTAACACTTACCGTAACATCAACGAATGGTTGTACGTCAACTACGCAGCAGACGATAAACGTTGGTCCTTCGCCTGTAGCTCAGTTCAGTGCAACAACTGTTTGTACAAACACACCAATGCAGTTCACCAATTCTTCTCAGAACTCAACGAACTACCTGTGGAACTTCGGAGATGCTTCAACCTTAGCTGACACGAGCAACCTGTTGAACCCAACCTATACATACACAACAGCCGGAACATATACAGTAGTATTGACAGCAGAACCGTCTTCGAACTGTTTCGATACAGCTCAACTCGTTGTAACAGTAGCTCCGGGGCCTAACGTTGCATTTACAGCACCTGCTGTTTGTGAAACATTCTTGAGTTCTTTCACAGACCTTTCTACAATTACAACCGGCAACATCACAAACTGGAGTTGGGATTTCGGTGTTGCAACCAGCACTGCTGATACTTCCAATGTGCAGAACCCAACATTCACTTATCCTGTTTCGGGACAGTACAATGTTACATTGACCTGTACTTCCAATAACGGCTGTACAACAACGTACACACAAACTGTAACAGTGAATGCACCTCCGGTTGCGAACTTTTCTTCTAACGTGGTTTGTATCGGTTCTCCAACGCAGTTTACTGATCTTTCTACAGCAGGAAGCGGTAACCTCACTGTTTGGGGATGGGATTACGGTGATGGTTCACCTCTGGGAGCCGGACAGAATCCAACTCATGTGTACGGAAACGATTCCACTTACAACGTAACTATGATCGTTCAGAACTCAAACGGATGCTTCGATACAATTACATTGCAGGCAACCACTGCGCCTCAGCCTGTCGTGAATTTTGATTCTGATTTGTATACCGGATGTCCGCCGTTGTGTGTGAACTTCTCAGACCTTACCACTATTCCAAGCGGATCAATTACCGGATGGTCATGGGATTTCGGTGATCAGCAGTCTTCAACTCAGCAGAACCCGAATCATTGCTATACTATGCCGGGTGTGTATACCGTATCACTCACCACAACATCAAACAACGGTTGCGCACAAACATATGTATTCAACAACATGATCACAGTGTATCCGGTTCCTGATGCACAGTTCTCAGCAACACCGCAACTCACAACGGTTTCTCAAACGAATGTTAACTTCACCGATCTTTCAACCGGTAGTCCTGTTACGTGGTCGTGGAGCTTCGGAACCGGAGATCCTGCTGACACCAGCAACATTCAGAACCCATCATTCCAGTACACTCAGGAATACGGCTCAACTTATCCGGTTGTATTGTATGTTACAAACCAGTACGGTTGTATCGATAGTACATCACTGGAAGTGATCGTTCAGCCGGAGTTTACTTTCTACGTTCCGAATGCTTTCACACCAAATGGCGATGGAATCAACGAAGTATTCTTTGGTCAGGGAATCGGAATTGCGAAATATGAAATGTGGATTTTCGATCGTTGGGGCAATTTGATCTTCACATGTACCGATATAAATCAGTCGTGGGATGGAACGGTTCAAGGTAAGAGCGGCCAGCTTTGCCAGATCGATACTTATGTTTGGAAAGTGGCAATTACGGACGTGTTTGATAAGAAACACAAGTTCATTGGTCACGTTTCATTGATCCGATAATTTCAATAACCAATGCGATAATCCCTGCTTCGGCGGGGATTTCGCATTTATAGCTTTTGATTTATTGCCGGCAATGATTAGATTTGTTATCGGCTAATCAATCAACATGAAAAGAATTCTCCTTATTGCAACGTTCGTCCTCTCTGCGACTTTTGCGTTTGCACAGTACACTTATACCGAAACCGGTGCTAACGGAAACACTATCGTATCCGGACAATATAATGCCGATCCGGGAATTGTGGCCGGTGACAGCAAACAAACAATTGCTACAAAACTGGCTGCAGTTTATAAAGTTGGAGTTTGGAAATACTGGACTGAAGCAGGACTACTTCAGGCAGAGGAACATTACACCGCCACCGGAGAAAGAACCGGTGTGTGGAAAACCTGGCACACAAACGGCCAGCTATCTACTGAAATCAATTTTGCAACACAAACAGCTGTATTTTACCACGAAAACGGACAGAAGGCTGAAGAAGGCGGAATGAATAATCAAATGGTTCGCATCGGAAACTGGAATGGTTGGCACGCTAACGGCAAGCTGAATTATTCAGGCTCATATGATTCCAACGGTAAGAAAATCGGTACATGGAAGTTTTACGATATCAGCGGAAACAGCCTCGGTACAGAAAATCACTAAAGAAAATAAATGAAGCAAAAGGCATTCAGAAATGAATGCCTTTTTTTTGTGTATGAAAATCAAAGATCGTTACGATTACGTTGTTGATTGGTTCCACAGGAATATGCCGGTTGCTGAAACCGAACTGCACTACACTAATCCATATGAATTGCTCGTTGCAGTAATACTCTCGGCGCAGTGTACGGATAAACGAGTGAATCTTGTTACTCCGGAATTGTTCAGGCGTTTTCCGGATGCCGAATCGCTAGCGGCTTCATCTTCGGATGAAGTATTCACATTCATCAAAAGTATCTCCTATCCGAATAACAAGGCGAAACATTTGGTGGGCATGGCTAAAATGCTCGTGGGTGAATTCAATGGCGTTGTTCCTTCTGATGTAGACGAATTGCAGAAACTGCCCGGAGTTGGAAGAAAAACAGCAAATGTTATTGCTTCTGTAGTTTACGATAAAGCCGCTATGGCCGTTGATACGCATGTATTTCGTGTTGCAGCACGCCTGGGACTCACACGCGGCGCAAAGAATCCTTTGCAGGCAGAAAAACAACTGATCAAGTATCTGCCCGAGGAAACCGTGGCCACTGCGCACCATTGGTTGATACTGCATGGTCGTTATGTATGCATTGCCCGAAATCCTAAATGCGACCAATGCGGATTAACTGAAATCTGCACCTACTTTAAAAAGCCGAGCAAGTAGACAAATTGCTCTGGCACAATGATTGTATCTTCACCGCATAAAACATCCCCTATGAAAAAAATAATTACTCTCCTGTTACTTACTGTTGTTTCCGTTGCAAACGCTCAGCAACGTTGTACGTATCCTGTAATCAACTCTGTTTATCAGCAGAAAGTATCACAGATCACCACTGTGAAAAGTGATGGTCAACGTTTGAAACTTGCCACTGAGTTTGTAACTCAGAACTGCGTTTCGTCCGCACAGGTTAAAGGACTCGCCGGCTTAATGGGTAACGACTCCTTGCGTTTTGTATTCTGTAAAACAGCTTATCACACTGTAACGGACACAGCTAATTTCTTCGGTGTTTATGATGCATTTCGTTCATTCTCGTGGGCAATCAGAATGTACGATCACATAAGCCGATATCCTCAGCAAAACGGTCCAACTTCCATTACTCCGACCGCAGAAGCAGCGCCTGTTTATCCTCTATGGGTTTATCCTGATACCGCTCGTACAACAGGAAGCAAAGGTTGTGCAGGTCCTGTGATTTCAGAATCCGCATTCGGTGTTATCGCTGGAAACGTTTTTAAACAACCAACGGAAGAAGCAAAAATCGTTGCGATTGAATCTGCTTACACCAACAATTGCCTCAGCATGGCACAAATGATGAAGCTTTCAAGCATGCTGAAGAATGAAGACAACCGTATGCGTGTGATGAAAAACGGTTTCGCCCGTATCTACGATCAGGAGCATTATGTTTCGGCAGGGGCAATGTTTTCAGTTGCAATAAAAAAGGATGAGTGGAATAACTACTGTGCGGCCTATCTGACACCACCATGTGTTGTGTCGGATACGGAGTACAAAGGATTGTTGCAGGATATCCGTGACAAGCGTTTCACAGAAGACAAAATGAATTTGATTAAGAGTTTATCAAAAGATCATTGCTTCAACGTAGCGCAGCTCGCAGAAATTTCAAGAGAGTTTGCATTCGACGATGAGAAGATTGAAATGTTCAAACTTTATTACGCGAAATGCCCGGATAAGAAAAGTTATTACAAGCTGATTGATGAACTTTCTTTCTCCTCGAATAAAGATTCTTTCCGTAAGTGGATTGATAACGGCGGGAAGTAGCGGCAGTCATTAAGGGTTAGCACCCTCCAAGGGTTCGGACCCTTGGAGGGTGCTAACCCTTAAGAATTAAAAAAATGCACATTTTTCAAGAAAATATTTGTGAAATTGAAAAAACGTGTATTTTTGCCATCC
>JAKLJE010000045.1 GCA_023151315.1 Bacteroidia bacterium
GCATGAGTTTGCATCAGTTACTGTTACTGTGTAAACACCGGCAGCGAGTCCTGTTGCTGTTGCAGCAGTTCCGCCTGAAGGAGACCATGAGTACGTGTAAGAACCTGCGCCGCCTGCAGCACCGACAGTTGCAGCACCGTTACTTCCGCCGTTACACGAAACGTTGGTCTGTGAAGAAGCCCCTGCTACCAATGCGGACGGTGCAGTGATGTTGAATGTATTGGTAATCGTACATCCGTTAGCATCAGTTGTAGTGCAGGTATAAGTGCCGGCAGAAAGTCCGGTAGCTGTTGCATTGGAGCCGCCGGAAGGAGCCCACGAGTACGTATACGTTCCTGTCCCGCCGCTCACCATAACCATTGCATCACCATTGCTGCCTGCGTTGCAGGATACGTTGGTCTGCATGGTTGTTGCGGACAGAGCAGAAGGCTGCGTGATGTTGAATGTTTGCGTTGCTGTGCATCCGTTACCATCTGTAACTGTTGCGGTATATGTACCTGCTGTAAGTCCTGTTGCCGTTGCAGCGGTTCCGCCTGAAGGTGCCCACGAGTACGAGTAAGAAGCTATGCCACCCGATGCAGCAACTGTAGCAGCACCTGTAGCAGCACCGTTACATAATACGTTGGTTTGTGCAGCAGCAGAAGCAACAACCTGAGTAGGTTGAGTAATGTTGAACGTCTGCGTTGCAGTACATGAGTTCGCATCGGTCACTGTACATGTCCATGTACCAGCTGTGAGTCCGGTCACTGAAGTTGTTCCGTCACCTGTCGGGTTGCCCGGTGTCCAGTTGTAAGTAAAGCCACCTGCACCACCTGTTGGTGTGTTGATCGATGCTGCGCCGTTGCTTTCGCCGAAGCAGGAAACATAAGTTGCAGACGCTGCAGTTACATTTATTACTGAAGGAGACGTAATGTTGAACGTTTGAGTTGCAGTGCATGAGTTTGCATCTGTAACTGTACACGTCCATGTTCCAGCTGCAAGTGCGGTAACAGAAACTGTTCCATCTCCCGTTGGGTTGCCCGGTGTCCAGTTGTAAGTGTAACCGCCGGCACCGCCGGTTGGTGTATTGATGGAAGCTGCACCGTTAGATCCACCGAAGCAAGAAGTATTGGTTTGTGAAGCAGCTGTAACAACAATAGCAGATGGTGCTGTGATATTGAAAGTTTGTGTTGTCGTACATGAGTTTGCATCGGTAACAGTGCATGTCCATGTGCCTGCTGACAATCCGGTAACGGAAACTGTTCCGTCTCCTGTAGGGTTGCCCGGTGTCCAGTTGTAAGTATAACCACCTGCGCCACCTGTTGGTGTGTTGATCGATGCTGCGCCGTTTGTACCACCGAAACAAGACACGTTTGTTTGTGAAGCAGCAGTAACAACAATTGCAGATGGAGCTGTGATGTTGAATGTCTGCGTTGCAGTGCAAGAGTTTGCATCTGTTACAGTACAAGTCCACGTTCCTGCCGCAAGACCGGTAACAGAAACTGTTCCATCACCTGTAGGGTTGCCCGGTGTCCAGTTGTAAGTATAACCACCTGCACCACCTGTTGGAGTATTGATGGATGCAGCACCGTTTGATCCACCGTTGCAGGAAACATTGGTCTGTGATGCAGCAACAGTGGACAGAGCAGAAGGAGATGTAACGTTGAATGAAACGGTGGTTATACAGCCGTAGTTATCCGTAACTGTGCAAGTCCACGTTCCGGCAGTGAGCCCAGAAGCAGAAATTGTACCTTCCCCGGATGGACTTCCAGGTTCCCAATCCATTGTATAACCCGGTGTTCCGCCAGACGGAGCGACAATAGATGCAGTGCCATTGGAGCCACCAAAACACGAGACATTAGTTTGCGATGCCGCTGATGATACGAGTGCCGGTGGTTGCGTAAGTGTAAATGGTAGAGAAGATTGACAGCCGTTTGCATCCGTAACTGTGCATGTATACGTTTGGGCGCTAAGCAAGAATGCTGTTGTTGTACCTTGTCCTCCTCCGGGCGCAGGACTCCAATTGTACGTATACCCTGGAGTACCACCTGTTGCTGGCTGTACTTGTGCAGAGCCGGTGCTGTACCCAAAACACAACGGGCTTGACTGACTGCTGGGACTTAGAGTCAGTACACCCGGCTGAACAATATTAAAAGTTACTGTCGCCACACACAAGTTTGCATCTGTTACGGTGCACGTCCACGTACCTGCGGTCAATCCGGTTACAGAAGTAGTTCCGTCTCCAGTTGGGTTTCCCGGAGTCCAGTTGTAAGTATAACCACCCGCACCGCCTGTAGGTGTGTTGATTGAAGCTGCACCATTTGTACCACCGAAACAAGACACGTTTGTTTGTGAAGAAGGTGTTACTGTAATAGCACTTGGAGATGTAATATTAAAAGTTCCGGTACCGGTACACGATGCTGCATCCGTAACAGTACATGTCCAAGTGCCCGCAGATAATCCGGTCACAGAAGTTGTGCCATCACCTGTTGGATTGCCGGGTGTCCAGTTGTATGAGTATGGAGCAATACCTCCGGTTGCCGCATTCACAGCTGCGGATCCATTGGTTCCACCGAAGCATGACACGTTCGTTTGTGATAATGCTGTGATTGAGGGATTGGAAATTGTGAGTACCAAATACGCAACTGAATCACAACCACCAACACCTGCATTTGGCATTGAGTGAGAATATGTGCCCGAAGTAGTGTAGGTTACTGAATTCCACAGATAGCTTCCGCATGCTGTAACAATTGTGTTACTGGAATTGGGCTCACATTGACAAGCCGGCACCAGTGGATTCGGATATGGTATAGTACGGAATGGAAGAAATGCGAAATCACCTTGAGAATACGGATTACCGGGACCTATTAAAGTTGTTTCTTCTTTCAGTTCCCAACCAATACCACCTGGGTTCAGGTAGTAAGTCGGTCCGCTGGCACTGCCATAATAGTTGTTATCGCATTTGTACTTGCCGAGATTATCCGGAGTTCCCCAAAAACCATTGCCGTTCTGACCACCAATATGCGTTATGGCAGAAGACCCAGCTACAAGTCCACAGAAATTATTGTATTGAATGCGAGCCGTATCAGCCGCCATGGAATTATTCCAGCCTGCTATATTAATCGCAACACCATTATATGAACTGGTAATGTGGTTCATTAAAATATTGGTGTTACCCACGAAACTGATGTGGATTACAATCGCTCCTATACCAGCAGCGTGAGAGGTATTCGCGTTTTGAATATAATTTCCGGTAACGTAAGAATTTCTGTATCCGGCTGAGTAACCATTGCCACCGTAATTCCAACCCAACTGAATTCCCGCATCAATAGTGCTGTTGATGGTGTTATTTGAAATTGTCACTGCACCGTTCGCTGATGTAAAAGCGTCGCCATAACCATTACACAAAACAGCCGCCCATCTTACGTTAGTAATCGTATTACCATCAATCAGAAAACATCCTCCTGCCTCTCCCAACCACATAGCTGACACTGAAGCAGGAGTACAATTATTGAAATAGCCATTGTAGTAACCAATGTTCGCAAAAGTATTCCCGCTGATTTCCCATGCGCCTCGATCAATTACAGAACCTTGCCCGCTGGCCCAGTAGTCAGTTTTAATTCCGTGACCATGTGTACCGTTGATGGAGTTATTTAATATTTTGACATCTGTCGCCGGATTATATGTACAGCAATTCGAATTCCAGAAAGCATTCACGCGTACACTGTCGAGCTCAAGACCCTGAATAGTAATGTCGTTACCACCTTTCAGATTGAATCCATATCCAACGAGTCGCGCATTTGAGGTGGTATGATCTCCGGTTTGTGAAGTGATGATGATGTTGTTTTTATTCTGAATGGAATCATATAAAGCCAAATCCTGACCCAAGCCAATGAAACTGCAATTCGTAGAAACTGCTTCACGCGGATTAAAATAACGACCATCTGTAATATAGACGATGTCGTACTGTGCCGCTGCGTTGATTGCTGTTTGTACCGTCGTATAAGTTGTTGGAACAACGTTGTAAGTAACACCCTGTAATACCACAGTTGTTGGTCGTGACAATACTCCGTTATGAACCCAACGTACCTGACGTTGTGTTGCAACGTTCAAGCCAACGCCTTGTACTCCGAAAGTATATGTTCCTTCATTGGCATCATTGTTCGGCACTGTAATTGTTCCGGTATGTGTAGCAATTGTGCTCGGATCATACGTTACGGTAAAAGTTGTAAATCCACCGGGAGCAACCGGACTAACCGGTTGAGCAGTTACTGTAAAGTCGCCTGTTGCAGTAACAACTCCGATTGTTAGGTTAGAGTAACCGTAGTTCTTAATGGTAAACGTTTTAGTAATCGAACCTTGCGAGCTAACCTGATAACCAAAAAACGTATTACGTTTTGACGTATAGGTAGCAGAACCGCTAGGTATACTGATGTTTTTACCCGTGACGTCAATCTCCTGTCCAATCAGGATTTGAGTGGTGATCAGACCGATCACCAGACTTAATAATTTCTTCATGAGTGTTGATTAGGGGGATAAAGTAAATAGGGGCGCAAGATATGGTATTAATCAATAGACTTGATCATACAACTCATCAATTAACGAAACAGTCAAGATCCGATCAACTAAAGCTGATTAAAGCAAAAAAGCCGCCCCCAATTTATTGAAGACGGCTTTCGTGTTTATATAATTCCACTAACGATTCAACAAAACACGTTCTGTATTAACACTGTTGTCGTTGATTACGCGCACGAAATAAACTCCGTCTTCAAATGCAGATAGATTCAGTTCAATACGCACTCCTGTCACATTAACAGTTGTAAGTATCTGCCCGGATATATTAATTATTTCGATTGTTGATCCGGCAGATGCGGTTTCAACAATTAGAGTACCATTAGTCGGATTAGGATATATGCTCACTTTATTAAACGCAAGCTCGTTTGTTCCGACGCAATTTACCACCTCAATGGTGTCAGTCGCGAAACCAGTGCAACCACTGAGCGAATCATAAATAGTATAAATGATAGCGTGAATTCCTGCGCCTGCAGCCATCGGATCAAATTGATTTCCGCTTACGCCGGGACCGCTCCACGTTCCACCGGAAGGTGAACCCCCGCTCAATGTGATTGCGCCTGGTTGTTCACACAAAAGAGTATCTGTCAGAACTAATGTAGCAGAAGGTGCGTTCGGAGCTGAAAGCGTAACTGAAACAGTAGCAGAGCAACCATTTGTATCTGTTACTGTCAGAGAGTAAACACCACCGCCGAGCCCGGTAATGTCTTCGGTGGTGGCAGAATTACTCCACAAGTATGAATATCCCGGAGTTCCGCCGCTTGTTGCCATGTCGATATAACCATCGTTCACTGAACATGAAGTCGGATTCGATGGGTCAGTAACACTTAACTGTAATTGTGTTGGCTCTGTAATCGAAACAGAATTTGTTACTGAACATCCGTTAATATCCGTTGCGACGCAAGTGTATGTTCCGGCAACAAGACCATTAATTGAAGCGCCAGTGGCGTTGGTGCTCCATAAATAAGTGCAGTTTGAGTTGCCGCCAGTTGTTGCAATCATTGCAGAACCATCGGCAGAACCGAAGCAACTTGCATTAGTTGCAGTAATAGTGGAAGTCAGAACAGGCGGATCAATAAGGTTGATGAAATCAGTACGTGTACATCCTGCAGCGTCAGTGATCGTGTACGTATATGAACCTGCAGTAAGTCCGGTAATTGTTGATGTAGTTGCAGTAGTTGACCACGAATATGTATAAGGACTTACACCGCCTGAAGCGCCGATTGAAATTGATCCGTTGGCATCACCATTACAAAGCGGGAATGTGGAAACAACATTGATTGTATCCAGATAAGGATTCTGTGATATGTTCACAGTAACTGTATCTGCATTCGAACATGCATCGGCAACAACTACAGTGTATGTACCTGCTACAAGATTTGAGACAGTAGCAGAGTTTGCTCCGTATGGTGTCCATGTATATGTCAGACCAACACCTGTTGCAGAAATTGTAGCCATTCCTGTGCTGTCGCCGAAGCAAGCTACGTTAGCAGAAGATGCAACAGAAGCAGTAACCGCGCTGCAGCACGAAGTCATTGTGTGGCTCCCGATAAAAGTAGTTGTATTCTGCGGGTACACATCATACTCATTTGCCGCCATAGCCCAGTTGGTATTTCCCTGTTGTACGTTAACGTTACGCACCAAAGTAAACTCCGAAGTAGCACCGGTACCTACAGGCCAGTTCGTGCCCGGATCAACACCTACAATTCCGATAATGTCGACAACGGTATTTGTTGTAATATTCTTCAGCGACAATGCATCGTCGCCATTAAAGAATGTGATGGTATGCAACGTATCAGAGACACCTGTGATTGCTGCAATGGCAGTAGGATTTCCTGCAACGTAAACAGCTCCGGGAGCTAAAGTTCCTTGCGGAGATAATGAATCCGTTGGTGTCGGAGAACCGTTGTTGTAGCGGTATATTTTGTAGTTCGTCAGATTTACAGTTGAAGATGTCGGATTATAAATTTCAACAGCTTTATTATTCGATGAGCCTTCGAGATATTCGGAAAAGAATAATTCGCTGCACTGAGAATAGGCTGCATTTGCCGCAAAAATCGCAGACAAAAGAGTAATGACTTTTTTCATTGGGTTGGAGTTGGTTTTAGAGAAGTGCAAAATTACGGGATTCCATCGAATTGTATTGTTAATTAAGCATACATACTGTAATAATGTTTCATTAACTTTAATCAGGCAAACCCCTGTTTATGACCTCACGAATACTACTCATCTGTTATTTATCGTTTTTCGCTTGTATTAATACCAATGCACAAATACTCATCAACGAAGTTTCCAGTGCCGGATACGAGCAATTTGCCGATGAAGATGGTGATAACAAAGACTGGATAGAATTTTACAATGCCGGTTCGGTTGCGGTTAACATGCAAGGTTACACCATTCAGTGCATTGAAGGACAAGAACAACGTAGCTGGACCTTCCCGGAAATTTATATCCAGCCCGGTGATCATCTGACTGTATTTTTCTCAGGAAAAAATCGTCGCGACTATTTCGACCATTGGGAAGTGCCGGTGTATCCGCAATTACCTTTCAGATACATGCCGGGAATTTCTCAGCCTCCGTCAAACTGGAATCAGGTTGGATTCAATGACTCTCCGTGGTTGCTCGCTCCGGGGCCAATTGGCTATGGCGATGGAGATGATTCTACTGTGATTGCTCCCGTAATTTCGTTATACCAGCGAACATCCTTCAATATTGCTGACACGGGTAATGTTGTAACGGCGGCTTTCCTTGTTGACTTTGATGATGCATTCGTAGCGTATCTGAACGGCAAAGAAATTGCGCGCTACAACGTCGGAGCACCCGGAGTTACTCCTCTGTACAATGAGTATGCATATGATGATCACGAAGCATATCAATATCAGAACGGAGGATGGTCCGGATTATTCTTCGTGCCTTCTACATCATTGGATACAATTATTCGACTTGGTACAAATGTATTCTCAGTAGAAACGCACAATGCTGCAACAGGTATGGACGACATGACTATGTACCCTGCTCTACTCTTGGGAATCGCCGACACAACTGTTACCTACTTTCCGTTTCCTGCAGAAGTGAATCTACATACGTCGTATTCACTCAATAGTACAGGACAGAAACTAATTCTCAGGAATTCGTTGAATGCAATTTCAGATTCCATCACATTAGGCGGAATGCAGAACAATCATTCGCGAGGACGACAGCCAGACGGTTCTTCTAACTGGTGCGTCTTCACACAACCCACTCCGGACACAACCAACTTTTCATTATCCTGCTATTCCGGTTACGGAAGTACGCCGGTCATTTCATTAACATCCGGTTTTTATAACGGACAACAGAACACAACTATTACGGCTGCTACTGCAGGAAATATCTACTACACCTACAATGGACAAGTTCCTCAGAATACATCAGCCATATATTCAGGGAATGTAAGTATTGATTCGACGTTGGTATTACGTGCAACACTTATTCCGTCGGACACTTTCCTCCTCCCCGGGCCTGTCGCAGCATCGTCTTATTTCCTTAATGAAAACGTAAGCCTGCCGGTGGTTTCATTGACAACAGACCCATACAATCTTTTTGATCAGAACTACGGGATATATGTATTGAATACAACGGATACAAACTACGCTGATATTCCTTTTCCGGATGCGAACTTCTGGCAAGGCTGGGTGCGCCCATGCAACGTTGCGTTCTTCGACACAACACATACATTGAAATTTGAAACACCTGCATCTATTCGCATTCAGGGTAACTACTCGAAGATATTTGCACAAAAAGGATTCTTCATCGATCTCGATGACGACTACGGAGCAAAACCTTTGCAATATCAGTTATTCCCTGATAAACCCGCTGATGAATACAGAGGTTTCAATCTTCGCAACACGGGAACGGATTACAACCAATGTCATATGCGCGATCGCATGATACACAAAACTGTACAAGGGGATTGTGATGTGGAAATGATGGACGGATTTGCCTGCGTTGTTTTTATAAATGGAGAATACTGGGGAGTTTACGAAATGCGTGAGAAACAAGACAAACATTACATCGCGAATAATTCCGATGCGGATGATGACAGTTTGGATTTTCTGCAGTTCAACGGCGATATTATTGAAGGCAGCAACAAAGATTTCCTGGACACTTACACTTTCATCACCAACAACGATATGACACAACAACCGTTGTTTGATTCCGCCGCAACGATGATTGATGTAAGCAACGTGACTGATTACTTCGTCATTGAAACCTTCTACGGCAATACGGACTGGCTCGGCGGTTACACCAACAACATTAAGTTCTGGAGAGAACAAAGCCCGGACGGTAAATGGCGATATGTATTGTGGGATCTTGACCTGGCGTTGAATTCAGACACGCTGAACATGTTGTCAGTGGCCATCAATCCACCCGTTGCCAATCCGCATTCCGCAATGTTGAATGCATTGCTGCAGAACGATTCTTTTAAAGTATATTTCGTGAATCGTTATGCCGATTTGCTGAACACAACATTCTATCCGACCAACATGTACAATCATATTCTTTATGAATACAATGTTATGCGGCCGGAAATGTATCGCCATTTTCAGAAATGGGGTGTTGGCGGATCTCCTTACACACCGCAGTGGCTTCAGTTTCCCGTTGACACGATTGACTGGATGTTGAATGTTTCCGATCTCGCTGTAGTAATGCTTGCGCGTCCGTATAATACACGACTGCAATTGCAGCAGCAGTTCAATTTGCCACAACAGGTTACTGCTACATTCGACGTTTTTCCGGCGGGGGCAGGAACGATTAAACTCAATACAATTCAACCTGATTCTTTGCCATGGTCCGGAATATACTTCACGAACAATCCGATCTCGATGACTGCACAACCGAACAACGGTTATGAGTTTCTCTATTGGGAATATTCCAACGGAACAGACACAACGAAATACTATGGACGCACGCTGAAGATTGATGTAGACTCAGCTGATTATTTCCGCGCAGTATACAAAACCATTCCGCCACCGGAAACAGATTTCGCCGTGTATCCGAATCCGTTCTACGACGTACTTACAATGAATTACTCAGTAAGCGAAGCATCAGCAGTTATTATTCGTGTTTATGATCTCTCAGGAAGGTTAGTGAGCGAACCGTTGCCATCTTCAAATTATGTGGCTCCCGGTAATTACACTATGCAATTGGATGCAGCAGCAATGGGTCTTGCAGGCGGAATGTACTTCTTCGAAATGCGCGCCGGAGACTTCCGCAAAACAGTGAAAATGATTTGCGGAAGACCCAAGGCACAATAAGACTTACTGAATGATCATTCGCTGCGACTGCATTCCGTCTTCCGTGATGAGCGAAACGATATAAACGCCGCGGCTCAGGAAAGCGAGATCTGCTTCAACAACTTCAGTATCCTGGTTGGCGTAATATTTTGTGTATACCACATTACCCAAAAGATCACACACCTGAATAGTTGCGTCTTTACGTTGCGACAATTGCAGATCGAAAGCAACTTTTCCGTCTGATGGATTCGGATAGATGTTGAATGCATCCGGAGAAGGACTGGAAACAGTATCAATAGAGTTCGTAAGACCCACAGTAAACTGCTGATAAATTCCGCCTCCGAAATCAGCGTTGTATGATTTCAAAATAGCAGGGCTAGATGCGCTTTTGAAACGAATGTATCCTGAACCTTGAGCCGTATTCGCCCACCATGAAAGTCCGTCTTCTCCGCTATCCCACATCTTGAATTCGTAACAATCATAAGGCAGCAACAACGTATCTCTGTATGTAGTATTTGCAGCTGCTCCTGCACGTGAGTGAATCACCGCGCCCGCACTGTTGCGCAGTTCGTATCCATTCTCCCACCAGCGTGTATTCGTTTTGAATTCAATTACAAATTGTGCCGGCATCACAAGAGGATAGGTGAACTTGCTTTTCCAATGATCATTGTAACTGTACTGATCGGTTCCGCCATTAGGCGAACTGATATGGAAATAGAAATCCTGGGCACCGGTAACCCATGTAAATGGCGGTAACGTCACCAAAACAGAATCGAGGAAAGGAAGATTTCCGCTCCATTGGAAAGTATCCGTAAGGCTACCCATTCCGTACTCAATAGTCAGCGAAGTAATTGTTGTGGTTCCATTGTTCCGAAGAACAATAACAGGATTTGAACAGATCGCGTTCTTTCTGGCCCACATCTGATCATCTGTAGGTGAAATCACATTTTCTATTGCCACATCCATTGTGAAATTCGGAGCGCCGTAATACACGATCTGATCTTCGATCTGATAATACGACCATTCTCCATTATTGGTATAGGGTTGCACATTGTGATCCAGCACCACAGTGTCTCCCGGGGTTGCATACGGAGTCAGTTCAAAATCATAAGTCCAAACTTCCGCTCCGGGACACCAGTTTGCTCTGTCATATACCCAGGTTCCGCCCTGAGGGAACAACGGATTGAAATCGCAATTGTCGCGCCACACCAGTTGCTGAAACTGCTGCGTATTATCAACCAGGTAGTAATGGTTCTTCGGACAGAATTCTGCGCAGTTAGAAGGAGTATCCATTCCGTGACCTGTTACACGTGACTTCCACCGCGTACCGACAGCATTCGGAAGAATCGGAATGTTCATTGGTACAAGGTGGCTCTCGATAGGGTTGTTCACATGACCGTAGTCGAAATTTCCCGTATACACATTTTTAATATCGATAACGTCACGAGGCGGCGTGCCCACAATCATCCAGAATTTCACATCGAGCAACTCCTGCCAGTTTCCTGCAGCTAGGTGAACCGAATCATGGAGTAATGTTACGTAGTCGCTTACATCAAATGTCCAGGTCCATCCGTTACCCAAACTCAATCCGTTTCCATACGGGGTGATGTATCGTGCCATTTCATAGCGAATCACCTGCGGGAAATAGTTGAAGTAATCGTAACTGCTCTGATAAATTGTGCTGTCTGCAGACATGTTTGATGCAACCGGCCAACCGATGATGGTATCTGTTGCAACACCCGGAGTGTTTACGGAATCAGCAAACACAAGAATCTGATATGGAGTGTTGAGTATTGAGTCAACAACTACAACTGAATCAATGTATGAAGTATAAACACCCTGTTCGAAACCGATCTGCGGGCGCATAGACGCTTCCATGAAGTTGCGTGTAATTTCAGAAGAAGGTTTCAAAGGATTCTGTACACCAGTGAACACAGCATCCGCGTGATTTCCTGCAGCAGCATCAGCGGCAGTAACGTAATTGCCATCGTTGAAGTTGAAATGCATCACAAGGTTCGCGTAGTTTGTATCAGCAGGAGTTATAGGATTGTTCATGTAGTTCTGAATCTCAGCAGGAGTTAAAACTTTATTGAGAACCATGAACTCGTCAGCGCGACCAGCGTACGAAAGAGAACCGCCCCAATTGCCGCGCAACAAACGGAAGTGAGAAATTCCATTCATGGTACGTGTCATTGCTGTACCGCTGTGCCACTGTACACCGTTCAGATAAATTTTCATCTGACCTGTTGCAACGTTTTTGGTAAACGTCCAGTAGTTCCATTGACCTTCGTATTCGCTGACAGTTGCGGCCTTGTTAATGCGATCATAAGAACCGCTTCCGCTGTTACCGGCATCCCAATAAACGTTCGCGTTGCTCCAAGGACCGTGAACATTCAGCACGCGCTGTCCAAGTGAATCAATAGCTTCGAAGGTAGTTCCATCCTGCGGCTGTGCAGCTGCATCACCAAAACACCAGAATGCAACTGTGATGAAAGAATCAATTGCAGCAAGTTCATTGCTTACCGGAACAGTGATATAACCATTAGGATCAGCGGAAACAGCACGATCGTTGTGCGACAGCGTAAGCACAGACTGAAAAGGAGTTGCATCTGCAGTCACCAGATAAGATGCTCCTGAAGCCGTGTTGTCATAAGTCACTTCAATAATGATATTTGAAACACCGTCCCAAACGAATGGAGTCGTTAACTGGATCGAGTTCCAGCCTGCAGACATGAACTGCGTATTCTGAGAATATACCTGTGTGAATCCGGCGCCGGAATAATTCGAATTTGAAAGCGAATCTTCCGTTGTATGTTTCATTCGCACAGTCATGTTGCGCATCAGGCTACCATTAGTCAGCATATTCCATTGCAATCCGGTAATGTTACCCGCAATCAATCCTGCAGCTGTCAATTCAGAAGCTCTCCAGATCATCTGGGTTTTGGAAATCGGTTGTAAAGCCCCGAAAGGGTAATTTGCAGAACCCATTCCTGCCCCGATCATTGCAGTGTCCAATGAAGTTGTTGAAGTATGTACTATGAAATACTGATACGATGAATCAACAGCGTATGTAGGTTGTGTACTGTATGCCACGCTGTCGGGTGTGTTGCCGTTTACAACGAGCATCGGTTGAACCACTACAGATGAATCTGTCAGACCCGTGTGATCATACACGTAAGTGTTGGTAAGATAATCCCACTCCCCGCAAGCCGGATTCTGAGCAGGATTGCACTTCAAAGTGTACTTCATGATGATCTTCTCGTATCGATTGGTATCCGAAGGGAAAAGAAACCACGCGTCCTGCGGAGAACCGAACGTGAAAGTTTGTACCACGATAGTGTCGCCGGGATTATTCTGAGCAACAACATTCAATGTACAGACAGCTGCAAAAAGGAAAGCGAATAATTTTTTCATGAGATTGGGAAATTCGTCCCCGAAAATACGCTTAACTTCACTGCTGACACTAAGCCTATTCTGCTTCACCATTGATCAGTATTGACCACAAAGAATCAGCCATGCCAATTCATCGACAAATCCCTGCTTTAATCCTTCGAAAAACCGCTTTACTAACAGCATTTCTGCTTTGGGCAACTATACTCACCGCTCAATCCTTTCCGGATCAATTCATAGGAAACTGGAAAGGTAAACTGAACATTTATCAAGGTCCGAAGTTGGCACAAACCATCAATGTGGCTTTGGATGTGATGCCGCTGGATTCGGGGAAATACGAATGGGTGATTACCTATGGTGACAGTGGAAAAGATGTTCGCCCGTACATGCTCATTCCCGTGGACACTGCAAAAGGCCATTGGGCCATTGATGAAAAAGATGGAATTGTATTGGACATTTTCGTGACCGGAAAAAAGTTCACAAGCACATTCGCTGTGATGGGCAGTGCCGTTCAGGTTTGCTACTGGATTGAAGGAGAAGAATTGTGTATGGAGATCTGGTCATTCAACGAAAAACCGGATCACAAAAGCGGACTTGGAACAGAAGAAGTTCCTGAAGTGAACGTTTACAAATTCAGCGGATATCACTTTGCGAGGATGCAGAAGGTGAAAGGGAAGAAGTAATTTGAATTCAACTGATAGTATCAACCACCTTCACAATCCGTAATACCGCTCCATTATTTGGCGAATCGCGGCTTGAGCAGGGATCGGACTATTAACAATTTCCAATTCCTTATTCGCGGATGTCATCAACAGGCCGTAGTTCAGTGTATCTCTGTCTATTAATTGCGGACAATCTTTGCAGCCTTCAACCAATATAAATCTATTGGTGGCTGTACCCATTTCAACAGCGGTTTTAATCTTCAGGTCAGTACTTGTATCCAGTAATGGCGCAATCGCAAACCCAAAATCACTGTCATACTCCAACACTCCAGGCGTAGAAGCTTGTTCCAATTGAACGAAACGACATGAATCCGGACGTAGAAAAAGTGTCGCATCACCAATAATGAACAATGTATCCTGATCACACATCTCGTACCCAGCGATAACTTTAGAGGAATCTGCGGTGCTTACGAGTGAATCAACCGCCGAATACTTTCTGGACTCAATGTGTGCCTGAGGTACTTCACATGCGAAATTCAATTGACAAAATGCTGCAATAACAGATAATTGCAAAGCACGTTTTCTTAATCTTCGCAATTTATAACTAGTGATGCTCTTCACTTTCGTGTTGTTCGCTTTGTTGTTGAGGCTTCACGAGTGAATCCATAGGCCAACGAGCCTCGAGCGTATCCATCATTGCAGCAGACCAATCTGAAAGCATTTTTTTCTGTACATCAGTCAATTTCGCTTCTCTGTGCATCCATGTGTAAGAAGCGAGAGGCATTTCACCTTCGTTCACCATTTCAGCAACTTCTTCCAGTTTGTGGTACTGACGACGTAAGCTGTATGTTGCAAATTCATCAAAGTTCAACTCTCCCTTTCCTTCTTCGATATGATGATCGATCCAGAATCCTACGGGTTGAATTTTCATGTACCACATGGGCACACTGTTGTTGGAATGACAGTCGTTACACGCTGCTTTGAGCACGTCATTTACTTCCGTTGAAACAGGAAGTGCCGCGTTAAGTGTATTAGCTGCCACAACTTCATGCTGATTACCTTCAGGACGGACAAACTGAATTGCCACTAGAGCGATGAGAAGAATAACGAAGAAACGTTTGATGAACTTTTTCATACTGCAAAGATAAATGATTCAATGCTCAGATGAGTCAATTATCAAATTATCAATGCTCAAATGAGTCAATGGGCAAACTATGTGATGATCCAGACTCCATTAAGTGCGACCATATAACGTGCAGGCTGCGTTTCTCGCACTGAAGCAACAACGAGTAGTCGAGCATTGCAATTTCCGCATTCCGCAACAACGTATTCCGCGGTTCCACCCAACTTAGTGACATAATTCAGGAAATCACCGAACGTGTACTTGTCTGCGATTCCGTTGGCGAGCACCTCTTCTTCACTCAATAATTTTTCTGAAATCAGTGTCTGGACTTTATTCCCGAGAAACTCGCGAATTCCGATGCGCATTGCATTTTCATTACAGGAAGGACAATGTACTGAACAAACGATCGTACCGAGATCAGCGCCATCAAAGTCGCCGTCGAAGAATACATGATCGTATTGTTTCTTCGCAATGATTGGCGTAGGCTTTACAGCTACACGTTGGTCTAATTTCAGAAGTCGATATCCGTGATTCACACACAAATATAATCCGCGCTGTATCACCCAGAGGTCCTCGTGAGTAATCTTCTGCAAACAGAGAGAAGAAGGCGATGGCTCCCCCAATGGCTACAATCACTGAGGCGAGTGTGATCAGCGCAATTACAATTATTGTTTTTGTCTTCATGAAATGAAATTCATCAATAAACAACAGAATTTGCCTAGGTTTTGAAATTCTGACGGGATTTCCCGAATAAGTGAAGACTGTAACTGCGGTTACAAACCTTTGCAACTCATGTTACACAAGCCGGAAAACTGACAATGCTCATGTTGCAGCATCTCGGGTCTGACGAATTTTGCTGAACGAAATCAAAACATAGAAAGAAATGAAAGTAGAACAGATTTATACAGGCTGTCTTGCTGAAGCAGCATACTATATCGAAAGTGAAGGAGAAGCAGCAATTATTGATCCTTTGCGGGAAGTACAGCCTTATATTGATCGCGCTGCCAAAGACAATGCGAAAATCAAATATGTATTTGAAACGCACTTTCATGCAGACTTCGTTTCGGGGCATGTTGATCTCGCTGCAAAAACCGGAGCTACGATTGTCTACGGCCCTACATCGATGGAAACAGGGTTCAAATCCTATATCGGTAAAGACAATGAGATTTTTCAGATTGGAAAAATAAAAATCAAGTTGATTCACACTCCCGGTCATACGATGGAGAGTTCGTGTTTTCTTTTGATCGATGAAGAAGGAAAAGAGAAAGCGCTTTTCTCCGGGGATACACTTTTCATAGGAGATGTTGGTCGTCCGGATCTTGCGCAGAAAGTAATTGCTGAAATGACGCAGGAAAAACTTGCGGGTCATCTTTACGATTCTCTGCGGAATAAAATTATGCCTTTGAGTGATGATATTATTGTTTATCCGGGACATGGTGCGGGAAGTGCGTGCGGTAAAAATATGAGCAAGGAAACTACAGATACACTTGGTCATCAGAAGCAAGTGAATTATGCATTGCGTGCAGATATGACCAAAGAAGAATTCATGAAAGAGCTTCTGACAGGACTTACACCGCCTCCGGGATATTTCCCACAGAACGTAATCATGAACATAAAAGGCTATGAAAGTTTTGACAATGTTCTGAAGCAAGGAACCCGTGCGCTTTCGGCAATCGAATTTGAAGCTGCAGCGAATGAAACGAAAGCTGTAATTATCGATACGCGCGATGCGCAAACGTTTGCAAAGAGTTTCATCCCGAACTCAATAAACATTGGTGTAGATGGAAGTTTCGCGGTTTGGGCCGGAACGTTGATTCCTGATGTAAAACAGGAAATACTTCTGGTTTGCGATCCTGGTCGTGAAGAGGAAGCTGTTACTCGATTGTCCCGAGTAGGTTACGATAACACGTTAGGCTATCTCAAAGGCGGATATGAAAGCTGGATTGCTGCCGGCAAGGAAACAGATTCGATCACTTCAGTAAGTGCGGAAGAAGTTGCGGATAAAATGAAATCCGGACAAGTGAACATTCTCGATGTGCGCAAAGCAAGTGAACACTACAGTGAACATATAGTTGATGCGATCAACGCGCCTTTGGATTACATCAACGACAGCATGCTGAAAGTAGATAAGA
>JAKLJE010000046.1 GCA_023151315.1 Bacteroidia bacterium
AAAAAGAAAGTTTACATCATCAACAAAATCACACTAAGTTTGCCTTAGTTCCTGCCCTAAGAATAGGGTGCATCATACACTTTGAGAAGTACCTAGTTCTTGTGCTTCTTTAAAATGGTCTGCAATTAACTTGAGTAACGTCAAATGTCCTCCCGAACAGGAATTGATTAAAGTCAGTTGTTCTGTTGGAACTTCTTTAGCTGACCAGAATTTGACCAGCTCCATAATTTGAGATTGATTCAGTGGAGCTAAATCAATTTCACTCGTTATTCCAAATGCCGGTTGATGCGGCCAATTGAACTTACTGTTTACAATAAGAACGAACGAAATATTAAACGATTCTCCGAGTTGACTAAACCCACTTTTCAGATCAGCTAAATAGGCAATAGTCTTTGCATCAAATTCTTCAATATCATCGCAAATGAAAATAACTTTTTCGTATTTTCTATTAAGACCCAGTAGGTGAAGTGAAAAATCACGATGCTCCTTCAGAGGAGAAATGTCCTGGATTGTTTTCTTATGGCGTTTGAAATCATGATCTTTTATTAGTTCGTGGATCCCTTTACCCACGTAAGGCAACTCTCCTAATGATTGTTTAACTATACCGAGTCCTTTAGTTCTGATCCGGTCCTTCTTTTCTATGAACTGCTTCAAAGGGTAGTGGGTTTCTGAAACTCGCGAAGAATCACCCGTTAAATAAACGTAACAGTGTTTAGCATCTTGTACGTGGTTCATCAGGTTGGTTCCAAGCCAAGTCTTACCACGTCCAGAAGGTCCCGTTAAAAGGATTACAGAGTTTTGGTCACTTTGAATTGCCTTTTCTAAATCAACCAGCACTTTGTCCGACCCAATAATTGAAGAAACTGTCATTGATAACCTTTAATTATCCTTCATTCAGCGAAGGAGATACCAAGTTATTCAATTCCTTACACTTATTTCGTCAATGCTTACATTTTTATCTGTTCGCAGAATACCGTCTCTATCCAATAACCTTCGCAATCGCGGCAATTCTATCCTCATCCATTTTCGAAAGCACGTCGATCAATCTCCTTAACTCACCATTGGAGACACTTACCAGTTGATCCGAATTCACACCGCCATCTTGTTTCCTGGGATGCACCACCCTCATCAACATCTCATGCTCATTAAAACCTCTGTCCACTTTATCCATCTCATGAAACAATCTGTTCTGAGTAAGATGTGTATAGATTTTGATGAACTTCTCGCTTTTGTGACCGAGTAGTTTCTGCCCGACTTCAGCAGGAATTCCGTAAGTAAAACACGTAGTTGCAAACGTGTGACGCGCTACATGAAAGGAAAGTTTCTTTTCAATCTTAGCCATTTTAGCAATGTGTTTCAGGTGCAGATTAGTTTTCTGGTTCGACATCACCGGAAATGCAGCGCCTTGAACTTTCAGATCAAGCAGTGCGGTTGCCTTGTCAATCAACGGAACGATAAGCATCCTACCGGTTTTGTGCATCGCCTGAACGTCGATATAATAACGGTATCGCCTTTCTTTTGTCAATGAATTCTGCACCCACTTCGCTTTGATGTGCTCCTGAACATTCAGCAGAAACATATCCTTGTAACGTAAGCCACAATAACACGCGAATAGAAAATAACGCAACGTCTTGTATTCACCCGGATTCAGAATTCCCTTGGTGGCACGTTCTTTCCATTCTTCTTTACTCACTTCGAATACAGGCTTGCTGGGCGCATAGTATTTCGAAAGAAGGTTTTCGAGTTGCAGGATTTCTTCCGGCTCCAGAAAATCACGAGTGGTGAGTTCGGTTTCTGTTTCACCCACCTTGTAATCACGAAACGGATAATGTTCCATCAGAAAGTCATCGTTCTTGATCGCGAGCATCATTGCCGTGCGAATGATCTTCATGTTGTTGTTAATGGTTCGTTCTCCGTTTCCTTTACCCCCCTGCGCTATAGACTTGCGCATGTAGTTGGCATATTGATTCAGAAACTTAAAATCAATTTCTTCCATACGAATGCCGGGACGATATTCGTTCAGTTTACCAATGATGCTCATGTAACTCTTGATCGTCTCTTCGGAAAGACTCGCATCCCGGTTCACGACCCAATGCTCATGACAATATTCGTAAAGCGACTGATCCACATTCGATTTCCGAAAGGCGCGAAGAAATGTTTCGGGTGTCAAAGGTTTCCTCCGTTTGGAGAGATCGTAAACGATATTCTGCGCTCTTACCAATTCCGCATTCAGAAATTCATTCAAACTGTCTGCTGATCCGAATCCCTTTGTTGCGCGCCCTTTTGTTTTGTCCCAACAATACAGTTCATCTCTGGTCAACTTAGCGATTTCTCCAGGTTGACATTTGATGGGATACGTTTCAATCTGCGCAATCGACAAATGCTTGTATTTAGGTTTGAGTGGAACAGTTCTGTATAGTGAATACATCGCCTTGTTGCGACTACTCATGATCAGTCGTAAGTAAATTGTGGCTGAACCATCCGGCTTCGGCCTATCGGTTCTTAAAACGAAATGAAAGGTAGCTTTCATTGGAAGTTCTCATTGAGGGTTTGACCTATATGGTTATATGAAATCCCTCTCCGCTTTGGTTTCAATGGCGGTAGAACAATGGTGGAACAAAAAGGTGCTTTAGGGTTCCTTCACGGGGGATCCGGTGAACCCTAATGCAGCGAAAAAACCTGAAAATCGAGGAAAAGAAACAGCCCGTTCCTATTGAGGGAACGGGCTGGAAACCTGGTGGCGGAGAGAGAGGGATTCGAACCCCCGGAGGTGTTACCCTCAACAGTTTTCAAGACTGCCGCAATCGACCACTCTGCCATCTCTCCGGGGGCAAAAGTAATATTCCGTTTAATTTCACAGACATCTTTTGAAAAATTTTGTGCGATTTTTTTGTCATTTCGTCGATTATTCAGGGAAAACACTGCCAATCAGCACTTCAAAATTGCCCCGGATGTCGAACAGAGCTCAGTTTGACGTACCTTTACGCCAGTAATTCGTCTAAACGCCACTGCATAGCAGTTTTACATAAACATCATTTTTCAAGGCGTTAACCGGTTCTTAAAGTAAATTTCTTCGATACACCGGTTTGCAGTTCAATCAAATAACATTTAATGAATTTTAAAGAATTAGGTCTCACTGATCAGATTTGTGCGACCCTCAAAGGCTTGGGATACGAAAATCCTACCCCAATCCAAACGCAGGCCATTCCTCACGTTCTCAAACACAGCGACATCTTCGGAGTTGCTCAAACAGGAACAGGGAAAACCGCCGCTTTCGCATTACCTATTATCCAATTGCTTCATGCCGGCAACAGCCGGAACAACAACATTAAAGCTCTTGTACTCGCCCCGACTCGTGAACTGGCAATTCAGATTGATGAAAGCTTTCGTGACTACAGCAAAGGTCTCGGAATCCGTCATACAGTAATTTTCGGAGGCGTTTCTCAACACAACCAAACCAATACACTTCGCAGAGGTGTTGACGTTCTTATTGCAACTCCGGGTCGTTTGCTCGACTTGATGCAACAAGGATTCGTGAAACTCAACCACATTCAGTATTTCGTGCTGGATGAAGCCGATCGTATGCTGGACATGGGTTTCATCAACGACATCCGCAAAGTCATTGCAAAACTTCCAACGAAAACTCCTGACGGAATTCAGCGCCAGACTTTGTTTTTCTCCGCTACAACTACTCCTGAAATTTCCGTTCTGGCGGATACATTGCTGCGCAATCCTGTAAAAGTGAGCGTAACTCCTGTATCTACGCCTGCAGAAACGGTAAATCAGGCGGTTTACTATGTCGATAAAGACAATAAACGCTCATTGCTGAAACACGTGATTCAGGACAAACAGATCCATCATGCTCTGGTATTCACCAGAACCAAGCGTGGAGCTGATCGTGTTGCGAAGGAATTGACCAAAAACGGAATCGCTGCAGAAGCCATTCATGGCGATAAATCGCAGAATGCACGGGTTCGGGCACTGGAAGGATTCAAAAAAAGAAAAATAAATGTGCTGGTGGCTACAGACATCGCAGCACGCGGAATTGACATCGATGATCTCTCCTTTGTGATCAACTATGAAATCCCGGAACTCGCTGAAACTTACGTACATCGGATCGGTAGAACCGGCCGTGCAGGCAAGAACGGAGTAGCCCTTTCTTTCTGCTGCGACGAGGAATCAGCGTACATGCGCGACATAAAAAAACTGATAAAGAAGGAAATAGAGATTGTAAACAACCATCCATTCCCTAACTTGCAGCCAAATACAACGGAACGAGGACCGGTTCCGTCGAATAAAAAGAAATCTGGTTCGAATAACAACAAAGCCCGTCGTTTCGGGAAAAAACAAAAAGTGAAATGAAAAAAGGTACAGTAAAATTCTTCAACAACACCAAAGGTTTCGGATTCATCAAAGAAGAAGGATCATCACAGGACATCTTTGTACACGTAAGCGGTCTTCGCGATGAAATTCGTGAGAACGACGTGGTGACTTTCGAAATCCAGGACGGAAAGAAAGGACCGAACGCAGTTAACGTGCGTCTTGCTCAATAATATTTGTGATTATTGTGAAAAGGGCGGAAGAAATTCCGCCTTTTTTTTTTGCCCGTAACTAAGTAAAATACCACTTATCACGGCTGCAAAACCACTTAAACATTACGGCGACGTAAAAGCGCATTCTGCCTCTGATTGATTAACTTTACAGCTATGAAACGTTCGTTGCTCGTCACTCTGATTCTGTTGGTTTTCACCGGCTCATTTATGCGTGTAAACGCACGTGAGCTGACCGCCAATCTCTCCTACGCCGCGTTCAGTACTCCGGATAACAAAACATACGTTGAAACCTATCTCTCGCTCATCGGAGGTTCTTTGTATTACGTAAAGAACGAAAAAGGCAATTATCAGGCAGCAGTGGATATTCTCATGACGGTTACTTCCAACGACTCGATCAAAGATTTCCGTCGTTATGTGCTGCACAGTCCTGAAACAACAGACACAACAGACTGCCCGAACTTTCTGGATCTGCAGCGATTCACTTTACCGGTAGGTTTGTATGATCTTCAGATCACAATGTTCGATGTGAACAGAAAACCGCAGAGAATTATCACAAATAAAAAGTCACTCATTGTCGATATCGATCCGGATTCAGTGGGTCTTTCACACATTGAAATGCTGGAAAGCTATACGAAAGCAGCGAAGCAAACCACAATCACTAAAAGCGGTTACGATCTGATTCCGTATGTGGCGAGTTTCTATCCGGGCAACATGGCCAATCTCACTTTCTACGCGGAAATTTACAACACAGCGAAAGTGATGCCGAAAGACAGTCGCTTCCTTGTGAGTTACTACATTGAAAATGCGGAGACGCGCACACGCATGACGGACTTCAATGCGTTTCAGAAAATGCAACCGGCTCCTGTGAATTCCATTCTGTATTCATTCAATATCAGCCAGCTTCCTTCCGGAAACTACAACCTGATAGTTGAAGTACGCAACAGCACCAACCGATTACTTTCACTGCGCAGCGTTTCATTCGAACGTTTTAATCCGGGAGTTGAAATCAAACTTGAAGATGTTGCTGCGATCGATGTAACAAACACCTTCGCGAGTAAAATCACCAGCGCAGATACTCTTGCAGATTACATCCGCAGCCTCCGTCCGATCAGCACGGAGAATGAAAAAGAATTTGCAGAGAATCAAATCAAAGCCGGTGATGTAAAACTGATGCAGCAGTATCTGTACAACTTCTGGCTCACACGCAACGAGTTGAATCCGGAAGGCGCATGGATCAAATACAAAGCGGAGGTCGACAAAGTGAACGCCAACTACGGTACGCAGATCATGCGCGGCTATCAAACCGATCGCGGACGCGTTTACCTGCAATACGGACCGCCGGATCAGATTGTACCGATGTACAATGAGCCGAGTTCCTACCCTTACGAAATCTGGCAGTATTACACCATTCGCGGAAATGCAACAGATGATGTGAACAATCCGCAGAATACCACGCAGAGCAATCGTCGTTTCGTATTTGCCAACTTCGATCTTGTAACGAACAACTTCCAGCTCATTCACTCCGACGCTCGCGGAGAAGTGCGTGATGATCGTTGGAAAGTGCGCCTCACGAAACGCGACAACGCCAATCCGAATCTCGACAGCAATCAGAATCCTTCACAGTACGGCGGTCGCGCAGATGATTTCTTCATCAATCCGCACTAGTTGTTTCGGGATTCGGGATTCGGTCATTCGGGATTCGGAACGGTAAACCATCAAACTGTGAACGAATGAACTGTGAACTGTGAACCCATCTTTTTTATTATCATTGCCGAATGTACCGTGCAGCAGTTGTAATTCTGAATTGGAACGGACGTTCGTTTCTCGAACAGTTTCTGCCTTCAGTAACTGCGCATTCTCCTGCATGGGCGGAAATCATTGTAGCCGATAACGCTTCTACTGACGATTCAATTGAGTGGCTGCAGAAAAACTATCCGCAGTTGCGCATCATTCGCAACAAAACAAACGGCGGATTTGCACAAGGTTACAACGAAGCATTGGCTCAGGTTGATACAGAGTATTTCATTCTCCTGAATTCCGATGTGGAAGTAACTCCTGGCTGGCTGGATCCGCTGATCGCGCTGATGGATGAACGCAAAGACATTGCGGCATGTCAACCAAAACTGAGAGCTTTTCATGCGAAGCAACAATTTGAATATGCGGGTGCTTCCGGCGGATTCATTGACAAATGGGGTTATCCGTTTTGCCGCGGACGATTGTTCGATACGTTTGAGAACGATGAAGGTCAGTACGACGACACAACAGAAGTAGCATGGGCAACCGGTGCTTGCCTTGTAATTCGCAGAAGCGATTGGAATGAAGTACATGGACTCGATGCCGACTTCTTTGCGCACATGGAAGAAATTGATTTGTGCTGGCGTTTGCGCAACAGAGGAAGAAAAATTTTCGTTGTTCCTGCTTCTGTGGTTTATCACGTTGGTGGCGGTACTCTGAACAAAACAAGTCCGCGAAAAACGTTTCTGAATTTCCGCAACAACCTTGTTTTGATTACCAAGAATCACGCACCGGGATTTCTGTGGATCAAAATCTTCCTGAGACTGTGTCTCGACGGAGTTGCAGGAGTAAAATTCTTATTCGGTAGTGATTTCGCGCATTGTTTCGCGGTGCTCAAAGCTCATTTCAGCTTCTACGGAATGATCGGAACTACACTTCGCAAACGGAAATCGGAACAGCAACACATCACTGCATATTCCAACACGTGCATTTACAACGGCAATATCGTTCGTGAATATTTCCTCAACGGAAAAAAGAAATTCTCCGAGTTGAAAAGTGATCGCTTCGCTACAGACATCAGACAGTAAACGAAATCCTCCTCTCGCTTCTCTCCTCTCTCCTCTCTCTCTCTCCTCTCTCCTCCCTCTTCTCTACTCCCTCACTAATACTTCTCCGCAAAAAACAAACTCGGCTTCACCCGCATCAGTCCGAATCTTTTTTCTGTACGCTTTCGCAACCACGCCACCGCTTCTTCAGGTGAATCTGTAAAGAAGATCAGTTCTGTATCATTGGGAGAAATTGTTTTTTCGGTCTTCATCATTTCCATGTGTGCAATTAGATGACGGTGAAAATCCTTGCACATCACAACAATCGGGAAGTCGCTCATTTTCTTCGTCTGCACCAGCGTCAACGCTTCATAGAATTCATCCAAGGTCCCGAATCCGCCCGGTAATACAACAAAGCCGTATGAATACTTCGAGAGCAAAACTTTTCTCACGAAAAAATAACGAATATCAACCCATTTATCGAGATACGGATTCGGTTGCTGTTCATGTGGTAAAACAATGTTGCATCCTACGGATCTTCCGCCCGCTTCTTTCGCACCGCGATTCGCGGCTTCCATAATTCCGGGGCCGCCACCCGTAATAGTTGTAAAACCTTCCAGCGCAATTCCCGCACCGATCTTTCGTGCGAGCTCGTAGTACTTATGCCCTTCTGCAAATCGCGCTGAACCGAAAACAGTAATGCACGGGCCGATGAAGTGCAGCTTACGGAAACCGCGAATGAATTCGCGCACCACTTTCATTGTGAAAACAAATTCTTTCCAACGCGACCTTGGTCCGTCAAGGAATTCGCGTTCTGCAACACCGTTTGCATTCTTATTTCCGCTCATGTTTACGAATATGCACAAAAAAAATCCGTCCCGCCAATAAAGACGAGACGGATCAGATCAGGTTATAGTGTTCAGATTATTTGCAGTCAGAAGAAACGTATTCAGCCGCGTCAGTATTTCCAAGCGATGACGCTTTGCGGAAATCTTTGCATGCATTCACGTTGTCTTTCAGATCGCGGTGAATCAATCCACGGCGATAATATGCTTCAGAGTCTGAAGGCTTCAGTGAAATTGCCTGAGTGTAATCGTAAACGGCTGAAGTCATTTTATTCAGACGCTCGCAGCATTGTGCGCGATACATGTAAGCATCATAATTCTGCGGATCTTTTTCCAGAGCTTTTGTGAAGTTATCGAACGCCTTCTGGTGCTGATCTTTGTTGAAGTAGTAAAGACCCAGCTGATACCATCCGTCAGCAACATTCGGAGATTTCTCTGTTGCTTTCGTGAAATCTTCCAAAGCTTTTGCATCGTTCTTCAAACCCACGTGCGCCTGTCCACGCTTCGCATAATAGCGACCTGAATCAGGACACAATGCAATTGCACGATCAAACTCGTTCAATGCTTCCTGGTACTTGCGTACTGTAAGCTTGGAACAACCTTCTTTGTAATGCTGCATTGCAGTGTTCCAGCAGAAGTTATCGTCGAAAGCAATTTTAGCTTTCTCGTGACCCATTGACGCAGCGCGGCTCATGTCAACACAAGCAGCTTCTTTTGTATCACCGCTGTTGGTGCACATCGCACGCTGATAAATAGCATCTGCGTTTGTGTTATCAAGACCGATAGCCATGTTCAAGTCAGGAATTGCATCCGCTTTCTTTCCAAGACCGATGTTCGCCATTGCACGACCGTAATAAAGTTTCGCCCAATCGGTGTAGTTCTTTTTCACTTCATCCTGATTGGCATTCATTTTCTCAAACTCCGACATCTTTTCATAGTCAGTTTTGAGTTTTACAATACGATTCGCTTCAGCGTCAATCTTCGTGATTTCAGCATTGTAATCAGCGATAGCGCCGGTAAAGTCACCTTTATCGCGCTTCATATCACCTGCCGCAGAAGGACCTGTATAAACCGGGGTTGGAGTTTTTGTTTGTGCGTTCACAGTCGCAACGACCAGGAACATGATTGCACAAATCACAGAGTAAGCTTTCTTCATTTTTTTGGTTCTAAGAGGTGCAAATCTATTCAATTTAAGGCTTGGGACAAAGGAATACTGTCCGTGTTCATGCAATGAAATGAAACAATCGTGCCAAAATCAGATGATTTTGACGGTGCCTTGCGAAACTTCATACATGCGATATGGAAGTCCGCGCCCTTTAAAGAGCACATTCATACGCCCTGATCCTGTATCGGTGATGAACAATTGCCCGAAATCATCACTGCAAACCAATTCCATGAGGCGATACACACGGTCTGCATCCAGTTTGTCGTGAATATCATCCAGAAGCAACATAGGTTTCCGCTTCGTTTCCTCATCAAGCACGCGGTATTCCGCAAGTTTCAATGCAATGAGGTACGTTTTCTGTTGTCCTTGAGAACCGCTTTTACGCAAAGGATGTCCGCTGATTTCGAAGTTCAGATCATCGCGATGAATACCGGCTGTTGTGTATTCTAAGGCAAGATCTTTATTGAAAGTCTGAGTAAGTATTGTTCCGAAAGTATCGGAATTCAATGCAGAATGATAACTAAGTGTAACGGATTCTTTTCCGTCTGAAAGCAAGTTGTAGTAATTCTGAAAAACAGGTTGAATTCGTTCAACAAACTCCAGACGCATTTTATGAATCGGTTCTCCGTATTGAACAAGTTGCAGATTCAGAATCTCCAATGTGGATACATCTCCTTGTCCTTTGGCAAGCAGTTTCAATAGTGCATTGCGCTGAGAAAGCACACGATTGTATGCAATCAAATGATCGAGGTAAGCGCGATTGTACTGAGCAATAACGGAGTCCATGAACCGCCTTCTTTCTTCGCTGCCGCCGCTTATCAGAACACCGTCCGCCGGATTCACCACAACCAGCGGAATCAGTCCGATATGATCAGAAAGTCGTTCGTAATCTTTCCCGTTCCGCTTGAAAACCTTTTTCTGTCCGCGCTTTACTCCGCAATAAATATTGTCGGTTTCCCCATCCGGACGTGTAAATTCGCCCTGTACCACAAAAAACGGGGCGTCAAAACGGATATTCTGCGTATCTGCAGGGTTCAGAAAGCTCTTGCAAAGTGCCAGATAATGAATCGCTTCCAGCAAATTGGTTTTCCCGGAACCGTTAGAGCCTGTAAAACAATTGATTCGCTCCGAACATTCGATTTCCAACTCTTCATAGTTGCGGAAATTGATCAGGGAAAGTTTACGGAGCAGCATCGAATGGCGAATATCCGCAAATTTCCCAAAAAGGGATGGATTACTTCCGAACGTGGAAAAAAAATGTATTTTTGCGCCCTGATCTGAACTTTTCAGACGGTTACAGCATGACAAAGATTACAGAAGAACCTAAAGTACAGCCGGCATTGGATATCGATGCGGCTCTTGATAAGACGGAATCGTATATCAACGATAACAAGAAAAGCCTTGCCCTCATTGTAGGCGGAGTTCTTGCGCTTGTTCTTGTTTATTTCGCTTGGAAATTCCTTTACCAGGAACCTCGCAAAGAGGAAGCTGCAGCAGCGATGTACAAAGCAGAAATTTACTGGCAGCGCGATTCATTCAACCTTGCTATCAACGGTCGTGGCGACACACTGGGAATGGCTGCAATTGCTGAAGAATACGGCAGCACACCTGCAGGAAATCTTGCGAACTACTACCTCGGAGTGAGTTACCTCCGTACAGGTCAGTGGGACGCTGCTATCGAAGCACTCGAAGATTTCAGTTCTGATGATATGTTCCTGAGCTCAATGTCAATCGGCATGATTGGTGACGCTTACATGGAAAAAGGCGATGTTGATCACGCAATCGAATATTATCTGAAAGCTGCGAATAAGAATGCTAACAAATTCACTTCACCAACTTTCCTGAAGAAAGCTGCATTTGCTGAAGAAGATCGCGGCAACAAAGGAGAAGCATTGAAGTTGTACGAGCAGATCAAAGTTGATTATCCGGAATCACAGGATGCAGCGCAGATCGACAAGTACATCACACGTGCAGGTGGCACAGTGAAGTAGTTGAAGACATTAAGTTTTAAAATGGAAGTCGGGCTGCATCACGTAGACCGACTTTCTTTTTTACTGATTGACGGCATACTCCAAAACTAAACTACTCCAATACTTCTCTACTAACCTACTCCAACAATGGCAACAGAACTGAAAAACTTATCCGCATACAATCCAGCCGAAGTCCCTTCCGGAAAAGGAAAGCGAATTGCAATTGTTGTTGCGGAATGGAATCATGAAATCACTGGCGCACTTCTTAATGGCGCTGTAAATACTTTGATGGCAAACGGCGTTGCAAAGTCGGCCATTGAAGTGACTTATGTTCCGGGAACTTTCGAACTCACCATTGGAGGACTCCGTGCAGGAAAGCCAAAGAACGTGGATGCGGTGATCTGTATCGGTTGTGTAATTCAGGGTGACACGCCTCATTTTGATTATATCTGTCAAGGCGTGAGCTACGGCATCACCGAACTGAACATCAAACTGGAAAAGCCCGTGATCTTCGGCGTCCTAACTACGAATACATTGCAACAGGCAATTGACCGTGCCGGAGGGAAGCATGGTAATAAAGGTGATGAAGCCGCAATCACAGCTTTGAAGATGATTGGTGGAAAACGGAGTATCAAGAAGTAAACCTGATAAAAAGAAAAAGCCGAAAGAATCTCTTCCGGCTTTTCTTTTGTCGGGGTGGCCAGGCTCGAACTGACGACCCCTTGGTCCCAAACCAAGTGCGCTACCAACTGCGCTACACCCCGATCAATCCCAGCGATTTTCTCAACTGGGCTGCAAAACTAAATATTTATTTCACAATCTAAAGTCCTTTTGCAGGATTTTTCTGAAAAATAATCGTGATCCCGTCGCGACTCGAACGCGAAACCTGCTGCTTAGAAGGCAGCTGCTCTATCCGGTTGAGCTACGGGACCTGATAGAATTTTGCGTGGCAAAAATACAATTCTTAAGGTCTTCTCGATAATTGTCTGCAACTTTAATCCGTATGAGAATAGTAATTACAGCGTTGTTTGCACTATCGGCTCTCGTTTCCAATGCGTTGACGAGCGATTCCGCTAATGTGAAAAAGAAAAAAATCCTTGTCGGCATCCACACATCAGCTTCCTATCAGGTTGCGGTAAATGGACTCAAAGCCGATACTGATCTTGGCAATTTTGCTTTCAAAGGCTATCTGCAACCTTCTGTTGGATTGGCGTTGGTGTATTTATCAGATTCAACAGAGTTTGCAACAATAACGCTGAATGCGGCGCGACTCTCCTACACGCTCGGCAGTAAGAATATCATTTCTTCCAACGGAAATGATTATGAAATCACAAACCGATTTGATGTGTTCATGAACAATTACTCATTAACCACATCTTACAACCGCCGTCTGGCACAACCTTCAAAGCAGAACACAATTTCGATTGAAGCAGGAATGGGATTGCATTACATCAGCGAGTACAGCACGTTGCGAATGGATGACTCTCTTGCCGGTCCATACACTGTTACTACAACACTTGAAACTCAGAAGAAGAATTATTTTCTTCCTTCCGCAACATTGGGCTTCAACATGCTGTTGCGACCAATAGAAAACAAAGCGCATTTCATTTTCGGGATCAACTCAACATTGTTTCTCGATAATCTTTCAGAAGTGCGTTACTACGCAACATACAGCGAAACCAATTCGCAACTCTCCTACTCTTTCCGCTGGGCGCCGGTCCTGCTGATGCCGAGAGTCAGTGTGATGGTGGTGTTTTAGTAGGTGCATTAATATGCAACCCAGTCCAACTCAACATTAACCTTGGACTTCGTGAAAAATCCAGAAGCAGCTCCGGCATAATAAACCGTCGCAGTGGCACTACCACCAATCTCAATACAATTCCACCCTTCAATAGAATTCGTTTCCCAAATAGTTCCTGCTCGCCGACCTACATCTGTTCCTCCCGGACCAGTTGCAATCATGAAATAACCACCCACTCCCCAAGCAACACAGGATCTGTAACCCTTCGGACCACGAATTGGAGCATTCCATTTTTTTCCGCCATCGTGGGTTATAAAACAGTTATTAGTTGTATCGTCAGGAACAAGATAATCTCCACCCACAATAACACCATTCAAAGTATCCGTCCACGCCATCGAAAAAATTCCCTGCGATGGTTCTCCCTGTATAATCGGCGTTTCAAAAACTTCCCAATGAAATCCGTAATCACGGGAATGCCATAAGCGTGATTTCGCCCCGCCGGTTGCAATGTAAACGTGTCCGCCCGGCAATGTTCTGATCGTAGTTCCACTTGCAGCGAATGCAGCTTCTCCTTCAACAAGCTTCGGACACAATGAATCGGGAATCGGATTCCAATGTTCGCCTCCGCAATCCGTCCACATCAACACCATTCTTCCGTTTACCGGATCACCGAAAATCAATCCGCGACGATTATCCCAGAAGCCAACACCATCAAAAAACATTGCGCTGTCGTTGCTGAAGTAACGTTGTGACCAGGTTTTGCCTCCATCATGCGTTGTGAGAATTGCTGCAGGTGTTCCCGCTGTTGCAATCATTGCCCGCTTCTTGTCGAAAGCATGCAATGTGCGGAAATCCATCTTCTCGAAGGTGCTTACTCTTCGCCACACAAAACTCTTTCCTCCGTTTATACTTCTTCCCACCAAACCGCGTTGTCCGCTGATCCAGATAACTTTTTCATTCACCACCGACAAACCGCGGAATCCTTTTTTCACGGAATCGGCCATTGTTTGTGTAGCCGGCATTCCCGTAAGTACAGCCATTACAGCCTGATTTTTCTGAGCGTAAGCAGAACAATTCAAAAGAATTCCTAAAGCGAGAAGAATGAAACGGATCATGAGTAAATTTACTCTAAATCTATCCGGAATACAACGCAGTGCAATGAATCAAGACGATCTAAAGCTATTGGAATATGTAACTTCCTCCGGAAGATTAACGCTGCAAAGTGACAGAGAAATCTATCGGTTCCTTGAATATAGAAACGGTTTGTTCTATCACAGAACAGGCAGCACGGAGATGAATGAAGACACATCGTTTAATGAAATTACTAAAGAAGAAGCGGTTGAATTGTTGATCAATTTGGCCGCCGGCAAAGCCATGGTTTGGTCGTTAGGTGAAGTTCAGACCGCCGGTGATGCATTGAGAGTGCTGAGTAAAGCACCATAAACAGATTACATCTTACCACAGACTACTTAAAACAGAATTGAATATGGAAATGCAATATCGCAGACTCGGTAAAAGCGGACTTCAGGTGAGTGCTCTTTCTTTCGGATCATGGGTTACATTCGGAGCGCAGATCGGTGATGATACAGCGGAACGCTGCATGCAGATTGCCTATGACAACGGAGTGAACTTCTTCGACAATGCAGAAACTTACGCGAGCGGAAAATCTGAAATCGTGATGGGCAATATTCTGAAGAAGATGAATTGGGATCGCACTTCGTATGTGGTTTCCAGCAAAGTTTTCTGGGGCGGAAAGAAACCTAATCAGATCGGATTGAGTCGCAAGCATGTTGTGGAAGCCTGTCATGCGGCCTTGAAACGATTGCAGGTTGATTACCTTGATCTTTACTTCTGTCATCGTCCTGATCCGAATACACCGGTAGAGGAAACCGTTCGCACGATGAATGATCTGATTTCTCAAGGTAAGATTCTGTATTGGGGAACTTCAGAATGGAGCGCTGATCGCATCATTGAAGCACATGAAGTTGCAGAGCGACATCATCTGATTGGTCCGACAATGGAACAACCTCAATACAATTTAATTTCACGCACACGATTTGAAGTGG
>JAKLJE010000047.1 GCA_023151315.1 Bacteroidia bacterium
TTAATAAAGTTGATCGTTTCTTCTCTCGACATAGGGTATGATAACCTTTAATTATCCTTCCCTGGGAGATCTCGATAAATAATAAACTACTTCTTTATAAAAAACATATATTAGATTACTGAATCTCTACCTAACACGAATTAAGGATAACTAAATATTATCGACTTCTAATGTCAGCAAAGCAACATCATTCAATTGACGACTGGCATAAATTTGAAAAGTTAACGGGTGCGCTCTTTAAGGTTGCATTTGGGCTTAATAAAGAGGAATTTATATTGACCAGAGCAGTAAAGGATGGCGGTAAAGATGCCATCATTAGTAAACTGCTTACTGCACACGGCCTTGGCGGAATTGAAATTCAGGCCTGGATCGAAGCCAAATACAGAAAGAAAGACAATGTTGACCTTGGTGATATCGGAGGCAACGTAATCATTGCTTCGAATTCGAGCATACGCAGTATCTACTTTGTAACGAACCAGTCATTTACTCCCCAGGCAATAGAGCAGCTTCTGATATTTCAGGTTCGTACCGGACTTCAAATTGAATTGATAGATGGATATAGGTATAGAAATTTGTTGGAAAAGCATCTGCCTCGACTTCGAAAAATGGTATACGAGGATATCGAAATCCCTCATGTTGACTTCATTGATTTTGCTGAAAAACTGTTTGCTGAATTACCCACAACAGCGCCTTCTATCGAATACAAAGTGAGCCTTACTGTTGAACGAGGGAGAATAACCCAAACCAAGTCGATTGCCAATCTTTGTAATGACGAGGTTCAACTGGAGAGACGAGTGGTTGATCTCTCATCGATTCTTGAATCAAAAGAGACCATCGCGCTGTCGAAAGCGGAACTAATTCCGATAGTCTATGATAAGGACATCAATAACAATCCAAACTATGAGCTTATTGGAGAAGCACGTAAGAATTTATTAAATCAAACACTTACTCTTCTTAAATCAGGAAAGACAGTGGTGATAAAGGGGACGGCAGGCCAAGGAAAAACCTTTTTCTCAAGTCACATTGCCAGGGCCTTCTATCAGGACAATAACTACGTGTTGTTCGTGGATGTAGGAAATCAAGATATCTCTTCAATAACCAGAAATATTATTCTAGATGTAATTGGAATCGACTACTTCAAATACATGGAAGACAGGGCCGCTGTGGTAGAGTATCTGTCCCAGTATTATTCGATTGAACCGTTTGTGGCGAACAAGGTCATAGATCTCGTTCAAATGAACCATACCACGAAAGAGATTTCGAGTGAACTATGCTTTCGTCTGCTACTTAAATTATTCGAGAACAATGCGGGTCGAAAAGGAATGCTGCTGGTAGTTGATAATCTGCATATGGCTACCCTTGACGTGCTGGCTTTGCTTAAAAATCTATTTGGCTTCCTGAATCAAATTGCAATTCCTGTACTTGTTCTGACCCGAAAACAGAATGACCAGCGAGATGCAAGCAACGATTGGCTGTCAGCGCTTGATGCGATGATAGACAGTAATGGCTTTGCGTCCATGACAATGCCCGGATTGGAAGAAAGCGACATAAGAAATTTCATAAAGATGCTTGTTCCGGGAGCAAGTGTGCCGTTGGTTAATCTGATTGTAAATAATACTTTCCCAATTCCATTCTACATTAAGTTGTATGTCGACTTTTTGAAGACAGAGAACATCATCAAGTCCAGAGACGGTCAGTATTGGCTTCTTGACGAAAAGCATCTCGAGGTTCATCTGGACAGCTCAATCATTAAAAATCAGCAAATTGAACAGCTTGTAACCTCCAAATTAAAAGAGCAATACAAAGACGGAACTATTAGGAAGATCGCGCAGGTCGTTTTCATTTTCAACAATGAATTGCCGGAAGCACTTTTAAAAAATATTATTCCTGAGATCCAATTTGAAACGGCAGCGTCTTCTGGTTTATTTCATGCAAGCCTTATTGGAAACGAATTTGTACTTGCATTCAGTCACGATCTCTACTATCATAATTTCAAAGGCTCATTACTCAATCCAACTGAAGAATTAAATTTTCAGTCGCTACGAGTCCTTGCCCAGATTTCCGGCGAACAATTCGCGGGCTTAACTATCCGTGATGATGTCTTAGGCACTCTTTATGAGTATACCGGCGATTCAAAATCAGCCTGCGCACACTACCGAAAATTCGCAAACAAACAAAAGAGCATTGATGGTTTCCGGGCATTACTTTTCATGGAGAAAGCCCTTGACTCTTTTTTATTGCCATCGGGCATTGTGGTTAGTGACGAATTGTATAATCAGGAGCTGGTAGATATCATCTTTGAGCTGCTGACTTTGTATGACCGCTATAATCTTCTTGCCAACAGAAAATCGACGAGTCTATATCTTCTTTTAGAGCGTCTTCTTCACATTGAGCAACTCAACAAGCCCCAGCAAATGGGATATCTTCTCTTTAAAGGAATCAGGGAAACAAAGGCGGAAAATTTTTGGGTCGCGAAAGAGATATTAGAAGAAGCCTTGAAACTTTTAAAGTCTCACAAGGAAGTGCCGGATATTCTGGCTGATAATATAATCATCAACTATGGTATTAATCTGAAGCACGTAGGAAGAAAAGAGGAGTCGTTGACTTTTTTTGACTCAATGTATAAGGAGCGAAAATCAAAACATATTAATGTTGAGAAATATTCCAATGAAGCTGCATATTACCTTACAACAGCCCCTGAAAAGTCTTTAAAATGTTATGAGTTTATCAGGGATGAGATTGGTGAAAAAGAAGGTGCGCACTGGATTCTTAATTTTGGAATGGTCTACTTTTATTTAAAGCAATATGACCTGTCCAGGCAGCAACTCGAACGCGCTCTGCGACTGGCAAAACAACGTTCCAATTTGGTGGAGGAGGCTAGGGCTGAAAATATCCTTGGAATATTACTGTGGAAGGACAGTAAAACAAAACTTGCTGAGGAGTATTTTGATTTAGCTGCAGCCAACTGTGAATTGGCAAACAATCATCGATGGCTTTGGCGTATCAGGACCAATCAGGCTCAGATCGCCATGATTAATAGTAATGTTGATAAGGCATACAACATAGGATGGTCAGTACTGCAACATTTGTCGAAAACCCGTGAGGCGATCGGTTTGGAGTTCAAAAACACCAGTCTTAATTCCAGACGTGTTGCGGCGCTAAAAGCGATCTTCAATTTATACCATAAAATGAACAAGACGGATGATGTTCTAGCCTTCAACGAATTGCTGGATATCAGCGAAATTCAGACGTTTTGGAAGCAACTAAAGAAACACCAGGGGCTTCAATTCGACCATGATGATTCTAATCGTTCTGGAGATTGGTACCATATTCTAGGGTAGGAACGCTTGGTAAATCGCCCAGTGTTTCTCGAAAAAACGAGCCATCGCAAATTCATTTCTAGCAGTATTCTTTGCGTTAGAGCCAATTCGTCCGCATAGTTCTGGATTTGAAAGCAAAGTCTGGATTTGGCAAGCCCAGACCTCAGGGTTGTCGCTCCGAATAATATAGCCGTTCGTTCCGTCTTCTATCACATCTTCGGCAAATCCGTAGGGAGTAGCTAAAACAACTAAACCACTTGCCATTGCTTCGAGTATTGTACGGCCACCGGGCTCATATCTGGAAGTAAAACAGAATAGCATCGACTTTGCTAATAAATATGGTAAAACATCATGTGGAATATGTCCCCACCAAAATAGAACTCGTTGTGCTTCCAGCCTCTTCACAGCGTCAGCGCAAGCATCATTTTTCCTGACATTGTCAATTTCCTGATAATTTCCACCCACTATCCACAATGGCCAGTCTAATGATGGTTCTCTTTGCAAAAGAATATCTATTGCATTTAAAAGAGTTTCGACTCCTTTGGAATCGGTCAGTCTGCCGAAATAAATGATCGGTGGTTTACCGTTAACAAGTCTATTGAATTCCATCACGTTCGACTTTCGGTTGAGTTCGAGATAATAACGTTCCTTGGTTATCATACAGGTCACTCAGGAATATGCTATCAACACCACGTCCGATCACCTTTATTTTCTCTGATGAAACTTTATATAATTCCTCTAAATCATTTTTCTCCTGATTCGAGATTGCAATTAAGACTTCGGCATTTTCATATATTTTTTGCTCGATCGCTATTTGCTCGTCGGAAACTTGATACCCAGTTTTTCGTTTGCGCAATCCGTTTGAAATAATCGTGTGAACAAACGGAATTTTAAAATTATCTGAAAACATTAGTGCAGCTCTGCCCGAACACCAGTAGATAGAATGAATAAACGTGGGACGGAACTGATGCGCCTTAATTGCATCCTCTATTTGGGCGTTGATTTCTTCTTCCAAACCCATTAGGTTCCTTTTATCCCATTGGGACTCAGGGCCAATTTTGATTCGACACAGCTTAACCGGGCCGTACTCAAAAAAATCTGCGCCAGGAGAAGCTTTGCGTGTGATGAATAATGCCGGAACATTTCTGTAGATCAATAAATTGATCAGTTCATTTATATATAAATGTGATCCCCCACCTTCCTGAGCACCGGGATGGATTGTAGGATCTGCGTGTATTGTAATAATTAATATGCTCATTGCTTCATTTGATTAACCAATTGTTTCAATTCGTTGTGTCCAAAGAATTTGAGTTGACAAGGTTGTTTGATACTCACAGAGTCGTGGATTTGCTCCCATATTTTATTAATCTGTGAAGCGTACAAAAGCTTAACGTTGGCAAACTGCTCAATTCTTTTGCCATACAATTCACTTTCCTGATCTTTACTTCGTGGGATTATGATAACGGGAGTGTCTTTGAATACTGCTTCTGCCGTCGCATTATAGCCACCTTTGCCAATATGTATATCGGCGTAAATGTGTCTACTGGCTTCAAGAGAAATATTCTCCAGAATAATTACGCGTGAGTCATACGAATATCCACGTTTCAAATCAGCGACCGTCTCCTTCCTAAAATACTCTCCTAATACCAGCGTGATTTTACATTCAATTTTTTTTCGCGTCAGCTCCTTCATTAAATCAACTGCGATCTCATCACACTCGTAGCCTCCACCAAGGTTGATAACGATCTCAAGAAGATTCGATTTCTTAATCGCCTCAACTTTGGAATTCTTGTCTATCAAGTAACCATAATACTCTATAGGGATGCATATTTGCCCATCGAAGTATTCCTTGTTTATTTCAATTATTCGCTCATCGGAGAGGCACACAATCCTGTCGAAGACGGTGTTAACGAAATCAAGTCCTTCCTGACCCCGAAAAAAGTCAAGTGTTTTTTGTTTTGTAAAAGCTACTCCCCTAAAAGTTAGTATGATCTTGGTATGAGGAAATCGTCGCTTAACGAAGAGCAGAGACTCATAGAGTTCATCTCGCTTACCAAATGGGAAAAAGTCAATAATTATTGCATCGAATGGTTGAGTCGAAAGCACCGAGCTTAATATACTCCTGCGCATGGACTCGGTACGTTGCACAATGTCGTGTTTGTGCCTATTCTGAATTTGTATGTCAGAGAAAGAAGGAAGCTTAATGTAATCTACTTTTTCATCGCCTGACAGAAAATTATGGAGTTGCCGGTATCCTGAGACGAAGAGAAAGTGAGTGTTGGGTAATGCGCTTCGAAGTTCGTGAATAAGATTCGTCATCTTAACAATATGCCCGTAGCCAACTCCATCAACCCCATAAACGAGGATATTTTTCATGATAATATTTAGTTATCCTTCATCCGCTCATTTTCATGAATAATCTTGGATGATTGCGTGCTAAAATTTCTCGCTGTTTGACTGAATTCACATGCGTGTATATCTGCGTCGTCGAAATCGAACTATGCCCTAGGAATGTCTGGATGTATTTTATGTCAACGTTCTGTTCTAACAGAAGTGTAGCAAATGAATGACGAAACGTATGTGGAGTAACCTTCTTACTTATTCCTGCCTTCAATGAATACCGCTCAACCATAAAACGTACCGACTGATCGGATAATCGTTGACCAAGGCGATTTATAAAGAAGTAAGACGTTTCACCAAATCGTTGACGAACAATTTTCCTGTAGGATGTCAGAATCGAAAGTGTCTCCGGATGACAAATCTGAATGATTCGCTGACGACTGCCCTTGCCCATAATTTTTACGTGGCCGGTTTCCAGATCAACATCGGTCGCTTGAAGAAAGCAGAGTTCAGAAACACGCGTCCCTGTAGCGAAGAGCGTTTCCAAAACGGCAAGATGTCTTAAACGTTCGAAATATTCGTAAGAAGATTTGTCCTTGAACTTCCTCGTCGCTGTTGAGGCTACATTTAGGATGTTTTGCACTTCGGATAATGACATAACCGAAGGCAGCATCTTGGGTTCTTTGATCTTAATTTTCAACTTGCGAAATGGATTGATCTGGATTTCATCCTCAAATTCCAGAAAGTTGAACATTGCTTTGATTGTCGCCACTTTCCGTTTCAGAGTTTTGGGTTTCATTCCATCCAAATGTTCGAGAAGATTTTTGAGTACCTGCTTATCTATCGTTGTTACTGGTTGAGATAATTTTCTGTGCCCGACGAATTGCATGAACTGAGCAACATCGGTGGAATAAGCCTTCAGTGTTTTGGAGCTAAGTTTCTTCTCGTACTGACAGTGAAATAGAAATGCTTTGGTCGCTTCGCGAATCGTTTTCATAAAGTTTTTTGAAGGCGAAGTTGGTCAAATAACCACCGGAAACTCGTTCAGGCCGGACATGGCAGGATAATCCCCTAACTTTTAACATCTTGACTGTACCTCCTAGCCTCATTTCCGCGTTATAATCATATCCCCGCTGTTGTAATCCCGTGCTGCTGATGTATAACCCTGTCATTGCGGAAATCTACCTGAACCGACTTACAGACAATGGTCGTAGGTTCTTCGAACTGTTCGTAGCTGAAATCCATCACACTCCGCTCATGAATGACCTGGAATTGCGTGATGAAACGGGACAGCTCCAATTTACTATTGCATTTGATCCGCTAATCCGTCAATGGCATGTTAAAGCGCCAGATACCGAACGGATGTTTCTGTTAGAGTTCGCATCGTTCATAGGTGAATGCTCTTTTCACGAGGCATTCTGGCTCATCCGTAATACCATTTATCCTCTGACTGTACAGTCAACAAATTGGAAATCAGCAGTCGAACTTGCCTCGCATCAAGTGAGACCATTAACTCGATTTGAATTTCTTTCTTCTCGTCTAAAAGATCTTTCAAAGGAGCAGATCGAAGGAATAATAGCGGAAGAAATTGAGAATGAGAAATTGAGTCGAATAAGGGATGTGGAATTAATCACTAAGAAATATGAAACCACACCCGCAGAAGTTCTACATTTTTATTTGCGTCCTGGAAGACCAAGCGAGAGTATCTTCTGGACCGCCACTATGGTCGTGTCTTTCATGCAGAGTCAACACCCCGGATTCTGGAAACTTTCCGAGGAAGAAACGGGTCGATTACTCAATAGCGAGGGATTCGTGATTTGTAAAGGACGTAGCAAAGGAAAGCGTGGCTACTTCATCGATTATCAACCAGGATTTCATCCGGGAAAGAAGATCGAATTGAAAGAGGCAAGTTGATTGATTGTAAAACAATAAGTTGACTTGCCATTCAAGTCTTTGGGCAGGCAGCAAATTCTCCAATGAAACTCTCACTTCATGGATTTTCTGGTTGACATCCGATTAAAAAACCGTGTAAGGTTATTTCAGTATAGGTCAATTGACGAAAGTTGATGGCACGATGACAAATTGTGACAAAAGATGACAAATTCCATTTTCTCCGGTGTGGCAAGTCAGGTGGTTGAGCGTGAGCATCTTGTTTCAAGCGCGCAGAAATGTGCGATGACAAAAAGTGACAAATTATGCTGACCTGAAATGGAATGCCAGATGAAATATCGATGAAAAGGAGATGATCTGAGATGAATTTAGATGAACCATGTGATCATCATGCCGATGAATTGCAATGATCAGAGATGAAAATGAGATGATTTGAGATGAAAAAAGATGAATGATACGATCATTGTACCAATGAATCGGAATGATTTGAGATGAAAATCAAATGAATTTGATGAAAAAGATGAATTATCATCGCACGGAAGAACGCGATGCGATCGCTATTCTGAATACGATTGTTTCACCCATGTCCTCAACACTGATGACATACAGGCCCTCGTTCAGGTTTAGCGGATATCGGATTGTCGCAGTTGGATCTGCGCTCACCACATTATCGGTGAAAACGATCTGACCCAATGAATTGTAGACGTTCATCCGGTAATTTTCGGACATAAGTCCCATTATTACGATTTCACCTTGCTGCTGACCGTAATAGGCCGTTGGCGAAGATTGTATAACATCTGGACTGTTTACCGATCCGAAATAATAAACAGCCGACGTTGCAGTACAGCCATTCGAATCGGTATACAGAACCGTATAATTCCCATTCTGCAGCGGCGTGTGATACTGACCGGTTTCACCATTGATAATGTTTCCGTTCAGGTACCATTGTATTCCGCTTGTTTCGCTTGACATCAGATCCAATCCGCTTTGCGAGATGACAGGAACAGGTGGTGCAGGATAAACGGTGAGCACAATTGAATCACTCATCATGCAGCCGTTGCTATCAGTAGCGGTAACCTGAATCGTAGTCGTCGTTGTCGGGAATGCATCAACCGTTGAACCCGATGACGAACTCAAATCTGTCGATGGCAGCCACGAAATTTTGGTTGCAGATGAACTAGCAGACAAACTCACCGTGTCGCCCGGGCAGAGAACCAGACTGCAACAGAGTGCGATAGTTGGAAGTGGATTTACAGTGATTATTATCGTGTCGTGACCAATACAACCGTAAATATCAGTGACCTGCAATATGTAAGTTTCGTTTGATGCTGGCGATGCGAATGGTTGGCAATCGGATGCGGAACTAAGTCCGGTTGCCGGGCTCCAACTGCAATTGAATGAAGAGCCACTTCCAATTTGTACCTGATTGCCAATGCAGATGGATTGATCACTACCGGCGCTTGCGACTGGCAGTGTAATAACGGTAACCTGAACGTTGCCTGTAGCTGTACATCCATTAGCATCAGTCACAGTAACCGTGTATGTTGTTGAATTTGTCGGGCTGGCTAATACACTTGCAGCAGAAGGATCGTTCAGACCCGAAACGGGAAGCCAACTGAAAGTGATCGCGTTTGACGTGGCAATGAGTTGAGTCGTATCTCCGGCACAGATTGAATCATTCGCACTCAGGGCGAAAGTTGGTACCGGATTAAGAGTAACATTCACCGTGTCGCGATCAACTCCCGCAAGATTAGTAACCTGCACCCAGTACGAACCTGACGCAGTGACTTCAATAGTTTGCGTTGTATCTCCGGTGCTCCACACGTAATACGATCCGTTGTTGGCCGCATTGAGTAAAAGACTGTCGCCACAAAGGGTTTGATCCGCTCCAAGGTTCGCTACCGGAATAATGGAGAATTCATAACAACCCGGATCGGGATATTGCGGGTGACGAGGAATCCCAATCAGATCGTCGGTGATACCGTAACCCGAAATGGCAATTCCATCCACAAGCGGATTTGTCGGATGCAAGTCATTCGGAATATTTACGAACTGCGGATTGGCAAAGACGGAAGTGTAGTCCTGGTACGTGCTCTGCCATTGCGCTGGTGTGCTGATTCCAGGCGAAAACAATGTACCATTGGTGAAGAGTACGTTGTGTTCAAAATCTTTGTACCACACGTTGCCTCCAAATCGTACTACATAACCATTGCCATTATCCATGAAAATGTTGTTGTAAATAAAAACGGAATCAATCAGGTTTGCGTAGAATGCCGAGAGATTACTATTGGTAGTATTAAAATAAATTGTGTTGTTTATGAATTCGAGATCATCGCATGAACCCAGTGAAACTGCGTAGAACTGAATGGAGCCCGTAACAATCATCAGGTTGTTTTCTATTCGCAGTCGCCCATTCTGCGGATCGTATCCTGAACCGATGATAAGTGCTGAACCGCCTCCTGAACGCATCGTATTATGATGCAACTCGTTGATCCCCGCACCATTTATATACAGTCCTCTGAACCCTCCTGCCGTATAATTGTACCTTATACTTACGCTTGCAAGATCTTCCAATGCAACGCCCATGTCACCGGAGTTGATATAATTATTTTCAATCACAACATCCGACGCAGGGAAATTAGGATTGCCATAAACTGAAATTCCATCCAGGCAATTGATAATCCGATTGTTCTTGATGTAAATGCACGAATCCGGATCACCAAAACTGAGACAGTACCCTGTATTACCGTTCAATCCCTGAAGGAAGCAATTCTCAACTGTGATATTGTGGCTCCGTTGAACGAATGCCAAGCTCATCTGATTTGAAATGTAAGTATTCCTGAAGCTCAGTTTTCGCATTATTACATATTGCGCACTATCCCATTGAAAGGTATTCGCGGCACCATTATACGTCAGCAACACCAAAGCGCTGTCTCCAGATTCAGATTGAAACGTGATTGTATTTGTTGACGATGATCCGGTAATTGCTGTCAGGTAAACGCTTTCGGTGTAGGTGCCGTTTCGAACGTTGAATATAACCGGGCCGGAAACGCCGAAAGTTTCGAGAGCGGTGGCTGCTGCGTTGAAGGTGGGGAAGCTAGGGGATACCCCACCAATAGTATATATGCCCGAAAGAGGCTGAGCCCACGTCGATAAATAGAGTAGCACAGTACATATACTAAGTACCCCAACCTTCATAAAACAAAGTTACTAAATAGAAGACTTCTCTTTTTCTTAATTGCCCGCTTAGAAAACCGCAAGACATTAAATCCTATTAAACCACATCAAGGCAAATAGGTCACGGTATAATTGAAATTGGTTCCCGAAGGCCAAATGTCTGTATAAAGTACAATAGAAACTGTGTAGCTTAGATCTGGAGTTGACCCGTCAAGTATAAGATTACCTTCACCATGTACAAACTTTATCTGGGGTTCGACATACGAAATGTCTTTGGTTGCAGAACCACCCACCCCATCTTCTAAAGTCACACTCATTTTATCGAAAATGTGTCCTGGAGGTAAGAGGCGAGAAACAATATCCCTTAATGTGATTTTGCTACCAGGATGATGCGTTCCAGGAATATTTTGATTTGACAGGGGGTAAAAACTTGAGCCATTGTTGTCTTGAAAACTTATAATACTGTCTAGTTGTGCTAACTGCTCTCCAGGAGTATATGTTATAGTGTTTATTGCGCTATGTCCGGAAATACAGAGGTCCGTAAAGAGTGTAGCAACAATTTTATAACTTCTATCAGGTGAAGAATTATTTAGAATTAATCCGCCATCACCATTATTAAAGGTCACGCTGGTTCCGGGGGCAGATGGTAAAATGGATTTCGTTAAGCTATGTCCGTAACCATCGGCAACTGTAATATCCATCCCATTGAACACCTGTCCAATAGTCGTAGGACTTGAAATGTCCTTAAACGTCATGAACGTAGGATAGTCAACTCCATCATTAATATAACCATCGGGTAACACCGGTATAGTATGTGTGCCATCTGTTAAATTCACCAGTGTAGTTAGTGACGCCAGATCGTTGCAAGGACTTGTTATATACCTCAAAATAAAATCATTCGTCAGGCTTTCGGTGCATGCATCAGTGGTAGTTTCCGTAGTAATTGTATAAGTGCGATTCGGGTTACTATTATTCAAAATCAATCCCCCATCTCCATTATTGAAAGTCACTTGCGAAACAGATGAAGATAAAGTTTTGGTAAATGAATGTCCTAAATCATCAGAAACGGTAATGTCAGTAGTAAATGAATTATGTCCTACAGGCAGTTCCGCAATTAGGTTGTTAAACTGCATCTGTTGAGGATTTCTGATTCCTTCATTAATGTTGCTACTTTCAATAGGAACAATAGAATGATTTGCGTCAGTGTAACCGACTATTGAGGTTAATTCCTGTAAATCTGAACAACCTTTAGCAAGAGTTAGTTCGGTTTCAACAATATTTCTGAGTCCAGATGAATTAATCACTTGAACTCTAAACCGATGAAATATTGGTGCTCCAGAGTCATCATTCCGGTAAAGTATAGTTGTTACAGGATAATTTGAAAAGTCTGGTTGACCGTATTGGTCTAAAGGTGGATACTGCATTGCGGTATTGGCCTTTACAGTATATATATCCACCCAGTTTCCATTGCTGCTTTGTTTTTGTAACCTGTACGTAGCATTGTACGTTATTGGGCTCCATTTAATAATTGCATTTTGCAATTGGCTAAGAGTTGTAATACCATTCACCGACCTAAGTTGTGGGGCAACAGGGATATTGGAATCAACAATATTGCAAATGGCGAGATTTGAAGGTTGTGATGGTACTTTCAATTCGGTTCCATTCTCGTCTTTTGTAAATCGCACCGCAACTATCCGGTAATACAAGACTTCACCATACAATGGAAAGGCAACATCAGAAAAATCATCAGTTAACTGATTACCTGCTTCAATCGTGGCTGCCAGCATCATTGATCTAACATTCGAAGCGTCAGGTACATTGGTAGCACGATAAATACGGTATTCGCCGATACCTTCCACAGGCAAATAGGAATTAATTTCAAACAATACTTCCGTTCCAAGTGATTGCGATGGATCAACCAACTGCGTAGTTACTTTACGTATCTGCGGTGCATCCGGAGCTAAAGTATTCACCAGACGCACTGCACCAAGAATAGGACTTCTTGCACTGAATGTGTTGATATTTGAAAATTCAGTTGCGTAATAGAAATAAACGTTCGCCGCCGCACCATCCAATGTGTAATCAGTAAATCGAACGAAGGTATTACTGCTATCGGTATATTTTACCGTCATCGGAAATGGATCATACTCATCCGCATCAT
>JAKLJE010000048.1 GCA_023151315.1 Bacteroidia bacterium
AATGTTCCCGGCTGTATCGTAGGATCTCACAATACCATCACTGCCAGTTACGGTGTTATATAAACTTCCCGCGACAATAACACTTCCAGAATCAACCCAAATATCATTACATGTATTATCTCCTGTCGCTGATCCGGTGAGAATATCTTGCCATAATACGACACCAGTTGGATTGAGACATATTAATATACCACGCGTATCCAGATTTGAATCCGTAATAATACCTCCGACGAAGACTAAACCAACAGCGTTAACTTCAACACTGTTACCTTGATCTCGCTTGCTATATCCTCCGTCCGAAATGAAAGAAAACAACTCAGCGCCATTTCCACTGAAACACTTAACAAAAATATCGCGATCTGTAAGATGATTATTCAGGTATCCGGTTACATAAATCAAACCATTAACAACACGAATAGCAGTAACCTGATCACTCTCAATTGCACTACCACCGAATCGTTTACTCCAGTGCACGCTTCCAAGGCTATCCATAAGGGAAATTATTATATCTCCATCCATACTTCCCCCTGCAATCATGAAGTTGCTGTCAAAATCCTCCTCAATAAAGTAACTGCAAGTGCCCGTTGTATCATACATAGGCCTGACATCCCGTTGCCAAGCTTTGCTGGAATTCTGAGAAAAACAAGATAGAGACACCAGAACGGTGATAAGGGCAACAAAAGCTGACTTCATAATGGAACTTTCGGATTGTGCAATTTACTCCTAAAACTTAAAATCTTCAGCCTCCAGCAACAACAAGGTGCTAATTTTCCAATGTATACATACCATTGACAAAAACGCAGGGCGAACCCTCCAACGGTAGAACGAGCGTCAAAAATCATCCGGTGGATGATTGTAGCGAGTGATGATTGCCGTAAGGCAACTGCACAAAGTGCGGACCCTCCAAGGGTGTGAACCCTTCAAGTTCCTTAATCGATATCGAATTAAGCACTTACACTCGTTTGTACGCAGCGGAACTCGTGAATGTGTTGATTGAATTCCCGAACTTTACAAGGAAGGTGTGGATTAATCCACACCTTCGATCATCCTCTTTTTAATGCGCGCTCATCTTCATTCTAAATTCCGGCTGAGTTGTATCGCTTTCTCCGAGTTCACACGGAAAAATCACCTCCATCACCTTTCTGTCTATCTCCTCCTGCCGTGTTTCTTTCTGCTTGCGCACGTTATACTTGTGCGTCGCTTTCATATAATTCAACTCCGTTTGAAAATCTGCCTCTTGCCTGCCCGAATATTTTCGATCCAGTATTTTCCGCAATGAAGCTTCATCGGTGAACTTTAATATCACATTCACAGTTCCCGGCGTAACCTTCGGAGTTTCGGCATAATGCCATTGTCCGTCCGACTCCGCCAATACCACAAGACTGTATTCCATTAATTCGTTCAGCTTTTCCGAATAAACTCCGTTCGTTGCGTTCACTTTCATGAAACAAGGCAGACTGTCAGAGACGAGATATACTTTGATCTGCGAGAACTTGGCGGCATCCGCAATATTTATTTTCAGTTCTTCATATTTTATAACTGCTTTCTTCCCGCTCTTCGGATCAGTGTAATCCAATGTGGTGCGATTGGCCGTTGATTCGAATACATAACGATCCACATTATTCCATCCCGTTCTATTTAAATCGACAGCGTAATATGCATTCGCAGGTGGAGGAACAGGCTTTTCAATTCCCAATTGGCGGTAGGCTTCCGTCAGATTGATGTTAAATTCTTTATTGAAGTTCTCAGACCATTGCTTTGAATTTGAAGATTGCTGCTCCAATTGTCCGGCGAAATATAAACTATCCTGCTTGCGTTGTTCTTTTGTTCTTGATTCCGCCAATTTCAAATTCGCCGTGCGAACAGCTTCTTGCTTCTTAGCATAGTATTCCTGCAACTTTTTCATGTGCGATTGTGAAACTGCTACACCACCATCACGACGTTCATAGAAATGTTCAAACTCTCCTATTCGGTACTTGGCAAAAACCATACTGTCGATCTCGTACATCTTCTTATCCAGATTATTCACGTACAAATCCAACGCTCCCGGTTCGCAGTGTGAGAATATTACCTGAAGTCGCTCTTCAAATTCTTTCGTTGCAATCAATGTATTCTGAAATTCTTCCGAGCGAATGGCTGCGATACGGGCGGGATCGATTTCTACATTTATTCCCTCAATCGAACTCAAATCATGGTTGCGCAGATCACTTCCCACTCGTCGATCCAGTACTTCCATCACTGAATAACCGTATGGTGATTCGAATACCGTTATTGATCCAATATCATATACAAAGGCTGGCACTATTACATATACTGGCACATTCCAACTCATTCGAGTGAACCAACCATAGTCACCATAGTTTCCAAGTCGTGACCCAGGATCGTCCGTATTTCGTTGTACTAGACTTTCCATTGACGCTCCCGCTTTGATCTGAGCTTTAAGATCGTAAGCTTTTATACGCGCTTCTTCTTTACTACGAATAATACCATCTTGTGCGCCCAATGCACCGCTATATGTAACCAATATATGTCTAACTCTGGCTGAATCATTGCAGTGCTCACCAGCCTTCAACTCACCGCATAGATTTGAAGATTCATGATGCCACGCTGTTAACTCATTCTTCCTCCCCGAATACGAATAATAAATACTATCCGTCACCTTCTCCTGATTCGCATCAAATCCCAATTCCGCGACTCTGTTCAGATATCCCGGAGGATAGAAGTTCAAAGAGAAAATATCAACGGGAATCAAAGGCTTCTCCATTGGTTTAGGGTTCACCCAATTAATGGAACCATCAGCTTGTCGCTCTCCGTCGAACAACTGCATTCCAGGGCGGATTTCATCCGTTGGCACGTTAGCACAAACCGGCTTCTCGGGATTCAGTTTCAATGAAGTTTCTCCATTGCGGGCATTGAGGTAAAACATGCCGCCCGTTTCAAGTAATGCTCCGTTACTCGTTGTAGAGAGTCCCGCCTTCATGACATCGAACGAAGTCAAAGCTTCACGAACCTCAATTGTCATCGGATCTTTTGCATCAAGAAAAGCGCCCGCAGGAATCGCAAAAATTATTCCTCCGGAAGTTTCTATCACCGTGTCCTTATCCGGATCAATGGTGAATAGTTGAGTTGGCAAATTCCGATCTGCATCTGCCCAATCTGTTCCGCCCAGTTCATTGGTAGCAGGTAACTCGTAAGTGATTTCCTGCTTACTCGAAACATGATCGTTATAAGAGAGGTAAGCCGATCCTGCTATTACGGTTGCGGCGATTGTAGCCAATCCCCATTTATAAATTTTATTACGAATGGAAATCCTGCGGAACTGTGCATTAGCCGCCGACTTCACTCCGAGCCGTTCCATTCCCCCGCGTAAGTTGCGTTGCGACTCAACCATTTCTTTCAGCGCAGGTTCTGCATTGATTCTCGCTTCGAACGCCAGACCTTCTTCCTGAGAAAGTTTTCCGTCGAGATATGCGTCAATAGTGTCGATGTGCTGGTTCATGCCTTTTCTGTTTTAGCGTTCAACTTCAGATAACTTTCACGCGCTTTTTCGAGGCAACGGTACTTCTGATTTTTCGCAACTTTTTCGTTGGACAAACCGATCCGCAAAGCGATTGCGGTGAAGTTGAGTTTCTCGAAATAAAACAGACGCAACAGATCACGGCACTTTTCTCCTATTGTAAGCAAGGCTTGTTCCGCAACGGCGAACCTGGATTCGTTTTCCAGCAAAGCAGAGAAATCTTCCGACTCAGTTTCAGGCAAATCAAGATTCATGCTTATTGATTTACCACGCTTGCGCAATTCCCCTAACCAATAGTACCGACTGATTCCGGTAATAAATGTTGCGAGCGAACTGGTCAGTTGAAATTCAGGAGCCTTTACTTTACGATAAAGAATAATAAGCGCTTCCTGAAAAACGTCCTCTGCATCCTGCTTCGATCCGCTGTTCTTCAAAACGAAAGCACGCACAACACCGTAGTGTTTGTATAGCCCTTTCATTGCAGAAGTGTAATTCCCGGACTTCAGTTCCTGTATGATATGTAAGTCTGTCATACGCGTTTTAACATGAATGCCGGATAGCGAAAAAGGTCATCAACGAAAGATCAGAAATATTTTTAAAAAGCCGTATCAGGTTGATTTCCAATATTTCTATTCGTCAATTACACATACACTCAATTGTATTCTGAGCGTTTCTTTAAACACTTACACTCGGTTGCACGTGGCGGAACTGGTGAATGTGTTGATGGAGTTCCCGAACTTTACAGGGAAGGTGTGGATTAATCCACACCTTCGATCATATTATTACAATTACATATTCACAATAAAGTTTAGTTTCTGGGCAGCCCCTCCAACGGGAGAACGAGCGTTATAAATCATCCGGTGGATGATTGTAGTGAGTGATGATTGCCGATAGGCAACAGCACAAAGTGCGGACCCTCCAAGGGTGCGGACCCTCCAAGGGTGTGAACCCTCCAAGGGTGTGAACCCTCCAAGGGTGCGGACCCTCCAAGGGTGCGGACCCTCCAAGGGTGCGGACCCTCCAAGGGTACAAACCCTCCAACGGGAGAACGAGCGTTATAAATCATCCGGTGGATGATTGTAGCGAGTGATGATTGCCGATAGGCAACAGCACAAAGTGCGGACCCTCCAAGGGTGCGGCCCCTCCAAGGGTGTGAACCCTCCAAGGGTGCGGACCCTTACCAACAAAAAAACCGCCTCATTTCTGAAGCGGTTTCCTTTATCATTCATCTGCAGATTACGCAGTAACTTTTCCGAGGACTTTCGCCATCGTTTTGCCGATGGTTGCCGGTGAATCCACAACGTGAACTCCGCACTCGCGAAGGATAGCCATCTTAGCTTCTGCAGTGTCTTCTGCGCCGCCTACAATTGCACCTGCGTGACCCATTGTACGACCTTTAGGAGCAGTTTTTCCTGCGATGAATCCAACAACCGGCTTCTTATTTCCGTTTGCTTTGATCCAACGTGCTGCTTCCGCTTCAAGTCCGCCACCGATCTCGCCGATCATAACGATTCCTTCAGTTGCAGGATCGTTCATCAGCAATTCAACAGCTTCTTTAGTTGTAGTTCCGATGATAGGATCTCCTCCGATACCGATAGCTGTCGTAACGCCCAGACCCGCTTTCGCAATCTGATCTGCTGCTTCGTATGTCAACGTTCCTGACTTGGAAACGATTCCGATTGTTCCTTTTTTGAAAACGAATCCTGGCATGATTCCCACTTTCGCTTCACCTGCAGTGATCACTCCAGGACAGTTCGGTCCGATCAAACGGCAGTCGCGACCGCGCAGATATTCTTTCACCTGCACCATGTCTTTCACCGGAATTCCTTCAGTGATACAAACCACCACTTTGATTCCCGCTTCAGCAGCTTCCATAATTCCGTCAGCAGCAAATGCAGGCGGAATGAAAATGATGGAAACATCAGCACCTGTTGCTTTAACAGCGTCAGCTACTGTGTTAAATACAGGACGATCCAGATGTGTTTGTCCGCCTTTGCCCGGAGTTACACCACCAACTACGTTGGTTCCGAATTCAATCATTTGTGTTGCGTGAAATGTTCCTTCACTTCCTGTGAATCCCTGAACAATCACTTTTGAATTTTTTCCTACCAGAACGCCCATTTGATATTTGAGATTTAAGAATGTACCTGTTACGATTTCGAGGGTCAAAAATAGGGTTTTCGGGCAAAAAAACGGGACGAAAAACGGGGAGTTTTCAACGAATTTTGAAACATCAGCCTGTTCAGTGCGTACAGCGAGCTAAACAGGAACCGCGAATAAGCTACTCTGAACTAGTTCTTTTTCACCCGTTCCAGATTGATCATATTCGTCGGATCAACCGGTAAACCCGTGATATTCTTCTGAACCAGACGAACCACCCGATCGTAGTACAACGGAACAACAGGTGCTTCTTCTACCAGAATCTGCTCCATTCGCAGGAACAATTCACTGCGCGCGGAATCGTTCTGCTCCGAAAGACAACGCTCATACAAACGGTCGAATTCGGAATGTGTAAAGTGTGTATAATTCGCTCCTGCCGGACTCCAATGTTTGGTGTAAAACAGCGACATGAAATTTTCAGGATCCGGATAGTCGCCGATCCATGATTTACGGAAACACATCACTTTACCATCCGCAACAGCAGAAGTAAATGCAACTGGCGTCATTATTTCCACTTCCACCTTGATTCCAACATCAGCCAATTGCTGACGGATTTCTTCTGCAATGTCGAGGTAACTTCCGGTGGTAGACAACACAATCGGAGGCAAACCCTTTCCGCCAGGGAAATGAGCCATATCTAGAAGTTCTCGCGCCTTGTCGGGATCGTAACGATAACCTTTCAGTTTCGTTGGATCGTATGCGTGCATGCTGGGTGGAATGAATCCGCTTACAGCAGGAGTTCCGAGATTGGAACGACGGAAGCGCACAATCTGATCGCGGTTGATCGCGTAGTTCACAGCCTGACGAATCAGTTTGGTTTGAAGCGGACTTTCGGTTGAGAAAGTTCCTTTCGGATCCACATTAATTCCGAGGTAATCCGTCTTCAGGAATTCTGCACTCTGCAATATGTACTTATCCGCCATTTTCGGTTTCAACTGTCCGTCGGCCTGCAATACTTTTTCTTTATTGATGGCATCAATTCCGCTGAGCATATCGAGATCGCCGGCCATGAATTGCATGAATGCAGCATCCGGATCGCGAATGAAACTTACAGAAACGATATCGAGATACGGCAACTGAATACCGTTCTCATCTTTCTTGAAATAAGAAGGATTTCTCTCCAGATCCAGGCGCGTATCTTCCAGCCATGCTTTCAATTTGAAAGGGCCGGTTCCGCAAGGATGAAGTTTGAAATCATCACCGTAAAATGCAACCACTTCTTTCGGAACTACAGAGAAATATTTCATCGTAAGAATCCCGAGAAACGGTTTGAACGGACGAGTCAGTTGCACTACAAATACCGAATCGTTAACCGCTTCAAATCCTTTGTGCACATCAGTACCGTCGTAATCAATTACATCAACCAGCGTTGATGCGTTTGAAATTTTCTTGTCGAACAAACGCGTGAAGCTGTAAACGAAATCTTCTGCCACCACTTTCCTGCCCTTTCCTCCCGGGAACTGAGGATCATCATGAAAAACCACATCCTGGCGCAATGTAAACGTGTATGTCATTCCGTCATCACTCACATTCCACTTGGTAGCAATACAAGGCTGCACGTTCAGCTCTTCGTCCATTTCCACCAATCCATTGTAGAGCTGATTAATCGCCCAGTTGTTCTCGAATGATCCGGACATTGCAGGATCAAGAGAAGAAACATCCCCCAGTTCGTTGAAACGGAAAACCTGACGATTGTCTTTTACATCGGATCCGCCGCCGCAGGAAGCGAGAAATGCAGCTGAAACCGCCCATGATATGATGAGTAACTTTTTCATTGTCATTGGAAAATTTAACAAGTTTACCAAGAAAGGTTTGGCGTTGGGTTTTGCTGCAAATTCTATTATACACAAGTTTATCAACACGCAGTAAGACTGAGCGAAGCCGAAGGCTGACGTCTATTTATTACCTTTGCACCTCAATGGAAAAGACCGTCGCGTTCCACACTCTTGGCTGCAAGCTTAACTTTTCAGAAACTTCCGCAATTGCGAAGCAACTGAAAGATCATGGCTTTGCGCGTAAAGAGTTTCATGAAGGTGCCGGACTTTATGTTGTAAATACTTGTTCGGTTACAGAGAACGCCGATAAAGAATGCCGCAAGATTGTACGCGATATTCTTAACGTTTCTCCGGAAGCCTGTATCGCCATTATCGGTTGCTATGCGCAGTTGAAGCCGCAAGAAATTGCACAGATTGAAGGTGTTGATCTTGTTCTGGGTGCAACAGAGAAATTCAACATTCCAGCTTACATCAATCAGCTGAGCGAAAAACCTTCTGAAGCGGTTGTTCACTCTTGTGAAATCGAAGATGCGGATTCATTTGTGAGCGCATGGTCGAGCGGAGACAGAACTCGTACGTTTCTGAAAGTTCAGGATGGTTGCGATTACACCTGCAGCTTTTGCACGATTCCGTTGGCAAGAGGAAAAAGCCGTTCCGACAGCGTTGCGAACGTTCTTGAAAATGTAAAACAGATTGCAGCATCAGGAGCGAAAGAAGTTGTGCTCACCGGTGTGAATCTGGGCGATTTCGGCAAAGGATTACATGGCGGGAAGAAACGTGAAGAGAGTTTTCGCGAACTCATTACCGCGTTGGATGCGTTTGAAGGTATCGAGCGTTTCCGTATTTCTTCCATTGAGCCGAATCTGCTGACCAATGAAGTGATTCACTTTGTGGCGCAATCGAAAAAGTTTGTACCGCATTTTCATATTCCGTTGCAATCCGGTTCGGACAACATGCTGCGTGCGATGCGTCGCCGTTACATGACGGATTTGTACACCGACCGCGTGCAGACGATTAAATCTTTAATGCCGCATTGCTGCATAGGCGTTGATGTGATTGTAGGATTCCCGGGTGAAACCGAAGAAGAATTCCTCAAGACCTACAATTATCTGAATCAACTCGACATTTCATATCTGCACGTGTTCACGTATTCCGAGCGCGACAATACAGATGCGATTGCAATGCCGGGCGTTATTCCAGTGAACGAAAGACGCAAACGAAATAAAATGCTTCGTACACTTTCTTTGAAGAAACAAAGAGCTTTTTACACGCAGCATCAAGGCACAACACGCACTGTGCTTTTCGAAGAAGAAAACCGTAACGGATTTATGTCAGGTTACACAGACAATTACATCCGCGTTACCGTTCCTTTTGATACGCAACTCATCAATAAACTGATTCCATTTGAGCTCAGCACTCTGGGTTCCGATAATATTTTCACTTCTGAAACCGTGGCTGTCATGGCCTGAAGATTATGTACGCTACCATATACGACGCAGTTAAAGATTTATTCGGGTGGGACATTCCGTTTCTGAAGTTGCTTCAGAGTTTCGGTTTCTTCGTTGCAATTTCATTTCTGCTTTGTGCTTATTTCTTTGCGAAAGAATTGAAACGCAAAGAAGACGGAGGATTACTGAATGCAACTTTTCGTAAGGCTGTCATCGGAGCGAAAGCTTCTCAAAGTGAATTGATCGGACAATTCATCATTGGATTCATGCTGGGATGGAAGTTGCTCGGTTTGTTCTTCGCTTCACCGGAAGACAGTGCGGATCCGCGCGCATTTATTCTTTCTTCGAGAGGAAATATACTTCTTGGATTACTCGTCGGTGCTGCGTTCGCATATTACAAATACTACACCGCCAAGAAAGCAGCATTACCTGAACCGAAAGAAGTGGATGAAAAAGTCAGTCCTGCTGATCACGTGGGCAACATGACACTCATCGCTGCTGCAGCCGGGTTCTTAGGTGCAAAAATTTTCCACATCCTTGAAAACTTCGGAGACTTCCTCGAAGATCCGGGCGACATGTTTTTCTCCTTCAGCGGACTGACCATGTACGGCGGATTGATTTTGGGAAGCATCGCAGTTCTGTATTATGCACACCGACAGAAATTCGGCATTCTTCATGTGATGGATGCCTGCGCTCCGGGATTGTTTCTTGCATACGGAGTAGGTCGCTTAGGTTGTCACATTTCCGGTGACGGAGATTGGGGCATTGTAAACACCGCACCGAAACCGGGTTGGCTCGGCTGGGCTCCTGAATGGTTCTGGAAATATGATTATCCGAATAACGTGAACAACACATGTAATCCGAACGACAACGATCCTGCCTACGACATGGTGAATCTCTTCTGCGATCCTGTTCGTTTGGTTGATCCTGTATTCCCTACTCCGCTCTATGAAGCACTCGCATGCATTCTGCTTTTCGGAGTATTCTGGATGTTGCGCAAACGTTTCATCACTCCGGGATTGATCTTCGCCACGTACATGATGTTCAACGGACTTGAGCGTTTCCTTGTGGAATTGATTCGCGTGAACACCACTTTGTTTCATTTGGGAAGTTTCCGTGTTACACAAGCTGAGTTCATTGCATTCATGCTCATCGTTTGCGGCGCAGCCTTTTTCTGGTGGACCAAGAACCGTCACAAAAAAGCAACGGCATGAGTTTGTTCGAGCTGCCCGCAAATCTTCCTGATCTGCTTCCCATTTGCGAGAAAGTTCAGGTTGCGTGTATACGTGTAGGCAAAGCCATCAAACAGCAACGCAGCAACTTTCATGCTTCTCAGATCGAAGAGAAAGACTTCAACAATCTGGTTTCATTTGTAGATCGTGCTGCAGAAGATGAGCTGGTGAAACAACTCAGCACAATCTTCCCGGAAGCCGGATTCATCGCAGAAGAAAATGCAGATCGCCCGAAAGGAAAACGCTTCAACTGGATCATTGATCCGCTGGATGGAACAACGAATTTCATTCACGGAGTTCCTTGCTATGCAGTGAGTGTTGCACTTGCCGTTGAGAACACTCCTGTACTCGGTGTGATTTATGAAGTAAACATGGATGAATGTTTCTATGCGTGGAAAGACGGAGGAGCGTACCTCAACGGAAAACCTATTGCTGTTTCATCCAATACAGAATTAAAGAAATCACTGATCGGAACCGGATTTCCATATGTAGAAGCAGGTCTTCACAAAAAGTACATTGCATTATTCGGAGATTTGCAGCGCGCTACGAGAGGAATTCGTCGTCCGGGATCTGCAGCAACGGATATGGCGTGGACAGCTGCCGGAAGATTTGATGTATTCTATGAATACGGATTATCGCCTTGGGATGTTGCCGCAGGAAAAATCATCATTGAAGAAGCGGGCGGTGTGTGCACGGATTTTACCAATGGAAACGATCCGATCGGAAAGAAGGAAATGGTTTGCGGGAATCCGCATATACATACAGAAGTATTGAAGTACATCAAGAAACATTTCAAATTATGAGCACGAATCTTCAACTCTCACGTCCTCTGGCATTCGTTGATCTGGAAACCACCGGAGTGAATGTGGCATCGGATCGCATTATAGAAATCGCGATTCTGAAATTGTATCCCAACGGAGACCGTGACTCAAAATGTATGAAGATCAATCCGGGCAGACCGATTCCACCTGAGTCGACGGCAATACATCACATCACAGATGATGATGTAAAGGATGCGCCTTTATTCAAAGATGTTGCCGGCATGTTGTTTCAGATGATTGAAGGCTGTGATCTTGCAGGATACAATTCCAACAAATTCGATTTTCCATTGCTGGCAGAAGAATTTCTCAGAGCGGAAATTGAATTCGACATCACAAAACACAAGTTAGTTGATGTGCAGAACATCTTTCACAAGATGGAACAGCGCACGCTTTCTGCAGCGTATCAGTTTTACTGCAAGAAAGACCTGGTCAATGCACACAGCGCCGAGGCGGACACAACAGCTACATGGGAAATACTGGAAGCACAGGTTCAACGATATGACAATCTGAAACGCGATGTGAATTTCCTCTCCGAGTTTTCAATGGTGAACCGTAATGTGGATTTAATGGGACGAATCGTTTACAATGCGAACAATGTTCCTGTTTTCAATTTCGGTAAACACAACGGCAAACCGGTTACTGAAGTTTTCGAAAAAGAACCTTCGTATTATTCGTGGATGATGGATGGAGATTTTCCTTTGTACACGAAGAAGGTGATTACGAAGATTCGACTGGAGATGAGAAAGAAATAGACCTGAGATCAGAGACCTGAGAAATCTGAACGTATGAAAATCATTTGCATAGGAAGAAACTACAGCGAGCACGCGAAGGAAATGAACAGTCCTGTTCCGGAGGAGCCGGTTGTGTTTATGAAACCGGATACAGCTTTGCTGAGAGAAAATGCTCCATTCTATTATCCGGAATTCACCAAGGACCTTCATCACGAAGTGGAACTCGTGGTAAAGATTTCAAAAGCGGGGAAACATATCGGGAAGGAATTCGCTTCACGTTATTACAACGAAATCGGTTTGGGAATCGATTTCACCGCGCGTGATTTGCAAGCTGAATGCAAGAAGAAAGGTTTGCCTTGGGAAAAAGCGAAAGCGTTTGACCACTCTGCTCCTATCGGATTCTTCGTGAATGTTGATGAGTTGAAAGATAAAAACGCCATCGACTTTCATTTAGAAGTGAACGGCAAAACCGTGCAACATGGCAATTCCCGCGACATGATTTTCAGTATTGACGAATTGATCGCTTACGTTTCCACGTTCGTAACACTTCGTGTCGGTGATCTGATTTACACAGGAACGCCTTCAGGTGTTGGTCCAGTGAAAATCGGTGATAAGCTGATGGGATATATGGAAGGGAAAGAGATGTTTGGGTTTGAGATTCGTTGACAATGTCAAGACGTTAGACGTTAGACTTTAGACATTAGACTTACGCCTGCGGCAGCAAGGAAATGTATTAATCAACCGAATTGAAGTTCTAAGAAGATTTCGCCCCGATGGGGCTTGATAGACGTTAGGCTTTAGACGTTGGACATTAGACCTGGGTAAATCGTATTGCACTATGCGATACTTATGAATTCCTATGTTACTATGTGTTTCAAAATGTGTAGTACGTAATCCGTAATCCGTAATTCGTAATCCGTAATTCGTAATTCGTAATCCGCAATCGGAAATATGAAATATATCGCCTGCGGCAGCAAGGAAATGTATTAATCAACCGAATTGAAGTTCTGCGAAGATTTCGCCCCGATGGGGCTTGATAGACGGTAGGCTTTAGACGTTGGACATTAGACCTGGGTAAATCGTATTGC
>JAKLJE010000049.1 GCA_023151315.1 Bacteroidia bacterium
TCTGCGAGCGTCCACGTCCAGGCATCTTTTGTTGTGATTGGTAAGAACGAAGATACAATCTGAAAGCAATTCACAACTTGCGCAACGAATTCATGGCGCACATGAAAGTTGTGATTGGTAAGAACGAAGATACAATCTGAAAGCAATTCACAACGGAGAAGAGCGTGTCCCAACTGTTAATTGGTTGTGATTGGTAAGAACGAAGATACAATCTGAAAGCAATTCACAACGCTACGGCATTGCGCTATGCCTTGACTGCCGTTGTGATTGGTAAGAACGAAGATACAATCTGAAAGCAATTCACAACGATGCGATGTTTACTAAGGCGCGTGAAATGGTTGTGATTGGTAAGAACGAAGATACAATCTGAAAGCAATTCACAACCCGTGCCCTGCATGTCCGCCGTGCCCGCGGGTTGTGATTGGTAAGAACGAAGATACAATCTGAAAGCAATTCACAACGCAAGATCGTAAACGTACCTATTGAGATTAGTTGTGATTGGTAAGAACGAAGATACAATCTGAAAGCAATTCACAACCATTGGTCAATCAATCATGGAAGAGGCTATGTTGTGATTGGTAAGAACGAAGATACAATCTGAAAGCAATTCACAACTCTGCGAGCGTCCACGTCCAGGCATCTTTTGTTGTGATTGGTAAGAACGAAGATACAATCTGAAAGCAATTCACAACAAAACGAAAACACTTGAAGACGCTCTGTTCGTTGTGATTGGTAAGAACGAAGATACAATCTGAAAGCAATTCACAACACTTGCACTTCTGTTGTTGTGTTCTCCATGGTTGTGATTGGTAAGAACGAAGATACAATCTGAAAGCAATTCACAACACATTGAATATTACTTCCGTTGATCCATCTGTTGTGATTGGTAAGAACGAAGATACAATCTGAAAGCAATTCACAACTCGCCGACGCAGAAGAAGGAACTGATCGAAGTTGTGATTGGTAAGAACGAAGATACAATCTGAAAGCAATTCACAACGAATCCGGGTTGCAGAATGAATACGCCGTTGTTGTGATTGGTAAGAACGAAGATACAATCTGAAAGCAATTCACAACTGCTATTGATAGCAACAATGCGGGAATTGTGTTGTGATTGGTAAGAACGAAGATACAAACTGAAAGCAATTCACAACTGTGCTGGTATTTGAATCATATTCAAATTTCGTATTATTGTATTCAAAAGTTTATTGATGCTCCAGAAAACTCCAAGGAGTATATGTACGACGCGGTCGGGTGTATCATTAAACTGTCTCTTTAAGTATCACTCTTAGTTGATAGTTTAGGTGAAATTGTCATTGCGCATTCGAAAGCTAAACGCCTGATTAATGTTACCTTAATCCGTTCTAAATTTTAAAGAAGGTTATTGATGCTCCAGAAAACTCCAAGGAGTATATATACGGCCTCGCCGGGTGTATCAGTAACCTTTGCCTTTAAAAATCCGATCACGCGTTTGATATGTCCGCAGTTAACCCTGAGAATGCTACGTTTTGGCAGGTAAAACAATCTAAGCCTTCAGCGTCATCAGCCGCAAACTAATAACTCCACTTCCGCGTAAACGTATTGTAGAATCCGATTCCGATTTTCGGAGTGAACTTCGCACCTTCCAGCGTGCTGCCGGATGTACAGGCGAATACTCCCACACGGAACAATTGCTGCTTGATGCGGATGATTCGTTCCAGTCCGAAGAAAATTTCACTGTGGTAAAAGTCTGCGTCAGGGATCATCAGAACACCTGCACCGGCCGCAGCGGTTATTTTCAATTTGTTGAACAAAGGAATTTTCGATCCGAAAGCTCCTTCGAAATGGTGAATATAATTTGCACGGAAGAAAGAATTAGCTGTGTTGAGATTGATTCCAATCAGCTGAAACGAACGTGTCGGATCCGAAAAAATCCAGGAATCTGATCCGCGGAAGTATTTATACTCCAATAGGCGCAGGTCTTTCTTATTGGCGAATACGCCATACAACACGTTCCATACACTCGTTCCGAATCGTCCGATTTTCATTTCGTCATTCGATCCGATTTCAAAGTAATCGAAATCTACTTCACTGTTAAAAACACCAGGCAGACCTTTGCGGTAGAAGAAACGCAGTTCAGGATATTTAGATCCGATAATGATCTTTCTGTTTTTCTTGATGATGTACTTCTGTTTGTGCCGGTACTTGAGCTCAAGCCGGATTTCTGATTTCGTATAACGCGGAAAATCCAATGGAGTATTCAGATCACCGAACAAACTGTCGCCCCATTCACTGCGCTCCAGACCGAAGATCGAATTCTGATCACTGTACTCAAATGTAAGTTCTCCAAATAGTCCGTTTACAATCTCAACACGTTGCGCAATGCTGAATTCTTTTGTGCGTACCCAGTTACTTCTGCTGAATACTGCTTCGAGCGCCGCGAAACTATTCACCATGTCATAGTAATCTCCGAAGCGTACATACGTGCGAACAAATCTGCGCGGGTAATAGGTCATACCGATTCCGACTTTCCCGCGAATGTCCTTGTTTCGGAATCCGTAATCAATTTGTCCGTCTGTTTCTATATTGGTTCCGTTCTTGAAATCGTGAGCGTAGTTGCCTCCGAGACGATGACGATATCCGCCTACACCAAAAGGAACTGCTTGCGCAATCAACGGATCGATGTACCACGAATTACCGGTGAAACGGTTACGATGCGGAATTCCATTCAACAGAAAGCTCCAAACGTTGAGTTTGTTGTAAGCGGAATCAGCACGGTTGAGATATGTTTCACTTTCATACCACGCCATTAAACTGTCGACAGAATGTATGTATGAAATCTCCTTGTCTTTGAGTTGTATTGTACGGTTCTCCACCCAGTACATACTATCGCGGTTGAATGCGGAATCATCGTAGTGGCGGATTTCATCAGTGAATGTTTTTTTCGGGAACTCAATGTTAATGCGATAGTCGGAGTGATCTACACGAGTGTTTCCGATATAATTGTACGGCGCATCTTTGATAGTGTATGTGAATTCGCGACGCACAGGCAGATAGACTCCGGGTTTGATTTCTGCGTAATCCTGAATCACATAAAATTCTTTGCAGAAAAGAAGCACTCCGTTATTGATGGAAAGATTTACGGATTTGATTGCCCATGTACTGTCTTCAATGAACAGCACTCCCGAGAATAAAGCATCTTCTTTGAAAAGCGGAAGCACAGAAATACGGTGATAGGTTTTTCCGTTCTCTTCAAACGAATTAAGAAATTCAAATCTGTAATTCAGCATTGCAGTGCTGGCGGCCGGCGAAAGCAGCGGGCGTGAAACCAATGCCGGAGCATCGATATAGTTTTTGTAAAAGTTGAAATCGATACTGCGCGCATCATTCATCAACATGTACGGATTTTCATCTTCCCACTGCATCGGTACAATTTCATGTTCACCGTAATCTGCGCTTGCACTGAACTCACCGCCTTCGAATCGTTTACGCGGGGCATAATCATGGTAGCCGAGAATATTTTCCTTATAGCGGTTTGGTTTATCGAAGTAAAGATCCGACACCGATTCAATCAAATTGATCGGCATTCCGGCAAATACCCGCTGCAGATCACCCTGCATTTTTTTCTGATTCTGAATTTTTTCTGCTTTCTTTTTGCCACGACGTGTTGTGGTGTCAATTTTCATCAGAGCAGAGTCGAGATTGTCTTTCTCTGGTTCTTCTTTTGCGTAGAGTGTATCTTCAAAGGGTTTCTTGATTCTCTGCTTTTCCAGAGAAGATTTCTGATAGGTGCGGCACGCATAGTTGTCTACCTTATCCCAGTAGTTATCACGGCGCGCAATTACCTTTTTCATGATTTCTTTTCCTTTGTCGCGATCTCCTTTTCCGGTGATAACAACTGCACCGAGTTCCTTAGCGGAACTTTGCATAGTGATGTTGAGCACAACAGGCTTCCCGGCAGTTGCAGTTACAGAATGCTCCTGAGTCTGATAACCCATTTGCGAAAACACCAAAGTGTAATTTCCCGGTTTGAGTTCCAGAAAGTAAGTTCCGTCAAGATTTGTGTTTACTCCGTAAGAAGTGTTCTTCACCATCACTACCATGTACGGAACGGGTTCACCCATTGTGTCGCGTACGGTTCCTTTTACAATTGCGGCATCAGCTCTGAAAGAGAGCAGAGCGAATGCGATCAGCAGAAGGAATCCGGAGAAATTTATGCGGGAACTAATGGTGCGTTTCATGGTTCTGACCGGGGCAAAGTTACATTATTTGAATTCCAACCCCGGCGAGCATAAGACGAAGGAATGTTAAAAAGGTTACTAAGAAACTGCACGAATCGCGCTTTCCGTTACATAAAGTCGGATTTACTGAGTCCAAGCCACTCCAATGCAGCACCACTCAGTACTTTCTCCTTCTTCTCATTCGGCCAGTCCATGGACTTAATCAGCGATCCGGGAACATTTTCTCCGAGCGGAAACGGGTAATCACTTCCCAATGCCACGCGTTCAGGGCCGAACTGATCTACAACGAAGTTGAGCATGTTTTTGTCATGCACGAGAGAATCTATCCAGAATCTCGAGATGTAGTTTTTAGGCGGAACCGGATTGTCGATGGCAGTAAGATCCGGACGGCAATCGAAACCATGCTGTACACGCCCGACTGTTGAAGGGAAGGAGCCGCCACCATGCGCGAAAGCTACTTTGAGTTTCGGAAGTTTTTCAAAAACACCTCCGAATATCATTGAGCAAATTGCGCGGGAAGTTTCAGCAGGCATACCCACAAGCCAAGGCAACCAGTATTTCTGCATGTTCTGTTCACCCATCATTTCCCATGGATGAATGAAGACGGCCATTTCCAGTTCTTCACACGCCTTGAATATCGGGAAGAACTCTTCTTCATTCAGATTCTTCTGATTCACGTTCGTGCCGATCTGCACTCCACGCAAACCGATTTCTTTGCAACGCTTCAATTCCTGCACAGCAAGCTTGGCATCCTGCATCGGTATCGTACCAAGTCCTATAAATCGTTTCGGGAATCGCTTTACGATATCAGCAATGTGATCGTTGAGAAATACGGATATCTCAAGACAATCTTCCGGTTTCGCCCAATAGCTGAACATCACAGGAACTGTCGACAATACCTGCACGTGCACTTCCTGCGAATCACATTCTTTCATGCGTGTGTCCGCACTCCAGCAATTGTCTTCGATCTCACGAAAGAATTTTCCATCGTCGCGAATCATACGCGCACAACAACTCTTATGGTGATCCAACTGAATGAAACCTCCGTAACCGAATTTTTCTTTCCAGTTCGGAATGTTCTCAGGAAGTATGTGCGTGTGAATATCGATCGTGAGCATAAATTATTTTCCGTTGCGTTTGCGGGCCTCGTTTGCAAGACTGCGGTACTTATTTGCGTTGGCCTGATCGCCGAGATTCGTGTATGTAAGCGCAGTTGTTTCGTAAGCCTGAATGTAATCCGGTGAATAGGCAATCGCTTTAAGCGAATATTCGAGCGATTGATTGAAGAGATCAAATGCACGCTTATTGAATTTATCCGAAGCTGCAGGATATTTCTGAGACAACATTACGTAAGCACTTGCTTTCATTCCAAGTGAACCGGCCTTGTTATTCAACGCATCTGCATAGCCCGGATTCAATCGCAATGCCATCGTAAACTGAAAATCTGCATCGTCCATCTTTCCGGCATTGAAGAGAAATCTTCCGTAGTTGTTGCGGATCATCGCCTGTCCCGGATTCACCTTAATAGCCTGCCGGTACCAGTAATCTGCAGAATCATTCATTCCCTTTTCAAAATACATCTCTCCGAGTTTCTGAATCGCAAGTCCGTATGCGGGATATATTTCTACAGCCTTACGAAAATCAGGCAGTGCTTCATTCACAATCTGCAGACGTTCTTTGCTACCTCTTTGATAGACATCGAGTCGTGTTGATTGTGTGATTTCGTTTGCATAATAGAAACGCAGTTTGGCGCTTTCAGGAGCCTTCGCCTTATCTGTTGCGTAAAGCGTATCGTTGTCTGACCATTCTGCATTGCGGTTAATTGTAATTCCTGCGAATGGTATTGCAATAACGGCAACTGTAATAACTGCTTTTCTGTTCGCTTTGAAAAAACTGCTGAGTATTGATGCCGCACCTTCTTCCTTCTGAATGAATGCCGCAATAAGCCACGCCAATGCTATGCAAAGTCCTAGCGATGGAGCATACAGCAGACGTTCTCCGTAGTTTGTTCCGATCAGTATCACGACATTCGATACCAACGAAAATGTAATGAGAAAGTAAAGTATGCTGAACGAAAGCACGTGACGCTGACGTAGCCGCATGATCGCAAATACTGTCAATGCCAGAAATACTGCAAGTGATAGAAGGAATCTCCAATCGCCCGCACCGACAACCGGAAGTTCGTTCATCGATTGATCACATACGAGTTGATACGGCACAAAAAGTTTAATCAGATAAATTCCTGCAATGTATATAGCCGTTGTTCGTTGTGTAACCGGACTGTCAATTCCTGCGATGTAATTGTCAACTACCGGAACACCTCCGCTTGCTCCGTCGAGTACGGTCATTCGGATAATTAGAAACAACAACGTAACTCCAAGCAGCGTTCCGCCAACTTTAGCAATGCTCTTTAACTCAAATGATGGATGAAAAAACCACAACATCAAAGGAATCGCAGCTGCGAAGGTGATCGCAGATTCTTTCGACAGAAAGCTCAGAAAAAACCAAACCGATCCTATAATCAGATGTTTCCCGGATCGTGTAGAAACATATTGATGGTAACGAATTGCGGCGAGTGTGAAGAAGAGAAAGCACAATATATCATCACGACCCTTGATGTTCGCAACGACTTCGGTGTGTAAAGGATGAAGCGCAAACAAAGCGGAAGCAAGAAACGGAATGAGTAATGACGAACTCATGTACATTCTCAGCATTCTGAAGAGGAGCACAACTGATAGCCCGAAGAAAATCACATTGAAGAAATGATGCAGGCCCGGACTCTCAGGAGAAAGCCACCACTCAATTGCAAATGCAACTTTGGAAAGCGGTCGATAAAGATCATTGTCTGCAGTTGTCAGTCCCGTTCTGTAGCCGGTCGTGAGGATGTCATCTATTCCGGCAAAGCCCTGCTGTACGAAGGGAATTTCTTTGATTACGCCGTAATCATCCAATGCCCAACTGCTCGACAGAGAATTGAAGTACAAAACAAACGAAAGTGCGAAAAGCACAATGTTGAGATTCCGGATGAGTTTTTTACCCGGGTCAAAACCTGCAGTGTTTTTTTTCTGTTTTGCTTTGGGTTCTCCGGCAGTGGCTGCTGCACGTTGATCTGTCCGGTTTTTTTTCGCGGCCATGGTCTGCAATTAAACTGGATTTGCTGGCGGCTCCATCACGTGTCCGCATTTCTTGCAGGTTCTTAAATCCGCACTACCATAGAAACGGGCAAATACAGTTTGAAACTGAGTTGCAATATCGGTTAGCGGAAAATATTCTTCGTAGAGTTTGTTGTTGCACTTTTCACAGAACCAAAGCAAGCCGTCTTTTTCTGCGTCGCGACGTTTTCTTTCAATAACCAGCCCCACCGTATTTGCCGGCCGCCCCGGGCTGTGTGGTACTCGTGGCGGAAGCATGAATATTTCGCCTTCCTTGATTTCTACCGGCACAGCTTTGCCGTCCTGCTGCGTTATTACTGTGATATCTCCTTCAATCTGATAGAAAAACTCTTCACTCTCGTTGTAGTGATAATCTTTGCGCGAATTCGGTCCGCCCACAACCATGATGATGAACTCAGTGTCTTTGTAGACTACTTTGTTGGAAACAGGCGGCTTGAGCAGATGACGGTTTTCGTCAATCCATTTCTTGAAATTGAGAGGAGACTGTATCATAACTGAAAGTTGAATTACGAATATACGGCTTTCAGCTCAAGTGCGTGAGCCGTGTGTTTTATTCGTCCTGAAAGTTTTTCAGCCATTCAATCGCTTTGCTCTTGTCAGTGAAAATCTTTGTGGGAACCTTCGGACGGTCGAAATACACGTAAATTATTCCGATTATCTTGTGCAGAAAGTTGGATGTAATATAGGCCTCCACCACTGAAAAACTCTGTCCTCGTTCACTGGCGGAAAACGATAACGCGGACTTGTCAAAATAGGTTGTGGCGGTTGAATAAAGTAACATACGATATTTTCTCTTTCCCAACTTTTCTTCGAGTAATGCAACCATCATCTCACATTCGTTCGCAGTGATGGTTCTGTTTTCGAAAAACGAAGTGATCAGAATACCATCTGTGCGGAGTCCGAGAAATGCAAAGTCCAGCTCTGCTGTAAAACTGAACTCGCCCTGAGTCAGATCCTGATTATGGCCGCTTACAAGATAGTTGCGTTTCATAGACCAATTGATATTTCAACTTGCGTTCCTGTTGTCCCGGACTGAAGAGATTTTCGATCAAGAATCACAAACGAAATACGAGTGTTGTACAATTTATTGAAAGCTGATAGCCGTTCAGCAGTAATACGAATACCGCTGGAATTAGTTCGCTGCAAACCACGGGCACCTGGACCATGTCCGTTATCCATGAGAATTATTTTAATGTAGTTTGCTGATCTGAAAACATCGACGGTAATTATGAGTGGCTGGCCGGGAACAGTTCCGTGTTTCAAGCTGTTTTCCACAAAGGGCTGAATCAGGAAGCTTGGTGTAATTGTGTTGAGCGGGATATCATGTGCAACATTCAAGCGATATTCGAAAGTAGATTCATCAAATCTCAGATTTTCCAATTCAAGAAAGTTTTCACACGATTCAATTTCGTCTTTGAGTGTAGATTTCTCTTTTCTCGAATAATCAATCATTGCACGAAGCAGGCTGGCAAACCTTACCAGGTAGGCATTGGCTTCTCTTCGTTTATTCATAATGAATAATGATTGAAGCGAATTAAGACAGTTGAAAATGAAATGAGGGTTGATCTGTTTCTGCAATGCAACCAGTCTTACAGCGAGATTTTCATTCTCGGTACGCAGGAGTTTTTGTTTGCGCGCATTGTAAATCACGAACGCTGTAAGAGTAACACCGGCAGCACCAAGCAGGAACACCAGAGTCCAGAGCGTATTAAGCAGTGTGGGATTCGCAATTCCGGTAACGCAGAATTTTCGCTTTATCGGAGAGTATTCACCCGGACGCCGAACTTCAAGAGTAAAACATCCGTTGCGGTCAATCCGGATTTCAGACTTTGTTCCATAGCTTACAGTATGCCACACCGAGTCAATTTCCGATACTTTATATTCGTAATAACGATGAGTGTAGCCGCTGTAATCTGCAAATTCAACGGACAGTTGAATGTTTGGAGAACCGGCGTTAAGGAAGTTCAGTTCTTCATTATCACGTACATGATTGCCATTGAATTTCAGATGAACCGATAGCGGATAGTTTTCCGGTTGCGGCTGATCTTTCAAAGAAACACAAACGACACTCCGGATTCCCGGAAGCCAGAGCTGATCATCTTTAATGCAGGATTTCGATTGTGTATGCGAATTGAATTCCGGACTTATCAAACCATCAGATAACCCGAAAGTGGAAACAGCGATTGTTCCGGTGGCGGAGTTCGCGTAGTCCAGAAGATTCTTACGCGCTACTCTTTGCAAGCCATGATTGGTAGTAATCCAGAAATTGCCTGCAGAATCCGCTGTAATGGAAAGAATATTTTTATCGAGATAACCTTTGCCGTTAGGGTACGACACGATCTTTTCTCCAAACTTCACGGCCAGTCCATATTTTGCCAGACCGATCCATAGATTCCCGTCTGCATCATATAACAGTGATCGTACACTGTTCGATTTCAGTCCCGAAGCAGTATCAAATTTTTCTATAATGTTTTTCCCGTCTGAGATCAGCACACCATGATCTGTTGCCAAAGCGGTGTTTCCATTTCTGTATTCTGAAAATTGATAAACAACAAATGTTTCAGGGGATGAGATTTTGGTTACAACTCCGCTGTTCAGGTTCAGTAGATCTGCACCTTGGTTTGTACCTATGTAAAGCAGAGAATCGCTTGTTTCCTTCAGACAATAAACATTGTATCCTGATATTTCCGGGGGTATGAGTGTGTCTCGCTTCCCGTTACGCGTAAGAATCAGTCCGTGCCCGTATGTTGCCATATAAACTTCATCAGGTCTGCGTTCATAATAATCGTAAATGCACAAACCGAAAGCTTCAGTGTTACGCGCTGATTTGCTCATCCTGTGTCCATCGTTAAGATACAGATTGTTGCAAGCACCGCTGAGAATACCATCCTTAGTCTTTGTGACAAAATAAGTTTCTGCAAATTCACCCTGATTGAGTGTGAAATTCCGTATGAACCTTTTCTTCGCTAAATACAGACCATTGGCGTGAGAGCCGAACCAGAAATTACCGCGTGCATCAAGCATACAGATGTGGTGATCGGACAGGAAAATATCTGCTGTAACATGGGTGATGTGCCCGTCTGAATGCAGATAACTTACGGTGTCGTTTGAAAAAGTGTAGATCTGATTCTGATGCGCCATTGCAAGTGCCAAAGGTGAACGAAGTGTGAAAGCGTCGCTTTTGATTCGTGAACCGTCTTTGGCGGAAAAGCAAAGGATGCTGTCGCTTGTATAAGAATAAAATAATTTTCCATCTGAATGAATCCCGTCGCATGGGGTCAGAGAGGTGCTGATTAATTGGTGATTACCACGTGAAATAAACTCTGGTCCGTTCACGGTTGCAACACCGATTGTGCTACTTATCAATTCAATATTAATGATCCGGCTCGCGGAATTTCGGGTGATCTCGGTGAATTTGTTTTGTGAATAAAAGAATAATCTATCATCAACGCTGATATAGATGGAATCAGGGCCCGAAACGCAAACACTTGAGCGGAAATTAGCTCGTACCGGTAGCGGGATAACCGTGAAAACCGATGAATTGTATCTTACAAGATCCTTGTCGGAAACAAAATATATAGATGAATCAGCGTCCTTGTACAGATCCGTAAAGAAAGCAGAACGCAATCCGGTGAGATTGGTCTGATCATATGTTGTAATGAGGATGCCATCGAATTTGGCAATGCCATCGAAAGTTGTTACCCATATCAACCCGAACGGATCCTGACAGAGATCGGTGATGTGACTTTGTGGCAGTCCTTCTGCGGTTGACCAGTTCCGGAATAAGAATTCACCTTCTGTTGTCTGCGCATTTCCGGACGTTGTCCACAGTAAAATAATTAATGCAGAAAGCGCGGGTATTTTCAACATAAGATCAGAATTGCGGGAAACGACTCAGTAAGACATCCTTTTTTCGCAACGAGACCGGGATGGAATAGCCTTGAATGGTATTGAGCATGTGTTCCCCTTTGTTGAAAGATGCGCAGTATTTCAGGTTAACAATATACGAGTGATGAACACGAATGAATAAATTTCCCAAGGATAGCTCAAACTCTTTTAGATTCTGTGACGAAACGAAACGTCTGTCACCGGAGCAAATGATATTGGTGTATTTTCCATCGGCTTCAAGATAGATAACATCTTCAGTGCGTATGAAAATGGAATTGTTACGCTCACTGATCAGAATAGTATCTGGAGTACTTGAAGCTTGATGGGAAGGAGAATTAATGTGCAGTTGAGTATTGAGTAATATCGATGCTCTGTTGATGGCAGAAATCAATCGGTCTATTTCAATCGGTTTGATCAGGTAATCAATAATTCCTTCCTGATAAGCATCAAACGCATACTCCTTGTAGGAGGTTGTTACGATAGTAACAAAATCACCTTTGGCTTTTTTCAGAAGGTCAAGTCCGTTCCCGTCTTTAAGTTCAATATCGAGAAATACGAGATCTACATTTTGCTGATCCAGCAGCCTTTGGCCTTCTGTTATATCGGCAGCTTCACCGCAGATAATAACCTCAGGTGAATATTCTTCCACCAAGGTTCGGAGCAAGCCCCGGTTGTTTTTATTATCATCAATGATTACGGCGTTCATAGTTGAGCAAAAGTAAGAGTGTTCCGGCTACCTTCCGATTGTCTTGCACTTATGCTGCCTTTATTGGCACTTGTTCTCCTATAGCAACAGGGGTTAACCCCTATGATACGCGGAGCTTTAACCTACTACTTTAGCAGCGGCAAACTGGATATTAACCTCATTCTCATGTTTTTGCCCCGATGTTTCCTTATTGGGTCTCCTGATGCGATTATGGGGTTGTGTCTTAATGTATATCATTGACAAACAATAACATACCAATGTTAAATTCTTTACGACTCAAGTCGGTTCTTTCGGTTGCGGTGTCATTTACGTGCTTATTCGCAAGTGCACAGAACAGTTTTTCCAAGATGAATACTCCCGCTGTACCAACAGCTGAGAGCAGTCATGAAGGACACGGATTTTCTTACGTGGACTATTCATCGCGGATGGACAAGGATATCAATCCTGAAAGCACAGAAGCTTTCGATATGACTCCTACTCCGCGTTTCGAGGAAAACAAGGGCCAATGGGATTCGCAGGTTACGTATAAGACCGAACTGACCAACGGGAATATTTTCTTTGGTAAAACAGGATATACTGTCCAGTTT